>NZ_JBEZZN010000012.1:0-229664 GCF_040639195.1 Micromonospora sp. NPDC023956
AGGTCAGCGGCGAAGGTGCGGCCGTCGTCGCGGCGCAGCGCGTAGTCGACCGTGCAGGGAGCCGGGCGGTCGAGCCCCATCCGGGCCTCGTCCGGTGGGCCGGGCCTCCGCCGCAGCGCGTCCGGCGTCGACGCTCCGCCACCCAGCGTCCCCGATCCTCGGGCGGCGGACGGGCCTGCTCCCGGCCGGTGTCCGGGAGCGTCGGTTGACGCTATTGCGCATCGCACAGTAGTGTGCGGCGCGTGGATACCACCCAGCTCCTGAAGGGCGTTCTGGATCTCGCGGTCCTCGCCGTTCTCCGCGAGGAGGACGGCTACGGCTACGACATCCTGCGCCGGCTGCGTGCGGCCGGGCTGGAGGAGGTCGGGGACGCCTCGGTCTACGGCACGCTCCGGCGGCTCTTCGCCGCCGGCCTGCTGACCGCGTACGTCGTGCCGAGCGAGTCCGGCCCGCACCGCAAGTACTACTCGCTCAACGCGGCCGGGCGGGACCAACTGCGCCGGTCGGGCAAGCTCTGGCGCTCGTTCGCCACCACCATGGATGCACTGCTCGACGATCGGGGGACGGCGGCATGACCGTCATGGAGCAGGAAATCACGGCGTACGCCGAGCGGGTCCGGGCCGCGTTGGCCGACCTGCCCCCGGCCCAGCGGGACGAGTTGACCGAGGACCTGCCGGAGCACCTCGCCGAGGTGGCCGCCGAGGACGGGGGGTCGCTGGTCGACCGGCTCGGTGAACCGGAGGTGTACGCGGCCGAGCTGCGGGCCGCCGCCGGCGCCCCGGTGCGGAGCACGCCCAACCTGGACCAGCGGGTCGCCGGCCTCGCGCTCGGGGCCCGCACCCGGCTGCGTGCCCTCGACGTCCGGCTCGGCCCGCCGCTCGGGTACGCCGCCGCCTCGGACTACCTGCGGCTGCTCCGTCCGGCCTGGTGGCTGGTCCGGGCCTACCTGGCCGCGATGCTGGTGACCGCGCTGAGCACCGGCGGCCCCTTCGGGGTGCTGCCCCGGCTCGGTGGCAGCGACCTGGGCGGTCTGGTGCTGCTGGCCGGCTGCGTGGTCGGCTCGCTCTGGCTCGGTCGTAACGCGGACCGGCTCTCCCGGTGGCCACGCCGGCTCGTGCTCGTCGGGTCGCTGGGGCTGGCCTTCTTCGGGCTCGTCGGGGCCGCCACCCTCGACGGCCGCGCCCGGTGGGGCGGCTACGACGGCTACTCCTCGGTGTCGGTCGACAACCAGTACTCCGAGATCCGGGACGTCTTCGTCTACGACCGCGAGGGGCGGCTGGTGCGGGACGCCCGCCTGTTCGACCAGGACGGCACCCCGATCCGACTCGGCTGGCCGGGCTACTGCCAGGCGCCGGAGGCCGATCCGGTCGACGAGTCGATCCGCAGGACCTACCCGTACTGCCCGGAGCAGGCCCCGTTCCAGTTCGGTACGTCGGACCCGACGACGGCCCCGCCGCCCGCCGACCCGACCGCGACGCCGGACGCCACCCCGGGCGACCCGGCCACCCCGAGCGGTGCGGCCACCCCGGGCGATCCGGCGAGCCCGAGCGGCGAACCGGCGCCGACCCCGACGGAGTCCGTGCCGGCCCGGTGAGCCGGTAGGCCGGTGGAGCCGACCGGTCGACCGGCGGCGGCCCGACAAGGGACGGAGGTCACGTTCCGGGGGACAGCGCGAGCGGTGCCACGTGGTTACCGTTTCCGCTGTCGATCATCCTGGAAGGATCGCCCGTGACCGAGCAGGCCGTGCCCCCCGCGTCGACCGAGGACGAGAGCGCCGGAGGAGGGCCGACCGGCCGGACCGACGCCGCCCCGGCCGACGACGCGACACGGGTCGAGGGCACCGCTCCGGTGGCCGACGACGCACCGGCCGAGGAGGCCCCACGGGCCGACGACGCCACGCCGGCTGCGGGCGGGCCCACGCCGACCAGCGGTGATCCGCAACCGGCCGCCGACAGCGAGCCAACCGCCGCCGAGCCGGCCGACGACAGCGAGCCAATCGCCGCCGAGCCGGCCGACGAGGCCGGGCCGGGTGGGCGGGGAGGGCACCCGCTGCTGCGGGTGCTGGTCACGCTCGGCGCGGTCGCGGTGCTGGTGGGCGTGCTCGTGGTGGTCGGGCTGCGGTACGACGTCGCGGGCCGCCTGCTCAACCCGGACCGGACCGCCGACGCGCGGGTGGGGGACTGCCTGGCCCCGCTGCCCGACGTCGCGCAGGGCGGGCAGCGCCGGACCGCCGAGGCGCGGGAGGTCGCCTGCTCCTCCCCGGACGCCGCGTACAACGTGGTCGGGCGGGTCGACGGGCAGCGTAGGGAGCAGGTCGGCGACGGCAGCCAGTGTGAGCCCTTCGTCGCCGTGGGGGCCACCTACTACATCTACAGCAGCATCCCGCCCGGCGGCACCGGGTACCTGCTCTGCCTGGTGCCGCGCGGCTGAGCCGCCGGGCCGCCGCAGCGGTCGAACAGGAGGTGAATCCCACTCTGCCGGTATCTTCCCCGGCCGGTCGGCGCATGACACGCTACCGGCACGTAACCACGCGACCAGCCAACGATGACTGACCGCCAGGAGGATGCCCGATGGGCGAGATGGTGAGCTACCGCCACGACGGTACGACGAGCGAGGGGTACCTCGCGATACCCTCCGGCGGTGCGCCCGGTCCTGCGGTCATCGTCATCCAGGAGCGGTGGGGTCTCGTCCCGCACATCACCTCGGTCGCCGACCGGTTCGCCGAGGCGGGGTTCGTGGCGTTCGCGCCGGACCTCCAGAACGGTGTCCCGACCGGGGACGCGCAGGAGGCGAAGCGACTGATGACGGCGTCGCGGATGGACGATGCGGCGGCCGGTGTCCACGCCGCCGCCGGATACCTCGCCGACCGTCCGGAGGTCACCGGCGGGATCGGCTGTGCCGGTTTCTGCGCCGGGGGCAGCCTGGCGCTCTGGTCGGCGACGATCTCCGACCGGATCGTCGCCACCGCCGGCTTCTACCCGGTGCTGCCCTGGGCGGAGATGCGTCCCGAGTGGGCCGACTACGCCGGCAAGACGGCGGTCATCCACTGCGCCGAGGCGGACGGCACCTCCACCGCCGAGGGGGTGCAGACCGCCCGGCGGGCGATCGAGTCCGCCGGTGGCACCTGCGTCCTCCACGACTACCCGGGCACCGCCCACTCGTTCTTCAACGACGACCGGCCCGAGGTCTTCGACCAGTGGGCCGCCGCCAGCGCCTGGGCCCGTACCCTCGAACTCTTCCGGAGCCGGCTTGGCTGAGCCCCGTACCGCCGAGGAGGTGGCCGCCCGCGCCCGGCGGGCGGCCGACCTGCCCGACCTCGACGGCGCGATCAGCGGGTGTTTCGCCTGCCCGCGCCTGGTCGCCTGGCGGGAGGAGGTGGCCCGGACGAAACGGGCGGCCTTCCGGGACCAGGAGTACTGGGGCCGCCCGGTGCCCGGCCTCGGGGCTTCCGACGCCCGCATCGCCATCCTCGGCCTCGCCCCTGCCGCGCACGGCGGCAACCGGACCGGGCGGGTCTTCACCGGGGACCGTTCCGGTGACGTCCTCTTCGCCGCGCTGCACCGGGCCGGCCTGGCCAACCAGCCGACCAGCGTCGCCCGGGACGACGGGCTGGCCCTGCGGGCGACCCGGATCTTCGCCGCGGTGCGCTGTGCGCCGCCGGACAACAAACCCACCCCGGACGAGCGGGACACCTGCGCCCCGTGGCTGCACCGCGAGTTGGAGCTGATCCGGCCCACGCTGCGCGTCGTGGTCGCGCTGGGCGCGTTCGCCTGGGCCGCGTGGTGGCCGGCGCTACGTGCGGTGTACGGCGTCCGGCCGCCCAGCCCGCGACCGGTGTTCGGCCATGGGGCACACTGGTCCGGCACGGCCGTACCGGAACTGCTGGGCTGCTACCACGTCAGCCAGCAGAACACCTTCACCGGACGGCTCACACCACGGATGCTGGACGAGGTGTTCACCCGGGCGAAGCAGGTGGCCGGGGTGGACTGACACTGCGCGGGGCGGTGACGATTGGATTTCAGCGTGCTGCGCAGATGGTGGCCGGTCCTGGCGGTGGCCGCCCTGCTGGCTGTCACCGCGGTCACCGCCGCGCACTCCGCGCTCGGTGCGACCCGGATCCCACCGGCGGCGGAGAATGTCCCGTTCATTCCGGAATATCCCGAGTCCCAGCCCTCCCCGTCGTTCCCGGTCGAACCCCGGGAGGCCGCCCGGGAGACCGCGGCGCGCATCCCCGGCTGGGTCACCACCGCTGCGGTCGTGCTGCTGGGCCTGACCGCCCTGCTCGCCCTCGGCTACGCGCTCTGGACGGCGCTGCGGGGCGCGCTGCGCCGGATCAACCGGCGGCGGCTGCCCGCCACCCGGCCCCGCCCGTCGGCCGAGGGGACCACCCGGGACGTGGTCGCCGCGCTCGACGCCGGCCTGATCGAGCTGGACGACCGCTCCAGCGACCCCCGTACCGTGGTGATCGCCTGCTGGGTACGGCTGGAGGAGGCCGCCGCCACCGCCGGCGTGTCCCGGCGGGCCGGCGACACCCCGACCGACCTGGTCACCCGCCTGCTGCGGGGGGAGAACGACAGTGGCGTCCCGGCGATCGTCAGCGCCGACGTGCTGGCCGAGTTCGCCCACGTCTACCGGTCCGCCCGGTACGACACCCGCACCGTGGACGAGCGGATGCGCGACCAGGCCCGCGCCGCGCTGCGCCGGATCCGGGCCGAGCTGACCGTCTTCGCCGACGAGGTGCCGACGTGAGCGAGCCGGGCCTGCTCGGCGGCGCGAGCATCGACGACCTGCTCCGGTTCGAGGACGAACCGGTCGTCCGGTCCGAGCGCCGCCGGGGCGGCTGGCTGCGCTGGCTGCTGCGGACCGCGCTGGTCACCGGGGCGGCCACGGCGGTGCTGGTCGCCGTGCTCCGGGCGATCGGCTTCACCGTCTCGTTGCCGGTTCTGGTGGCCGGGGTCCTCGCCCTCCTCGGGGTCCGGACGGTCACCGGCCGGCTCGCCCCGCCGCCGTCGCGCCGGGGTCCGGCGGTGACCGGCGAGGACGAACCGCCGCCCGCCGGGGACGCGCTGCGGGCCGCCGTCGACGGCTGGGCCCTGCCCCTGCACTGGGCGACCAGCGAGCCGGACCGGTTCACCCGGGTCGTCCTGCCCCGGATCACCGAGCTGGCCGACGAACGACTGCGCCAACGACACGGCGTGACCCGCGAATCCGATCCGGCCCGCGCCCGTGCCCTGCTGGGCGAGCGACTCTGGACCTTCCTCGCCGCACCCGGCCGCCGCCCCCCGACGCCGCGCGACCTCGCGGCGATCGTCGCCGAACTGGAGAAGATCTGAGATGAACGACGTGGACCGGAACGTCACGCCCGCCGAGGCCGGTCGGCTGGCCCGCTCGGTGCTCGACGCGGTGGGCTCGGTCGTGGTCGGCAAGCGCGACGCGCTGGAGCTGGTCCTCGCCGGGATCCTGGCCGGCGGGCACGTGCTGCTGGAGGACCTGCCGGGACTGGGCAAGACGCTCACCGCGCGGTGCTTCGCGCAGGCCCTCGGCCTGGACTTCCGCCGGTTGCAGTTCACCCCCGACCTGCTGCCCGCCGACGTCACCGGCTCCTTCCTCTACGACCAGCGCAACGGTGACTTCACCTTCCGGCCGGGTCCGCTCTTCACCAACCTGCTCCTTGCCGACGAGATCAACCGGACCCCGCCGAAGACCCAGTCGGCGCTGCTGGAGGCGATGCAGGAGAAGCAGGTCTCGGTGGAGGGCGTCACCTACCGGCTGGACGAGCCGTTCCACGTGCTCGCCACCGCCAACCCGATCGAGTACGAGGGCACGTACCCGTTGCCCGAGGCACAACTCGACCGGTTCCTGCTCCGGGTCTCCTTCGGCTACCCGGAACGCGAGGAGGAGTGGGAGGTGCTGCGCCGGCGGATGGCCCGCCGTCGCGAGGAGGCGGAGATCAAGCCGGTGGTCGACGCGACCACCCTGCGCTCCATGCAGGCCGCCCTGGAGGACGTGGCGGTCGAGGACTCCGTCGGGCGGTACATCGTCGAGCTGGCCGCGGCCACCCGGGACCACCCGTCCGTGCTGGTCGGCGCGTCGCCGCGCGGGTCACTGGCGCTGTTGCTGCTGGCCCGGGCCCGAGCCGCGTTCGGCGGCCGGGACTACGTGGTGCCGGAGGACGTCAAGGACGTCGCCGTGCCGGCCTTGGCACACCGGATCACCCTGCGTCCGGAGATGTGGCTGCGTCGGGTCGACCCGTCGTTCGTCGTGGGCGAGGTCCTCGACGCCACCCCGGTGCCGGCCAGCGGCGCGCTGCCCAGCTACGCCGCCGGTCGGGGCGGACGTTGACCGGTACGCCCACCGGGTCGCCCCCGGATCCGCAGACCCCGACCGCCTGGGTGCCGACCCGGGCGCTCGGCCGGGCGGTGCTGCTCACCGGGTTGCTGCTGGTGGCCGGGGTGATGCTCGGCCGGGTCGACCTGGTGGTGCTGGCCGCCCCGTTCGCGCTCGGGACCGCGTACGCGCTGCGCCGCCGGCCGGTCGCGCCGCCGCAGGTCTGGCCGGGGGCGGCCGAGGGACACCTCGTCGAAGGTGGCGACCTCGCCGCGACGGTGACCGTGGGCAACCCCGACGGGGCGGGTTACGACCTGGCGGTGCTCCGGACCCGGGTGTCGCCGTGGCTGCGCGTCGAGCGGTCCGGGTTCGACGTGGAGACCCCGCGCCAGGGGCCCGCCGACCGTCCCTTCGCGACCTTCGTCCCGGCCGGTGAGGCGGTCGACCTGACGCTGGCCGGCACCGCGCTGCGCTGGGGCCGGCACCCGGTCGGCCCGGCCGGCGTGCGGGCCGCCGCCGCCGACGGGCTGCTGGTCTCCCGGGTGGTGGTGGCCGAGCCGGCCCGGGTGACGGTGTACCCGAAGACCGAGCCGTTCGAGGCGGTCGAGGCGATGCCCCGGGCCGCCGGCCTGGTCGGCGCGCACCACTCCCGCCGCCCCGGCGAGGGGGGAGAGCTGGCCGGGGTACGCGTGTTCACCCCCGGTGACCGGCTCCGTCGGATCGACTGGCGGGTCTCGCTCCGGACGAAGCAGTTGCACGTCGCGGCGACCCTCTCCGACCGCGACGCCGAGGTGGTGCTCCTGCTCGACGTGCTCGCCGAGGCGGGACGCTCCGGCGGGATCGACGGCGCCGCCTCGGTGCTGGACACCACGGTCCGCGCCGCCGCCGCGATCGGCGAACACTACCTGCACCGGGGTGACCGGGTGGCGATGCTGGAGTTCGGTCCGACCGCCCGGCGGCTGCGTCCCGCCACCGGCCGCCGGCAGTACCTCACCGTGCTGGAATGGCTGCTCGACGTCCGTGCCGAGTCGTGGCCGGACGAGGCGGACGACCAGGTCTTCGGTCCGCAACTGCTCTCCTCGGACGCGCTCGTGGTGGTGCTCACGCCGCTGTTGCAGGAGCGGTCCGCCCAGATGCTCGCCCAGCTCGCCCGCTCCGGTCGGTTCGTGGTGGCGGTGGACACCCTCCCCACCGACCTCCCCCCGCCGGGGGGACGGCGGAACTGGGCCGAGGTGGCGTTCCGGCTCTGGCGCCTGGACCGGGACGTGATGATCGAGCAGTTGCGCGAGCACGGCGTGCCGGTGGTGCGGTGGGCCGGTGCCGGCAGCCTGGACCAGGTGCTCCGGGACGTGGCCCGCCTCGCCACCGCCCCCCGGGCAGGTAACCGGTGAGCGCGAGGAACGCAGCGCAGCGGAGTCCCGCAGTCGGGAACGGAAGGTGGCTCCGGTGAGCGCGAGGAACGCAGCGCAGCGGAGTCCCGCAGTCGGGAACGAAGGGTGGCTCCGGTGAGCGCGAGGAACGCGGCGCAGCGGAGTCCCGCAGTCGTGAACGAGAGGCAGTCCCGATGACGACGGTCGTCCGGCGGGTGGTCGACCGGGTGCGCGCGGCGCGGCACGCGGCCCGCCGGGCCACTCTGGTGCCGTTCCTGGTCCGGGCCGGGGTCTTCCTCACCGTGCTGGTCGGCTTCACGGTGGCGTTCCCCGTCGACGTCTGGTTCGGCGACGCCCTGCCGGCGCTGCTGGTCACCGCGCTGCTGCCGGCGCTCGGGCCGCGCCGGTTCTGGCCGACGTTCGCCGCCCTGGTCGCCGTGGGTGGCTGGCTGCACGGCACGTTCAACCAGGGGGAGCCGATCGGGCTGTGGCGGCTGTTGCTGCTGGCCGCCCTGCTCTACCTGGGGCACACCCTCTGCGCCCTGGCCGCGCTGCTGCCGTACGACGCCGTGGTCGACCCGGCGCTGGTGGTCCGCTGGCTGGTCCGCGCGGGCGGGGTGATCCTCGCCGCCGGGGTCGCCAGCGTGCTGCTGCTGACCCTCGCCGGGGTCGGCGGGGAGCGGGGGGCGCTGCCGGTGACGATCGGCGGGCTGGCGGTCGCGGTCGCGGTGACGGCGGTGCTGGGGTGGCTCCTGCGCCGCCGGTGACACCGGCCGGGACCGATGGTCGTGCAGGTCACAGGCGGGTTCTGCGTCACAGAGAAGGGGCGCGAACAGGATTACCCCGACCGGGCGGGGAAAGATAGAAGACGTGAATCCGAAGCGGATCCTTGTGGTAGGCGCCGGCCACGTCGGGCTGTACGCGGCCCTGCGCCTGGCGAAGAAGCTGAGCTCACGTGAGGCCGAGGTCATCGTCGTCGACCCGCAGCCGCACATGACCTACCAGCCCTTCCTCCCGGAAGCGGCGGCGGGCAACATCTCTCCCCGGCACAGTGTGGTGCCGCTGCGGCGGGAGTTGCGTAAGTGCACCATCGTCGCGGGTGCGGTGACACGGATCGAGCACTCCCGCCGGATCGCCACGGTCCAGCCGATCACCGGCCCGGTGCGCGAGATCCGGTACGACCACGTGATCGTCGCTCCCGGCTCGGTCTCCCGGACCCTGCCCATCCCCGGTCTGCACGAGCAGGGGATCGGCTTCAAGACCATCGGTGAGGCCATCTACCTGCGCAACCACGTGCTGAACCGGTTGGACGTGGCGGCGGCCACCACCGACCCGGACGTCCGCCGTCGCGCGCTGACCTTCGTCTTCGTCGGCGGCGGGTACGCCGGCATCGAGGCGCTCGCCGAGATGGAGGACATGGCCCGGGACGCGCTGAAGTACTACCCGGAGCTGACCCCCGAGGACATGCGCTGGGTGCTGGTCGAGGCGACCCAGCGGGTGCTCCCCGAGGTCGACCGGGACATGGGCGCGTACACGGTGCAGCAGTTGCTCAAGCGGAACATGGACATCCGGCTGGACACCCGTCTGGAGTCCTGCGTCGACGGGGTGGTCAAGCTCTCCGACGGCGACAGCTTCGCCTCCGACACCCTCGTCTGGACGGCCGGCGTGAAGCCGTCGCCGCTGCTGGACGCCACCGACCTGCCCCGCGACGAGCGGCGTCGGGTCACCTGCCTGCCCACCCTCCAGGTGGTCGACGGCGACCGGATCGTCGAGGGCGCGTGGTCGGCCGGTGACTGCTCGGCGGTGCCCGACCTGACCGGCCCGCCCGGGACGTACTGCTCGCCGAGCGCGCAGCACGCGGTGCGGCAGGCCACCCGGATGGCCGACAACATCGTCGCGGTGATCCGGGGCCGGGAACCGGTCGACTACCGGCACAAGCACGCGGGCAGCGTGGCCAGCCTCGGCCTGTACAAGGGCGTCGCCCAGGTGTACGGCATCAAGATGACCGGTTGGCCGGCGTGGTTCATGCACCGGACGTACCACATGAGCCGGATCCCCTCGCTGAACCGCAAGGTGCGCGTGGTGGTCGACTGGACGCTGGCGTTCTTCCTCCGCCGGGAGGTCGTCGCGCTCGGCCAGCTGCACGACCCGCGCGAGGAGTTCGTCGAGGCCTCTCAGCCCGTGGGCGCCCCCCACGCCTGAGCTGTGACGGTAGGGCCCCTGTCACCGTGGCAGGGGCCCTGCCGCCCAGATGCCTAGGGCCGCCAGATCCACGCGTCGGCCACCCGGGTCGCCGGTCCGTAGAGCTGCTCCAGCGTGCCGCGCAGGCTCTCCGCGTGCCGTTCGTTCGCGGCGAGGACCACGCAGGACGCGTTCCAGAAGTCGGCGTCCAGGGCGGCCTGCCGGCGTTGACCCTCGCTGACCACCGGCTGTTCGCCGTGCCGGGCCACCTCCGCCAGCAGCGCCGACGTGGGCTGCTTGTAGGTGCCCATCGCCGCCGTCCCGTCGCGTCCGTACGGCCCGATGAAGAACCCCTCGGGCAGGGCGAACGCCGCGTCCGCCGCCACCGCCCAGCGCATCGGCCAAGGCTCCCTCGGGGTGGGCGCGGGCACCGGGACCAGCACTCCGCCCGGTCGTACGCAGTCACGCCAGTGCCCGGCGGTGATGAACTCCGGCACCGGCGGCCGGTCCTCGGTGGCCAGGGGGGTGGGTGCCGCCGGCAGCAGCGCCGCCACGACGGCGGCCGGGACGACCACCCGCCACCGGCCGCCCTGGCGCCCGGCCCGGTCCACGGCGAGCACGAGCACCGTGGCCAGCAGCGGGAGCACGGCCAACGCGAAGCGCATCGGCAGCGCGCCGTCCACCACCGGCACGTCGAGCAGGAACCGGAACGGTCCCGGAACCCCGGTCCGCTCACCGTCGACCACCACGTCCGGGCCGAGCGACAGGGCGCCCATCGCCAGTGCGCCGGCCACGCAGGCGACCACCAGCGGCTGACGGCGCAGCCAGACCGCGCAGGCCGCGCCGACCAGCAGCAGCGGCCAGCCGAGGAAGGTGTTGTACTCGGCGGGACCGGTGGTGAGCCGGGCCGCCGCGTCGTCGCCGGCCAGCGAGAGCGGCGAGAACGTCCACCAGCTCGTCAGATCGGCCGAGAAGTAGTACGGACTGAACATCCCGTCGGCCACGCCCTGCGGCCCGGCGAACTGGAACCAGAGCGGGTAGGCGAGCACGACCAGGGCCAGTCCGGTGGCGAGCAGCATCCCCGCCGCGAAGCCGGGGAAGGCCCGCCGGGCGAGTCGCCGGTCGACGGCGGCGTAGGCGGCGGTCATCACCGCCAGGGTGAGTGCGGCGAGGAACAGCACCTCCTCACCGACGAAGACCTGGACGGTCACCACGACGGCCAGCCCCACCGCCGAGACGAGCATCCGCCGGTCCGCTCCGCCGGCACCGTCCCGCCCGCTCCGCCGACCGCCGTCCCGACCCGCGCCGTCCCGGAGGGGCCGGTCGGCGGCCCGGACCATCCGGACCACCAGCCAGACGATCACCGGAACCAGCCACTGCGCGGTCATGTGCAGGTGGCTGTTGGTCTGCGACACGATGCCCGGCCCGAAACCGCAGAGGCCGGCACCGAGGGCGGCGGCCAGCCGACCGGCTCCGAGCACCCGGACGTAGAGCGCGTACCAGGCGATCGCGGTGCCGGCCAGGTTCACCGCGGCGAGCAGGGCGAAGGTGGTCGGCGCGCCGAAGAGCAGGGTGACCGGGGCGAGGAGCATCCCGAGCGCGATGACCGTGGTGTTGGCCATCAGGTTGACCCCGTCGGGTGCGTTGAGCCGGTCGCTGAGCAGGCTGAAGTCGCCGAGCAACGCGCGTGAGTCGACGGCCAGGAACCACTCGTAGAGGGTCTGGTCCGCCGGGTTGAGCGCCAGTACCCGACCGGACGGGTTCGGCCAGAGCCCGTGGGTGAGCACCCCGGCGAGGACCAGGAAGCCCAGACCCGCCAGCAGGTCCACCCGGTTCCGGTGGAGCGTGGCGACGAGCCGCGCCCGCCGGGAGCGGGGCACCGCCGGGGCCTCCGGGCTGGGCTCCCGACCGGGCCCGGCGTCCTGGTCGGTACAGGCTGCGCTGCTCACGGCCTCGACCATAGTGCCGCAGTGGTATCGGGGTACGCCGGGTTCGGCGAGACCGGCTACCGTGACACTGCACCGCCGCGTGTCGACGCGCCGGTGGTCACCCGCCCGGGTGGTGGAAAGGCAGACACGGCCGCCTTAAAAGCGGCTGCCGCAAGGCGTGCGGGTTCGACCCCCGCCCCGGGCACCAGACTCTCAGCTTCCCTTCAGCATGGTGATCACCAAGAGGTCGGGCCGGCGGTTTACCCTGGACAGGCACGTTCACCGTGCATCGACCCCCTGAGGGAGGCTGAAAGTGAAGACCTCGAACCCGGTGCTCGCCCGGCTCGGCCAGGCGGCTGAGCGGGAGCGGGCGGCCGGGTACGCCCCGGCCGGGCCCCACGGGCAGCCCGGTTATCCCCAGCAGTACCCGGGTGCGGGCTACCCGGCGGCCCCCGGTTACCCGGCCGCACCGCCCACCGTGACGCCGATGTCGCTGGACGACGTCGTGGTCAAGACCGTCGTGCTCCTCGGCATCCTCGCCGCCTCCGCCGCGGCTGCCTGGGTGCTGGTGCCCGACGCGCTGGTCGGCGTCGCCTGGATCGGCGCCGCCGTCGTCGGCCTCGTGCTCGGGATGATCATCTCGTTCTCGCGGATGGCCAACCCGGCGCTCGTCATCACCTACGCGGTCGTCGAGGGTGTCTTCGTCGGCATGGTGAGCAAGGCCTTCGAGTCGCTCTACGACGGCATCGTGCTCCAGGCCACCACCGCCACCTTCGGCGTGTTCTTCCTGATGGCGATGCTCTACAAGGCGCGCGTCATCCGGGCCACCCCGAAGTTCGTGCGCGGCATGATCGCGGTGATGGTCGGCCTCTTCGCGGTGATGCTGATCAACCTGGTGCTGGCGCTGTTCGGGGTCAACACCGGCCTGCGGGACGGCAGCCCGCTGGCCATCGGCTTCAGCCTGGTCTGCATCGTGGTGGCCGCGCTCAGCTTCATCCTGAGCTTTCACGAGGTGGAGGAGGGCGTCCGGATGGGGCTGCCCCAGCGCTACTCCTGGGTGGCCGCGTTCGGCATCCTGGTCAGCCTGGTCTGGCTCTACATCGAGATCCTGCGCATGCTCAGCTACTTCCAGGGTGACGACTGATCAGACAGTCAGCAGCTGGTCGACCGGTGCGCCCGCCCCCTCCGCAGGGGGCGGGCGCCCGTCGTCGTGGCGGACGCGGTCCACGGAAGGCCTGCTGGTCCGCCCCTGGACGGCGGGGGCGGGCGCCGGTCCCCGCCGAGGTGCACCGGCTCCGGTCCACCACCCGCCCGACCCGAGCAAACGGCGGGGCCGACCGGGTCCGTGGCGGTCGGCGCGACCGTAGACTCGCTCCGGTGAACAGCGCGCAGACCGGGGCTCACCCGGTGGAACAGGCCGGGGCCCGGTGAAGCCGGTGGCCGGCGATCCGACCTCCGGCGCCGCCCTCGACCGGGCGGTGGAGGCCCTGGTCCGGCAGGTCGGGCACTGGCAGCCGCCGCGCTGGGCCGCGTTGGCCGCCGAGGGCAACGTCTCCCGCGCCGACCTGGTGCACCGGTGCGTGCAGGAGGTCGCCAACCTGGCCGCCGACGCCGAGGGCCAGCCACGGCGCACCGTTCCCCGGCTGGAGAACGACCTTGCCCTGCCCGACCAGCTCCGGGTGGTCGCCGCCGACCTGGTCGCCGCGACGCCGCCGCCCGAGGCGCTGGCCCGGGCCGCCGCCGAGGTGACGGCGACCCGGAGTGCCCTCTGACCGACCCGGCGCGATCTGCTGGGGAGTCCGGCCGGGGATGCCGAGCGCGGGCCGGCGTCAGGAGAGGCGTTCGAGGACCATCGCCATGCCCTGACCGCCGCCGACGCACATGGTCTCCAGGCCGACCGACCTGTCGTGCCAGTCGAGGGCGTTGAGCAGGGTGCCGGTGATCCGGGCCCCGGTCATGCCGAAGGGGTGCCCGACGGCGATCGCGCCGCCCATCACGTTCAGCTTCTCCACCGGGATGTCCAGCTGCCGGTACGAGGGGATCACCTGGGCGGCGAACGCCTCGTTGATCTCCACCAGGTCGACGTCGTCGATGGTCATGCCGGCCCGCCGCAACGCCTGCCGGCTCGCCTCGACCGGACCGAGTCCCATGATCTCCGGGGAGAGCGCGGTGACGCCGGTGGAGACGATCCGGGCCAGCGGGGTGATGCCCAGGTCCGCGGCCCGCTGGGCGCTCATGATCACCACAGCGGCGGCCCCGTCGTTCAGCGGGCAGCAGTTGCCGGCGGTGATCCGGCCGTCCGGGCGGAACACCGGCTTCAGGCCGGCCACGCCCTCCAGGGTCACCCCGGGACGGGGGCCGTCGTCGGTGCTGACCACCGTGCCGTCCGGCGTGGTGACCGGGGTGATCTCCCGGGCCCAGAAGCCGTCGGCGATCGCCTTCTCGGCGAGGTTCTGACTGCGGACGCCGAACTCGTCCATGTCGGCGCGGGTCACGTCGTACGCCTGGGCCAGGTTCTCCGCGGTCTGCCCCATGGTCAGGTAGATGTCGGGCAGCTCGCCGGCTTCGCGTGGGTCGGTCCAGACCTCCGCCCCGCCGGCCGCCCGCCGGGCCGAACGCTCCCGGGCCGCCGCGAAGCGCGGGTTCTCCCACCCGCCACCGACCAGCGCCTGCGCCTCCGGCGGCAGGCCGTCGGAGTTGCCCCGGACGTACCGGGAGACGACCTCGACCCCGGCGGAGACGAAGACGTCCCCCTCGCCGGCCCGGATCGCGTGCATCGCCATCCGGGTGGTCTGGAGGGAGGAGGCGCAGTACCGGGTCAGGGTCGCGCCGGGCACGGTGTCCAGCCCGAGCAGGGTGGCCACCACCCGGGCCATGTTGAAGCCCTGCTCGCCGCCGGGCAGTCCGCAGCCCAGGTAGAGGTCGTCGATCTCGTTCGCGTCGAGCTGGGGGACCTTGTCCAGCGCGGCCCGGATGATGGTCGCCGCGAGGTCGTCCGAGCGGACGTCGCGGAGGGAACCCTTGTACGCCCGGCCGATGGGGGAGCGGGCGGTGGCGACGATGACGGCGTCGCGGGACGGCTCAGTCGGCATGCGTCAACGTTAACCCGTGGGTAACTTGTGCGGGTAGTGGCCCGAGGTCGGCACGACCGGCCGTGCCGCAGGTCAGCGGCCCGGGGTGACCGTGGTCACGCCGGTCAGCGGGACGAGGCGACGGCCGCGGCAGCGGCCACCGCCGGGAGCAGCGCGTGCGCCCAGACCCGGTAGCCGTCGGCGGAGGGGTGGTACCCGTCGTGGCAGAGCGTCCCGGCGTCGGCCCGGAAGACCGCTCCGGTCTCGGTGGCGAGATCCACCACCGTGCCGCCGGCCTCCAGCACCGCCACGGTCTGTGCCCGTGCGGTGCGCCGACCGGACCAACCGATCACCTGACGCAGCGGCGGGGCGACCGCCCGGACCGCACCGAGGTCGGGGCAGGTGCCGACCACCACCTCCACGCCGGCGTCACACAGCCGGCGGACCGCACCACCGAGGTACGCCGCCGCGTCGGAGGGCCGGCGCAGGGTCGTCGCGTCGTTCGCCCCGATCAGGATCACCGCCACGTCCGGGCGGCTCCCGAGCAGGGCCCGAGCCACCTGCGTGGTCAGGTCCGTGGAGCGGGACCCGGAGACACCCACGCTGGACAGGTGCACCCGCCGGCCGGTGGGCCCCTCGGCGAGCAGGTGGGCCAGCTGGCCGCCGACCGTCTCGCCGAACTGCTGCACGCCGACCCCGAGGGAGGCCGAATCCCCGAGCAGGACCAGCCGCAGCGGGGGCGCGTCCGCCCGCCCCACCGTCGCCCGCAGGGCGAGGCCGAGTTCCGGCTCGGCGTAGCGGCGGGTGCGGGCCACGATCGCCTCCCCGGCCAGGACGGCCGCGCCGCCGATGGTGCCGGCCAGCAGGGAGAAAGCCGCGAGCCGGCCCATCCGGGCCGCCCGATCGGTGCGGGTGTTCCGCTCGCTCATGCTCGTCCCTCCACTGCTGTCTCCGTACCCCCGGCCGGTCGGACCGTGTCGGCTGTCTCCGGGCTCCCCGCCGGGCGGAGCACGTCGTCGCCGGGCGCCCGGACCGGGTCGGCGGCGCGGTGCGGCACCGGCTGGCCCGCGTGCGCGGGGAGCGCGCCGACCGCGACGAAGGCCCGCCGTCGCAGTTGCGCCCAGCGCCCGGCCGGACCCCGGTCGCGCCCACTCACCTGGGTCCCGCTCACCTCGGTGCCCGGGTTCCGGACAGCCTCCTGCGCGGCCTGCGGCAGCGACCGCACGCCCTCGCCCCGGGCCAGCGCCGGCTGGCGCTCCGGCGCCCCGCCGAGTGCCGAGAGAATCGTCGGCAGCAGCACGGACGCGGCCACCGCGTACCCCTCCGCGGACGGGTGGAACCGGTCCCAGGCGAACATTCGGCCCGGCTCCGCCGCGAACCGGGGGCCGAGCAGGTCGCCGAGGGAGACGGTCCAGCCGCCGGCCTCGACCACCGCCACCGTCTGGGCGGCGGCGAGCTGCCGGCCCCAGCGGCGGGCCAGCCAGCGCAGCGGCGGTGGGATCGGCTGGATCGTCCCGAGGTCGGGACAGGTGCCGACGACCACCTCCGCGCCGGCGGCGCGCAGGTCGTGGACCGCGTCGGTCAGGAACCGGACCGCCACGGCCGGCGGGGTGCGGTTGGTGACGTCGTTACCGCCGACCATGATCACCGCGACGTCCGGCTGCTGCTCCAGGGCGGCCTCGACCTGGTGGCGCAGCCCCGCCGAGAGGCTGCCGACGACGGCGAACCGGCGCAACCGCACCGGTCGGTGCAACCGGCGGGACAGGCCGGTGGCGAGCAGCGCGGGAAGGGTCTCCCGGCGCCGGTGCACGCCGTAGCCGGCGGCGGAGGAGTCGCCGAGGAGCACCAGGGTCAACGGGGGACCGGGCAGTTTGGGACCGTAGACGCCGTCGCAGCGGGGCGGGGGCGCCTCGGCCATCGGGATCGTCCGACGGGCCTGTTTGGCCTGGCCGAGGAGGACCCCGGTCGTGGTGACGAAGGCTGCCGCCGTGGCCCCCGCGCCGATCGCCGTGAAGCGGGCGACCTGCCGGGCGAGTCGCCAGCGTGTTCCGGTCGGCACGACGGGTCCGGTCACCTCCTCCATGAGCCGACAGTACCGCGCGACAGCGACACGTCGCTGTCCCCGCGATGGCGCTCCGGTGCCTGCCGGCGGGACTTTCTGGGTACGTCATCCATCGACCGCCGGCCGTCCGGGTCGACGACCCGGCCGCCGCGCGGCACCGGTGGCGGTTGCGTCGGCCCGGCACCCTGGTCGAGGAGAGAGGGGCACTGACATGGCGAGGACGTTGAAGCGGAGTGCGGCATTCGCCGCGTTGGCCCGAGCACTGATGTCCGGGGCACGGGGTGGTCCGTCCCTGGGCGCCCGGATGGCGGCGTTGCCCCGGATGATCAAGGCCACCACGCGCGGCGAGTACGACGGTGGCCTCCGGCTGGCCCTGATGGCCGCGGCGGCGGCGTACGTCGTCTCCCCGATGGACGTGGTGCCGGAGATGTTCCTGGCCGTTCTCGGCCTGGTCGACGACGCGGTGATGGTCACCTGGCTGGCCGGCAGCGTGCTGGCCGAGACGGAACGGTTCCTGGAGTGGGAGGCCGGCCGCGCGTCCGTGGTCCCTGGGAGTGTCCTGTCCTGACGCCACGTACCCTGGGCGACGACCTAACGTCGTCCGGCGCCGCCGCCGGCACCGGAGGAGAAGGGCACAACGAGGTGCAGTACTACGACAACGTCGTCGAGCTGATCGGCAACACCCCGCTGGTGAGGCTCCGCAACGTCACCGCCGGCATCCAGGCCACCGTCTTGGCGAAGGTGGAGTACCTCAACCCCGGTGGCTCGGTGAAGGACCGGATCGCGACGCGGATGGTGGAGGACGCCGAGCAGGCCGGCCTCCTGAAGCCGGGCGGCACCATCGTCGAGCCGACCAGCGGCAACACCGGCGTCGGGCTGGCCCTGGTGGCGCAGCTCAAGGGCTACCGGTGCGTCTTCGTCTGCCCCGACAAGGTCAGCCAGGACAAGCAGGACGTGCTGCGGGCGTACGGGGCCGAGGTGGTGGTCTGCCCGACGGCGGTCGCCCCGGAGGACCCCCGCTCCTACTACAACGTCTCCGACCGGCTGGCCCGCGAGATCCCCGGCGCGTGGAAGCCCAACCAGTACAGCAACCCGGCCAACCCGCGCTCGCACTACGAGACCACCGGCCCCGAGCTGTGGAAGCAGACCGACGGCGGGCTGACCCACTTCGTCGCCGGGGTGGGCACCGGCGGCACCATCTCCGGCATCGGCCGCTACCTCAAGGAGGCCTCCGAGGGCCGGGTGCAGGTGATCGGCGCGGACCCGGAGGGCTCGGTCTACTCGGGCGGCACCGGTCGGCCGTACCTGGTCGAGGGGGTCGGCGAGGACTTCTGGCCGGAGACGTACGACCGGACCGTCGCCGACCAGATCATCGAGGTCTCCGACAAGGCGTCCTTCGAGATGACCCGACGGCTGGCCCGGGAGGAGGGGCTGCTCGTCGGCGGTTCCTGCGGGATGGCCGTGGTGGCCGCCCTGGAGGTGGCCCGCGCCGCCGGCCCGGACGACGTGGTCGTGGTGCTCCTGCCGGACAGCGGCAAGGGCTACCTGTCGAAGATCTTCAACGACACCTGGATGGCCCGGTACGGCTTCCTGTCCGCCAGCGGCGACGAGCCGACGGTCGCCGACGCGCTCGGCGCCAAGCCGGCGCGCCTGCCCGAGCTGGTGCACGTGCACCCCACCGAGACGGTCCGGGACGCCATCGACTACATGCGCGAGTACGGCGTCTCGCAGTTGCCGGTGCTCAAGGCCGAGCCGCCGGTGGTGACCGGCGAGGTGGCCGGCTCGATCGCCGAGAAGGACCTGCTCGACGCCCTCTTCACCGGCCAGGCCCACCTGCACGACACCATCGAGCGGCACATGGGCGAACCGCTGCCGATGGTCGGCGGCGGGCAACCGGTCAGCGAGGCGGTGGCCCTGCTGGAGAAGTCCGACGCCGCGCTGGTGCTGATCGACGGCAAGCCCAAGGGTGTGCTCACCCGGCAGGACCTGCTGGCCCACCTCGGCGGTCGCTGAACCGACAACCGACGCGCCGGGGGCCGGGACCGCGCTGGTCCCGGCCCCCGGCGACGTTCACCCGCGCCCGGGTCGGCGCCGACGGCCTCAGAGCGGGCGGACGTAGCGCAGCTGCGGGACGGTGACCGGGCCGAAGGACTCGTCGCGGACCGTGCCGGCCGGGGCCCAGCCGCCACGCTCGTAGAAGCGCCGGGCGTGGGTGTTGCCGGCCAGTACCCAGAGGGTGGCCCGGCTCCGTCCCCACGACCGCATGGTGTGCAGCGCGTCGTGCATCAGCACCCGACCGGTGCCCCGACCCCGCTCGGCCGGGTCCAGGTGGATGGCGCGCAGCATCGCCGCGTCCGGGTCGACCACGCCGTCCAGCTCGTCCGGGCCGACGTAGGTGAAGCCGACCAGCCGGCCGTCCCGCTCGGCGACGGTCATCAGGTGGTCGTCCCGCTCGTACGACCAGCGCTCGACCCAGTACCGCCCCATCCCCTCCGGCGTCGGGGTGGCCAGCGCCTCCGGGGGCAGGAACGACGAGTAGGCGGCGGCCCGGGACCGCTGGTGCAGGTCGCCGACCGCCATCAGGTCGGCGGCGTCGGCGGGGCGGAGAGTGGGTGTCACCCGGGCGAGGGTACCCGCCGGGGCGGCACCGCGACCGTGGCCAGGTCCTCGGCGATCACCAGGTCGCCGGTGAAGTGCTCGCGGGCCTCGGCGGCGAACCGGGCCGGGTCGGCGTACCGCTGGGAGAAGTGGGTGAGCACGAGCCGGCGTACCCCGGACTCGGCCGCGACCCGGGCGGCCTGGGCGGCGGTGAGGTGCCCGACCTCGGCGGCGAGCGCGGCCTCCGAGGTCAGGAAGGTGGACTCGATCACCAGCAGGTCGGCCCGCTCGGCGAGGGCGTAGACCGCGTCGCAGAGGCCGGTGTCCATCACGAAGGCGAAGCGCTGCCCGGGTCGGGGCTCGCTCACCTCGTCGCGGCGCACGCGGCGTCCGTCGACGTCCAGGTGGCCGACGCGGAGCAGCTCCCCGACGGCGGGACCACCGATGCCGTACGCGGCCAGCCGCTCGGGGAGCATCCGGCAGCCGTCCGGTTCGACCAGCTGGTAGCCGTACGTCTCGATCGGGTGGCGCAGCCGGCGGGCGGTGAGGGTGTGGCCGCCGCGCAGGGCGAACCGCTGCCCGTCGGCGTCGACCGGCTCGCAGGCCAGCTCGGCGGTCTCGTGGAAGCTGGTGGCGTGCCGCAGCCGGGCGAAGTACTCCGCGCCGCCGGCCGGGAAGTGCACCGCCACCGGGTGCGGGACCCGGTCCAGCGAGAGCCGCTGGATGATTCCGGGTAGCCCGAGACTGTGGTCGCCGTGGAAGTGGGTGACGCAGATCCGGGTGAGGTCGGTGACGGTGACCGTGCTGTGCAGGAGCTGCCGTTGGCTCCCCTCGCCCGGGTCGAGGAGGATCACCTCGTCGTCCCAGCGCAGTACGTACCCGTTGTGGTTGCGCTGCCGGGTCGGCGTCTGGCTGGCGGTGCCGAGCACCGTCAGCTCGCGCATCGACACGACGTACACCCTCCGTACAGGGGTCGACCCCCGGGGATTCCGCGCTGACGCGCGGACCGGCTGGACTGGGCCGGCACCCCGGGGGTCGGGTGGCTGTTCTGGATTCGCCGCACCGCTGCCACACGGTCTCGACGATCTTCTGTGCCCGCCCCGGAGGACGGACGGTCGACTGTCAAGGACAGCGGCTAGCGGACAGCCACCTCACGAGTCCGATAACTACACAAAGCTTCGGATCACCTCCCTTCACGTGTACCGCCACGCTATCCAGTTCCCGACTCCGGCGGCAACGGTTTTACGTCACCCGCTTCCGACGCAGGTCAGGACGGGTCCGGAGCGTGCCGGCCGGTGGGGTCGGCGATGCCGATCGGCCCCTCGCGTGGCCCCTCCTCGGACGCCGGCTGCACCGCCAGCGACGGGAAGTCGGCGAGGTCGCCCTCGGGCTCGGCGTCCCACTCGGGGAAGACCAGGTCGCTCTGGAGGTAGAGGCAGAGCAGCTGGGTCAGGTGGCGCAGGCCCTCCAGGTGGGTGCGCTCGTGGCCGTGGGTGGCGTCCACCCCGAAGCCGAGCAGCGCCACCCGGGCGTGCGCGCCCGCCTCGACCGCCGCCGCCACGTCCGAGCGGTAGTACTCGAAGACGTCCCGGACCAGGTCGACGCCGTGCTCGGCGGCGATCGAGGCGAGCTTGCGGGTCAGGTGGTAGTCGAACGGGCCGACCCCGTCGCCCATCGCCAGGGTCGCCGCGTTCTCCCGGGACTGCTGCCCCGGGGCGACCACCGCCGCGTCCACCGAGACGATCTCGGCGACGTCCGGGTCGAGGCCGTGGCTGGCCCCGTGCCCGATCTCCTCGGTGACCGTGACCAGCAGGTGCGCGGTGACCCGGGGCTGGACGCCCGCGTCGACCATCGCCTTGAACGCGGTCAGCACCGCCGCCACCCCGGCCTTGTCGTCCAGGTGGCGGGACTTGACGAAGCCGCTCGGGGTGATCGTCGGATTGGGCAGGAAGGCCACGAAGTCGCCCGCGTCGATGCCGAGCGCGCGGAGCCCGGCGATGTCCTCCACCGGCTCGTCGACCCGGACCTCCACCTGCTCCCAGCCGACCCCCTGGAGGTCGACCGCCTCGTTGTAGCGGTGGCCGCTGGCCTTCAGCGGCAGCACCTGGCCGGTGATCACCCGGTCCAGGTCGTCGGTGAAGATCCGCACGTGCGCGCCCTCGGCGAACCGGGCACTGTGCGTACCGATCGACATCAGCTCCAGCCGGCCGTTCTCCTTCAGCCGCTTCACCATCCCGCCGATGGTGTCGGTGTGCACCACGATCGCCCGGTCCGCCCCGGTCGACCGGGGGCCGGGCAGGCAGGCGCCCAGCGCGCCGCGCCGGGTCAGCGTGGAGGCGATGCCGAGGGCGGAGAGCCGCTCGCCCACGTACTGCTGCACGTGGTCGGTACGCCCCGACGGGCTGGGGATCTCCAGGAGTTCCAGCAGCACCTGGCGCAGGTAGTCCAGGTCGAGCGGGAGCGGGACGGGACGGCGTTCGGTCATGCCGTCGAGGATGCCGTACCCGCCGGGGACCAGAGCCGGTGCGGTGCCCGGGTGCCCGGGAACAGCAGGTCGACGAAGCGTTCGGCGGTCGGCTGGGGCTCGTGGTTGGCCAGCCCCGGCCGCTCGTTCGCCTCGATGAAGACGTGCGCCGGCTGGTCCGGGGCGACGACCAGCAGGTCCAACCCGGTGACCGGGATGTCCAGCGCCCGGCTGGCCGCCACGCACGCCTCGGCGATCTCCGGGTGCAGCTCCCCGGTGACGTCGTGGATGGTGCCGCCGGTGTGCAGGTTCGCGGTGCGCCGGACGGCGAGCACGGTGCCCTCCGGGAGGACGTCGTGCATGCCGTACCCGGCCTCGGCGACCACCTCGCGGGTCATCTCGTCGATCGGGATGCGCGACTCGCCGCCGGTGGCGGCGGCCCGGCGGCGGCTCTGCCGCTCGATCAGCTCGGTGACGTCGTGCACCCCGTCGCCGGTGATCGAGGCGGGTCGCCGGACGGCGGCGGCGACCACCTCGTGATCGATCATGACCACCCGCAGGTCCTCGCCGGAGCAGAGTTCCTCGACCAGCACCTCCGGGCAGTACGACCGGGCCAGCTCGACGGCGGCCCGCAGCGCCTCCGGCGTCCGCACCCCGACGGTGATGCCGTTGCCCTGCTCGCCCCGGGCCGGCTTGACCACCACCGCGCCGAGTTCGGCCAGGAACGCCTCGTCCGCGTCGTCCCCGGTGGCCGTCCGGCCGGCCGGCACGGCGAGCCCCGCCGCATCGAGGATCCGCCGGGTCACCCGCTTGTCGTCGCAGCGGCTCATCGCCACCGCCGAGGTCAGCTCGGACAGCGACTCGCGGGTCAGGACGGTCCGCCCGCCGGTGCTCAGGCGCAGCTCGCCCCAGGCCGGATCGGTCACCTCCACCCGGATGCCCCGGCGCATCGCCTCGTCGGCGATGATCCGGGCGTACGGGTTCAGCCCGTCGTAGCCGGGCGGCATGGCGGGCAGGAAGAGCCGCTCGTTGATCGGATTCTTCCGCTTCACGCAGAGCGTGGCGGTGCGGTAGAAGCCGAGCCGCTCGTAGAGCCGGATCGCCCCGACGTTCTCCGCCAGTACGGAGAGGTCGACGAAGGACCGCCCCCGGTCGCCGAGCCGGGCGGCCAGCCCGGTCAGCAGCGCCTGGCCGGTGCCGGGCGGGGCGTGGTTGAAGTCCACGGTCAGACACCACAGGCTGGCGCCGTTGTCCGGGTCGGCGAAGACCTCGACGTGGTCCACCCCGGTGATCGTGCCGACGATCTCCCCGGTGGCGGACTCGGCGACCAGGTGCAGGAAGGACGGGGTGGTGGCGTTGGCGACCAGCACGTCCACCGGGGCGGTGACCATCCCGTTGCTGGCGTAGATCCGGTTCACCGCGTCGGCGTCGGCCGCGTCGCGCAGCGGGCGGACCCGCAGTCCCGGCAGGTCCGCGCCGGCGCCGCCGGCCGCCTCGCCGCCGATCGGGCCCGGCCCGGGGGCCGCCTCGGGGCTCAGCGGCAGCCGGTAGGTCAACGACGGGTCGATGAACAGCTCGTCGTGCAGCCGGGACACCAGCACGTGCGGATCACGCAGGTAGATGCAGATGTCCCGGGATCCGGCGGCCTCCGAGCGGAGCACGTCGGCGACGGCGGCCGGGTCGCCGAAGGTCTGGCCGAAGACCAGCCGCCCCCAGCCGCAGTCGAGCACCACGTCGGTGCGGCCGGCCCGGCTCGACGCCTCCGGGTCGGCCGACCGGCCGCCCGGCTCGCCGGGGGCGACCGGGTCACCGCCCGGCCCGACCCGCTCCCGTTTCCGGGCCATCCGGGCCCGCTGCCCCTCGGTCAGGGCCGTCCCGGTCGCCAGGGTGTCGGTCACGGTCAGTCGATTCCGTGGCTCTGGAGCCACATTTCCAGGAGTCCGAGCTGCCACAGCTTGTTTCCGTTCAGCGGGGTGAGTTCGGCGTTCGGATCGGTGAGCAGGGCGTCGACGTAGTCGGCGCGGAACAGGTCGCGGCGGCGGGCCTCCGGGGCGTGCAGCGCGTCGCGGACCCGGTCGAGGACCTTGCCCTCCAGGTGGGTGAGGCCGGGCACCGGGAAGTAGCCCTTCGGGCGGTCGATGACCTCCCAGGGCAGCACCCGGCGGCCGATTTCCTTGAGCACGCCCTTGCCGCCCTGGGCGAGCTTCAGCTCCGGCGGGCAGGCTGCGGCGAGCTCGACGAACTCGTGGTCGAGGAAGGGCACGCGGGCCTCCAGGCCGTGCGCCATCGTCATGTTGTCGACCCGTTTCACCGGGTCGTCGGTGAGCATGATCTGGGTGTCGATCCGCAGACCGGCGTCGACGGCGGTCTGCGCGCCGGCCCGGCCGAGGTGCGCGGCGACGAACTCCCGCGCCGGGTCGCCGTCGGCCAGTCGCTCCGGGTTGAGCACCCGGGCCAGCCCGGCCGCGTCCCGGTCGAAGAACGCCTTCGCGTACGTGTCGACGGCTCCGGCCCGGTCGACCCCGGCCAGCGGCGGGTACCAGTGGTAGCCGCCGAGGATCTCGTCCGCGCCCTGCCCGGACTGCACCACCTTGACGTGTCGGGCGACCGTCTCGCTGAGCAGGTAGAACGCCACGCAGTCGTGGCTGACCATCGGCTCGCTCATCGCTGCCACGGCCGCCTCCAGCGGCGGGACGAGGTCGCCGGTGGCGACCCGGATCTGGTGGTGGTCGGTGTCGAAGGTCTTCGCCACCAGGTCGGAGTAGCGGAACTCGTCGCCCTCGCGTCCGCCCACCGCCTCGAAGCCGATGGAGAAGGTGGCCAGGCCGCGCTGGCCCTGTTCGGCGAGGAGCGCCACCACCAGGCTGGAGTCCAGGCCGCCGGAGAGGAGCACGCCCACCGGCACGTCGGCGACCATGCGTCGCCGGACGGCGGTGGTGAGCGACTCCCGCAGGGCGTCCTGCCAGTCCCGCTCGGACCAGTCGGCCCGGTCCGGGTGGCGGGTGAACGCCGGGTCCCAGTAGACCCGCTCGGTGACCCGGCCGTCCGGCTCGTACACCCGGACGGTGGCCGGGGGCAGCTTGGCCACGCCGCGCAGGATGGTCCGGGGCGGCGGCACGATGCTGTGGAAGCTCAGGTAGTGCGCGAGCGCGACCGGGTCGACCGCGGTGTCGATGCCGCCCCCGGCCAGCAGGGCGGGCAGGGTGCTGGCGAACCGCACCCGGTCGGGGCTCTCGGCCAGGTAGAGCGGCTTGATGCCGAGCCGGTCCCGGGCCAGCACGAGGCGTCCGGTGGCGCGCTCGGTGATCGCCACGGCGAACATCCCGACCAGGTGGTCGACGAAGTCGTCACCCCACTCGGCGTACGCCTTGAGGACCACCTCGGTGTCGCCCGAGGAGAAGAAGGAGTGCCCCTTCGCCTGGAGTTCGGCGCGCAGCTCGCGATAGTTGTAGACGCAGCCGTTGAAGACGCCGGTCAGCCCGGCGGCCGGGTCGACCAGCGGCTGCCCGCTCGCGGCCGAGAGGTCGATGATCTTCAGACGCCGGTGTCCCAGGGCGACCGGTCCCTGCGACCAGACCCCGCTGTCGTCGGGGCCCCGGTCGTGCATGGTCGCCGCCATCCGCTCCACCGCCGCGACGTCGGCGCGCGAGCCGTCCCGACGGAACTCCCCAGCCAGTCCGCACATGCCGAATAATGCTGCCAGAGGACGGTGCGCTTCGCCTGTTGAGCTGATAGCTACCGGGGTGATGGGTTGCTACAATGCCCAACCTTCCGCGAGTCGGAGTGGATCACCGGGGCTTCTGGGTCCGTCAGGCGCGGTGTGACCCTTTTGCGAGTGCGGTTCGTTGTGAGGAACCTCCCAGCATCCGGCCTGCTCGCACCGGCTGCCGGGGTGCCGGGGCGGGCCCGGACACCGGCGCGGCGAGCAGGTGCGCCGCGCCGCGCCGGACCCTCCCGTACGTCCCGACGGGCCCCTCGGGCTCAGCCGCCGGTGCGGGCTACGCCGACCGGACAGCTCATCCCGTTCGGGCCGTGGTTGCAGTAGCCGTTCGGGTTCTTGGTCGGGGCGAGGTACTGCTGGTGGTAGTCCTCGGCGAAGTAGTAGTCACCGAGCTTGCCGATCTCCGTGGTGATCTCGCCCCGTCCGGCGCGGGCCACGATCGGGGCGAACGCGTCCCGGGCGGCCTGGGCGGCGGCGAGCTGCTCGTCGGTGGTGGTGTAGATGGTGGACCGGTACTGGGTGCCGACGTCGTTGCCCTGGCGCATGCCCTGGGTTGGGTCGTGGTTCTCCCAGAAGACCTTGAGCAGGTCCTCGTAGGCGATCGTCGACGGGTCGTAGACCACCTCGACCACCTCGGCGTGCCCGGTACGTCCCGAGCAGACCTCCTCGTACGTCGGGTTCCGGGTGTAGCCGCCCGCGTATCCGACGGAGGTGGTGAACACGCCGGGGAGGCCCCAGAACAGCCGCTCCGCGCCCCAGAAACAGCCCATCCCGAAGACGGCCACCTGCGTGCCCTCCGGGAACGGACCCTTCAGCGGGGTGCCGAGCACCTCGTGGCGGTCGCCGACCGGTATCGCGATCGGTCGGCCGGGCAGGGCCTGGTCGGGCGTGATCATTTCGGCCTTCATGCGGCGCAGGAACACGGTGACTCCTCTCGTATCTGTCTATCCTGCAACGCCGGCGGGCCCTGCGTCCTTACCCGTCCGCCCGATGATCAGACCTCCACGGTCCGCTGTCGGGAGCCCGGAGGGCCGATCCGCGTCGATCGTGGTGGTGACGCCCCACCCGGGGCCCGTTGCTGCCACGATGTCCTGCGATGGACATCAGGGACATGACACCGGGCACGGACGGGACGGTCGCGGAGCAGGTGCTGCGGGTGCAGCGGGCCGCGTACGCGGTGGAGGCGGCGCTGATCGGTGACGACCGCATCCCCGCGCTCCGGGAGACCCTCGCCGACCTGCGGGCCGCGCCGCTGCACTGGCTCGGTGCCTTCGGCGCCGGGCGGGAACCCGCCGGGCCGCCGGACGCGGCGCCCGCCCGGATCCACGAGCCCGGTCGACCCCGGGAACCCGCTGGCCGGCTGGTCGGAGCGGTGGCCTGGACCGAGGACGCGACGATGCTCGACATCGACCGGCTCGTCGTCGACCCGGCCGCCCACCGGCGCGGCGTCGGCCGGGCACTGGTCGACGCGGTACTGGCCCGCGGCGGCGACCGTCGGGTGCTCGTCGCCACCGGCCGGGCCAACCGGCCGGCGCGGGCCCTGTACGAGTCGTCCGGCTTCATCGCACTCGGTGACGAGGAGCCCGTCCCCGGTCTCTGGATCACCCGTTACGCGCTCACCCCCCGCCCGGGTCCGGATCGGGCGGCACCTGCCTCCTGACGGCCCGGACCGACTCGACGCGGGGCGCTCGCCCACCGTGCGGGAGGTCAGAGGGCGGCGGCGACCCGGTCGGCGTACGAGCGCGCCTCGGCGTCGTCGGCGTAGCGGGTCCGTGGCCAGAAGAACCCGCGCAGCCCGTCCCCCTTCGTCCGGGGCACCACGTGGGTGTGCAGGTGCGGCACCGACTGGGAGACCCGGTTGTTCATCGCCACGAAGGTGCCGCCCGCGGCCAGCCCCGCCTCGACCGCCACGGCGATCCGGCGGACCAGCCCGAAGTAGCCGGCGAGCGACTCCGGCGGCAGGTCGGCCAGGGTCACCAGGTGGGTCCGGGGCACCACCAGGACGTGCCCCCGGAACACCGGGCGGGTGTCCAGGAACGCCACCCCGTCCGCCTCGTCGGCCACCCGGAACGCCGGCACCGCACCGGCCACGATGCCGCAGAACACGCACCCGCTCATCCGGGCAGGTTAGTGCCCCGGACCGGCGGCCGTGGCCGGGCCGGACAGCCGCCGGTTCCGGGCCGGGGCGTCCCGGCGCGGACCGGGACGGCGTGCTTCCCGCTCGGCGGAACGGCCCGGGGCACTAGCCTCTCGGGAATGAACCACGGTTTCGAGACGCTCGCGATCCACGCCGGCCAGGACCCGGAGGCCCGCACCGGCGCGGTGATCCCACCGATCTACCAGACCAGCACCTACGCCCAGGACGCCGTCGGCGCGCCCCGGCTGGGTTACGAGTACAGCCGTTCCGGCAACCCGACCCGGGACGCCCTCCAGGAGTGCCTCGCCGCGCTCGAGGGCGGTCCGGTCGGCCTCGCCTTCGCCAGCGGCCTGGCCGCCGAGGACACCCTGCTGCGCGCCGTCTGCAAGCCGGGTGACCACGTGGTCATCCCGGACGACGCGTACGGCGGCACCTACCGGCTCTTCGCCCGGGTCGCGGAGCGCTGGGGGCTGGACTACACCCCGGCGAGGGTCTCCGACCCGGACGCGGTGCGGGCCGCCATCCGTCCGGGCAGCACGAGGATCGTCTGGGTGGAGACGCCGACCAACCCGCTGCTCGGCATCGCCGATATCGCCGCCCTCGCCGCCGTCGCCCACGACGCCGGGGCGCTGCTGGTGGTGGACAACACCTTCGCCTCGCCGTACCTCCAGCAGCCGATCGCGCACGGCGCGGACGTGGTGGTCCACTCGACCACGAAGTACGTCGGCGGTCACTCCGACGTGGTCGGTGGCGCCCTCGTCACCGCCGACCGGGAACTCGGCGAGCAGCTCCGCTACCACCAGAACGCGATGGGCGCGATCAACGGTCCGTTCGACGCCTGGCTGACCCTGCGCGGCATCAAGACCCTCGGGGTCCGGATGGACCGGCACTGCGACAACGCCGAGCGGATCGCCGCCTACCTGGACGGGCACGCCAAGGTGGCCGAGGTGATCTACCCCGGCCTGCCGTCCCACCCGGGTCACGAGGTGGCCGCCAAGCAGATGCGCCGGTTCGGCGGGATGATCTCCTTCCGGGCCAGCGGCGGCGAGGAGCACGCGGTGGAGATCTGCAACCGGGCCCGGCTCTTCGTGCTCGCCGAGTCCCTCGGCGGGGTGGAATCCCTGATCGAGCACCCGGGCCGGATGACACACGTAAGTGCCGCCGGCTCGCCGCTTGAAGTTCCCGGCGATCTCGTGCGACTGTCTGTCGGCATCGAGACGGTCGACGACCTGCTCGCCGATCTGGAGCAGGCGCTGGGCTGACCGCTGGCTGGGGAGGGTGGCCGTGCAGGACATCATGCCGACCTGGGTCGGGGGGACCGCGAAGCAGATCGCCCGGGGCGTACGCCGGGGTGACGTCTCGGCGACTCAGGTGGTGGCCGACCACCTCGACCACATCGCCCGGGCCGACGCCGACCTCGCCGCGTTCCGGACGGTACGCGGCGGGGAAGCGATCACCGAGGCGGAGAAGGTCGACGAGCAGGAGGACCTGGCCAACCTCCCGTTGGCCGGGGTGCCGGTCGCGGTGAAGGAGAACACCCCGGTCGCCGGCCTGCCGACCTGGCGCGGCTCGGCCGCCGTGCGTACCCCGGTGGCCGAGGAGGACCACGAGGTGGTCCGCCGGCTGCGCGGCGCGGGCGCGGTCATCCTGGGCGTCACCCGGATGCCGGAACTCGGGCTCTGGGCGGTGACCGACGACGAGACGGCGGTCACCCGCAACCCGTGGGATCCGGGCCGTACCCCGGGCGGCTCGTCCGGGGGCGCCGCCGCGGCGGTGGCCGCCGGGCTGGTGCCGATCGCGCACGCCAACGACGGCCTCGGGTCGATCCGCATCCCGGCGGCCTGCTGCGGCCTGGTCGGGCTCAAGCCCGGCCGGGGCGTGGTGCCCTGGCAGCTCGGCGCGGAGGACTGGTTCGGGCTGGCCGAGCACGGCATGCTGACGACCACGGTCGCGGACGCGGCGGTGGGCTTCCAGGTGCTCGCCGGCCGTCCCCAGGAGAAGCTGGTGCCACCGCAGCGGCTGCGGGTGGGCGTCTCGTTGCGCTCGCCGGTGCGCGGCATCGCCGCCGACCAGCCCAACCGGGACGCGGTCGCCGCCGCCGGCCGGCTGCTCGCCGCCGCCGGGCACGACGCCGTGCCGGCCGACCCGGTGTATCCGGCCGCGCTCGGCCTCAAGGGCATCGCGACCTGGTTCGCCGCGGCCGCCGTCGACGTCCGGGCCGGTGGCCTGGAGCGTCGGCACCTCCAGCGGCGCAGCCGGCGGCACGTCGCCCTGGGGGAGTGGGCGCAGCGCCGGGGCTACGTCCGCCAGGCCGACCGGGACGCCTGGCGCGAACGGTCGGTCGGCTTCTTCACCGACCACTCGGTCGACCTGCTGCTCACCCCGGCGCTGGCCAGCGCGCCGCCGGCGGCGCAGAGCTGGTCGGGCCGGTCCTGGCGGTCGAACATGAGCACCAGCATCCGGTACGCCCCGTACGCCGCACCGTGGAACATCGCCGGTCTGCCGGCGTTGGTGGTACCGGTGGGACGGCGTCCCGACGGGCTGCCGGTGGCGGTGCAACTGGTCGGCCCGCCCGGCTCGGAGCTGCTGCTGCTCGGCGTCGCCGGTCAGTTCGAGATGCAGGCCCCCTGGGCGCGGCACGCCCCCGGGTACCCGCGCGTCGGCACCGGATCGCCCGCCCCCGCATGATCGTCTAGTGTGGTCCGGCCCCGACACACTGCACGCGAGGACGGTCGGCCATGCGATGCGCGACCTGCGACGGCGAGACCTCGCCTCGGCTGAGTGACTGCCCGACCTGCGGTACGCCGGTCGGCGCCCCGGCGGTGAACCCCGGGGTGCCGACCCGGTCGGTACACGGGGTCGGTCTGGCCGCCTCGGTGGCGGTCGCCGCCACCACCGTGTGCTATCTGCTGGCGTCCCTCACCGCGCTGGTCGGCCGCGTACTGGCCGAGCGGGCCGCCCGCACCGAGGACCAGGACACGCTGCTGGTCGCCGGGTTCGTCGAGTTGGCCGCGAACATTCCCTACCTGCTCGCCTACCTGACCGCCGTGGTGCTGGTCATCGTCTGGACCTACCGGGTACGGGCGAACCTGGACGCGTTCCCCGGCTCGGCGCCCGGCCTCGGCGCGGGCTGGGCGATCGGCGGTTGGCTGGTGCCGCTGGTCAACCTCGTCGTGCCGTACCGGGTGGTCGCCGACGTCACCCGGGCAAGCGTGTGGCGTCCGGGCACCGCCCGGCTGGTCGGCGTCTGGTGGGCGGCCTGGCTGGTCTTCCTGGTCTCCGAGCGGTGGACGGAGCGGGCCTCGGAGCGGGAGTTCGAGCGGCTGTCGGCGTACCCGACCATCCGGCGGGAGTTCCTCGACTACGCCGACCAGTACTCGGCGGCACTGAACCGGAGCATCGTGCCGATGGTGGCCTGTGTCGTCGCCGGAGCCACCCTGATCGTGGTGATCCGGCGGGTCTCGGCCGCCCAGCAGGCCCGGATCGGGCGGGGACGCCCGGCCGCGCCGATGGTTCCCGGGACGCTGGTGCCGTACCCGGTGGCCCCCGGCACGACCCCGCCGCCCCCGATGCCCCCACCAGGGGCAGGTGGCACCATCAGGGCATGACGGAGCTGGTCGGCCTTGCCGACGTCCAGGCAGCGCGGGAACTGCTGGCCGGGGTCACCCGGGCCACCCCGCTGGAGCCCTCCCGCCCACTCACCGCCGCGCTCGGTAAACCCATCTGGCTCAAGTGCGAGCATCTGCAACGCGCCGGTTCGTACAAGGTGCGCGGCGCGTACGTGCGGATCGCCCGGCTGAGCCCGGCGGAGCGGGACCGGGGTGTGGTCGCGGCCAGCGCCGGCAACCACGCGCAGGGGGTGGCACTCGCCGCCGGCCTGCTCGGCACCACCGCCACGGTCTTCATGCCGGTGAACGCGCCGCTGCCCAAGGTGGCGGCCACCAAGGGGTACGGCGCGCAGGTGCAGCTCGTCGGGGCGACCGTGGACGAGTCCCTGGTGGCGGCGCAGACCTTCGCCGAGCAGACCGGGGCGGTGTTCATCCACCCCTTCGACCACCCGGACGTGATCGCCGGGCAGGGCACGGTGGCGCTGGAGATCCTGGAACAGTGCCCGGAGGTGCGGACCATCGTCACCGGGGTCGGTGGGGGCGGGCTGGTCTCCGGGATCGCCGTGGTGGTCCGGGCGCTCCGCCCGGACGTACGGGTGATCGGGGTGCAGGCGGCCGGGGCGGCGGCCTTCCCGCCCTCGCTGGCGGCCGGGCAGCCGGTACGCCTACCGGCGTTCAGCACCATCGCCGACGGCATCGCGGTCGGCCGTCCCGGTGACCTCACCTTCACCCACGTGCACACGCTCGTCGACGAGGTGGTCACGGTGGGCGAGGAGGACATCTCCCGGGCGCTGCTGATGCTGCTGGAGCGGAACAAGCAGGTGGTGGAGCCGGCCGGCGCGGTCGGGGTGGCGGCGCTGCTCGCCGGTGCGGTCGAGGTGGGCTCGCCGACGGTGGCAGTGCTCTCCGGTGGCAACATCGACCCGCTGCTGATGCTGCGGGTGATCGAGCGCGGTCTCGCCGCGGCCGGCCGATTCCTGCGGATCACCGTCCGGTGCGTGGACCGCCCCGGGCAGCTCGCCTCGCTGCTCGGCGAGATCGCCGAGCACCGCGCCAACGTGGTGGACGTGGTGCACCAACGGGTCCACCCGCACCTGCGGCTGGGCGAGGTGGAGGTGGCGCTCTCGGTGGAGACCCGGGGCGCCGAGCACTCCGACAGGCTGATCGGCGCGCTCCGCGCCAACGGCTACCAGGTCTTCGCGGCCTCGGAGGCGTGACGCGTCGTCCGGGCACGCCGAACGCCGGGACGGGTGGCTGCACGGGGCACCCGTCCCGGCGCAGGGACGTGGGAAAAGGGCGTTGGTCCGGATGGCCGGACCCCCGGGGTCAGCCGGTGAAGGGATCGAAGGACACGACGGTCACCTTGATGTCCGCGCCGCTGGGCGCGGTGTAGGTGACGGCCTGTCCGGAACGCGCGCCCAGGATGGCCTGCCCGAGGGCCGACTCCGGGCTGTAGACGGTCAGCTCGGTGGTGGACGCGATCTCCCGCGAGCCGAGCAGGAACGTCTCGCTGTCGTCGGCGTCGTCGTCGAAGTAGATCGTCACGACCATGCCGGGTGTCACCACGTCGGCGCTGGGTGCCTCACCGACCTGGGCGGTGCGCAGGAACTCCTGGAGGTAGCGGATGCGCCCCTCCTGCTTGCCCTGCTCCTCGCGGGCGGCGTGGTAGCCACCGTTCTCCCGCAGGTCGCCCTCCTCGCGCCGGGCGTTGATCTCCGCAGCCATCGCCGGGCGGTTGGCGATCAGCTCGTCGAGCTCGGCCTTCAGGCGGTCGTGCGCGTCCTGGGACAGCCAGGTGGCGGGCGCCTTGTTGCCAGTGGTGGACACAGGCGTTCTCCTTGGTTGTGCGGGCTGGCTGACAGGTGAACTACCAAGTTACCAGTGCCGCACCCGGCTCCGAAGCGATGAATACCCCGGGTGACCGGTCGATGTCGTTGCGTGGCAGTGTTTCCGCAGTTCAGGCTGGTGCCCAGCAGCGGACGACCTCGCCGATGAAGGGCCGGGCCGAGGTGGCCAGCCGGTGCCGGGCGGTGATGCTCCGTTCGTCGCCCGGGGCGGTCACCGTCACCTCCTCGCGGGACACCTCCGCGCCGTCGACGTCGCGGGCCCGCAGCAGGCAGGTCGCCGACCCACCGGGCGGCACGGTGACCTGGAACTCCACCACCACCTGCCGGTCGGTGATGTCGGTGTAGGTGACCACCTGGGCGTCGTAGGTCGGGTCGCCGTACTGCTGGTAGAGGCGGAACGTGACCAGTCCGGAGGCGGCGAGCACGACGGCCAGCAGGGCTCCGGTCAGCCACGGTCGGCGCCGGCCCGGAACCCGGCGCCGACCGTACCGGCCGGGTGGGAATACCGGTGCACCCGGTGTAGTTGTGGCGTGCGTCTCGGTCACCGGCGGGTATCTCCTGGCGTCGTCGTCACTGGCTTCGGGAAGAATGGGCCTGGTCCATCCTCTCAGCCCGTTCACGCTGCGATGTTGGCAGGTCAGCGCCCATGCTGACAGGTCGGCAGCCGGTTCACCGGGGCTGATGGAGATATCGGCAGCTCACCCGCCCGGCCCGTGGGGTCCGGGGCCGGGCACAGACGAGGAGTGCGGCTTTGGCAGAGCAACTGCGTCTCATGGCCGTCCACGCCCATCCCGACGACGAGTCGAGCAAGGGCGCCGCGACCACGGCCAAGTACGTCGCCGAGGGGGTGGACGTACTGATCGTGACGTGTACCGGCGGGGAACGCGGCAGTGTGTTGAACCCGAAGCTGGACCGGCCGGAGATCTGGGCCAACATCGGCGAGGTCCGGCGGGCCGAGATGGACGCCGCCCGGGCGATCCTCGGGGTCGAACAGGCCTGGCTCGGCTTCGTCGACTCGGGGCTGCCCGAGGGCGACCCGCTGCCGCCGTTGCCGGAGGGGTGCTTCGCCCTCCAGGACGTCGAGGTGGCGGCCGGCGCGCTGGTCCGGCTGATGCGGGAGTTCAGGCCGCACGTGGTGACCACGTACGACGAGGACGGCGGGTACCCGCACCCCGACCACATCATGTGTCACCGGATCAGCATGGCGGCCTTCGAGGCGGCCGGCGACCCGGAGCGCTATCCGGACCTCGGCGACCCGTGGCAGCCGTTGAAGCTCTACTACGACATGGGCTTCTCCAAGAGCAAGGTGACCGCCCTGCACGAGGCGATGGTCGAGGCCGGCCTGGAGTCGCCGTACGCACAGTGGCTGGAGCGCTGGGAGGACCGGGAGGACAAGGGCCCCCGGGTGACCACCCGGGTGGAGTGCGCGGACTACTTCCCGGTCCGCGACGACGCGCTGCGGGCGCACGCCACCCAGGTCGACCCGGACGGCTTCTGGTTCCACGTGCCGATGGACCTGCAACGGCGCGCCTGGCCGACCGAGGACTTCATCCTGGCCCGTTCGCTGGTCGACAGCGCGCTGCCGGAGTCCGACCTCTTCGCCGGGGTCCGGGAGAGGGCCCATGCCAGGTGAGCGGACGTGGGTCTACGCTGGTCGTAGTCCGCAGACCGGAGGGAACCCATGCTGACCGCCGTGCAGGTGCTCGCCCAGAACAACTTCGGGGACACCCGTACCGGTGGTCTCGCCGGCCCGATGGGCCTGTTCCTCATCCTGGTTCTCGGCACCGCCACCGTGCTGCTGATCCGCAACATGAACGCCCGGCTGCGCCGCCTGCCGGACCGTTTCCCGGGCCAGGAGCCGTCGACGGAGACCACCGGCACCGAGCGGGCAGTCGTTGATCCGACAGATCGGCCGACGTCACCGTAGAAACCCGACGAACGCTCGGTACGGGTGCCAGCAGCACCGCAAGCCGTTCTTGAGGGCATGATCCGGGTCGAACCGGGGCGTCGCCCCCTGTTGCGGTCCCCCGGTTTGGCTTAGCCTTCCGCCGGGGGACCATCAGCCCCCGAGCCGTGCGCGCGCGGAAGGGGGCGCCAGTGACCAGGACCGCACCGGCGGCCCGCCGACCGGCCGGACAACGGCCGGACGGAGGGGCACCGTGAGCTCCGATCCGGGGCGCCGGGCGCCGGACCGGCTCGGTCTCCGGGAAACCCCGACCCGGGTCCGCCTGCTCGTCGGGGTCCTCCTGCTGGTCGCACTGAGCGCCGCCGGGGCCGGGTTCGCCGTCCCCGACCGGCTCTCCCCGGACGACCCGCTGCCCCCGTTGGCCCGGTTCGGGATCGCCGTCGCGGTCTTCGGCATCGCCCAGCTGGCCCGGCTCCGGTTCCGCGCCGCCGCCGGGATGGTCAGCATCACCTGGGGCGAGGCCGCCCTGATCGTCTCCCTCTACCTGGCCCCGGCCGGCTGGCTCCCGGCCGCCGCGCTGGTCGGCACGGCGCTCACCTGGGGGCTGCTGTCGCTGCTGACCGACCGGCGTTCCCTGGTGGAACTGGTGCGGATAGTCGCCACGGTCACCACCGCCACCGCCACCGCCGTGGTGGTCACCGCCGCCCTCGGGCAGCCGTTCCTGGCCCCGCCCACCCCGGCCCTCGCCCTCGCCCTGCTCGCCGGCGCGGCCACCTACCTGCTGGCCAGTGCCGTGCTCGGCGGCCTGGCGCTCGCCCTGCGGCACGGTGCCACCGTCGCGCCGCCGCTGCTCGCGGCGCTCCGCGGCAAGCTGCTGATGTTCGTCGGCAACGTCGTGGTCGGACTGCTGGTGATCGCGCTGATCCGCCTCGATCCGCGCTGGCTGCTGCTCCTGCCGCCGCCGTGCTGGCTGCTCCAGCAGACCTACCGCCACCGGCTGCGCGCCGAGGAGGAACGGCGCACCTGGCGGACGTTCGCCGAAACCACCGGGACCCTCAACCAGCTCGACGAGCGCGGCGCGGCCAGTGCCGCAGTCACCGGTGCGCTCACCCTCTTCCGGGCCGCGCGGGTCGACGTCCACGTGGCCCGGCGCGACGGCCGGTGGTGGCGGTACCGGGGGGATGCCGGGGGCCAGGTGACCGAGCGGGAGTGCGACCCGCCGGAGCCCGTGCCGACCGTCGGGCACGAGCTGGTCCGTACCCTCGCCGTCGGCGCGACCCGCGTCGGCGAGTTGCGGATCCGCTTCGCCGGCTCGACCGGACCGAGCGACTCCGAACAGGACGCCTTCACCGCCTTCGCCGACGCCCTGGCCGCCGCGCTGCACGACGCGGCGACCCATCGGGAGCTGCGCCGGGTCACCGCGCGGTCGTCGTACGACGCGGTGCACGACCCGCTCACCGGGCTGGCCAACCGGAGCGCCCTGCTCTCCCGGGGGGACGAGGCGCTGCGCCAGCTCGCGCACGGGCACCCGGTGGCGTTGCTGCTGCTCGACGTCAACCACTTCAAGGAGGTCAACGACACGCTCGGGCACGGTGCCGGCGACCACCTGCTGCAACTGACCGCGAACCGGCTCGGTGCCCTGGTCCGCCCCGGTGACCTGCTCGGTCGCCTCGGTGGCGACGAGTTCGCGCTGCTGACGACCGCCCTTCCGGTGGTCGACCACGGCAGCGCCCCGATGGCGTCCGCGCTGCGCCGGGCCCGGGAGATCGTGGAGCGGCTCGCCGCGCCGACCGAGGTGGCCGGGGTACGGATGTCGACCGAGGTGTCGGTCGGGGTGGTGGTGGCCGGCGCCGGTACCGCCGACCTGGCCGAGCTGCTGCGCCGGGCGGACATCGCGATGTACCAGGCGAAGAAGGGCGGCGGGAGCGTCGCCCCGTACGACAGTTCCCGGGACGAGGCCAGCACCGACCAGCTGACCCTGCTGGCCGAACTGCGGGAGGCGCTGGCCGTCGACGACCAGCTCCAGCTCGCCCTGCAACCGGCGGTCGACCTGGCCACCGGCGCGCCGACCGGGGTGGAGGCGCTGGTCCGCTGGCTGCACCCGCGCCGGGGCCTGCTCACCCCCGCCGACTTCATCGGCCCGGTCGAGCACAGCGAACAGCTCGGCGCCTTCACCCGATACGTGCTGGACAAGGCCCTCGCCATCGCCGCCGGTTGGGCCCGGGACGGCCTGGACGTGCCGATCTCGGTGAACATCTCGGCGCGCAGCCTGCTCGACCCCCGCCTGCCCGCCGAGATCGCCGAGGCGCTGCGTCGGCACGACGTCCCGCCGCGCCGGCTCGTGCTGGAGATCACCGAAACCGTGGTGATGAGCGAGCTGGAGGTGGTCGACGAGGTCCTCGGCGCGCTCCGCGCGACGGGCGTGCAGATCGCGGTGGACGACTTCGGCACCGGCTTCTCCTCGCTGACCTTCCTGACCCGGGTGCCGGTCGACGAGGTGAAGGTGGACCGCTCCTTCGTGATCCGGATGGCCGACTCGCCGGAGGCGGCGGCGATCGTCCGGACCACCGTCGGGCTCGCCCACGAGTTGGGGCTGCGGGTGGTGGCCGAGGGGGTGGAGACCGCCGAGCAGCGGATCGCCCTGGCCGAGCTGGGCTGCACCGCCGCCCAGGGCTACCACTTCTTCAAGCCGATGCCCGCCGACAAGATCTCCACGGTGCTCGGTTCACTGCTCGACTCGGCCCCCGCGAACGTCCTCCCGCTCCGCGCCGACGGCGCGTCCTGAGCGGCGGGGAGTCGACGCTGCTCCCGGCCCCTCGTCGTCGTGCCGGCGGGCGTGGCTGCGGTGTGCCGCAGAGCTGACCCGACCACGATCGTTCTGCGGCACCCGGTTCAGCCCCGGTCGAGGACGTCGTCGACGACCTCGGGGATGGCGGCCCAGTCGGCGGAGGCGACGCTGGCGTGTGCGGCGGCCAGTTCGGCGACGCGGGCGCGGGCGGCGGCCGGGTCGGTGCCGCCCACGGCGGGCGGGACGTTCTGCGCGTCGGTCATCACCAGCAGGTAGTGGTTGCGGCCGTACCAGGCGGTGTCGATCCCGCCGGTGACGTACGTGGTGGCGTCCCCGTCGAAGACGACGAACCAGGGGCGCAGGGTGGTGTCGGCGTACCGGGTGCGGGGATCGCCGGCCTGGGCCTTGTGCACGGCGGGGAACGCCTGGGCGCTGGCCAGCGTGCCGGCGGCGGCCGACGTGTGCAGGTGGCGGGCGTACTCGACGTCGGTCCAGAGGCTGTCGGTCGGGTTGCCCTGCTCGACCGTGCCGGGAATCAGGTGGACGATCACCCGGCCGGCGAGTTGCTGCCGCGTCGGCCAGGCGTCGGCGCGGGCGGCGGCGTCCAGGGTGGCGTGTCCGCCGCGCAGTTCCGCCGGGCGGTAGACCCGGTTGCCCAGCCGGGCGGCCAGCACCGCGTCGAGCTGGGTCGGCCCCTGCCCGGTCCGGGCGCTGAAGCCGGTCTTCAGTTCCAGCTTGAGGCGCAGCGGGCCGGCGTCCGGATGGGCGGCGAACCAGAGCCGGATGTTGTCCAGGCAGTGCTCGAGGTTCCGGTTCCGGGTGCCGGTGTAGAGCTGGTCGGCACTGGTCGCGGCGACGCAGTTGTTGTCGTTGCCGAGCGGGTTGGAGTGGCTGACCCGCCACTGCTTCGTGATGATGTCCGGCCAGACGTCCAGCTCGATCATGCCGGGCCGGGCGTCGAGCGCCTGGGCGAGGTAGGCGTACGTGCCGCGCTCGTAGGCGTTGTGCGTGCCGACCGTGGTGCTGGCCGAGATCCGGGTGGTCGGGCCGGCAGCGGTGGCGGGGGCCGGGGAGCCGGTGACGAGCAGGGCCGTGACCAGGGCGGCCGAGGTGAGCAGCGAACGGGGACGGGATCCGCGCATGCGTGCCTCCGGGTGGGAAGGCCGGCGACAACCGCCGGGCATGCACTGATGAAAGTCGATGAATTCGTTCCGGGGAAGCCCCGCCGGCCCGGTTGTCGACGGTGCTACTGGCGCCCGGCACCCGGGCGGAGCATCGCCGGGTGGAGCATGGTCGCGTCGCCCCGCCGGTACAGCGCCGCCGGACGGCCGGTGGGCGGGTTCCGGCGGCCCCCGGTCGGTGCCACGAAGCCGCTCACCCCGGTGACCTTCCGGTGGAAGTTGCGCGGGTCGAGGCGGACCTGCCAGACGGCCTCGTAGACGGCGCGCAACTCGCCGATGGTGAACGTCTCGCCGCAGAAGGCGGTGGCGAGCGGGGAGTACTCCAGTTTGGCCCGAGCCCGTTCGAGGGCGTCCCGCAGGATGGTGTCGTGGTCGAAGGCGAGCCAGCCGTGACCCAGCCGGTCGTGGTCGACCGGCTCCCAACGGGCCCGCGCCGCGTCGGTGCCCGCGACCGGCACCGGCAGGTCCGGGGCGATGGCGAGGTAGGCGACCGAGGCGACCGGGCCACGCGGGTCCCGCCCCGGCGTGGCGTACGTGCGGACCTGCTCCAGGTGGAGGGTGCGTCCCTCCAGTCCGGTCTCCTCGGACAGTTCGCGTACCGCCGTGTCGTCCAGGTCCTCGCCGGCCCGGACGAACCCGCCCGGCAGCGCGGCGCGTCCCTCGAACGGCGGCTTGCCCCGCTCGATCAGCAGGACCGCCAACCGGCCGTCACGGATCGTGAGGATCGCCAGGTCGATGGCGATGCGGAAGACGGTCGGCTGGTTGGGCACACCGGAAGGGTATCGGCCGCGCCGGGACCCACCGCGACCATCCCGATCAGGCGGCGCGGCGGTCATCCCGGACGCGACCGCTGGCCCAGATCCGGTCGAACTCCCGGGCGAAGTGTCGATACCAGACCGGTTCGCGGTCGGCACGCAGGGTGATCGTCGCCTCGCGTCCGTCCGGGTGGTGCGAGTAGATGTCGATCGAGATCCGCCCGGCGGGGTCCTCCGGGTCGACCATGGCCATGCCGAAGGCGGGCACGAAGTCGAGCAGCCGGACCTCCAGTCGCCCGGAGCCGGCCGTCTGGGCGGCCAGGTAGTCCAGCAGGTCGATGGTGGGCTGGATCCGGTGCTCGAAGACCTCGCCGCCACCGGCGGCGTCCAGGCCGTTGCGGCGGGCGGCCTCCCCGGGCGCCGTGCTGTCCGGGTCGATGAGCGCCACCCGCACCGTCGCGCCCGCCGCCAACTGCTGCCGCAACTCGTCCAGGTGGTTGCGGACCGTCCGGCTGAGGGTCACCCCCACCAGCCGGACGTCCCGGGCACCGGCCATCCCCGTCGCCGTGCCGGGCAGGGCGGGGCGCAGGAGCCGGTCCGCCGAGTCGACCCCTTCGGTGCGCAGGTTGCCCGCCACCGAGCGCAGGGTCGACTCGACGCGCCGCAGGTGCCGGCGACCGGTGAGCAGGTCGAAGGTGATCACGCCGAGGACGGCCAGGGTGGCGGCGGCGACCACCTCGGGACTGGTGACGTTGAACAGGCCGAGCGCGCCGACGACCAACGCCGCCCCCGATACGAGGTACGCCTCCAGATCCCGGTTGGTGAGCCTGCGCAGGAGGGGCCGCCGGCGTGCGGGGGGAGCGTTCTCGCTCTGGCGTGGGACGTCGGCGCGGGTCACCGGTCGTCCTCCACCAGACGCAGGTACGGCAGGAGTCGTTCCATGACCAGCGCGGCGTGCCGGGAGGCCAGCTCGTGATCCCGGTGTCCCTTGTACCGGTCGGCCCGGTCGGAGATGCCCCGGATCGTCATCCAGCCGTGCAGCGCCCGGTCGTCGGCGATCTCCTCGTAGAAGGCCTGGGCGACCCCGCCCGCCTCGGTCTCCACCGCCAGGGTCTTCTCGTGTGTCTGACGCAGCCAGACCCGGATGTCCGAGCCGGCGTCGGTCACCACCGCGTTGCCGGAGCCGATCGGCCCCCGGTGGATGTGGAACCGCCGGTCCGGCTCCGGGTCGACCACGGTGCCGTGCCGGACCAGGAAATCGCTGATCCGGTGCCGCAGCACCGGTGCCGTGGCCTGGGTCCGGCCCCGGCGGCGGGGGCCGTCCTCGGTCTCCCGGCGGCTGTCGTACCAGATCACCTCGTCGGCGAGGACCACGTCGCCCACCGGCAGGTCCGGGCGGACCCCACCGGCGATGCCGACCAGCAGGACGAGTGGGGGCGCGAAGCGGCGACGCAGTTGCTGGTAGGCCAGCGCGGCGGAGTGCGTTCCGGGCTCCAGGGCCTGAGTGGCCACCACCCGGACCGGCCCTCCCTCGGCTCCGAAGGTGGCCCGGTGCACGGCGGCGCCCCCGTACACCTGCTCGACCCGGTGGTCGACGGCCCGGCGCAGGACCTCGACGACCGCCGTCGTCTCCTCGCGCAGGACGGTCAGGATGCCGACGTCCGCCGACCGGTCGGTCCGACCCTCCGACGCCTCGGGACGCGTCGGCCCGGCCTGCGGGCTCTCGCCCCCGTTGTGCTGGACGGCGTTGACGCTGCCGCCGACGGTGACGGAACCGCCGCTGACCACCATTCCGGTGTTGTGCGGCCCCGGTCCACTCACTGCCCACCCCCGCTGTCCCCGCCGGTGTTGGTCTGGGTGCTGGTGATGTCGCCGTGCACGGTGAGGCTGCCGCCGGTGACCACCGCACCCGCGTTGAGTACGGTCATCGCCCGTTGCCGGTACTCACCGGTGTCCACCCCACGGCTCTCCAGGAAGTCGAGCACGGCGGCGAGCAGACGACGCTCGACGATCCGCTGGTACTTGTCGATCTCCTGGGTCTGGACGTGGTTACGGGTGTCGGGAGCCATGCCCAGCTCCCGCACGCCCACCTTCGCGCCGTGGTCGTACCCCGGGCGGGACGGCCGGGCGGAGGTCACCGACGACGAGTTCAGCAGGGCGTCGAAGCCGGCCCGGAGCAGGTTGAACGGGGCGCGGCCGATGGTCAGCGGGGCGTCGAGCAGTCCCTGGAACCCGGCCCGCAGGTAGGCCGCGAACCCCGTCCCGTCGACCTGGTCCACCACCCGGAACCGCTCGTCGCAGGGGGGCAACGCGGTCGAGGTGAACTCGACGTAGAGCGACTTGCCCTGGACCGCGACGTGCACGTAGACCGTGGTGACCAGTTCACCGCGCCAGGAGACCACCTGGCAGACCAGGTAGTGCCGGGCCGGCGCGGTGGGATGACGGATGATGTCGGCCACCGGCCCCGGCTCGGTGAAAGCGGCCAGGTTCGGCACCTCGGTACCGGCGAGGAAGATCCGGTCGTCGACGGTGAGCCCGGGAATGTGCCGCTCGGCCTCCGGTTCGGTGGTCAGTGCGGTGAGTTCGCCCCGCAGGTGGTCGACCAGTTCCCCGGCGGTGAAGGGAGCGCTGGTGAACTCCCGGTCCCCCTCGGGCGCCAGGCTGGCGAGGGGGCCGGCGGCCCGTACCAACCGCTGGGCGAATCCCCAGTTCTTCCAGAGGAAGCCGGAGCCGACGAAGGGCCGGTAACCGGAGAAGGCGACGGTGTTGCCGCTCTCCTGCCGCCGGATCTCGTCGAACCGGGCGGAGCGGCTCGGTGGGCTGGGTATCCGGCCGGGGGTGAACTCCTCCAGCCGGCTCTGCCGGACCAGGCCCGCCGCGACCGGCGGCGCGAGGACCAGGAGCACCAGCATCAGCAGCAGGCCCGGATTCATGCCGAGGCTGAGCAGGTGGGTGGGATCGCTGCCGACCGCCTCCCCGCCCACCGTCGCGCCCACGGCGGCGACCACCGCCAGGAGCCCGGACAACAGGACGAAGACCAGGCTCGCCCCGACGAAGCGGAACAGCACGAGCACCGCCCGGCCGAAGATGAGCCCGGCGCTGGCGGAGCGGCCCCTGCGCAGTTCCCGCGCGGTGTCCTGGATCAGCCGCCAGGTCGAGGAGACCAGGTAGAGGGTGATCAGAACGGCGAAGACGGCAGCCATCGCGAGGGGGGCCGCGCAGGCGGCGACGACCAGGCCGCCGACGATCACCGCATCCCGGACCGTGGCGAGCCGGCGGGCCCGCAGGCAGTGTCCGAGTACGGCGACCAGGTCGAAGCCGTACGACGGGGCGACGAGGCGGTCCGTCTGGTGGTAGACCTCGTTGAGGCTGGCGCGGTGGAACTCCTCGTCGAGGTACGCGCCGGCGCAGAGGTGCCGGGTGGCGCTGGAGGCGGCCGGCGGCAAGGCAGCGGTGGGCGGAACCGGGGCGGTGGGCGGAACCGGCGGGGTCGGGGCCGCGCCGGTCGGTGCGGGATTCGTCATGGCGTCCGTCCGGGGGACAGTCGTGGGCCGCGTCGGCCCGAGGGATGGTCCGGAAAGGAGGGGCCGCGCGCGGCGGTGTGACCGCGTGGCCAAGCCAATTTACGTTAGTGTGACGATAAGTAGACGGTACGCTCCCGGCTACTTAATGTCAATGCGACGATTAGTCGACCCCGGCGGTCCTCGCAGGACCCCGGTGTCGCCGTACCGGTGGCTGGTTATGGTCGTGCGGTGAACCGACTCGCCGAAGCCACCAGTCCGTACCTCCTCCAGCACGCCGACAACCCGGTCGACTGGTGGCCCTGGTGCGACGAGGCGTTCGCCGAGGCGAAACGGCGCGACGTGCCGGTGCTCGTCTCGGTCGGCTACTCGGCCTGCCACTGGTGTCACGTCATGGCCCACGAGTCCTTCGCGGACGAGACCGTCGGCCGGCTGGTCAACGAGGGCTTCGTGGCGGTCAAGGTGGACCGGGAGGAACGCCCGGACGTCGACGCGGTCTACATGACCGCCACCCAGGCGATGACCGGGCAGGGCGGTTGGCCGATGACCGTCTTCACCACGCCGGACGGCACCCCGTTCTTCTGCGGCACCTACTTCCCCCGGCCCAACTTCCTCCGGCTGCTGGAGTCGGTCGGCACCGCCTGGCGGGAGCAGCGCGACGCCGTGCTCCGGCAGGGGGCCGCGGTGGTCGAGGCGATCGGCGGTGCACAGGCCGTCGGCGGCCCCACCACCCCGCTCACCGCCGACCTGCTCGACACCGCCGCCGCCCAGCTCGCCGAGGAGTACGACGCGACGAACGGCGGTTTCGGCGGTGCGCCGAAGTTCCCGCCGCACATGAACCTGCTCTTCCTGCTCCGCCACCACCGGCGCACCGGCTCCCGGCAGTCGCTGGAGATCGCCCGGCACACCTGCGAGGCGATGGCCCGGGGCGGCCTGCACGACCAGCTCGCCGGCGGGTTCGCCCGGTACTCGGTGGACGGGCACTGGACCGTGCCGCACTTCGAGAAGATGCTCTACGACAACGCCCTGCTGCTGCGGGCGTACACCCAGCTCTGGCGACTCACCGACGACCCGCTCGCCGCCCGGGTGGCCCGCGACGTCGCCCGGTTCCTCGCCGACGAGCTGCACCGGCCCGGCGAGGGCTTCGCCTCCGCCCTCGACGCGGACACCGACGGCGTCGAGGGACTCACCTACGTCTGGACGCCGGCCCAGCTCGTCGAGGTGCTCGGCGAGGACGACGGCCGGTTCGCCGCCGACCTGTTCGGGGTCACCCCGTCCGGCACCTACGAGAACGGCACGAGCGTGCTGCGGCTGGCCCGGGACGTCGACGACGCCGACCCGGCGGTACACGCCCGGTGGCAGGACGTCGCCCGCCGGCTGCTCGCCGCCCGGGACACCCGGCCCCAGCCGGCCCGCGACGACAAGGTGGTGGCCGCCTGGAACGGCCTGGCGATCACCGCGATCGCGGAGTTCGTCCGCCTGGTCGAGACCCGGGGCACCGGCGGGGACAACCTGCTGGAGGGGGTCAGCATCGTCGCCGACGGCGCGATGCGGGACGCGGCCGAGCACCTCGCCGGCGTGCACCTCGTCGACGGCCGGCTCCGCCGGGTCTCCCGCGACGGCGTGGTCGGCCAACCGGCCGGCGTGCTGGAGGACTACGGCTGCGTGGCCGAGGCGTTCTGCGCGATGCACCAGCTCACCGGGGAGGGACGCTGGCTGGCGCTGGCCGGGCAGGTGCTGGACACCGCGCTGGACCGGTTCGCCGCGCCCGGCGGCGGCTTCTACGACACCGCCGACGACGCCGAGCAACTGGTCACCCGACCCGCCGACCCGACCGACAACGCCACCCCCTCCGGCCGGTCGGCGATCATCGCGGCGCTGGTCGACTACGCCGCGTTGACCGGGTCGACCCGCCACCGCGAGGCCGCCGAGGCCGCACTGGCCACGGTCGCCCCGCTGGTCGGCCGGCACGCCCGGTTCACCGGGTACGCGGCAGCCGTCGGCGAGGCGCTGCTCTCCGGGCCGTACGAGATCGCCGTGGTCACCGACGACCCGGCCGGGGACCCGCTGGTCGCCGCCGCGTACCGGCACGCCCCGCCCGGCGCGGTGCTCGTCGCCGGCCGACCGGACCAGCCCGGGGTGCCGCTGCTCGCCGACCGGCCGATGGTCGACGGCCACCCCACCGCGTACGTCTGCCGGGGCTTCGTCTGCCAACGTCCGGTGACCACCGTCGACGACCTCGTCCGCCAACTGACCTGAGTCCGGGCTGCCCGGCCGGGGTGGTGGCCGGGGTTCCCTGTCCCCGCTCGCTGCGGAGCGGGGGACCCCGGCGGACCCGGGTGCGGCGGCGACTGCCGGCACCCCGGGCGGCCCGGATAGGCTGGGCGCCGCTATGGACTCCCGTACCGGTCTCCCCGTTGTCGGCATGGTGGGCGGTGGCCAACTGGCCCGGATGACCCACCAGGCCGCGATCGCCCTCGGCCAGTCACTGCGTGTGCTGGCCCTCAGTCCCGACGACGGCGCGGCGCTGGTCGCCGCCGACGTGCAGTACGGGGACCACACCGATCTGGCGGCGCTGCGCACCTTCGCGAAGGACTGCGACGTGGTCACCTTCGACCACGAGCACGTGCCGACCGCGCACATCCGCACCCTGGCCGCCGAGGGGGTGAAGCTCTACCCGCCGGCCGACGCGCTGGTCCACGCCCAGGACAAGCAGGTCATGCGGGAGCGGCTCACCGCGCTCGGCGCGCCGGTGCCCGCCTGGCAGCCGGTCACCGCCCCGGCCGACCTGGTCGACTTCGGTACGCGGACCGGCTGGCCGGTGGTCCTCAAGGCGGCCCGGGGCGGCTACGACGGTCGCGGCGTCTGGCTGGTCGACGGGCCGGCCGAGGCCACCGAGCTGGTCGGCAGGCTGCTCGACAGCGGCACCCCGCTGATCGTCGAGGAACGGGTCCGGCTGCGTCGCGAGCTGGCCGTGCAGGTGGCCCGCTCGCCGTTCGGCCAGGTCGCCGTCTACCCCGTGGTCGAGACGGTGCAGCGGGACGGCATCTGCGTCGAGGTGCTGGCTCCCGCGCCCGACCTGCCGGAGGAGTTGGCGGTCACCGCCGGGCAGCTCGCCATCGACCTGGCCACCGCGCTCGGCGTGGTCGGTCTGCTCGCCGTGGAACTCTTCGAGACCCCGAGCGGGCTGGTCGTCAACGAGCTGGCCATGCGGCCGCACAACTCCGGGCACTGGACCATCGAGGGGGCCCGGACCTCGCAGTTCGAGCAGCACCTGCGGGCGGTTCTCGACTACCCGATGGGGGACACCTCGCTCACCGCGCCGGTCGTGGTGATGGCGAACGTGCTCGGTGGCGAGCCCGGTGGCATCGGGATCGACGAGCGGCTGCACCACCTCTTCGCCGCCGAGCCCGGAGCGAAGGTGCACCTCTACGGCAAGCAGGTCCGGCCCGGTCGCAAGATCGGGCACGTCACGGTGCTCGGTGACGACCTCGACGACGTACGGGCCCGGGCCGCGCGGGCCGCCCGTTGGCTGCGCGAGGGCCACCAGTGAGCGTGACCGGCGAACACCCCGGCCCCGTGGCCGAGAAGGAAGGGAATGCCAGCGTGAGCACCGTCGGGCTGATCATGGGCAGCGACTCGGACTGGCCGACCATGCGGGCCGCCGCCGAGGCGCTCGACGAGTTCGGCGTGGCGTACGAGGTGGGTGTGGTCAGCGCGCACCGGACGCCGGTCAAGATGATCGAGTACGCCCGCTCCGCCGTCGACCGGGGCCTGAAGGTGATCGTCGCCGGTGCCGGCGGTGCCGCCCACCTGCCCGGCATGGTCGCCTCCGCCACCCCGCTGCCGGTGATCGGGGTGCCGGTGCCGTTGAAGCACCTGGACGGGATGGACTCGTTGCTCTCCATCGTGCAGATGCCGGCGGGCGTGCCGGTGGCCACCGTGTCCATCGGCGGTGCGCGCAACGCCGGGCTGCTCGCCGTCCGAATCCTCGCCGCTGCCGACCCGATCCTGCGGGAGCGGATGACGGCGTACCAGGCGGGCCTGGAGCAGTTGGTCGCCGAGAAGGAAGCCGCCCTCCGCGCCTCGCTGACCTGAGCGCCTGCCCCGCCACCCCAGCTCCGGCCGGGGTGGCGGGGCGCGGTTCAGCGCATTCCGCGTAGGGCGGACTGGAGGCGGTCCTGGGCGCGGCGGCGGCGCTCGTTGCTCGCGCCGAGCACGAGCAGCACCAGACCGACCAGGAGCAGGGCCAGCCACGGCCCGAAACTGAACAGCGCGTGCAGCGCGGCGAACGTGGTCACCACCGCGCCGACGATCACCGGGGCCTGTTGCTGGGTCATCGAGCCCCAGATCAGCACGGCCACCGCGCCGAGCAGCAGGAGCACCTGCCGGAGCATGCTGGAGTCGGAGGCCAGCACGATCGTCAGGGTCGGCACGAACGCGGCCACCAGCGCCGGCCCGTACGCCACCCAGCTGCTCAGATCCGGTCGCTCCCGCAACTCCATCATGCCGACCAGCAGGGCGAGCGCCGCGAACGGCAGCGTGTACGCCTCGGGCAGCGCCACGTCGGCGACCCGCATCAGGATCCACCACGCGACGATCTCGCAGCCCACCACCGACCAGAACAGGATGCGCCGCTCGGTCGGGCGGCGCCCCGGCCGGGTGGCGGCCACCCCGAGGACGGCACCCCAGCCGGCCAGCAGGGCGGCGATGTGCTGTGGCGAGTCGAAGGCCAGGGCCAACGCGATCAGTGCGGCGGCGTACCCGCTCCACTCCACGGTGGCCGCCTCGCGGTGTGCCTCCGGCCGGCGCAGCCGGGGCAGTCGGGCGGCGAAGACCTGGAGCGCCGCGCCGACCGCGAGCACCCCGAACGCCGACCAGACCGGGGCCAGCCCGGCGACCAGGCCGATGGTGAGCACCAGCAGCTGAGCCGTCAGCGAGGCGAAGAGCCAACCGAGGATGCGGGCCCGCTCGGTGCTGCCGAAGAGCGCCGCGATCGTACCGACGGCGACCGCTCCGGCGAGGGTGAAGACGGTGAGGTCGCGACTGGCGAGGCTGCCGGCGAGTCCGGCTCCACCTGCGGCGAGCCCGATGCCGAAGGTCAGGACGCGGGTCCAGCGCAGCGACCGGGCCCGCTCCACCCCGGGCGGCGGCGGGGTCAGCGCCAACCCGAGCATCGCCAGGGTGAACACCGCCAGTGCGGCCAGGGTGGTCTGCGGCCAGCCCTGGCCGAGCGCGATCGGCGCGATGAGCACGGTGACCGCGAGTCCGGGCAGCACCACCGGAACCGCCCGGAAGTACTGCCCGCCGCTGAACGCGGTGGCGGCGAGGGCCGCGCAGATGGTGAGCAGCAGGGCGGTCAGCACGTGGGTCGGGTCGGTCGCCCCGACCGGCGGGGCGAACAGCTGCGGCGGTGGTCCCGCCCAGATCCGCGACAGCGTGCCGTACGGCTCGACCAGTGCGACGACCAGGGCCGGGGCGATCGAGGCCACGGCCAGCGCGACCGGCAGCGCGGCGGCGGCGAGGGCCCCGGCCGCCGGGCTCACCCGCCAGCGCCGGTCGGCGAGCCGGTCCGGCATCCGGCGCAGCGCGCCGTCGATCAGCACCGCCCAGCGGCCGACCGGCTGGGCCGAGGTGGCCGGGGGTACGGTGGCGGCCCGGACCAGCTCGGCGAGGACCCCGAGCAGGGCAGCCGCCGCGGCGAAGACCCCGACGGGCAGGCTGGTGGGGATCGCGGCGAGCGCGCTGACCGTGGCCCCGGCGGCGATGCCGAGGCTCGCGTACGGCAGGTACTGCGGTACCCGCCGCCGGAGGGCGGCCACCGCCGCCAGGCCGATGCTGGACGCGGCCAACGCGGCGGTGAGCAGCACCTCGGGGCCGTGTCCGGCTTCGGCGGCCAGTGCGGCGACCACCCCGGGGAGGGCGAGCAGGGCCGCCGCCGTGCCGAGCCCACCCAGGGTGACCAGGTGCGGCGGCATGCCGTCGGTCTCGATCCGCTCGGTCTGCCGGGCGGCGAACATCCGGGCCAGCCCGGCGACCGTCGCCCCGACCAGCACCACGATGCTCAGTGCCAACGCGGTGGTCCAGGGCCGGACCAGCCCCGCGCCGACCCCGTGCAGCGCCACCACCGCGGCGACGGTGGCCCGGGAGAGCGCCGCCCGTGGGTCGGCCGCCGCGACGGCGGCCATCCCGAAGACGGTGGCGACCGTGCCGCCGACCAGCACCGGTGACCACCAGGGCAGGTCGAACGCGGCGGACGCGCCGATGGTGGCCAGCACCGCCGCCGCGCCGGAGACGTCGTGTCTCCACGGCTCGGGCAGGAGGATTGCGGCGGCGACACCGAGCAGGACCAGCGCGACCGGTGCCTGAGAGGTGGCGCCGCCGGTGGGCGCGGCGGGCCAGCCGGTCAGGTCACCCGCCCAGATCGGACCGGGCACCGCGATGACCCCGAAACCGCCGCGCAGCGCCATCCAGCCGGCCAGCGCGCCGACGATCGCCCCGGCGACCGCCATGCCGAGGACCGGGCCCCGCCGCCACTCGTCGGGCAGCGTCCGGGCGGCCACCGCGACCAGCAGCACCAGCGCCGCCGCGACCATCAGCTGCGCACCGGGAGCGAGCACCGCCGCGATCCGCAGCAGGGTGGCGACGAGCGCGGCGGTGGCCGCCGCCGCAGCGAGATCGGAGCCGTCGAGAGCGAAGTCGACCCGGCCCCGGGCGTCGATCGCCGGCGCGAGGAAGAGCAGCAACGCGGCGACCAGCAGCAGTGCCGCGATCCAGGTGTCGGCGGAGGTGCTGCCCGGAGCGGCGAAGGCCGCCGCGGCGACGACCAGCGCGCCCAGCCCGGCCCCCACCGCCAGCGGCGGGCTGATCTCCCGTTGCGACACCTGGACGATCGCCGAGTAGCCGAGCGTGACGCAGACGGCCAGGAAACTGGCGGCGAGGATCGGGACGGTGAGTTCCCGCAGGGCGGCCGGGGTGAGCACCGGACCGGTGGGGGTCAGCGCGGCGACGAAGGCGGCCACCGCCCCGGGCAGGGCGAACGCTGCGCCGCCGGCGGCCCAGGCGGTGACGGTGTCCGCTGCCGCCGCCGAGGCGACCCGCACCCGGGGTGCGAGGGTCACCAGCACCCCGCCCGCGAAGAGGGCGAGCAGCACGGCGGCGGTGAGCGCCGGCCGGGCCAGCGACGCGCCGGCACCGATCGATCCGACCACCGCGGCGGCGACGACGTGCGTCCGGGCGGCCCGGAGGGTGCGGGCGGAGAGCCCGACCAGACCGAGACCGATGGCGGTGAGCACCGGCGGCCACGGGGCGAGCGCCCAGCCCAGCCCGAACGAGGCCGGTACGGCCAGCGCGGTCACCGCGGCCCCGACCACCGCGAACTCCCGCCGGATCTCGCCCGGGAGGGCGAGTATCGCCGCGACGGTGAGCAGCAGCGCGCTGACCGCCAGCTGCCAGCCGGCCGGCCCGGCGGCGGTGGCGAGCGCCGCCGGGTACCGGTCGAGGTCGGCGGACCAGGCGGGCAGCGCCGCCTGGACCGGGGCGAGCCCGGCCAGCAGTGCCGTGGACCCGACGAACAGCCCGGTGACGGTCAGCGCGACCGCCGAGGCCAGTTGCGGGCCGCGCCGCATTCCCGCCGGTACCGCCCGGACGGCGACGCTGGTCAGCGCGATGACGAGGCAGACCGGCAGCATCACCTGGCCGGGCAGGGCGACCGCGGCGACCCGGCTGAACGCACCGATCACGGCGAGGGTGGCGATCGCGGCCCCGAGGTCGGGCAGGGGCGGACGGCGTACCGCCGTCGTCCCCACCAGGGTCACCCCGGCGGCCAGCAGGAGCACGACCGCCGCACCGAGCACGGCGGGGAGGGTGTCCGCGCGCAGCAACGCGGTGACCGCGTAGGCCAGGGCGAGGGCGATCGCCACGGCGTGCAGGGCCCAGGCCAGCTCCGCGAGCCAGGGCACCGGTCGGACCGGGGCCGCCGGCCGGGCAGCGGCCGGGTCGGCCCGGGTGCCCGCCGCCGGGTCGCTGAAGACCTCGTCGGCCTCCTCCGGGGCACCCTCCGGCCGGGCGGCGGACCGGTCCCGGGCCCGGGTGGCCGGCGGTGGGCCGACCGGACGCTCGGTGGTCAGCGGGGACCGGGCCAGCCACAGGTCGAGCGCGGCGACCACGGTGAAGACCAGTGCCCAGCCGGTGGCGGTGCGCACCAGTCCGGACGCGAGCAGCGGCACCACCGGCTGCACGGCGAGCACGGCGGCGAACCGGGGCACCCGCAGGCCGGTCAGCCGGGCGTAGCCGTAGCCGACCCCGGCGGTGACCGCGAAGATCAGGCCGGCGAAGACCGTGCCGGGGACCGCGCTCGAGTCGGACGCTCCCACCGCGTAGAGGGCGTACCCGTCCAGCGGCACCAGGATCAACCCGACCGCGGCGATCGTCTCGGCCGTGGACACCAGCCCCCGGCGCGCGACGACGGGCGCGGTGGACAGCATCAGCGCCGTGGCGGCGAGGAGGATGAGCAGCCGGGCCAGCGCGTCCATCGAGGACGTGGCCACGCCCGCGAAGACCACCGCGGCGACGCCGATCAGCAGCGCGCCCAGGCCGAGCGGGATGTTCTGCACCTCCCGTGAGGACGTCTCCGGCGGATGCTCCGGGTCGTCCGCGTCGAGCCAGGTGGCGCTGGTCGTCGTCGGTGGATCGTCCGGGGGGCGGTTGCCCTGGCGGGGCACCCGGGGCGGGGCGTCGGACGGGACGGCGCCGGTGGTGTCGGTGGCGGTGTCCGGTGGGGCGGCGGGGGGCTGGCGCGGGGTGCGGCGGCGCAGCACCCGGCGGGTCTTGGTGGCCTGCTTCAGCTTCTCCTCGCCGGCGTGCGCGAGGATGTCCCGCTGGAAGAGCGCCGCCTGCATCTTCTGCGCGATCTGCCGTTGCTCGCGGGCGATCTCGGCGTCCCGCGCCTTCATCTCCGCGATGGACCGTTCGACCTCGGCGATGTGGGCCGCCCACTGTGGCTGCTCGGCCCCGCACACCGGGCAGCGGCGGGCCGGCTTGATCTCCCGACCACACGAGGAGCACTGGAAGCTAGCCACGAACAACTCCTCTGCCCGGTCGCCCCGCACCGTGGAATCCCACTGTGGCAGCATGCCGAAACCTGGCACGGATTTCGATAGTCGCCGCCGCGTCGCGGCGAGAAAAGTCGCGGACAGCCGCGGGGCCGGTCGCGGAGAGTGCTCCGCGACCGGCCCCGGTCACGTGTTCGGCGGCGGTCCGCCCGGTGGCCCGGTCAGGGGCGGCCCATGCCCCGGTACTCCCAGCCGGCCTGCACCCAGAGGGTCGAGTCCAGGCAGTTGCGACCGTCCACCACCCGGCGCTGGGCGACGAGTTCACCGAGGGCCACCGGGTCGGCGTTGCGGAAGTCCGCCCACTCGGTGAGGACGCAGACCAGGTCGGCCCCGGACACGGCGTCGTTGATGCTCGGCTCGTAGTGCAGCTCGGGCATCGCCCGACGGGCGTTCTCCATGCCCTGCGGGTCGTAGACGCGGACGTCCGCGCCGGCCTTGCCGAGCAGGGCGGCGACGGCGAGCGCCGGGGCGTCGCGGACGTCGTCGGTGTTGGGCTTGAAGGTGGCCCCGAGTACCGCGATCCGGGTGCCGGTGAGATCCGGGCCGGCCGGACCGTACCGGCGGCCGAGCAGGTCGGCGGCGAGTTGCAGCACCCGGCTGCGGCGGCGCAGGTTGATCAGGTCGACCTCGTGCAGGAAGCGCAGCGCCTCGCCGGCCCCCAGCTCCTGAGCCCGAGCCTGGAAGGCGCGGATGTCCTTGGGCAGGCACGCGCCGCCGAAGCCGAGCCCGGCCTGGAGGAAACGGTTGCCGATCCGGGGGTCGTACCCGATGGCGCGGGCGAGCTGGGAGACGTCGCCGCCGGCCACCTCGCAGACCTCGGCCATCGCGTTGATGAAGGAGATCTTGGTGGCGAGGAAGGCGTTCGCGGCGACCTTGACCAGCTCGGCGGTGGCGAAGTCGGTGACCACCAGGGGTACCTCGCGGTCCTCCGTGGCCGCCAGGTCGAAGACGCCCTTGTGGGCGGCGTAGAGCATGCCGTTGGCCCACTCGCTCTTCACCCCGACCACGATCCGGTTGGGGCGCAGCACGTCGTCGACGGCGAAGCCCTCCTGGAGGAACTCGGGGCTCCACGCGACCTCGACACCCAGGTCGGGGGAGGTGTGCTTGCCGACCAGCTGCTCGACCCACTCGGCCGTGCCCACCGGCACGGTCGACTTGCCGACGATCAGCGCCTTGCGGGTGAGGTGCTGGGCCAGGCTGCTCACCGACGCCTCGACGTAGGTGAGGTCGGCACCGAGGCCGTCGGCGCGCTGCGGGGTGCCCACGCAGATGAAGTGCACGTCACCGAATTCGGCGGTCTCGGCGATGTCGGTGCTGAACCGCAGCCGCCCGGCGGTCAGGTTCCGCTTGAGCAGCTCGTCCAGGCCGGGTTCGTGGATCGGCACCTCGCCCGCGTTCAACTTGGCGATCTTGTCCACGTCGACGTCGTAACCGAGCACCTCGTATCCGAGCTCGGCGTAGCAGATGGCGTACGTCGCACCGAGGTAGCCGGTGCCGAGGAAGGTGACCCGGGGCCGAGGGGCGCCGGAGGGGGGAGTCACCGCCGGGATCGCCGGCATCGGCTGGGTGTTCGGGTACGGGATCGTCACGCCTGTCTTCTCCGCTCGCGCTGGCGGCGCTTCGTCGCGTCGCAATCGGCTGCGGCGCCTGGCCGGGCACCGAGGGACAATTTTGTCGTCTGCATGGTCCGCTGGCGATGTAGGGGCGGGCCGTTGAGGCTGGAGCCTACGCGCCGGTAGGGACCAGCTGAACCCTGGTCGCTATCCTCAGTCTGCGTGGTCCGTGGCCCACGAAGCCACGGTCTGGGCATGATAGCGGCGAAGGGGAGGGGCCAACATGGCCGCAGAGCAGTCGTTCGACGTCTACCGGTTGCCCGAGGAGCACGAGGCGGTCCGGGAGGCGGTCCGGGAGGTCTGTGAGGCGAAGGTCGCCCCGCACGCCGCCGAGGCCGACGAGACCGGCGAGTTCCCGAAGGCGTCCTACGACGCCCTGCGGGCCGCCGACTTCCACGCCCCGCACATCCCGATCGAGTACGGTGGCGCCGGCGCGGACGCGCTGGCCACGGCCATCGTCATCGAGGAGGTGGCTCGGGCCTGCGCCTCGTCCTCGCTGATCCCGGCGGTGAACAAGCTGGGCACCATGCCGCTGCTGCTGGCCGGCTCCAAGGAGCTCAAGCGGCGCTACCTGCCGCCGGTCGCCGCCGGGGAGGCGATGTTCTCGTACTGCCTCTCCGAGCCGGAGGCGGGCAGTGACGCGGCTTCGATGACCACCCGCGCGGTGCGTGACGGGGATCACTGGGTGCTCAACGGCGTCAAGCGGTGGATCACCAACGCGGGCGTCTCGGAGTACTACACGGTATTCGCCGTGACCGATCCCACAGCCCGTTCCCGGGGGATCTCCGCCTTCGTGGTGGAGAAGTCGGACCCGGGGGTCAGCTTCGGCGCTCCGGAGAAGAAGCTCGGCGTCAAGGGCTCGCCCACCCGCGAGGTCTACCTCGACCAGGTGCGCATCCCGGCCGACCGGATGATCGGTGCCGAGGGGTCCGGGTTCGCCACCGCGATGAAGACGCTGGACCACACCCGGGTCACCATCGCCGCCCAGGCGCTCGGCATCGCGCAGGGCGCGCTCGACTACGCCAAGGGGTACGTCAAGGAGCGCCGGCAGTTCGGCAAGCCGGTGGCGGAGTTCCAGGGCATCCAGTTCATGGTCGCCGACATGGGCATGAAGCTGGAGGCCGCCCGGCAGCTCACCTACGCCGCCGCCGCCCGCTCCGAGCGCGGCGACGCCGACCTGACCTACTTCGGCGCGGCGGCGAAGTGCTTCGCCTCGGACGTCGCGATGGAGGTCACCACCGACGCGGTGCAGCTGCTCGGCGGCTACGGCTACACCCGGGACTACCCGGTCGAGCGGATGATGCGGGACGCCAAGATCACCCAGATCTACGAGGGCACCAACCAGGTGCAGCGCATCGTCATGGCCCGTCAGCTCCTGCGCGACTGACACCCTGCGGGAACTCGCCCGGTCCGTGGACCGCCGGGTCCGCGACCCCGGACCGGCCGCCCCGCGGGGCGGCCGGTCCGGGGCGGTCCCACTCCGCCACGACCCGGTGCAACTGGTCCACCAGCAGTCGGCCGTGCGGGGTGAGCCGGTCACCGGCGAGCAGCAGTTCGGCGACCTCCCGGCAGGCGGCGCGGGTCCGGCGGAACTCCGTCCGGGCCCGGAGCAGCCCGGCCGGCCGTGACTCGTGGTGCTGCTGACGACGCCAGAACCGGGCCACGCAGACGTGCGCGTAGAGACCCTGGAGCAGGGCCGGGAGCGGGCGCGGCCCGACCCGCCACGGGGCGGGGAACCGGACGTCGTCGCCCGGCCGCAGGAGCGGGAAGAGGTTCTCCAGCGCGGCGAGCTTGTTGTGGGCCAGTTCGTGCACCAGGGTCGCCGCCGTGGTCGCGGCGTCCCCGCCGCCGGAGAGCGCGACGCAGCCCACCCCGGCCGGGAACGTCCCACTGATCAGCGTCGCCCCGACCTCGGCCGGCACCCCGGAGCCGGTCAGCTCGGCCGCCCCGGGCGGCAGCGGCATGACCATCGAGACCATGGCGGCCAGCTCGTCGGCGTAGCCCCGGTGGCGGGTGGCGAGCAGCCGCCAGCCCGGGGCGAGCGCCGCCCGCCACCGGGCCGCCTCGTCCGGGGGGACCGGGTCGGCCGGTCGGGAGAGCGACCAGAGGTCGTCCAGCCGTAACTCGAGCCGCCCCGCGCGGAGCCGGGGCACCGGCCACCAGCCGGTACCGGGACGCGGCGGGACGCCGTCGATCGTCACGCCGTGTGCCGTGACGGTCAGCGCGACCCGCGCCGGGCCGTCCGGATCGAGCCGGACGTGACCCGCCATGGGCAGCGGGAACGCCGATCCGGGCGGTGTCGGAAACCCGACGGTGGCCGGCATCCCGGCGTACCGGGCCGCCGCCGCGGCGACCGGCGCGAGCATGGCCGGCCACCCGCCCGCTGCCGGGCCGCCGATTGGGCTCTCCCCGTGCCCCCGGTCCGTCGGCGCCAGCCGGGTGACGGTCTGCGCCGCCCAGGCGCTCACGCTCGGGTACGTCAGCACCCGGCGGACCGCGCCGGGGTCGGTCCCGCGGAGCCCGCCGAGCAGCCGCCAGGCCTGCCGGACGGCGTCGGTGTGCGGATGGCCGAGATCGGCGCACCGCTCCACGAGTTCACGCAGAGTCAACAGGTTCCGGCTGTACTGCGCGCCCAGCAGGACCCGGACGGCGGAACGCCCGCCACCGCCCCGGGCCAGCGCCAGGAACGTTCCGGGAGGCATCACGTGCCGGTCGGCTCGCCCCGACGACCGTTCCGGGTCACGCACGGTTCCCCCGAAATGACTGCTGAATATCGATGAACGCTACGATAGGTTACTGGCGGAGCGCTGGCTGTGCTGCTTACGGTGCGGTTCTCGATATGTCGAAGGTGGGGCGGGGCATGCCGGAAAGGATGAGCAAGCACGACCGCCCCCTGATATCTGATCTTCTCAATGCCGAGGAGCTGGACCCGTCGGACCTCGACGCGCTGCCCCGGATCCTCCTGCGGCAGTCGCTACGGCGGCTCCTCGACGAGGCCGGCGAGCCCCGTGGACACTTCCTGTGGTTCCCCAACCAGACCAGTGACCCGGGCGTCGCCCGGCCACCGGGCGGAGGCGAGAGCGGAGACCGACCGAAGGAGAGGGATGGACATGACGGGTGACCGCCGTCCAGACGGGCCGGAGCCGCGATGACCGGACCGGTGCCGTTCCGGTCGGAGAGCGGTCCGACCGGCACCAGCGTGGTGGCCTTCCTGGCGCCGACGAGCCGGACCGGGCGTACCAACCTGGTCAGCAACCTGGCCTGGACCCTGGCCCGCGCCGGCCGCCGGGTGCTCGTCGTCGACGCGGGCCGGGGCACCGTACGGGTGCACGAGCACCTGCGGATGTTCCACACCGACGAGTGGCCGGTCGCTGACCAGCTCCCGCCCGAACTCGTCCGGTCGCTCTTCCCCGCCTCGGTGGGACCCGGCCGGCAGTTCGCCGAACAGCCCGTCCTGCGCCGGTACGCGGCCCCGCCCGGCCGGCTCGACGTGGTCTGGATACCGGAGTCCGCCCCGTGGCCGCCCCCCGAGGAACTCGGCGACACCTCCTTCACCGAGCTGCGCCGGCAACTGCGCTTCACCGAGTACGACGTCGTCCTCCTCGACCCGGTCGACACCGACCCCACGGTGGCCCGCTGGGCGGCGGTGCTCTGCGAGGCGGTGGTGGTCTGCTTCCCGTACCGCTATCCCCGGCTGCCCGAGGTGGCGGCGCTGGCCCGGCGGGTGCACCGGGCCGCGCCCGCCGGGGTCCGGCTGGTCGGCGTGGCGACCGGCGTGGACGAGCCCGACCCGACCCGCGCCGCGCAGCGGCGGGACGTCATCCGCCGGGGTCTGGGCGCCGCGCTCGACGAGCCCGCCGGGGCGGTCGAGATGTCCCTGGTGGAGGTGCCCGGCAGCCCGACCGGGCAGACGCTCGCCCCGCTGCTGGAGGAGTCGCCCCACCGGGATCGGGTGCTCGCCGCCCACGGCGACCTGCTGCGGCTGGTCACCGACGGCGCACTCGACACCGCCCGGCCCGAGCCGGAGCCGTTGCGTACCCGCTACCGGTACGGGCTGGGCCGGCAGGCCGCCGACGACCAGAGCGAGGTCCACCTGGCCCACCCGGCGGGTCAGCGGCCCTGGGCGGACTGGCTCCGGGCCGAACTGGCGGTGGTGGGCGTCCGGGCCCGGCCGTGGCCCCGGGACGACGAGGGGCGACGGTCCACCGGCCGGACGACCGTGCTGGCGGTGGTTCCGGCGGACGACTCGGAGGACCGGTGGCTGTCCGGTGTGGTCGGCGCGGTCCGTGCCGACCCGGAAACCGAGCTGCTGGTGGCGCGGACCGGCCCGGCCACCGAGGAGGCCCTGCCGGTCGAGGACGTCCGGGTGGTCGACCTGACCGGGTGCCCCGAGGAACAGGCCCGCGAACGGCTGCGCGGCACGCTCGGGCTCGCCGGGATCCGTCCGGTACCGACGGACCGGCCCTGGCGGCCGGGTTTCCCCGGCGGCCGGGAGCAGCCGCCCCGGGAGTTCCAGCTGCCGTCCCGGCCCCGCCTCTTCGTCGGCCGCGACCGGGAACTGGCCGAGCTGCGCGACCTGCTGCTGGCCGGGCCGCCGGGGCGGCCGGTCGTGGTGACCGGGCCGGCCGCCGTGGGCAAGACCAGCCTCGTCGGCGAGTACGCGCACCGCTTCCGCTGGGACTACGACCTGATCGTCTGGATCGCCGCGGGCGGGCTGCACGACGTCCGGGCCGCGCTGGCCGAGCTCGCCGCCGAGCTGGGCGTCGAGCCCCGGGGCAACCCCGTCCAGGAGGTGCTGCACGAGCTGGGCCGGCGCAGCGGGCAGTGGCTGGTCGTCTACGACGGCGCGGGGGACGAGGAGCTGTCCGACCTGCTCCCGGACGGCTCCGGCCACGTCGTCGTGACCCGCCGCTCCGACGCCCACCCGCCGCCGGGCGCGGTGACCGTCACCGTGGGTGACCTCGTCGAGGCCGACGCCGTGCGCCTGCTCACCGCGCGGGTGCGCGGCCTCTCCCGGGTGCCGGCGACGGCGGTGGTGGAGACCGTCGGGGCGTCCCCGCTCGACCTGCGCCTCGCCTCGGGCCTGCTCGGGCAGGCCGGCATCCTGCTCAGCTCGGCGCACGCGGTGGCCGACTCCCGCAGTGCCGACACCGCGGTGCCCGCGTTCTGCGCGGCGGTCGCCGGAACGGCCGGGGAGCCCGCCGCCGCCCGGATCGTCCGCGTCGCGACGGCCCTGATGCAGGAGGACTTCAGCGGCCGGGTGGCGGTGGTGGTGGCGCAGATGTGTGCCTTCGCCTCCCCCCTGGGCCTCTCCCTGTCGATCCTCGGGTCGCGGCCGATGCGGGCGCAGGTCGCGCGCGGCCTCTCCGACGCCGACGGCGCCATGTTGCGCGCCGACGGCTGGGAGATGGACCGGGCACTGGCGGCGGCGGTCCGGTTCCGGCTGGTGGAGGTCGCCTGGGGGCGGGGTGGCGTGGTGCGGATGCATCCGGCCGTGCAGACCACCGTCCTGGCCGGCATGTCCGTCCAGGAGCGCGAGACCCGGCGTGGCCAGTTCCTGCGCGGCCTGGCGGACGCGGCGCCCAGGACGATCGCCGCCGACTCCCCGGTGCGCCGGGAGCTGCACCGGCATCTGATCAGCTCCGGCGCGCTGGACGTGGACGGTCCCGACGAGGTCCGACGGTGGCTGGTCGAGCAGCTCGAACACCTCATCGCCCGGGGCGACGGCGAGGCCCCGGACGCGCTGCGCCGGTGGCGTCCGGCGCTGGACCGGTGGCTCACCCGCTACGGCTGGCGGGACCGGTTCACCCTGCGGCTGGCCACCCGGCTGGCCGACGTCGCCCGCTCGCTCGGTCGCGGCGGGGAGGCGCTGGACCTGAGCCGGACGGCACTGCGGGAGGGCACGGCCCTGTTCGGCCCCGACCACCCCTGGGTCCTGGTGACCCGTCGGGGCCTCGCCGGGGACCTGCGCGGACTGGGCCAGTTCCGGGCCGCCCTGGTCGAGGACCAGGCCACCTGGCGCGGCTTCCGGGACCAGTTCGGCAACGACCACCCGGAGACGCTGATCGCGGCGCACAACCTGGCCAACTCGTTCCACCTGGCCGGGCGGACCGACGAGGCGCTGCGGGTCGGGGAACGGGCCCGGCACCGCCGGTCGCGGCTCTTCGGCGGGCAGAACGCCGACACCCTCTGGCTGGTCAGCGACATCGGCAGCTTCCGGCGCGAGCTGGGCGACCTGGAGGAGGCCCGCCGCCTGCTCGCCGAGGCGTACCGGCGGCGGGGCGGCCGTGGCCGCGGCGACGAGGACACCCTCCTGCTGCGGATCCTGCGCAACCTCGCGGTCACCGAGCGGCGGCGCGGCCACCTCGACCGGGCCCGGGAGCTCAACGGCCGGGCGTACCTCGCACTGCGGCGGCTGGTCGGGGAGCAGAGCCCGCTGACCCGCTCCTGCCGGCTCAGCCTCGCCGTCGACTACCACCTGGCCCGGGACGGCGAGCACGCGACCCGCCTGATCGGGGAGAGCCTCGCCGGGTACGAACGCGACCTCGGCCCGGAGCACCCGTTCACGCACATCTGCCGCAGCCTGCGCGCGGTCGTGCTGCGCAACCGGGAACGGCTCGACGAGGCGGTCGTCGACGCGGAGAAGGCGGCGGCGGGGCTCAGCGCCATGCTCGGCGAACCGCACCCCTGGGCGATCGGCGCGCTGGTCAACCAGGCCGTCGTCGTCGCCGCAGCCGGCCGGCCGGCAGCTGAGGAGCTGCTGCGGGCGGCCGTCGAACAGGGTCGGGACTTCCTCGGACCGGACCACCCGTGCCTGCGTACCGCCCGTCGGGCACTGGCGACGGTGGTCAGTGCGGGCGAGGTCACCGGCCAGGGTCGTGGGGGCGGGCCGCCCTTCGACTTCGTCGACATGGAGGTGCCGGAAACATGAGCGGACAGACGCCGGCCGACGCGACGGCCGCCGGAGGCACCCCGCCGGCCGATCGTCCGGCCCCGGCGGGGGCGACCGCACCTGCCGCCCCCGGCCGGGACGCGCCCCGGCGGCGGGTCGACGTCACGCTCGGCACCCACCTCGGCGACCGTCGGCCGCCGGCGCTCCGGTTCTGCGAGGAACTCATGGACGAGGTGGGCAGCATCTCCCACCTGGCCCGCTACCGGACCGGCACCTGCGACTTCGCCCTCGACGCCTGGGAGCCCGTCGGCCCGCGCGGCCCGCTCGGCCTGACCGCCGACGAACGGCAGCTCATCGGTCGGGACGTGACGCACGTGATGACGGAACTGGACGACCAGCTCCGCCCGGCGGGCAGCGGCGACCTCGTCCGGCTGCTGCTGCACACCGACCGGGGTGCCCTGTTCAGCCTCTCCGTGCTGCGGGAACAGTTCCTGGTGGCGCTGGGTTGGTCCAGCGGCACCCCCGACCAGTTGCCGCCGCAGGACCCGGCCGTCCGGGCCGCCGACATCGAACTGGCCGGGCTGGCCAACCGGTTGCGGGAGGCGGTCAGCCAGCAACCCACCGACTACGGCGGTTGGCTCGGACTGCACGAGCAGGTGCTCAGCTCCGGCATCCGGGACATCCGGCCGAGTTCGGTCACGTCTGCGATCCCGCCGCCCCGGGAGACGCCGCCGGATCCCGGGTCGTCCGTCGGCGTGCCGCCGGTACCCCGGCCCGTCCTGTCGTCCCGGTTGGGCCGGTCCACGCCGGACCTCGCCGCGACCTGCCGCCGTCACGTGAGCGTCGAGGACCTGCACTACGTGGCCGTCTGCCGGGCCGGCCGGGTGGAGGCCACCGAGGACGTCCTGGACGACCCCCGGCTGGTCCGGTTCTTCGACGACGTCACCCCGCAGCGGCGCCGGCACTTCTACGCCCTGCTCGGGCAGCGCGTCGACGTCCACCTGCGCACCCTGGTCCGGGCCACCCACCTGGCCCTCGGCTCCCGGGTCCGGCGGCTGGTGCTCGACGTCGAGCAGGGTGCCCTGTTCTGCTACCCGGTCGGGCTGGACCGCTACCTGCTCGCGATCACCCTGGACCAGCACCTGGTCTGGGCCGCCGACGACCGGGCGGCCCAGCTCGCCCGCCGGCTCGGCGGGTAACGGAGTGCCGCTGCGGCAGGCCGGGCCGCCCCGGTGGACGCGTTCCGGGCGGGCAGCCGCCCCGCCCCGGCTCCGGCGTCGGTGGCGACCGCCCCGTCCCCCCGGCGACCGGCCCGCCCGTCGGACCGGCCTGCGGGAGGCGGTCCTGCCGTCGCTGGCGCGCACCGGCACGTTCGTGCTGGTGGCGGCGCTCGGCTGGCTGCTCGCCGAGAACCGGGACTGGGTCGGTACGTACCGCTCGGACACGTACCTCACGGTGGCCGGGACGCTGCTCGCGGTCGGCCTCTACGCCAGCACGTACGGCATCGACCTGGGGGCCGCCCGCCGCAACGTCCGCCTGGTCGTGCTCGCCATCAGCGGTGGGGTGGTGGTCAAGGCCGCGCTCATCTCGGCGGTGATGTACCTCGCCTTCCGGGAGCCGGCGTACCTCGTGCTCGGTGTCGCGGTCGCCCAGATCGACCCGGTCTCGTTCGCCGCCGCCCGGCTCCAGTCCCGGATGTCGGCGCAGGCCAAGACGATCCTGTCGGCCTGGGCGTCGTTCGACGACCCGATCACCGTCCTGTTGACCGTGTACGCGGCCGCCTGGGTCTGGCCGTTGGTGCCCGCGGACCCGGCGGCGGCCACCGCGCCCCCGCACACCGGGCTCGAGTCCTTCGGGCTCTCCCTGGCGCAGAACCTGGCCCTGGCCGGGGTGGCCGCGCTCGTCTGGTGGGGCACCGAGCGGCTGCGCCGGTGGGTGCCGGGTCGGCTGGTGACCGCCCTTCAGATCGTGGCGTTGGCCGGGCTCGCCGCCGTCGCGGTCTGGCAGTTCCTCATGCTGGCCCTCGCCGTGGCCGGGCTGTTCTACCGGCCGCCCCTCGGGGACGTGCTGGACCGGCTCACCCAGGGGGCGTTCCTGGCCGCCAGCTTCGCGTTGGGACTGGTCCTGGTCGGCGGGATCAGCCCGCTGGCCGGCGTGGTGCTGGGCCTCGCGGCGGTCGGCGCGCACGTCGTGGTGGCCCTGGTGATCGGGTGGCGGCTGCCCCGCTCCGACCGCGTCGACGTGCTGCTCGGCCAGCAGAACGGGATCACCGCGATCATCCTCGCGCTGGTGCTGGAGCGGCAGTTCGTCGGCACGGTGGCGGCGGTCGCCCCGGCGATCCTCACCATCAACGTGCTGCACGCCCTCGGCAACGGGCTGCGCGAGACGTACCGGCGACCGGTGCCGGCGGTCGACCTGCCGGCACCGCCGCTCAACCCTCGACGGGGGTGAGCGCGGCCAGCAGTTCCTCCCGGACCCGGGAGCTGAAGTCGCCGAGGATGTCCTCCGCCTCCTGCTGCTGTCGGCCGGGCACCGTGTAGCCGATCATCCCCTGGAGGCTGCGCAGCTGGTAGAGGGGGAGGTACTCGTAGACCACGTCGAAGATCCGGCAGATGGTGTCGAGCCGCTCCCGGTGCCGCACGGTCAGTCCGTTGCCCGGCGGCTGGTCGACCGACCGGTACCACTCCACCGCGGCGTGCCCGAACGCCTCGATCAGCGAGGTCAGCAGGGCGGTCACCCCGGTCGCGGCGTGCACCTCCGAAGTCCGCATCCGGGCCCGTACCGACTGCCGTGCCCCCCGCCCGCTCTCGTCCTCCTGGAAGGCCCGGCGCAGCAGCTCCCGGGCCGGGGTGAGCAGGTCGACCGCGGCGAAGGCGGTGTCGAAGAGCGTGACCACCGGCGCGGGCAGGGTGGCGACGACGGCGATGTGCCCACGGCGTTCGCCGTCGACGGAGGAGAGGCCGCGCTGGATCTCGTGCAGTTCCCGGTAGATCGCGGCGAGTTGCTGGTCGTTACGCCCCCGCAGCTCCTCCAGCGAGCCGGTGAGCACGGTCAGCAGGTGCTGGGTGGCCGACTGCCGCCGGTCGAGCCGGGTCAGGTGGGGTGCCACCGCGGCGAGCGGCCCGTCCTGCGGATACCGCTCCTCCAACCGGATCGCCATCGCCTTGAACTCCAGCGCGAACTGGTCGGTGAAGGACCGGGGGTGGTAGGTCAACGGTTCCCGACCGACCGACTCGCGCAGCCGCTGGCGGTACCGGGCCGGGGGCGGCTCCAGCGCGACCAGCAGCAGCTCGCAGTCGCGGTGCGCGCGGATCGACCGGCACCGGCGTTCGAGCGCGGCGATGTCGGTCTCGTCGAGCAGCGGTTCGGAGAGCAGGATCGCGCAGCCCACGTCGTTCGAACCGATCGGCACCCAGTAGTCCACCCGGCTGTCCGTGCCGCTGTCCAGGAAGTGGTCGGGCACGTAGGTGTCGTACCCGGCGGCCACCAGGACCTGCCGGATCTCGGCGCGGACGTTCTGCGCGTTGCCGGCGTCGTAGATCTCCCGGGCGGTCTGCCGGACCATCGGCGGGGACACCAGGGACCGCTGGTCGTGGGCCCGCCGCCAGAGCCGGTGGCAGAGCGAGATGACCTGCCGTGGCACCCCGTTGGTCAGGTCGACGACCTGCGCGACCGTCTGCTCGGTGAACGGCTCCAGTCGGCCGCCCTGCCGGGTCAGGACGTACTCCTGCACCTCGGCGGCGGTCAACGCGGACATCGTGATGTGCTCGGTGATCCGGTCGCGGACGTCCCGCCGCAGGGAGCTGAGCAGGTCGGGCAGCCCGGCCAGGATCAGGAAGGTGTTGGAGGCGGCGAAGACCCGCAGCATCTCCTTGAACGCGTCGATCGCCTCGTCGGCGCGTCGACCGGCGGCGGTGAGCAGCTGGTCCAGCTCGTCGATCACCGCCACGAAGGGGTGGTCGCCGTGCCCGATCAGCAGGGCGAAGACCCCCATCGCCTGCAGGGCGGTGGTCTCGCTGCTGGTGATCGCCTCGGTGATGCCCCGCTCGCGGAGCACGTCCGAGGGGGGCGCGCCACCGAACCACTCCCAGACCGCGTCCTCGAAACCACCCCGCAGCAGCAGGGTGAGCGCCTGGCTGAACTCCGCGTTGTCGGTGACCTCCCGGAGCCGTTCCCGCAGTTGCCGCAGGAACGCGCTCTCCATCAGGCCGAACATCTCCACCAGCGCCACCGGGTCGATCGCCCCGGCGCGGAGCTGCTCGGCCACCGGCGCGGTCGCCGAGGAGGCGCGCAGCTCGTCGGCGAGGATCTCGGCGTACAGGCTGCGGACCCGCTCGTGGACCAGCTCCCGGCGCTCGGCCAACTTGTCGGCGAAGGCCCGGTAGAGCGAGACGAAGGTGTCCGGCGGGGCGTTCAGGTGCACCGACTGCACGGCCCCGCCCAGGTTGGTGGCGGCGTGCCGGATCAGGTACGAGGCGAGGTGGGTCTTGCCGGTGCCGTAGTCGCCGACGATCGCCAGCACCTGCCCCGACGGGGTCTGCGGGCGGGCCCGGACGGCGGAGAGGTAGGAGTCCATGGCGTTGACGGCCCGCCGGACGGCGACCGTCGGGATGGTGACCGAGGTCGATCCGGCGTCCGCGATCTGGGCGACGGCGCTCGACGGATAAGGATTCACCTCACCGCTCAGGTCCAGGTGCTCGAAGGCGTCCATCAGCGCTGATTCTCCAGCAGACTCACGGCGATACTCAGAAAGTGTTGACTGATGTGCTGGTAGGTCACCTCGTCCGGTCGGTCGGCTTGTACGCGTAGTTTCTCGTACATGCCGTAGAGTAGCCGCTGCACCTCACCGATGGACACATGTCGACGGAACGTCGTGTAGTCGTCAAGAGCCTTCGGAGCGACCCGGGGCAGTTCCCCCTCGGGCACCACGCCGAGACGGTGCTCGGCGAACCGGGCCGCGTCGTGTTCCCGCAGCCCACCCACCTCCAGGTAGACCGGCGGAGCGTGCCCGGCCTGGTCGAGCCGCTGACGGCGATCGTCCGGCAGCTGGTAGGACGTCTCACCGAAGAACACGATCCGGGACCGGGCGTCGGTGGCGTAGGTGAGCAGTTCCTCGGTCAGGTCCGCCGAGCGGGGCAGCAGCACGATCAGCACCAGGTCCGTCGGCAGGCAGCTCGCCAGGTTGAAGTACGCGTCGTCGGGCTGCTCGCGCATCTGGTGGACCAGTTCCGAGATGAACAGCTGCCGCTGGAACACCGTGTCGACCAGGGCCTTGCACACCTTGGCGCGGCGCTCGGCCATCGGCTCGTTCTCCCGGGCCTGCCGGGTCACGTCCACGACCTCGCCCCGCAGGCCGGCGGTGGACAACTGCTCCCGCAGCCAGTGCGCGCAGCGGTTGATCAGGGCGGTCTTGCCGCATCCCCGGTCGCCGGTGACCACCACGAGGCGTCCGGTGTCGACCAGGTACGACGGATCGTCGAACGCCATCCGGCAGTGCGCGAACGCCGTCTCCGTGTTGTCCACCGGCACGTAGAGCGAGAGGTGCCGGTCGTTGCGGACCGGGTTGAGCGGGTCCACGTCCCGCATCAGGCCCGGCACCGCGAACGGGTTCGTCGGCACCTTCTCGGCCGGCTCGGGAAGGGAGCTGAGCACCCCGGTCACCGCCGGCCCGCCGGCATCCGCGTCCGGAACGGGCCCGGTTCCCGCATCGCCTCTGCCACCTGCGCCACATCCGCCTCCAGTCGGCCCAGTGCCCCGCGCGTCTCGGCAGCCCAGCCGGGCCGGTCCTGCGGTGGCCGGGCGGTCCACCGCGCCACCATCCCCGCGCCGAGCGGTTCCCGGTCCAGCGTCTCGCCCAGCGTGCGCGGCAACGACCAGTCACGGTACGTCGCCGACACCGCCCGGAGCCGGGTCGCCAACTCCAGCTGCCGGTCCTGCACCTCGCCGTCGTCCGGGGCCATCCCGGGGCGGCGCTGTTCCAACTCGCGCACCAGGCGCTCGACCGCCGCCCGGTAGGCGCGGGCCGCGGCCCGCAACGCCTCCGCCTCGACCCGCCGGGCGTCCGCGACGGCCGACCGCCGGCTGAACCAGGCGGCCAGCGCGGCGCTGACCACGGCGAGCAGCAGCGCGGGGGTGAAGCCGGACCACGGGGACGAACCACCGCCCGACGGCCGCTGCTCCGCGCCGATCAGGGCCCGGCAGGTCCGGGCGAAGTCCGCCGGGCGCTCGCTGCGCCACCGCTCGGCTCCGCCGCTCCCACCCGACCAGCGCACCCGCTCCACGGTCGACTCCGGGTGCACCCGTCCGAGCGCGCGGGCGGCCTGCACCAGGGCGGGACGCCGGTCGGCGGTCAGACACCAGACGGCGGCGGCGTCCATCGTGTCCGCCCGGTGCCGCCGGTACGCCCAGACGGCGGTGACCACCACCGCGACCAGGGCGACGGCCACCGCGACGGCCACCGTGCGCCGGCCGATGACGGTTGGCACTCGCATAGCCGCTGACTGTAGTGAATGACCGCCGGTCGGGGTACCGCCCGGCCGGAGATCCGACCGCGCCGCCGGCCACCGGCTCGTCCGTCCGTCCACCGGGGACGGTCACCCGGACCGGCTCGCGGCGGTCGGGCCGCTGCCGCTGCCGACGGCGTCGGCCGGGTCCACCCGGAGCCCGGGTGGGTGGGGTCGTCCCGTCGGAGGCCGGCTCAGCCGGCGTCGTCCCGGTGGGACGACCGCGGTGGCTGGGACCAGGGCGACGCGCCAGCGGTACGCCGGGGCAGCGGCTCGGTGGGCTGCTCGTCCGGGTAGCCGAGGGTGAGCGGGGGCGTGTCCCGGTCGTCCGAACGGGCCGGCGCGTCGAAGTCGGTCAACGCGAAGGTCGGCTCCTCCTCCGCCGGTGCCGGTCCGGTCGCCGGTACGGGGACGATGGTGGGCCTCGGCCAGCGCCGCCAGCGCTGACCGCTGAACACGGCCACCAGCAGTGCGACGCCGATCAGGAAGAGCGTGCCGTTGCGCACCGGCAGCAACAGCGGCAGCGGGTCACCCAACACCCGCCAGCCGCTCGGCACCCGGTCACGCACGTCGAACGGTGCGACGAGCATGCCGACGTACGGGGCGACCAGCAGCAGGCCGGCGACGAGTGGCCCGAGCGGCGAGAACCGCAGCATGCCGACCAGCCCGAACAGGAGGCCGGCGACACCGAGGTAGACGGCCGGTTCGATCAGGTTCGCGGTGTTGAACGTACCCAACTCCACCCAGCGGTCGATCGTCCGGCTCGATCCGTCCTGCCCGAGGGCGATCAGCACCCAGGTGACCGGTGCCACCACCACACCGGCGAGGAAGCTCCAGAGATGTCGCATCCGCGCACCGTACCGTCTTCGTCATGACCGAGCACCCCACCGCCGCGCCCCCGGGCAAGCCGACCTCCTACTCCCGGGTCACCCTCAGCCGCATCATGACCGCGGTGGACGTCAACCTCTACGGCACCGTGCACGGGGGTGTCCTGATGAAGTTCGTCGACGACGTGGCCGGGGCGGCGGCGGCCCGGCACAGCGGCGGCACGGCGGTCACCGCCGCGATCGACGAGATCGTCTTCGCCGAACCGGTCCGGGTGGGCGACCTGGTGCACGCCCACGCCCAGGTCAACTGGACCGGGCACAGCTCGATGGAGGTGGGCGTCCGGGTCGTGGCCGAGCGGTGGGACTCGGCCGAGGACGAGCCGCTCCCGGTGGCCACCGCCTACCTGGTGTTCGTGGCGGTCGACGTGGGTGGCGCGCCGCGTTCGGTCCGTCCGGTGCTGCCCGAGACCCCGGAGGACGAGCGCCGGTTCCGGGAGGCGGAGATCCGCCGGGCGCACCGGCTGGCCCGCCGCCGCGCCATCCAGGCCCACCGCGCCACCTGACCGCGCCACCCCGGCGGGCACTTTGTGTGGGATGAACACACATCGATCAAGGCTGCGGAGGCGGAGAATGGTGGGTTGAGGTAGGGCAAGATGGCGTCACGGCCCACGCACAGTGTCGTGACGGGTCGCGGGGAGGGATGGACACCGTGTCTGACGTGCTCTGGACGCCGCCGGCGGACGTACTCGAGCGGTCCCGGATCGGCGACTACCTACGCTGGCTGCGGGCGCACCGGGGGCTGGAGTTCGCCGACTACGCCGAGCTGTGGCAGTGGTCGGTCACCGACCTGTCGGCGTTCTGGGGCTCGGTCTGGGACTACTTCCAGGTGCACTCCCACACTCCGGCCACCGATGTGTTGGCCGACGCCACCATGCCGGGGGCGCGCTGGTTCCCCGGCGCCACCCTCAACTACGCCGAGCACGTGCTGCGGATGCCCGGCCTCGCCGACGACGACCCGGTGGTGATCGCGCACGGGCAGACCCGCGCCCCGGCGGCGCTGACCGCCGCCGACCTGCGCGAGCAGGTCCGCCGGGTGTCCGCCGGGCTGCGCCGGCTCGGTGTCGGCGCCGGCGACCGGGTGGCCGCGTACGCCCCGAACATCCCCGAGACGTTCGTGCTGATGCTCGCCACCACCAGCCTCGGCGCGGTCTTCTCCTCCTGCGCACCCGAGTTCGGCACCCGCAGCGTCACCGACCGCTGGCAGCAGATCGAGCCGACGGTGCTGGTCGCGGTGGACGGCTACCGGTACGGCGACAAGCCCGTCGACCGGCGGGGTGAGGTGGCCGCCATCCGGGCCGCCCTGCCGTCGCTGCGGCACACCGTCACGATCCCCTACCTCGACCCGTCCGGCACGCCGTCCCCGGGAACGACCGACTGGGCCGAACTGGCCGCCGCGACCGACGAGCCGCTGACCTTCACCCCGGTCCCGTTCGACCACCCGCTCTACGTGCTCTACTCCTCCGGCACCACCGGCCTGCCCAAGCCGATCGTGCACGGCCACGGCGGCATCCTGCTGGAACACCTGAAGATGCTCGCCCTGCACCACGACCTCGGGCCGGGCGACCGGTTCTTCTGGTTCACCACCACCGGCTGGATGATGTGGAACTTCCTCGTCTCCGGGCCGGCGGTCGGCGCGGCGATCGTGCTCTTCGACGGCAACCCCGGCCACCCCGACCTCGGTGCGCTGTGGCGGCTGGCCGAGGAGACCGGCATGACGTACCTCGGCACCTCACCGCCGTTCCTGCTGGCCTGCCGCAAGGCCGGCCTGGTGCCGAAGGAGGTCGCCGACCTCTCCGCGCTGCGCGGCCTCGGCTCCACCGGCGCACCCCTGCCGCCCGAGGGCTTCACCTGGGTGTACGAGGCCGTCGGTGACCACCTCCAACTCCAGTCGCTCTCCGGCGGCACGGACGTCTGCACCGGCTTCGTCGGCGGCGTGCCGCTGCTGCCGGTGTACCCCGGGGAGATCGCCTGCCGGGCGCTGGGCACGAAGGTCGAGGCCCGCTCGGCCGACGGCAGCCCGGTCGTCGGCGAGCTGGGCGAGTTGGTGATCACCGCTCCGATGCCGAGCATGCCGGTCGGGTTCTGGAACGACCCGGACGGCAGTCGTTACCGGGAGGCGTACTTCGACTTCTACCCGGGCGTGTGGCGGCACGGCGACTGGATCACCGTCAACTCCCGGGGCGGCTGCGTGATCACCGGCCGTTCGGACGCCACCCTGAACCGGGGCGGGGTCCGGCTCGGCACCGCCGAGTTCTACTCGGTGGTCGAGGGGCTGGACGAGGTCGTCGACTCGGTGGTGGTGCACCTGGAGGACGCCGACGGCGGCCCCGGCGAGCTGCTGCTCTTCGTGGTGCTCGCCGAAGGGCTGGAGCTGGACGACACCCTGCGCAGGAGGATCGCCCGCGAGCTGCGGACCGCGCTCTCCCCCCGGCACGTGCCCGACGAGATCCACCAGGTGCGGGCGGTGCCGCGCACCCTGTCGGCCAAGAAGCTGGAGGTGCCGGTGAAGAAGATCCTCACCGGTACGCCGGTGGACTCGGCGGCGGCCACCGGTGCGCTGGCCAACCCGGAGTCGCTGACCGCCTTCGCCGCGTTCGCCCAACGTCGCGCCGACGAGGAGGACGCCGAGTCGGTTCGCCGATAACGCGGTGTCCCGCCGCAGGGAGACCGCGTTGTCGCCGAAACGGCGGCGCCCAGACGGCGCCGAGAGGGGACGTCAGGCCAGCGGGCGGGTGACCTTCTCCGTCGTCAGCCGGGAGTCGAGGCGGGTCGGGTCGAGGTTGCCGCAGAGGACCACGCTGCCCCGGACGCTCAGCGGGGCGAGCAGCCAGTCCACCGGGTCCGGGTGCCGGGCCGCGTCGACCAGCACGCGGTCACCGGGGGCGAGACCGAGTTCCTCCGCGCGTCGCGCCGCGCGGGCCACCAGCTCCGCACCCCCACCCGGGTACGGGGCGAAGTGGTCGCCGTGCACCCGTACCTCGACCACGTAGTCGGCGAAGCCGGCGGGCACCTCGCGCAGCGGCAGGGCGAACGGGGCGAGCGCCAGCGCGTAGCGTTCCCCGGCCGACCAGGCGTCCGCCTCGGGCGCCCGGTCGGCGGCGGCGAAGAGCACGTCCACCGGCCCCGGCTCGGTACGCACCGTCAACCCGGCCGACCAGCAGCCGAGCAGCACGGCGGCGGTCTGCCAGTGCGGGGGCAGCAACATGCCGGCGACGCTGCCGGGCCCGGCGGCCACCTCGTCGACGAGCAGGTTGGCGGTCTTCGCCACCCAGTTCGCCAGCGTCGCGCCGGAGAGCTCGGTGCGCTCACCGGTGGCGTCGTCGTACCAGGTCAGCAGGGGGCGGGCCGGGTCGGCGGCGATCGCGTCGGCGAAGACCCGGGGAATGTCGTCGGCCACGGGCGAACGATACAGCCGGCCGACGTGCCCACTCGATGCCAACTCGAGACCCGTCGAGGGTCGGGTCGCCGTCACCGCACGGGCCGGCGGGCGGCGTAGGCTTGTACCGAGTGTTGTTTGCCACAGAAGCACCAAGTGTTGTTCCCACAAAGGAGTTGCCCCGTGACCGCCGGTCGCCCGCCCCGCGTGCTCATCGACGCCACGAGTGTCCCCGTCGATCGTGGGGGCGTCGGTAGATACGTCGATGGCCTGCTCGGCGCCCTCGGCAAGGTCACCGGTACGGGTGTCGACCTGGCCGTGGTGAGCCTCCGCACCGACCAGGAGCGTTACGCCCGGATGCTGCCGGGTGCCGAGATCATCCCCGCCCCGGCCGCGGTGGCCCACCGCCCGGCCCGGCTCGCCTGGGAGCAGACCGGCCTGCCGCTGCTGGCCCAGCAGGTCGGCGCGCAGGTGCTGCACTCGCCCTTCTACACCTGTCCGCTGCGGGCCGGCTGCCCGGTCACGGTGACCCTGCACGACGCCACGTTCTTCACCGAGCCGGAGCACTACGACAAGTCCCGGCGCACCTTCTTCCGCAGCGCCATCAAGACCTCGCTGCGCCGCGCCAGCCGGGTGATCGTGCCGAGCAAGGCCACCCGCGACGAGCTGATCCGCCTCCTCGACGCCGACCCGACCCGGATCGACGTGGCGTACCACGGTGTCGACCACGCGGCCTTCCACGCCCCGAGCGACGAGGAGAAGGCCCGGGTCCGGGCCCGGCTCGGCCTCGGCTCCAGCAGCTACGTCGCCTTCCTCGGGGCCAAGGAGCCGCGCAAGAACGTCCCCAACCTGATCCGGGGCTGGGTACGGGCGGTGGCCGAGCGGACCGACCCGCCGGCCCTGGTGATCGCCGGTGGGCAGGGGCACGACGACGACATCGACCGCGCGGTGGCGGAGGTCCCGTCGCACCTGCGCCTGCTCCGTCCCGGCTACCTGCGCTACGCCGACCTGCCCGGCTTCCTCGGCGGGGCGCTGGTCGCCGCCTACCCGTCCTACGGCGAGGGCTTCGGCCTGCCGATCCTGGAGGCGATGGCCTGTGCCGCCCCGGTGCTGACCACGCCCCGGCTCTCCCTGCCCGAGGTGGGCGGCGACGCGGTCGCCTACACCAGCGAGGACCCGGACCAGATCGCCGCCGACCTGGCCGCCCTGCTCGACGACGAGTCGCGCCGGCTGACGCTGGCCAAGGCCGGCTTCGACCGGGCCAAGGAGTTCACCTGGGAGTCCAGTGCCGAGGTGCACATCGCGGCGTGGAGCCGGGCCCGGTCCTGACCGGTCGCGCCCGGCCCCGGTCGGCGCGGAGCGGGCCGGGAGGCCGGCCCGCCGTGGGCGTCGGGCGCTCGTGGCGGTTCGGTGCGGCAGGCGTCCGTCCCGTGGCGGTTCGGGCATGATGTGCTGATGCTGTACGCCGTCATCCCGGCGGGCGGCAGCGGCACGAGGTTGTGGCCGCTGTCCCGTGCCGGGCATCCCAAGTTCCTCCACCCGCTCACCGGCTCCACCCGGTCGCTGCTCCAGGCCACCGTGGACCGTCTCGCGCCCCTCACCACACCCGAGCGGACCCTCGTGGTCACCGGGGCGGCGCACGTCGCGGCGGTGGCCCGGCAGCTCACCGGCCTGCCGGAGGAGAACATCCTGGTGGAGCCCTCGCCCCGGGACTCGTGCGCGGCCATCGCCCTGGCCGCGGCGGTGATCGCGGAACGCGACCCGGAGGCGGTGATGGGATCGTTCGCGGCCGACCACCTGATCGGGCAGCCGGACCGCTGGGCGGAGACGGTCCGCGAGGCGGTCCGGGGCGCGGAGCGCGGCCTGCTCATGACGGTCGGCATCACCCCCACCCGGGCGGAGACCGGCTACGGCTACCTGGAGACCGGCGACCCGGTCGACGGGGGGCCGCTGCGCCCGGTCGCCGAGTTCAAGGAGAAGCCCGAGGCCACGGTGGCCGAGGCGTACCTGCGTTCCGGCCGGCACCTGTGGAACGCGAGCATGTTCGTCTGGCGGGTGGACGTCTTCCTCGCCGAGCTGGCCCGGCAGCAGCCGGCGCTGCACGCCGGGATCACCGCCATCGCCGCGGCCTGGGGCACCCCCGAGCAGGACGACGTGCTCGGCACGGTCTGGCCGACCCTGCCGAGGATCTCCGTCGACTACGCGGTGATGGAGGGCGCGGCCACCGCCGGGCGGGTCGCCACCGTCCCCGGCGACTTCGGCTGGAACGACGTCGGTGACTTCCACACCCTCGGCGAGGTGCTCCCCGCAGACGAGCGGGGCAACGTGGTCCTCGGCGGCGACACCGGGCCCGGTGTGCTGCTGCACGACACCGACGACCTGGTGGTGGTCGCCCAGTCCGGTCGGCTGGTCACCGTGCTCGGCGTCCGGGACCTGATCGTGGTGGACACCCACGACGCGGTGCTGGTCTGCCCCCGCGACCGGGCCCAGGACGTCAAGAAGCTCGTCGACGAACTCAAGGAGCGGGGCGAAGAAGGCCACGTCTGAGCGCGGCCAACCCCGGTTCGAGGAGCTGGTCGACCCCGCCGAGCCGGGGGGTGGGCAGCCGGTCCGGCGGGAACCAGCCCAGCGCCTCGGACTCGTCGCTGACCCGTTCCACCGCGCCGGGCGGGGCGAGGACCGCGAACCGGACGTCGTGGTGGAACGAGCCGCCCTGGCAGGGCACCGGGTGGATGTCCACGTCGATCGGGACGGGGTCGATCCGCAGGCCGGCGATGCCGGACTCCTCGGTGGCCTCGCGGAGGGCGGCACCGGCCAGCGTCCGGTCGGTCGGCTCGCAGTGGCCGCCGAGCTGCACCCACTGCCGGAACTTCCCGTGCAGGCAGAACAGCAGCCGCTCGCCGGTGGCGTCGACGATCAGCACGCTGGCGGTGACGTGGCCGGGGCGGTGCGCCCGGGTCACCGCCACCGGCCCGGCGGCGAGCAGCGCCAGCGTGCGGTCGCGGGCCTCGGCGGCGGCCGGGCTGGTCGGTTCCCAGCCGGAGAGCACGGCGGTGGTGTCGGCGTGCAGGGCGGCGACGGTGTCGCCGGACGGGACGGCGTCGGCCGGCGGGGTCCCGTCGGCGCGCGGGTCGGTGGTGTCAGCACGGGCGTCGGGCATCCGGACACTCTACGAGCACCCGGTCTCTACCCTGGCCGGGTGACACTTGAGCTGCTGGAATTCGTCGTCGCCGGCAACGAGGCGAGCGATCTGCTGCCGGTCCGCTCCGCCGCGCTGCTGCGTCGGCACCGGGCACGGCGGGGCTTCTGGACCGTCCTGGACGAGGGGCCGGTGGAGGAGTGCCTCGCCCTGCTGCTGGAGCGGGAGGACGGCGAGTGGACCGCCGCGCACGTGCCCGCCGACGCCGGGGTGGAGAACCGCCGTACCGAGGACGGTGAGGCGCTGGCCCACCACGACGGCTGGGTCTACGTCTTCGGCTCGCACTTCGGCTCCAAGGGCGGCCCGCTGCGTCCCCGCCGGGCCTTCGTCGCCCGGTTCCGGGAGGACGACGCGGCGGCCGACGGCCCGTTGCCGGTACGGGTGGTCCGTAACTCGTTCCGGCTGCACCGGGTGCTCAACGACGCGCTCGCCGCCGCCGACCTGGACACCCTGCCGCCGGGGGAGCAGGTCCGCACCCGGTTCATCGGGGAGACCGTGGCCCGGGGCACCGCTCGGGCGAAGCGCTGGGTGAGCCGGCTGAGCGAGGGGGACCTGCCGCTCAACGTCGAGGGCGCCGCCTTCACCCCGGCCGGCTCCGTCCTGCTCGGGCTGCGCTTCCCGGTCACGACCGACGGCGCGCCGATCCTGGTCGAGGTGACCGGGGTGGCGGAGATGTTCGCCGAGCCCCGGGCCTGGCCCCGGGCGGTGCGGGCGTACGCGCTGACCGGGGTGACCCCGCCCGGGGCGCTCACCGGATTCCGGGCCATCGCCCCGACCGACGACGGTGGCTACACGGCGGTGATCGGCTCGATCGACGCCCTCGGCAAGGGTTCCGTGCTGCTCGACGACCACCCGCACGGTGGGGAGGTGACCTCCCGGCACGTCCGGTTCCGGCTGCCGGTGGAGCCGACCCACCTGGTGCCCGGCGAACTCGTCGCCGACCTGGCCCCGTTCCACCACGTGGAGGGGATCGCCGAGACGGACGGCCGGTGTTTCTACGTCACCGACGAGGATCACCGGGTGGCCCTCTGGCTGCGCGGCTGAGGGGCCGGGCGACAGCTCTGTGGACGCGCTGGGCCACAGACCCTCGTGCCGTCGCCCGGCCCGACACCAGCATGCCGAAGCGGTCACCCGACGTCGATGCTTTTCAGCTCACACTTAAAAGCCGAGATCATGGCCGGTACAGTGCAGACGGTCGCCGGGCGGCAAGCGCTGTCCGGTGCCCACGGGGAGCGCTGGCGATGCTGACTATCCACTTCTCCCGCGAGGACGTCCTCCGCACCCGGGTGGCGCCCTCGGCGGACCCGCTGTGGGAACTCGTCCTCAGCCTGCACCTTCTGCAGGACCGCCAGGCTGACCCGCTGGTCAACGGTTGGCGGCGGGTCGTCGCCGCGCGGCTGCGCCGGGAACAGGACGGCGAACGGCTGCGCCTGCTGCTCACCCTGAACCCGCCGAGAGGCTACTTCCCCGACTTCCTCACCCCGTACCAGAGCGTGGACGGCTTCGAGGCCGGGCTGGACGCGGTCCGGACCACCTCGCCGGAACTGCTCCGGCGGGACCTGACCACGCTGGCGGGCGGACGGGAGCTACCCGCCCCGGCCGCCGCACTGGCCCGGGGCGAGCCCGAGGCGCTGCACCACCTCACCGACTCGTTACAGCGGTACCGGTCACTGGCGCTGCGCCCGTACTGGGGCCGGATCCAGGCGGCGGTGGAGGCGGACCGGATCCGTCGGGCCCGGGCCATGCTCGACGGCGGCGCGGAGGGGCTGCTGGAGAGCCTGCGCCCGACGATGCGCTGGGAGTCCGGGGTGCTGGAGGTCCCCGACTACCCGGCCAGTCGACAGCTGGACCTCGACGGGCGTGGGTTGTTGCTGGTGCCCTCGTTCTTCTGTGCCCGGACGCCGGTGGCCCTGCTCGACCCGGCCCGACCGCCGGTGCTGGTCTACCCGGTGGACCGACTCGGCGCGCTCGTCCCGGCGGCCGGGCCGGCCGGTGGCGACGGCCGGACGGCGCTCGCCGCGCTGATCGGCCGGACCAGGGCGGCGGTGCTGGAGGCGAGCGACGCCGGGCTGACCACCGGCGAGGTGGCCCGCCGCCTGGGCATCTCACCGGCTGCGGTCAGCCAGCACACCACCGTGCTGCGCAACGCCGGCCTGCTGGTCAGCCACCGGGACCGCAACACCGTCGTGCACACGTTGACCCCGCTCGGCCGCGCCATCCTCGACGGCTGACCCGCGCACCACCTCCGGAACGACCGGCTCGGGTGCCGGGCCCCGAGCGGGCGGGCCGGCTCAGATGGCCAGGGCGGCGCTGGCGGTGCTGCCCGCCGGGGGCGGCAGCAGCAGCGACGGCACCCCGTGGGCGGCCAGCGCGGCCCGCAGCCGCTGCGCGTCGGCGCCGAACCGCACCAGGTCCGGCTGGTCGACCGGCGTGGGGGCCTCGCCGAGGATCAGTCCGGTCGCCGTCGCCGGCCAGCCGGGGACGGCGGCCGTCAGCACCGTGCGTGTCTCCTCGTCGGCGACCAGGGTGAAGACCGTGCCGGACGCGACCGTGCCGGCCACCGCGTCGATCGCCCGGCGCACCGCCGTCGGGTCGGCCGGCTCCGGTCCCGGCCCGTCGTCCAGCGTGGCGGCGGCGAGCAGCCCGGCGGCCCGCGCCTCGGCGGTACCGAGCGAGAAGAGGTCCTGCTCGGCGTCCCGGACCAGGACACGTGCGCCCGGACCGTCCACCGCGCCGTTGCCGGTCAGGTAGCCGCGCACCACCGCCACCGGCACCTGGTCGCACTTGCCCTTGATCAGTTCCCCCGCGCCGGCCAGCTCGTCGACCACCGCCATCTGGGTGACGTGCAGTTCGTTGCCGTACGGGTCGATCTCGCCCCGGTGGTCGCGGATGGCGGGCAGCCCGGCGACCCCGAGGGCCACGTCGGTGAGGCCGTTGCGCCAGGGCCGGCCCATGGTGTCGCTGACGATCACCGCGACGTCCACGTCGTACCGCTCCCGCAGGGCCGTGCGCAGCGCGCGCGCCGAGGCGTCCGGGTCCTCGGGGAGCAGCACCAGCCGGGTCTTCTCCACGTTGGAGGCGTCGATCCCGGCCGAGGCCAGCACGAAGCCGTGGTGCGTCTGCACGATCCGGGTGGCGCCCCGGGTCGCCACCACCCGGGCGGTCTCGGCGGCGAGCACCTCGTCCCGGGCGGCGGCCCGCTCCGGGCCGTCCGCCGGCACGTCGACCAGCCGCCCCTCCGCCTTCGACACGACCTTGCTGGTCACCACCAGCACGTCGCCGTCGCGCAGCCACGGGGCGGCGGTCGCGATCAGGGCGGCCAGGTCGTCGCCCTGGGACACGTCGCCGATGCCGACCACCGGCAGGATCTCCAACCTCATGTCAGCTCCACCGCGGCCCGGACCATGCCGGCCGTCGCCGCCTCGTCGGTCATCCACAACGGCACCGCCCGTACCGTCACCCCGGGCACGACCGCGTCCTCGTCCTCCGGGGCGACCAGCCAGCCGTCGAGCAGCCCGCCGGCCCGCCGTCCGCCGTAGAGGCGGCCCACCCCGGCGGCACTGCACTCCACGTCGAGCACGGCCAGGCACCGGTCGGCCATCCCGCGCACCGGCGCGCCACCGATGATCGGGGAGACTCCGACCACCCGTCCGGGCGTGTCGGCCACCGCCTCCCGCAGTCCGGGCACGGCCAGGACCGGCGCGATGCTCACCACCGGGTTGCTCGGCGCGACCAGCACCACGTCGGCCGTGCCGAGCGCGTCGAGGACCCCGGGTGCCGGCGTGGCGCTGTCCGCGCCGACGAAGACGAACCGGTGGGTGGGGATCTCGGCGCGGTGGCGGACCCACCACTCCTGGAAGTGGATCGCCCGTCGGCCGCCGTCCAGGTCGACTACCGCGTGGGTCTCCAGGCGGTCGTCGGTGGCCGGCAACAGGCGTACGCCGGGCTGCCAGCGGGTGGCCAGGGCGGCGGTGACCGCGGAGAGCGGGTACCCGCCGTCGATCATGCTGGTCCGTACCAGGTGGGTGGCGACGTCCCGGTCGCCGAGGCCGAACCAGGTCGGCTCCGCCCCGTACGCGGCGAGTTCGCTCTTCACCGTCCAGGTCTCGTCGGCCCGCCCCCAGCCGCGCTGGCGGTCCGCGCCCCCGCCGAGGGTGTAGAGCACGCTGTCCAGATCCGGGCAGATCTTGAGTCCGTGCAGGTAGAGGTCGTCGCCGACGTTGACCACGGCGGTCACCTCGGCGCCCACCTCCCGGGCGTACGCCCGGACGCCGAGCAGGAATCGGGCGCCCCCGATGCCACCGGCCAGAACCACGATGCGCATGCCGACCATCCTCGCGCACGTGACGTCCCCGTTCGGGCATGGTCCGGAGAGACTAGGCTCACGTCGCACCTGTCCGACATCGCCCGAAGAGGGGGAGCCCCTTGACCAGCCCCGCCGAGCCCGCGTCGACTCCCGACGCGCCGCAGGCCGCCCAGCACACCAAACCACTCCGGGAACTCGTCGCCCTCGTGCTCCTCGGCGCCAACGCGGTGCTGCTCTTCGTCGGGCTGATCCGGCTGCTGGTGCCGATGTCCGAGTACAGCACTCTGACCGGCCGAGCGGTGGGGGTCGTCAACACCTTCATCGGCATCGAGGCGACCGTCCTGCCGATGCTCGCGTTCCTGCTCGCCACGCACGTCCAGCCGGCGGTGCCGAAGGCCAAGCAGATCACCCAGATCGCCCTGATCGAGTACGTGGTGAGCGCGGTACTGGGCGTGCTGGCCTTCCTGATCGGCGTGATCGGCCTGCTCGCCGAGGGCGAGGTCGGTGACGCCTTCCTGCTCCTGCTGACCTCGGTCGCCTTCCTGGCGGTGCTCGCGGTCGCCGCGGTCGTGGTGCACAAGGTGTGGCGTGGGCTCTACCACGTCCCCAAGCCGAAGGCCCAGCCGGGCGTGTACGGGCAGCCCCAGCCGGGCTGGCCCCAGCAGCAGCAACAGGGCTACCCGGGCTACCCGGCCCAGCCCGGTCAGTACGGTGCCCAGCCCGGCCAGTACGGTGCGCAGCCCGGCTACCCGGCCCCGCCGTACGGCCAGCCGAACCCGCAGTCCGCCCCGCCGTACCCCGGCGCGCCGCAGTCCGCCCCGCAGTTCGGTGCCCCGCCGCAGTCCGCCCCGCCGTTCGCCGGTGCGCCGCAGTCGGCGCCGCCGTTCGGGCAGCCGGGCACCCAACCGTCCTTCGGCACGGCGGCCCCGTCCGCCCCGTCGTACGGCGCTCCGGCCGCGCCGCCCTTCGGGCAGCCGCCGTCGGCCGACCCGACGCAGGCGATTCCGCGCCAGTCCACCGAGTCCACCCCGACCCCGGCCCCGGACGCCGAGAGCGACCGTACCCAGGTCGTCGCGCCGGACGCCGGCAGTGACCGTACCCAGGTCGTCGCGTCGGATACCGACGGTGACCGTACCCAGGTCGTCGCGTCGGACGCCGACGGTGACCGTACCCAGGCCGTTCCCCGCGAGCCCGGCTCCGAGAACCGCTGACCTCCGCTCCACCGACGCACCCCACCGCCGTTTCCGGCTCGCTCCGGGGCCGGTCGACGTCCCACCGGACCTCGACCGGCCCCGGACCGCGTCCGGCCCGGGACGACGCCGGGTCGCCCCGGTTCGGGGCCCGCACACCGGAGGCGCCGGATCGACCGGCGTGACCTGGTGGGGAGGACGACGTGGCCGGGGGAGCGGGCCGGAATAGGGTTGGGCAATGCGGGAGAACAGCGAGGCGGGGGCGACCGGCGGGGCGGACACGGCGGTCGGCGGACCGGCCGCCGCTGGCGTGGTGACCGGGGCGGGCGTGCACCGCGCCCTGCGTCGCGCGGCAACCGGGCGGGCGCTGGACACCGACGAGGCCGTGGCGCTGCTGGCCGCCCGGGGCGACGCCCTGGCGGAGCTGTTCGCCGTCGCCGCCGGGATCCGCGACGCCGGACTGCGTGACGCCGGCCGGCCCGGGGTGATCACCTTCTCGAAGAAGGTCTTCGTCCCGCTGACCCGGCTCTGCCGGGACCGCTGCCACTACTGCACCTTCGCCACCGTCCCGCACCGGCTGCCGGCGGCCTTCCTCGACCGGGACGAGGTGCTGGCGATCGCCCGCGAGGGGGCGGCGCAGGGCTGCAAGGAGGCTCTGTTCACCCTCGGTGACCGGCCCGAGGAACGGTGGCCGGCGGCCCGGCGCTGGCTGGACGAACGCGGTTACGACTCCACCCTGGACTACCTGCGGGCCTGCGCGGTGGCGGTGCTGGAGGAGACCGGCCTGCTGCCGCACCTCAACCCGGGCGTGCTCACCTGGTCGGAGCTGCAACGGCTCAAGCCGGTCGCGCCGAGCATGGGCATGATGCTGGAGACCACCGCGACCCGGCTCTGGTCCGAGCCCGGGGGCCCGCACTTCGGGTCGCCGGACAAGGAACCGGCGGTGCGGCTGCGGGTGCTCGACGACGCCGGGCGGGTCGGGGTCCCGTTCACCACCGGCATTCTGATCGGCATCGGCGAGACCCTCGCCGAGCGGGTGGACGCGCTGTTCGCGATCCGCCGGGCACAACGCGAGTACGGCCACCTCCAGGAGGTGATCGTGCAGAACTTCCGCGCCAAACCGGACACCGCGATGCGGGGCATGCCCGACGCGGAACTGCACGACCTGGCCGCCACGGTGGCGGTGGCCCGGGTGCTGCTCGGGCCGAAGGCCCGGATCCAGGCCCCGCCGAACCTCATCGCCGGCGAGTACGACCTGCTGCTGCGCGCCGGCATCGACGACTGGGGCGGGGTCTCCCCGGTGACCCCGGACCACGTCAACCCGGAGCGCCCCTGGCCACAGCTCGACGAGTTGGCCCAGCACACCGCCGCCGCCGGGTTCACGTTGCGCGAGCGGTTGACGGTCTACCCGGAGTACGTCCGGGCCGGTGACCCGTGGCTGGACCCCCGGCTGACCCCGCACGTGACCGCCCTCGCCGACCCGGAGACCGGGCTCGCCGTCGAGGCGGCACGGCCGGTGGGTCTGCCGTGGCAGGAGCCGGAGGAGACCAACGGCGGACGGGTCGACCTGCACGCCACCATCGACACCACCGGGCGGACCGGCGACCGGCGGGGCGACTTCGACAGCGTCTACGGCGACTGGGCGCAGGTCGCCACCCGGGTCACCACGGCGGCCAGCGCCGGGGGCGGCGACGCGGACCTGCGTACCGGTCTGCGGCTGGCCGCCGACGATCCGGCGACGCTGCTCGACGCCCGGCACGCCGACGCGGCGCTGGCGCTCTTCGCGGCCGACGGCGCGGCGCTGGACGCGCTCTGCCGGCTCGCCGACGACGTCCGCCGCGACACCGTCGGCGACGACGTGACCTACGTGGTGAACCGCAACATCAACTTTTCGAACGTCTGCTACGTGGGCTGCCGGTTCTGCGCGTTCGCCCAGCGCGAGCGGGACGCCGACGCCTACCGCCTCTCCGTCGAGCAGGTGGCCGACCGGGCCGAGGAGGCGTGGGCGGCCGGCGCGACCGAGGTCTGCATGCAGGGCGGCATCGACCCGAAGCTGCCGGTCACCGCGTACGCCGACCTGGTCCGGGGGATCAAGCGGCGGGTGCCGGGGATGCACGTACACGCCTTCTCCCCGATGGAGGTGGTCACCGCCTCCGCGAAGGCCGGCGTGTCCATCCGGGACTGGCTGGAACAGTTGCGCGAGGCCGGCCTGGACACCATCCCGGGCACCGCCGCCGAGATCCTCGACGACGAGGTGCGCTGGGTGCTCACCAAGGGCAAGCTGCCCACGGCCGCCTGGGTCGAGGTGGTGACCACCGCGCACGAGCTGGGCATCCGGTCCAGCTCGACCATGATGTACGGCCACGTCGACCATCCGGCGCACTGGCTGGCGCACTTCCGGGTGCTGGCCGGGGTGCAGGACCGTACCGGCGGGTTCACCGAGTTCGTGGCGCTGCCGTTCGTGCACACCAACGCGCCGATCTACCTGGCGGGTATCGCCCGCCCCGGCCCCACCCGGCGGGAGAACCGGGTGGTGCACGCGATGGCCCGGCTGCTGCTGCACGGTCGGATCGCCAACATCCAGTGCTCCTGGGTGAAGCTCGGCGACGAGGGCACGGTGGCGATGCTGCGGGGCGGCTGCAACGACCTGGGTGGCACGTTGATGGAGGAGACCATCTCCCGGATGGCCGGGTCCGGCAACGGATCGGCGCGGACCGAGGAACAGTTGCGGACCATCGCCACCGCGGCGGGTCGTCCGGCCCGGCGGCGGACCACGGCCTACGGCCGGCCGTCCTGACGGGTGAACCGCCGCCGGTCGGCTACCGCATCCGGGACACGCGGCGACGCCGAATGGCGGCGGTCGTCCGGCGGCGGCGGTGGACGTGGTCCTCCCGGCCGGCCGACCGGTCGGAGGACGATGCGGTCGGTCCGTCGTCCGTTTCACCATCGGTGCCACAGGGAAACTCGGATTATGAAATTCCCGTGTGGTACGTAACACGACGGGTGCCTGTCGTTGCGGACCGCCGACGGCGTTCCCCGAACGGCGTCCGTACCGTTTGGTGAGACGTTTTCCGGCGGTGAGCGAGGTTTCCCGTGCCCGCATCCGATCGTGCGATGGCCATCCTGACCAGGGGAATCCTGCTTTCGGGCCATAACCGACGAATGATGGACCACATCTTCTGTCCACATGGTGAGCGGAGCGCGGGCGCTGCCCGGGGCTCGACGGGCGGTGTCGCGGAAGTCGCGTTAACCTGTGCCCCACCAAGATCGCTGATCTTGGTGGGGGCTCTCCAGCCGTCCTCGACGACGGCGAGGTCCGGGTCGGACGGTGGAGCGCCACGGGAGAAATCTCGACCAACTCGCCGGCGAGGGCGTTACTCCTCAGGGGTCTGAATCGATAGGGCAGGTTGCGGGGTCGGGCGGCCCGGATGGCCGTCCGGAGCGTGTCGGGAGGACGACTCCATTATCAAGTCCGGCTTGACGGCGCACGTATTACACGCGTGTAATTTGAATGGGGTTGTCTACACGGAACGCAGCAAATCGGTACCGGAGGGACAAACGCGCCTTTCCGCGTGGGGGTTGCAGCGGCGATAACGCCGGTGCGCGACAAGGAGGCATGCGATGGACGGCCAGCTTGAGGTGGCCGACCTGCTCGGAAACGCGCCGGAGTGGCAGGAGCGGGCGCTCTGCTCGCAGACCGATCCGGAGGCGTTCTTCCCCGAGAAGGGCGGCTCGACCCGCGAGGCGAAGCGGATCTGTTCCCGATGCGAGGTCAAGACGGAGTGTCTGGAGTACGCACTCGGTCACGACGAGCGGTTCGGGATCTGGGGTGGCCTCTCCGAGCGGGAGCGCCGCAAGCTCAAGCGGCGGGTGGCCTGACGTTCCCCGTGCCGGGCGGTGGGGGCCGCCCGGTCCGGGCCCCTGACGGGACCCCCGGACCGAGCCCGTTCAGGCCAGCTCGTCGGGATCGACCCCGAGCAGATTGGCGACCTGCTCGATGATGACATCGTGGACCAGGTCGGCGAGATCCTCCCGGTCCATCGCGCGGAACTCCAGGGGACGCCGGTAGAGCACGATCCGCGGCGGGACCTCCTGCCGGCCCGGCCGGCCCGGCAGCAGTCGGGCGAGGGGTACCTCCCCGTCCTCCAGTACGTCCGAGTCGTAGACGTTGAGATCCGGGGGCACGTCCTCGACGGCGAACTCAACCCCGGCCAGTTCCTTGGCGAACCGGCGCTCCAGCGTCTCCACCGTGTCCAGTACCAGGTCGTCGAAGACCTCCGCCTTCGTCCGGGCCAGTGGCACGGTCGCCGGCACCAGCCGACCGCGCAGACCGCGGCCGTGCCGGTCGCGGTGCACCCGCCGACCGGAGCCGGGGCGGCGGTGTTCCGGACTGGTCATGGGGCAAGGGTAGTCCCCGTCCCCGCTGGCCTGCCGCTCCGGCACTCCCGGGAGCGCTGGCCCGGGAGTGTCGCGTCCGTTGTGCGGCGATCTCTCCTGCCGCCGATGCCACCGGCGGCCGAATTGTGATCTCGGTGACGGGCGTGTCGCACCGTGAACCAGTGCGGCGGACCCGGTAATGGAGATACCCTGCCGCACGTGAGGTCATCACGGCGCTGCTCCAGAAACGGCTGCCCCCGGCAAGCGGTCGCCACATTGACCTATGTCTACAACGAGTCGACCGCCGTCGTCGGTCCGCTCGCCGCCTTCGCCGAGCCGCACACGTACGACCTCTGCGAGCCGCACGCGCGGAACCTCACCGCGCCCCGGGGCTGGGACGTCGTCCGGCACGAGGGCGAGTTCGAACCGCCCCCGCCCACCACCGACGACCTGGTGGCCCTCGCCGAGGCGGTCCGTGAGGCGGCGCGCCCGGCACCCCGCCCGCCGCAGGACTCCTCGCGGCAGGACCATCCCCAGACGCCCCAGACCGGCCGTCGGGGGCACCTCCGCGTCATCCCGCCCACCCACTGACCCGTCCGCACCCCCGGGGCCGTACCCCGGGTGCCGGTCCGGGCGTGGCGCCGGAGGTGGACGACCGCCCCGGCCCAGGTGCCCGGCACGGTGCGGAGCCGTTGCGGAATCGCCGGCAGGTGGTCGTCGTCGCGGCAGAGCACCTCGGTCAGCAGGGTGAGAGTTCTGCATGTCAGTATCGTTCGTCCCATCGCCCGGCTGCCGCCGGCGGACCCCTCGCCCCTCGCCGACGACGACCCCAGGAGCCGTCACATGCGTAGTCACCCCCGGACGGTCTCCCGGCGTGGTCTGCTCTCCGGTGCGCTCGGCTCGGCCGTGTCGCTCACCGGGGGCGGCGCCCTCGCCGGCTGTGGCACCGAGGCGGCCCAGCAGACCGAGGAGGGCTGTGTCAGCGAGGACCGCTCGGCCAGCGAGAAGAAGCTGATCTTCTCGAACTGGCCGCAGTACCTCGACGTCGACTCCGCCGACGGGTCGAAGCGGCCGACCCTGGACGCGTTCCAGGCCGCGACCGGGATCCAGGTGACCTACACCGAGGACATCAACGACAACAACGAGTTCTTCGGCAAGGTGCGCAACCAGCTCGCCGGCTGCCAGAGCATCGACCGGGACCTCATCGTGCTGACCGACTGGATGGCCGCCCGGATGATCCGGCTCGGCTGGATCCAGCAGCTCGACCCGGCCCGGCTGCCCAACGTCCAGGCGAACCTGCTGCCGTCGTTGAAGGGGCGCTCGTTCGACCCGGAGAACCGGATCGCCGTGCCCTGGCAGACCGGTCTCGCCGGCCTGGCCTACAACGGCAGCGTCACCCGGGAGATCCGCACCATCGACGAGCTGTTGACCCGCCCCGACCTCAAGGGCCGGGTCACCGCGCTCAGCGAGATGCGCGACACGATCGGACTGCTGCTCCAGGCCCGGGGGCACGACCCGGCCAACTTCACCGAGGCCCAGTTCGACGACGCCCTCGCCACGCTCAGGCGCGCGGTGGACAGCGGGCAGATCCGTCGGTTCACCGGCAACGACTACGCCCCGGAACTCGCCCGGGGCGACATCGCCGCCTGCATCGGATGGTCCGGCGACATCATCCAGCTCGGCTTCGAGAACGAGAAGATCAAGTTCGTGGTGCCGGACTCCGGAGCCATCCTCTACTCCGACGACCTGCTGGTGCCGAACCGGGCCACCCACCGGGCCAACGCCGAGAACCTGATCGACTACTACTACCAGCCGGCGGTCGCCGCGAAGCTCGCCGCGCACGTCAACTACATCTGCCCGGTGCAGGGCGCCCAGGCCGAGATGGAGAAGATCGACCCGGAGCTGGCCGCCAACCCGCTGATCTTCCCGGACGACGCGATGCTCGCGAAGTCCACGGTCTTCATGGCGCTCGACGAGGCGCGGGAGAAGGCGTACGAGGCGAAGTTCCAGCAGGTCATCGGGGCGTGATGGCGACCCGGACAACCGCCGGCGACCTGCGGCTGGTCGCCCTGGCCAAGCGGTTCGGCGACCTCACCGCCGTCGCCGACCTCACCCTCACCGTCGCCCAGGGCTCCTTCTTCGCCCTGCTCGGGGCGTCCGGCTCCGGCAAGACCACCACCCTGCGCATGATCGCCGGGCTGGCGGAACCGACCGGCGGGCAGGTCCTCCTTGGCGAGGAGGACATCACCCGGCTGCGCCCGTACCGGCGGCCGGTCAACACCGTCTTCCAGAGCTACGCCCTCTTCCCGCACCTCGACGTCGCCGAGAACGTCGCCTTCGGGCTGCGCCGGCGGGGCATCCGTCAGGTGCGCCCCCAGGTCGAACGGATGCTCGCCCTGGTGCAGCTCGACGGGTACGGGCGGCGTCGCCCCGCCGAACTCTCCGGCGGGCAGCAGCAACGGGTCGCGCTGGCCCGCGCCCTGATCAACCAGCCACAGGTGCTCCTGCTCGACGAACCCCTCGGCGCGCTCGACCTCAGGCTGCGCCGGCAGATGCAGAGCGAACTCAAACGGATCCAGACCGAGGTCGGCACCACCTTCGTGCACGTCACCCACGACCAGGAGGAGGCCATGACGATGGCCGACACGGTCGCGGTGATGAACGCCGGACGGATCGAACAGGTCGGCGCCCCCGCCGACCTCTACGAGTTCCCCGCCACCGTGTTCGTGGCGAACTTCCTCGGCCAGTCGAACCTGCTCGCCGCCGAGGCCGCCGGGCCGACCCGGGGCGAGGTCGCGGTGACCGCGCACGGCGCGCGGTTCACCGTCCCCGTCGCCCGCGCCCGCGCCGACCGGGGGCCGGTCCACCTCGGGGTACGTCCGGAGAAGCTACGCCTCGCCACCTCCGCCGACCAGGTCCCCGCCGGGCACCAGCACGTCGCCGGGGTGGTCGCCGACGCCGCCTACGTCGGGGTGAGCACCCAGTACCTGATCCGCACCGGCACCGGGGGTGAGCTGTCGGTGTTCGCGGCCAACACCGGCACCGAGGGGCGGCACCCCGTCGGCGCGTCCGTGCTGGCGTACTGGCGACCGGAGCACGCCTTCCTGCTCGCGCGCGCGACCGATGCCGTGGACCGGGTCGGCCCGCTGCGCGACGAGCCGGTGACGGTGGCGCCGTGACCGGGTCCCCCGCCCCTGCCCGGACCCACCGGGTCCCGCGGTGACCGCGTTCGTCCACCTGCCGGGCGGCACCGGACCGGCCGGCAGCCCGGCCGCCCCGCCCCGCCCCGGGCGGAACGGGCTGCTGCCGTACCTGCTCCTGCTGCCGGGGGCGGCCTGGCTGGCCGTCTTCTTCGTCGTGCCGCTGTGCCAACTCGCCGCCGCCAGCCTCTACGACCCGGCCGGCTCGCTCGCCACCGGGTACGCGATGACCTGGGCGTTCGGCAACTACCCGGACGCGCTGGCGGCGTACTGGCCACAGTTCGGGCGCTCGTTCCTCTACGCCGGTGCCGCCCTGGTGCTGGCGCTGCTGCTCGGCTACCCGCTGGCGTACGCGATCGCCCGGAAGGCGGGACGCTGGCGCAACGTCCTGCTGGTGTGCGTGGTCGCCCCGATGTTCACCAGCTTCCTGGTCCGTACGCTGGCCTGGAAGACCATCCTGTCGGACAACGGTGCCCTGGTCGGCCTGCTGCGCGATGTCGGCCTGCTGGACACCGACGGGCGACTGCTGGCCACGCCGGTCGCGGTGGTGCTCGGCCTGACGTACAACTTCCTGCCCTTCCTGGTGCTGCCGCTGTACGCGAGCCTGGAGCGGCTCGACCCCCGGCTGCTGGAGGCGGCCGGCGACCTGTACGCCGGCCCGGTGCAGACGTTCCGCCGGGTGGTGCTGCCGCTCTCCCTGCCCGGTCTGACCGCCGGGACGCTGCTCTTCTTCATCCCGGCCAGCGGCGACTACATCAACGCCGAACTGCTCGGCACGCCGAACGAGTACATGATCGGCAACGTGATCGACTCGGCGTTCCTGGTCCGGCTGGACTACCCGCAGGGCGCCGCACTGTCGTTCCTGCTGATGGCGGCGGTCCTCGCCGTGGTCTTCGGCTACCTGCGCCGCGGCGGCGGCACCCAGGAGTTCCGTTGACGCGGGCGCTGCGCTGGCTGGCCGACCGCTGGGTGGTCGGCGTGGCCCTGCTCGTCTTGGGCTACCTGCTCCTGCCGGTCGCCGTGGTGGCCGCCCTGTCGGTCAACCGGCCGGCGAGCCGCCTCTCCTACGACTTCCACGAGTTCACCCTCGACAACTGGCGCAACCCGTGCGCGAGCGTCGAGATGTGCGACGCGGTGGTCCGCAGCGTGCAGATCGGCTTCCTCGCCACGCTGGCCGCCACCGTCCTCGGCACGCTGATGGCGTTCGCCCTAGCCCGGCACCGGTTCCGGGGCCGGGCCACGGTCGACGCGCTGGTCTTCCTGCCGATGGCCACCCCCGAACTGGTGATGGGGACGTCCCTGCTCGCCCTCTTCGTCTCCGCCGGGGTGCCGCAGGGCTTCTGGACCGTCGTCATCGCCCACGTCATGTTCTGCCTGTCGTTCGTGGTGGTGACGGTGAAGGCGCGACTGGTCGGCATGGACCGGCGGCTGGAGGAGGCCGCGATGGACCTCTACGCCAGCGAGTGGCAGACCTTCCGCCGGGTCACCCTGCCACTGGCGCTGCCCGGGATCGTCGCCGCCGCGCTGCTCGCCTTCTCCCTCTCCTTCGACGACTTCATCGTCACCAACTTCAACGCCGGCACCACGGTCACCTTCCCGATGTACGTCTGGGGTGCCGCCCAACGGGGCATCCCGCCGCAGGTCAACGTGGTCGGCACCGCGATGTTCGCGGTCGCCCTGCTCCTCGTCCTGTCCACTGCCGTCCGCTCCTCCCGCTCCCGGGCGCTCTCGGGTCAGCAACGCTGCTGAGGACCCGGCGACCGTCATCGACGCCGCGGGAACTCACCCCCGACGGTGGGAGGAACCCGGGAGGTTCCCCATTGCCTTGGTGACCGACGCGGTCGAAACTGCCACCATGACGTCTTCGCGGTCGTCCCGTGACCAGGCGGCCGATCGGCCGCGCCCGGCCGGCAACGGCTCCGGTGGCCGGACCACGGTGGCACTCCTCGCCGGGATGCTCACCTTCGTCCTTGCCTGTGGCGTGGAGTTGACAGCGGTCGGCGCGCTGCTCGGCGTCCGACCCGGTGGGGGGTCACCGACGGCGGACGGGCTGCGGGCGGAGTGGGACGACCCGGAGGCGGCCCCGCCGTCGACCGGGCCGGCGACCACCGGGAACCCCTCCCCGGGGTCTTCCGGCGAGGTGCAGACGAAGCAGGTCACCGAGACGGCCCGGATCCCCTTCCCGGTGGAGATCGTGGACGACCCGGCCCTGCCGGAAGGGCAGCAGGCGATCCGCATCCGGGGGGTCGTCGGCGTGAAGACCCTCACCTACGAGGTGACCTACGTGGGCGACGAGCCGACCGACAAGCGGCTGCTCCGCTCGGTGGTCAGCCGGGCCCCCGTCACCCAGCTGGTCGCGGTCGGGACGGCTGCCACGGCGGCGTGCGACCCGAACTACAGCGGCTGCGTGCCGGTCGCCGAGGACGTCGACTGCGCCGGACGGGGAGACGGCCCGGCCTGGATCACCGGCACCGTCAAGGTCACCGGTTCCGACGTCTACCGCCTCGACCGGGACCGCAACGGCATCGCCTGCGACGAGAAGAACTGATCCGCCGCAGGCGACCGTGGTGGCCGACGGCCCGCCCGGGGCCGCCCGCCACCACGATCCGCACCCGGCACGGGATCAGGTGGCCAGATCGGAGCGGATGAGGAAGCGGACGCCCTCCGGGGCCTCCAGCGAGAACCCGCTGCCCCGGCCGGGCACCACGTCCACGGTCAACGTGGTGTGCCGCCACAGCTCCCACTGGTTCGCCGACATCCAGAACTCGACCGGCTCCGGAACCCCCTCGACCGCCAGCGCCGCGAGCCGGACGTCCGACGCTCCGGTCCGGAACTCACCCTTCGGGAAGCACATCGGCGCGCTGCCGTCGCAGCAGCCGCCGGACTGGTGGAACATCAGCGGCCCGTGCCGCCCCCGCAGCGACCGGATCAGTTCGGCCGCCGCAGGGGTCAGGGAGACAGGTGGCACGCTGCCCGGGTCGGCTGACGCCGTGGCGTCCGGATCGGCTGCTGCGGTGGCGTCCGGGTCGGCTGCTGCGGTGGCGTCCGGAGAGCCGGGCTGCACCGCGTCGGGACCGCCCGGCATCAGAAGAAGCCGAGCTTCTTGGGGGAGTAGCTGACCAGCAGGTTCTTCGTCTGCTGGTAGTGCTCCAGCATCATCTTGTGGTTCTCCCGGCCGATGCCGGACTGCTTGTACCCGCCGAACGCGGCATGCGCCGGGTAGGCGTGGTAGCAGTTCGTCCAGACCCGGCCGGCCTGGATTCCCCGGCCCGCCCGGTAGGCGGTGTTCATGTCCCGGGTCCAGACGCCGGCGCCCAGCCCGTACAGGGTGTCGTTGGCGATCTTCACGGCGTCGGCCAGGTCGGCGAAGGAGGTCACCGAGACCACCGGGCCGAAGATCTCCTCCTGGAAGATCCGCATCGCGTTGTCGCCCTCGAAGACGGTCGGCTGCACGTAGTACCCGCCGGACAGCTCACCGCCCAGGTCGGCGCGCTCGCCGCCGGTGAGCACCCGCGCGCCCTCCTTCCGGCCGATGTCCAGGTAGGACAGGATCTTCTCCAGCTGGTCGTTGGAGGCCTGCGCCCCGATCATCGTGTCGGTGTCCAGCGGGTGCCCCTGCCGGACCGCCCTGGTCCGTTCCACGGCGGCGGGCAGGAAGTCGGCGTAGTGCCCCTGCTGGATCAGCGCCCGGGACGGGCAGGTGCAGACCTCGCCCTGGTTCAGGGCGAACATGGTGAACCCTTCCAGCGCCTTGTCGAAGAAGTCGTCCCGGGCGGCGCTGACGTCGTCGAAGAAGATGTTCGGGCTCTTGCCGCCCAGCTCCAGGGTGACCGGCCTGATGTTCTCGCTGGCGTACTGCATGATCAGCCGCCCGGTGGTGGTCTCCCCGGTGAACGCCACCTTCGCCACCCGGGGCGAGGACGCCAGCGGCTTGCCCGCCTCGACGCCGAAGCCGTTGACCACGTTCACCACGCCCGGCGGCAGCAGGTCGGCCACGAGCGAGAGCCAGTAGTGGATCGACGCGGGGGTCTGCTCGGCCGGCTTGAGCACCACCGCGTTGCCGGCGGCGAGCGCCGGGGCGAGCTTCCAGGTCGCCATGAGCAGCGGGAAGTTCCACGGGATGATCTGCCCGACCACGCCGAGCGGCTCGTGGAAGTGGTAGGCCACCGTGTCGTCGTCCAGTTCGCCGAGGGAGCCCTCCTGGGCCCGGATCGCCCCGGCGAAGTACCGGAAATGGTCGATCGCCAGCGGGATGTCGGCGGCCAGGGTCTCCCGTACCGGCTTGCCGTTCTCCCAGGTCTCGGCGACCGCCAGCTCCTCCAGGTGCTCCTGCATCCGGTCGGCGATCCGGTGCAGCAGCAGGGCCCGCTCGGCCACCGGGGTCCGCCCCCAGGCGTCGGCCGCGCCGTGTGCCGCGTCCAGCGCCTTCTCCACGTCCTCGGCGGTGCCCCGGGCCACCTCGCAGAAGGTCTGACCGGTCACCGGCGTCGGGTTCTCGAAGTACCGGCCGCCGTGCGGTGCGACGTACTCGCCACCGATGAAGTGGTCGTAGCGGGACTGCCAGTGCGTCGGCGCGTCGTAGCGCGTCATGGGTACCTCCGCCGTCGGAAGGATGTGACGGCGGCCACGCTAGGTGCCGGGACGTTGCAACGACGTTGCGCCGGTGAGCCCGTACTCCCGTCGGAGCTGGTGGACCCGGGCCGCCGCGAGCGGCCGGCGGGGCGCGCCCGGTGGCAACGCCCGCGCCAGCGCCTGCCACGCGGCCAGGTCGTCGGTGCCGGCGGGCGTCGCGGTCCAGGCCGCGAGCAGCGCCGGGTCGCCGCCGGCCAGCACCGCCGCCCGTAGCTGCCCGTCGAGCAGCCGGCGCAGTCGGGTCACTCCCGGCGCGTCCGAGGCGGGCAGCAGACTGCCCGGGTACGCGTCGAGCGCGCCCGCCACCTCACCGCGTTCCAGCAGCTCCGCGACGGTACGGAAGTCCGCCCGGACGGTCCCGCGCAACCGGTACGGGCGGGAGTCGAGCAGGTCCGCACCGAGGATGCGCCGCAGCCGGGACAGCTCGGCGCGCAAAGTGACCGGACGCAGCCGGTCGTCGCCGTAGAGGTCCAGGCCGAGCTGTTCCCCGGTCCGCCCCTGCGGGTGCTGGAGCAGCAGCACCAGCAGCTCGCTGTGCCGGCGACCGAGCCGGACGCGCCGCCCGGCGACCCGCAGCTCCGCCTCGTCCCGCCCCAGCGCGGTCACCGTCACCGTGTCCGGCCCGCCCTGCCCCGGCGGCCCGGCCAGCCATGCCTCGGCCGCCCGCGCGGTGGCCCGGACCAGCGCCAGGCTCTGCGGGTTCGCCAGGTGGTCGCCGCCGGTGATGTCGACCGCGCCGAGCAGCCGCCCGGTGAGCGGGTCGTGGATCGGCGCGGCGGCGCAGGTCCAGGGCTGCACCGGCCGGCTGAAGTGTTCGGTGGCGAAGATCTGCACACTGTGGTCGACCGCGAGGGCGGTGCCCGGGGCGTTGGTGCCCGCGTGCGCCTCGTCCCACCGCGCGCCGGGCACGAAGTTCATGCCCTCGGCCCGCCGCAGCACCCCCGGATGCCCCTCCACCCAGAGCAGCCGCCCGGACGCGTCGCAGACCGCCATCAGGTGCGCGCCGTCGGTGGCGATCCCGCCGAGCAGGTCCCGGAAGAGCGGTAGCACCCGGGCCAGCGGATGGGCGGCCCGGTAGCCCTCCAGGTCGTCGCCGGTCAGCTCGACCGGCGGGGTGCCCTCCGGGTCGAGCAGCGCCCCGACCGACCGCCGCCACGACCGGTGCACCACGTCGCGTACCTGCTGCGGGCTGGGGTCACCGGTCAGGAAGGCCTCGTGGGCGGCGCCGACCTGCGCGATCCGTTCGCCCGGATCGGCACCGACCTCCAGGGCGAGCCACGGGTCGACCACGGCCACCTCCTCGCCCCCATCGTGGCCCCGATCACCGCTGATCGCCAAGGGTGGACGGCGGGAAGCGGGACTATCCGGCGGGGACGTCGACCGGCTGATCGCGACACCCGTCCTCCCCGAACGGACGGCCACAGTGGACAGGCGGCCCGACCGGGCTGCCGAGCGGGTGGCCGCGTACGGCATCCGGCGGCGGTACCTCGCCGACGGCGTGGGCGGCACGGACCTGGTCGGCGTCGGAACCCGGCAGCACGGTGGTTACCGACCGCGTTCCCGACGACGACACTCGATCGCTGTGACAGACCAGCCTCCGCACCAAGCACCCCCGCCGCCCGGGTACGGACCGCCGCCCCCGCACCATCCCTTTCCGCCCGGCATGGTCCCGCCGACCGCCGCCGGTCCGAGCTGGTTCGGCCGGCTGACCGCAGGGCAGCGCACCGGACTGCTCGTCGGCGGCGGGGCGCTGACGCTCGTCCTGCTCTGCTGCGGCGGTCTCACGGTCATCGGCGCGACGGCCGAGCCACCGCCCCAGGAGGCCCGCCCGGCCGCAGCCGCCGGCATCGACGCCCCGAGCGCCGACGAGCCGTCGGCCCACGCGGAGCCCACCGTGGCGTCCCCGCCGGTCGCGTCGCCCTCCTCGGCTCCGCCGCCCGCTCCGTCGCCCTCGGCGCCCCCCTCCCCGGTGGTCGAGGTGCGGACGGAGACCGCGACGGAGCAGGTCCCGCACGGCGCGCGGACGGTGCGGGACTCCTCCCTCGCCGAGGGGAAGCGCGTGGTCCGTACCCGGGGGGTCGACGGGGTGCGGACCCTGACCTACCAGGTCACCGTCACCGACGGCGTGCCGACCGGCCGGAAGCTGGTGCGATCGGTGGTGACCCGGAAACCGGTCACCGAGGTCGTGGCCGTCGGCACCAAGCCCACCCGGAAGTGCGACCCGAACTACAGCGGGTGCGTGCCGATCGCCAGCGACGTCGACTGCGGGGGCGGCAGCGGCAACGGCCCGGCGTACCTGTACGGGGTGGTCGAGGTCATCGGGACCGACATCTACGACCTGGACCGGGACAACGACGGCCTCGCCTGCGAGCGGGACTGAGTGGGACTGAGCGGAACGCGTCGGGCCCCTGCCGCCGGGAGGTGCGCGGCAGGGGCCCGACGGTGTGGTGACTAGAGGTTCAGGGTGAAGCTGTTCAGGTAGCCGACGTCCCCGCTCGCCGCGTCCTGGACCCGCAGGGTCCAGGTGCCGTTACGGGTCTCCGAGGACAGGTTGACCGTGTAGGTCTGGTTGATGTTGTCGGTGGAGCCACCGCTGCGGTTGTGCAGGGTGTAGGTGCTGCCGTCCGGGGCGATCAGCCGGACGACCAGGTCGCCGATGTAGGTGTGCACGATGCTGACCGCCACCGTGCTGGTGGCCGAGGCGGTGCCGGTGCAGCCGGAGACCGCGACGGTGCTGTTGACGGTGGTGTTGTCGCGGACGGTCACGTCGGTGCCGTTGGTCCGCGAGCAGCCGGTGGGCGGCGGGGTGGTGCCGCCGTCACCGACGTAGAGCAGCTTGTTCGGCGAGCCGGTGCCGGGGCTGGTCACCACGTTGCTGGTGGCGTCGTTGACCAGCTTGTCGCGGACCTGCTGCGGGGTGAAGCTCGGGTTGGCGGCGAGCACGAGCGCGGCGGCGCCGACCACGTGCGGGGTCGCCATCGAGGTGCCGCTGATGCTGTTGGTGGCGGTGTTGCTGGTGTGCCACGCCGACGTGATCGAGCTACCCGGGGCGAAGATGTCCAGGCAGCTGCCGATGTTGGAGTAGCTGGCCCGGGCGTCGTTGGACTGGGTCGCGCCCACGGTGATGCCGGCGGGGGTGCTGGCCGGCGAGCTGTTGCAGGCGTTGGCGCCGTAGTCGTTGCCGGCCGCGAGGCCGTAGGTGACGCCGTCGGCGATCGACCGGGCGACCGCGTCGTTGGTGGCCTGGTCGAAGCCGCCGCCGAGGCTCATGTTGGCGACGGCCTTCTCGCCGGCGGCGTGGTTGCCGGTGACCCAGTCGACGCCCGCGATGACCCCGGCGTTGGTGCCGCTGCCCTGGCAGTCCAGCACCCGGACGCCGACCAGGGTGACACCCTTGGCCACGCCGTACGCGGTGCCGCCGACCGTCCCGGCGACGTGCGTGCCGTGACCGTTGCAGTCGTCGGCGCTGCCACCGTCGACCGAGTCGAACCCGGTGACCGCCCGGCCACCAAAGTCGCTGTGCGAGAACCGGATGCCGGTGTCGATGATGTACGCCTTCACGCCCGCGCCGTTGTTCGCGTACGTGTAGGAGTTGTTGAGCGGAAGGGCACGCTGGTCGACCCGGTCCAGGCCCCAGGAGGGGGTGGGGGTCTGGGTGGCGGAGATCCGTACCGTGTGGTTCTGCTGGACGTAGGCGACCGACGGGTCGGCGGCGAGGCGCTTGGCCGCCGTCTCCGACATCCGGGCCTCGAAGCCGCGCAGCGCGTTGGAGTACGTCCGGCCGACGGCGCCGCCGTGCTTGCCGGTCAGGCCGCGGGCCCGGGTGCCGACCTCGGGCCGGCCGACCGCGGTGTCCTTGAAGACCACGATGTACGAGTTGTCGACGGCGGTCGCGCCACCGGCGAGCAGGATCTGCCCCTCGGCGGGAGCTGCGGTCGCCGGGGTGCCGAAGGCCATGGCGGCGGTGGCAGCGGTTGCGGCCACGGCGAAACGCCAGCGGCGTCCTGTGGCAGGGGAGTCTGTCATCCCTCTGGGTGTCCTTCCGTTCAACCGCGTGCCGGGACACGCAGATCGATCAAGGCTGATCGAGTGACGGGGATCGTATGGCATCGATGGCCCTGTAGAGAGGAGTGTTGATCTATTCGTGATCATCCGAGGGTGGTTTGCTGTCGCAATCCGGGGTAGATCAGACCTGCCGTCACCCACGGTCAGTGCGTCGATACGCCCTGGTCGGATGGTGTGTGGTCGCGGTCACGGACACGCGCCGTGTTCTACGCTCGCGGCGTGGAGCCACGTGCCTTCTTCGTCGCCGGTCGTCCCGTCCACGGTGCGGGCGAACTGACCGTCCACCACCCGTACGACGGACGACCCGTCGGGCGTACCACGCACGCCACGCCGGAGCAGGTCGAAGCGGCCGTCGCGGCAGCCGCCGGCGTGGCCGCCGAGGGTGCGGCCCTGCCCGCGCACGTGCGCGCGACGGCCCTCGACCACGTCTCGCGCCGGCTCGCCGAACGGGCCGAGGAGATCGCCCGGCTGATCACCGCCGAGAACGGCAAGCCGGTCAAGTGGGCCCGCGCCGAGGTCACCCGCGCGGTCTCCACCTTCCGGTGGGCCGCCGAGGAGGCCCGGCGATTCAGCGGCGAACTGCAACGCCTCGACACCGACCCCACCGCCACCGGACGGATCGCCCTGGTCCGGCGGGTGCCCCGCGGCCCCGTACTGGGCATCACGCCGTTCAACTTCCCGCTCAACCTGGTCGCCCACAAGGTCGCCCCGGCGCTCGCCGTCGGTACGCCGATCGTCGTCAAGCCGGCCCCCGCCACGCCGCTCTCCGCGCTGCTGCTCGGCGAGATCCTCGCGGAAACGGAGCTGCCCGAGGGGATGTTCTCGGTGCTGCCGCTGCCCAACGAGCGCGCCGCCGAACTGGTCGCCGACCCCCGACTGCCGGTGGTGTCGTTCACCGGCTCCGGGCCGGTCGGCGCGGCGATCCGTCGAGCCGTCCCGGAGAAACACGTCACCCTGGAACTCGGCGGCAACGCGGCGGCGGTCATCTGCGAGGACTGGAACACCGACGAGGACCTCACCTTCGCCGCGCACCGGATCGCCACCTTCGCCACCTACCAGGCCGGCCAGTCCTGCATCGCCGTGCAGCGGGTCTACGTGCACGAATGGCTCTACGACGCGTTCCTGCCCCGACTGGTCGCCGCCGTCGAGGAACTGCGGACGGGGGACCCCACGGACGACCACACCGACGTCGGCCCGCTGATCTCCGCCGACGCGGCGGCCCGGGTCGAGGCGTGGGTGGACGAGGCGGCCGTCGCCGGGGCCACCATCGAGGTCGGCGGCCGGCGGGACGGCGCCAACTACCCGCCCACCGTGCTGACCGGCGTGCCGGCCGACGCGCGCGTGAACACCGAGGAGGTGTTCGGGCCGGTGCTGGTGGTCACCCGGGTCGAGCACGACCGGGCCGCGTTCGCCGCCGTCAACGACTCCGCGTACGGGCTCCAGGCCGGCGTCTTCACCCACCGCCTCGACGTCGCCTTCGCCGCACACCGGGCCCTGGAGGTCGGTGGAGTGATCGTCGGCGACGTGCCGGCGTACCGGGCCGACCAGATGCCGTACGGCGGGGTGAAGGGCAGCGGGGTGGGCCGCGAGGGCGTCCGCAGCGCCATGGACGACTACACCGAACCGAGGGTGCTGGTACTCACCGGAGTGCAGCTCTGACCACCGGTTCGGCGGGGAGCGGGACGGGTGGTGGCAGGGGACTCCTGCCACCCCGTCGGACTGGTCACCAGGTGCCGTCGTCGCGCACCCGGGCGGGAGCGCGACCGAGGAGGAGGGTGGTCAGGGCGGCGTCGATGTCCGCCCCGAGGAACCACTCGCCGGCCTGGTCGAGCGCGAAGATCCGACCGAGTTCGTCCACGGCGAGGATGCTCTCCGGTGGGCGTTCCGCACCGATCGGAAAGAGCCGCATACCCAGTACCGCCCCGAAATCCGCCAGCGTGTCCGCGCTGTGCGCCCCGAGGAGCGGACTGAGGGTGAATCGGCTGATCCACACCTGCTCGCCAGGCCCCCTGCGCTTGGAGAACAGCGACAGGAAATCGGTCAGTGCCGCCTGGGCGGCAGGGAATGCCTGGTGGCGGTGGGCCGCGGTGCCGATCCCGAGGGTTTCCCGGATCGCGGCAGGAACGATTTCCGCTACGAGATCCATTCTTCCCCAACCCGCCGCGACGAGCGCGTGCGAGACCTCGGGCGCGAACCGGTACGGGTCGGGTGCGGATTGGGGCCCCGGTCGCCATTCGCTGACTCCCCAGACCGTGTCGTACCAAGGGAGTAGCCGCATCCGGGACAGGGCGGTGGCGCACGAGTCGCAGACCTCGTCCGCCGGCCCTCCGGCCGGGTCGCCTGGTTCGCGTACCCGGAAGACCTCCAGCCGAGCACTGTTGAGCAGCGCCAGTTGCTCCTCGAAGTCCAGAGGGTGCAGTCCTTCCGTCTCCCGCCTGTGGTCCTGGTCGTGGAGGGCGTCGGAGACGACGATCAGTTCGGCATGACGGTCGACGCCGCGTACCAGTCGTCCGGTGGGGACGCTGTCCAGATAGCCCTGGACCAGGGGGTGATGATTCAGGTCGACGTCACCCTTCGCGCCCTGCGCGACGTAGGAGCGGCCACCGAGGGTCAGGTGCGCCGAGGTCCCCGGGGTGGACGGCCGGCGCAGTTCGCGAAGCAGTTGGGCGGCGGGCTCGACGGTGCGGGGCGCGGGCCGGTCGGGTCGACGCTGCCGGTACGTCTGGGCGATGACGTCCGCCGGGACCCGCGGCCAGTGGGTGACCTCCCCGGTCTCGCGGTCGATCACCGTGTTCGGCAGGTCACCCGGGCGCATCGTCAGGTCACGCGGCACCGAGTACCAGATCACGTATCCGAGGTCGAACTCCTCGACCAGCGGGGTGCACTCGCGCCCGAGGCGCTGCGACTCCCGGCCCGCCCAGATGGTGGCGAGTTGCTCGGCCTGTTGACGGTCGATCACGCAGTGAAGTTACCCGACCCCACAGGTCGGTGACGGACCGGTATGGTCTGGCCTACCCAAGGTGACGGGAGGCGGTGTTGGCGGGAAGCGTGGACCGGGACGCCAATCGCGCGTTGCGAGCACGGTTCGACGAGGTGCACGGCCAGTACCAGCAACTGAGGTCCGGTTTGGACGAACTCCAGGTTCGGCTGGCGCAACTGCGGATCACCGAACGTTCCGACGATGGCCAGGTGACTGCCACCGTCGGTGCCCGGGGGCAGCTGATCTCCCTGGACCTGCATCCGTCGGTCTACCAGGTCCGCGACGCCCGGGGACTCGGACAGAAAATCACCGCTACGGTCCAGAGGGCCACCGCTGCCGCGGCTGCGTCGACGCAGGAACTGGTCGCCGGTTACCTACCCGCCGGCTCCGGGACTCCGGACTTCCTCCGCTCGGGTGACTTCGGCTCTCTGCTCCGCCGGGTAGACGCGATCATGGGCCGCGACGGTGGTCCGACGTGACTGACGGACGACTCTGGCTCGATCCGGGGCGAGCCCGGCGCGCCGGCACGGATCTCTCACTCGCCGGTCGTGCGGTCAGGGCGAAACGGGACAGCGTCGGTGGCGAGATCGCGGCGGCGAGCGCGCAGCGGCCCTGGGGCCGGGACGACATCGGCGCCGCGTTCGAGAGGACGTACCGAGGGTTGGAAGCGACCGTCCTGCGAGCCTGGGACGGGCTTGGTCGCCATGTCGAGGGAATCGGTGCCGATGTGGTCCGTTCGGTCGACGCGAACGTCCAGACCGACACCGGCAACGCCGGGCGCCTGAACCGGGTAGGCGAGCAGCCTCGGCCCGATGTGCCCTGATCGGTCAGGAGCGCTGGTGTGACCGTACTGCCGAGTCCGATTCCGCACCCTCTCGACTTCTGCCCCTGGCAGCTGCCCGGCTGGGTCTACGAGGCGCTCGACTGGGTCGTCGGCGTCGAGTGGCCGGAGGGGAACGAGCGGGCGGTCTGGGACCTCGCCGACGAGTGGTACGGCGTGGCAGCCGCGCTCGCCGGACCCCGCGACGACGCCGTCACCGCCGCCGGTGAGGTGCTCAGCGGATACGGGGCGGTGGGAGCAGTCGCGGACGCCTTCGACACCGCCTGGCGGAAGGTGGCCGAGGGGGATGAGGCGCCGCTGCCGTTGCTGCTCTCGGTCAGTACCGACCTCGGTCGTCTCGTCGAGGAGTGCGGCTGCGACATCGAGGGGGCCAAGCTCGAGGTCTGGATCGAGCTGGGCATCCTGGTGGTCGAGCTGCTCGCCATGACGGTGGCGGTCGTCCTCACCGCCGGTGCCGCGTCGCCGGCCGCAGCCGCCGCGATCACCGCGACCCGTTTCGTGGTCCAACAGATCTTCAAGAAGCTGATCGCGCAACTCGCTCGGAAGACTCTCAGGAAGGGGATGCAGGAGGCCACCGAGCGGGCCGCGAAGCAGGTCACCAGGGACGGTCTGCGCGGGCTGGGGCGGAACGCACTGCGGGGTGGCCTGTTGGAGGCCGCCCAGGAGGGCGGCGTCAACCTCGCCATCCAGGGCTACCAGAACTCCACCGGCCGACGGGACGGTGTCGACCTGACCGACCTCGGCACCTCCGCCCTCGGCGGGCTCGCCGGCGGTGCCGCCGCCCCCCTGGCCGGGCTGGGAAAGCACGCCAGCAGCCGCGGTGGGCAGTTCGCCGAGAACCTCGGCCGGGAGATGGGCGGCGAGGTCGTCGCCGACCAGGCGGCGAGCCTGGCGACCGGCGGAGGATTGGTAGGTCTGGAGGATGCGGCGCGCGCCGCTGCGTCCGGAGCCACCGGCTCGGTGGTCAGTCAGAGCGACGCGGCACTCCAGGCGCGGCTCGCCGCACGCACGGGCGCTCTGGACGACACGTCCCCTCCCGTGCTGGTCGACAGTCCACGATCCATGTCGATCCCGCCGACCGATCCCGCTCCGTCGTCGTTCCCTCACCAGCCAACCGGGTCGGGCACCGGCGACGCCGGCACGAACGCAGCGGCACCCATATCCTCCGGAGTGGACGTCACGGCAGATCCGCCGTCGTCACCGGCCAGGAGCGTGAATGGTTCCGCCGAGGTGGGTGGTACTGCGAACGTCCGTGGTTCGGTCGAGGCGGGCGGGCACAGCGGAACCGACGGACAGGTCGACCGCCGGACCGAGGCTGTTTCCCACACGAGTCCCGCCCAGGCGACCGCCGCCATGAGTTCTTTGTCGACCACCGTTCCGCCTCCGACACCTGTCCCGATCGCCGCGACGCCGAGTCCGTCGTCCGTTTCGGTGGACCCGGTGTTGGCGGCGACCCCGGCCACTGCACCTGCGTTCGAACCGGCGGGCACGACGAGCCTGGCCACAACCACGGCCTCGACCGTCGCCAACGCACCGACCCCAGCCCAAGCGGGCTCAATCGGCACGCCCAATGGCACATCCACCGCCATGGTGTCGGGCCCCACACCTGTGGTCACGTCGGCCTCGGTAGCGACATCCGGAGTCGCCCCGCCCGTTGTCACCATGGACAAGCCGGCCACGGCCTCGGTGCTCGACAACAAGATGACGACAGCCCGGCCGAACCCGTCCGCCACCGTCGAACCGGCATCGACGGCGCCCGGCAGCGAACGGCGGAAGCAGCCGGACATTCCCATGGTCGACCTCTCCAAGCTGGAGGCGCTGGCTCCGGAGATGTCCCAGTCGCAGTCGCCAGATCCGCTTCCTGTCGCTCCCGAACCCACGCCCCAGAACTCGACGGACCCTCCCTTTCGAAGCCGCGAGTGGTACGAGACGAGGTGGGAGGCGGACCGGGAGGAACTCGAACGGCGTCGCTACCGCGGCTACTACGAAGCCCAGCGCGCCTGGTTCGAGGATCGGCGACGGGACGATCTCGTACGGGAGCTTCGCAGTGAGGCGGATGCACACTACGGGAACGCGCGCTGGTTCACCGCGCAGGCTCACGAGCTGCACCGCGCTGGGAAACGGGACCTGTCCGACCAACTCCTCGCGCGCGGCCGTGAAGAGGAACGTCTCGGCCACCGGCAGACGGACCTGGCCGAGGAGGTGCGGGAGGGCTCGGTTCTGCCGGATGTCACGTTCGTCGACGACTACGCGGACTTCCGCCGGATCAACGACGATGTGGCGGGACTGGCGGAAGGCGGGGTCGACACCGGCACCCGGTCCGCCCTCACCGGCAAGGACGTGCCGCCGTCGATCGACCAGGACCGGCCGTACGGAGAACGTGGCGGACTGCGCCCGCCACTGGCGCTGCACCAGACCGACCTGGAACAGCAGATGCCGCGCAAGTCCGACGGCAGGGTGATCCGGACAGCCGATCCTCGACGAGGTCGGTGGTTCTCGCTGGTCAACGACGGCGGGCCGAGCGCCGACGCGACCCGGGGCATCAACTGCCTTGACTGCACCCTGTCCCTCTACGAGACGTGGGTGCACGGCCGTCCCCGGGTTTCTGCGCCGCGTACCTTCGACGGCTACTTCGAGGGGAACGTCAACCGGCCGATCGACGGTGAGTGGGGCGGCCCCGGCCGGGTGGAGCGGGCCACCGGAGGCGTCTACCAGCGGGTGACCCCGTCGACCGAGGGCCTTTCGCCGGCCGTCGCGCGCCAGCAGGTCATGCAGGGGTACGCCGACCTGCACCGACAACTTCTCACCGGCGGCCACGGCAGCTTCGCCTTCCTGGTGAACACCTGGGAGGGCGGTGGGGCGCACGCGTGGGTGGCCCTGAACCAGAACGGCACGGTGCTGTACCTCGACCCGCAGATCGGCACCGTGTCGGACCGGCCGCCGTACTTCCACCGAGGCGTGGCGCATACGGGGAATGTCGCCAGCCTGGAAGCGCTCGTGGTCGGCCCGGACGGCAAGCCACTGCCGCTGCCGGGCCGCGAGGTGGGCGACTACAGCGAGCAGCGGGGCTCGACCGGGCGGCCCTCTGTACCTGTTAAAAAACCGCACCCGAGAGCCGGGCGAGCGCCTGAGCCTCCGGGGAAGTCGGTTCCGCCTTCCGGTGCGGATCCGCGTGACAGGACGACAGGCCCGTCAGCAATGGATGGCGTGGGAGATGTAGGCGGTGACCCCAGTGCAACCCTGAGCGAGGAGGAGTGGCAGGCTCTGGTGGTTCTCCACGGGCAGGCGGCAGCCGCAGCCGATGAGGTGGAGCTTATTCTTGCTGACGTGGCGGGCAGGGCGACGCGAACGCTGGACGTCAGTCATCCGATCGAACTCCGGGACCGTCAACACCGGCTGAAGACCCTGAACTCGCTGGCCCGAAAGTTCCACGACGAGTCGGCGATCGTGGGTGCGTCGATCGACGACTTCGTGCGAGAGGTGAATGACGTACTGCGGTTCTCATTTGTCCTGCCGGCCGGCGGCTTGTATACCGACGCTGTCGCTCTCGTTCTCGGGGAGCTGAGCCGCCTTGGTTGCTCTGTCGCCGACGACGACTGCAAGAACTTCTGGCGGGCCGGGAATCGCTTCTACGGGTTTAACTGCACGATTCGCTCCCCCTCTGGCCAGCTCTTCGAGTTGCAACTGCATACGGAGGCCTCGCGGCGTGCCTGGCTCGCCACCCACCATGCGTATGAGGTGCTTCGGCGTGCTGCTGAACCGGCAAAAGAACGGGTGTACGCGTTCCTTGATATGTTGGCGTTGAATCGTGCGCAGGGAATGCCGCAGGCTGTTCCGCAGGAGCTTTTCCGACGCTTTCCGCCGAAGGATGCAAGTTTCGCAAAGTGGATCTCCCGTAACCGGGCCGTCTGGACTGAGTATCGGCGTCAACTGCGCGCCGATGGACTCGATTTCAGGGAGGTGGTGGCATCTAAAGGGCTCACCCGCAGCGACTTCCCCATTGCAGGAGATTTGATGCCCCGGATGGAGAGTGACGATGTTGACGTACTACGTGGTCTACGGGAACGCTGAACGCGTCGAGCCCGCTGGAGTCTTCGCGGTGGACCCTGGCAGCGGGCACGCCCTCATGTGGAACCACCGGCAACGCCGATGGTTCTTCGCTCCCGCCGCAGTGGCGCGCTTCCTCGACGACCCTCGGAACCTGGATCGCTACGAGGAGGCGGACCGAGCGACGGTCGATCGTGTCGTGCCATCCCTGACCGGTGGAGTGGAACTCCCCACAGAGGATGAGATAGTCGCTGTATTCCGGCGCAGTGCAGAACCCACGCCGAGATCATGAGGCTGCTTTCGAGGGGCGACGACGCTAGGGTCGGCTGAGTGAATGAAGATCAACACCGTTGCCCTGGTACTGCTCGGTCGAGCCGTGGATATGGCCCTGACTCTGACCTGAACACGTCGCCCGAGGCAATGGCCGCCTCCACAGACGAGGAGCCTGCGGGACCGTGGGAAGCGGAGAACACGGAGTTTCAGGGCAGGCGTGCCGAGTGGCCGGTGACGGTGGCGGAGGCGCTGGGCGTACAGGATCGGTTGCGGCCGTTGGTCGACCTGGTCGGGCCCGGTCCCACCGCGCCCGCGACGGTGGCCGGCCTGGACGTCGCCTACGCCGAGGACGGTGACCGGCTCGCGGCGGCCGTCACCGTGTTGGACGCGCGGACGTTGCGGGTCGTCGACTCGGCGGTGGCCGTTGGCCGGCCGGCGTTCGACTACGTGCCCGGCCTGTTCGCCTTCCGGGAGTTGCCGGCGCTGCTGGACGCGCTGGACCGGCTCACGGACCGGCCGGATCTGCTGGTCTGCGACGGGCACGGGTTGGCGCACCCCCGGCGGTTCGGGCTCGCCTGCCATCTCGGCGTGGTCACCGGGCTGCCGGCGATCGGGGTGGGGAAGACCCCGCTGGTGGGCACCTGGGATCCGCCCGGCGAGCGGCGGGGTGACTGGTCGCCGCTGGTGGACGGTACGGAGACCGTGGGCCGCGTGCTGCGTACCCAGGACGGGGTGAAGCCGGTCTTCGTCTCCGTCGGGCACCGGATGGGGCTGGCGGACGCCTGCGAACGGGTGCTCGCGCTCGCCCCGCGCTACCGCCTGCCGGAGACCACCCGTACGGCGGACCGGCTCTGCCGGGCGGCGCTCGCCGGTCGGACCTGACGATCCGGCGGTCACGCCCGCCCCCGGCACGCCGCGTGATCCGGCCCGCGACGGCCGGCTGGACGTCCGACTGGCGCACTCGCCCCCGTACCCGCACCCGCCCCGCACCCGCACCCGCACTCGCCCCGCACTCGCCCCGCACCCGCACCCGGCACACCGCACCTGACGGATCGCCGGGTCGGCCCGGGGAAGCGGGACGGAGTCATGGTCGTTCTCGACGCCGCAGGCTGGTCAGTCTCCGGTAGTAGCCTGTCGGCCGGACCCCAACCGGGGAGGAACGGCGAGGTGATCATGACGGTACGTCGGAGCGCGGCGCGCCTGGCGGTGGTCGGCGCGCTGCTGGGCGTCGCGGTGGTCGTGGGGGCGACACCCGCGCTGGCCGACGACGACTCGGTGAAGGTGCGTGCCTCCAGCAGCTTCACCGCCGGTGGTTCGGCCGGCTCGGTCGCGGTCGAGGTGCGCAAGCGCAGCGAAGGGTGTGTCCTGCTCCGGACCGGGCTGCGGCTGCGGCTGGAGGGGGTACGGGCCGACCAGGTCGAGGTGCAGGTGTCCGCCGGCGGCCAGTGGTGGCCGGTGCCGGTCTCCGGTGGCGACGTGCTGGCCAGCGGGCGGACGTCCCCGGCCAACCCGACCCTCTGCAAGGGCAAGGCCATCACCGTGCGGTACCGGGTGACCTTCCTGCCCGGCGCGCCCGACGGCAAGCTGACCGTGGCGGGGGAGGCGACCACCGCGGGCGGCCAGACGATCGGCCGTGGCGCGGACACGTCCAAGGTCCGGGCGGGCCGGGACGCGAGCCCGAGCCCGACGCCGACGAAAACTCCGAGCCCGACGCCGAGCCCGGTGGAGACCGGACCGCCCACCGAGGGCCCGGCGCTGGAGTCGACGCTCGCCGCCGTGGCCGGGGGTGGTGGCCAGGCCGCCGACGAGAGCGGGTCGGGTGGCGGGCTCTCTCCGGTGATGGTGGTCGGCGTGGCCCTGGTGGTGCTCGGGCTCGGTCTGATCGTGCTGTTGTTCCGTCGTTCGGGTGCGGATCGGCGGGGTGGGGGTGCGGCGACCTCCACGCCGGTACCGCCGTTGCCGGGCAGTCCGGGTGGCACCACCTACCGCTCGGGAGGCCAGCCCGGCGCGGCGTCGGCGGCCGGTACCGGCTACGGCGGCGGGCCGGTGCCGGGCGCCGGGCACGTCGACGATCCGGCCGGTCACCCGGTCCCGCCGGGCGGTCGGGCGGCCGGCCCGACGCGGGGCACGGTCTACCCGGGCTCGCCCCGGGGCGCTGACCAGCCGCTGTCGGGTGGGGTGCATCCGGCGACGCCTCCGGGCCCGGCCCGTCCGGCGTCGCCGTCGGGACAGACGTACGGGCCGGCCGGCCGGGTGTATCCGGCGGGATCCGGACAACCTGGCACGTTTCCCCCTCCGGAGGTTGCCGGCGGTGGTGACTCGACGGCCATCATGCCTCGCCTACCCGAGTAGCCGCCGCACCCTCCGATACGCTCAGTGGCGTTGACGAACCGTGGGCGAGGGAGCGAATTCGGTGTCTGATCTGTCCCAGATCGTGAAGGCGTACGACGTCCGAGGGACGGTGCCGGACCAGTGGGACGAACGGGCCGCCGAGGCCCTCGGTGCCGCCTTCACCCACCTGCTGAACACCACCGGTGAGCCCGGCGAGCAGGTGGTGGTGGGGTACGACATGCGGGCCTCCTCGCCCGGTCTGGCCGCTGCCTTCGCCGCCGGCGTGCGTGCCGAGGGCCGCTCGGTGGTCGAGATCGGTCTCGCCTCCACCGACATGCTGTACTACGCCTCCGGCGCGCTGGGCCTGCCCGGGGCGATGTTCACCGCCAGCCACAACCCCGCCCGGTACAACGGCATCAAGATGTGCCGGGCCGGTGCGCGGCCGATCGGGCAGGACACCGGCCTGGCCGAGATCCGGGACCGGGCCCAGGCCCTGTTGGACAAGGGGGAGTCCGCCCCGGCGGGGCAGCCGGCCGCGTCGGCCGCCCAGCGCGACCTGCGTCCGGAGTACGCCGCCCACCTGCGCGGCCTGGTGGACCTCTCCGGCATCCGGCCGCTGAAGGTGGTGGTCGACGCCGGCAACGGGATGGGCGGCCACACCGTGCCCAGCGTGCTCGGCGACGCCGTCCTGCCGGCCCTGCCGCTGGAGATCGTGCCGCTCTACTTCGAGCTGGACGGCAGCTTCCCGAACCACGAGGCGAACCCGCTGGACCCGGCGAACCTGGTCGACCTCCAGCGCGCGGTCGTCGCCCACTCCGCCGACGTCGGGTTGGCCTTCGACGGCGACGCCGACCGCTGCTTCGCCGTCGACGAGCGGGGCGAGCCGATCTCCCCGTCCGCGATCACCGCGCTGGTGGCCGCCCGTGAGCTGGCCAAACACCCCGGCTCGACGATCATCCACGGTCTGATCACCTCCCGCGCGGTGCCCGAGATCGTTCGGGAACACGGCGGCAACCCGGTGGTGGCGCGGGTCGGCCACTCCTTCATCAAGGCGGAGATGGCCCGGACCAACGCGGTCTTCGGCGGCGAGCACTCCGCCCATTACTACTTCCGGGACTTCTGGTTCGCCGACACCGGCATGCTCGCCGCCATGCACCTGCTGGCCGCCCTCGGTGAGCAGCAGCGTCCCCTCTCCGAGCTGGCCGCCGCCTACGAGCGCTACGTCGCCTCCGGGGAGATCAACTCGACGGTCGCCGACCAGGCCGCCAAGGTGGCCGAGGTGCGGGCCGCGTACCCGGCGGCCGAGGTGGACACGATGGACGGGCTGACCCTGCGTTTCCCCGACGGCTCCTGGTTCAACCTGCGTGCCTCCAACACCGAACCGCTGTTGCGGCTCAACGTCGAGGCGCCCACCCGCGAACGGATGGCCGCACTCCGTGACGAGGTGCTCGACCGGGTTCGCCGATAAGATCGCGTGCGCCGGTCGGCGGGACCGACCGGTGAAACCACATACGTGGAAGGAGCCGCGCCGTGGCCCTGGATCCGCAGTTGCTGGAGATCCTCGCCTGTCCGGACACGCACCACGCCCCGCTCGACTACGACCCGCAGGCACAGACGCTGACCTGCACCGAGTGCCACCGGATCTTCGAGGTACGGGACGACGTGCCCGTGCTGCTGCTGGACGAGGCCCGCCCGGGGCGGCCGTCGTGATCGAGGGTACGGCCGGAGTCAGCGGCCACCGCGAGGCCGACGAGGCGTTGCTGGACAACCCGGACGCGCTCGCCGAGAAGGACCCGGGCGGCATGCTCCGGCACATCGCCTCCGCCGGGGCACAGGTCCGCGAGACGGCGGCGCTGGCCGCCGAGGCGAACCTCCAGCTCCTCGCCGACGAGGGACGACCACGGGCGGTGGTGATCGCGGGCATCGGCACCGCCGGGCGTACCGGGGACGTGCTGGCCACGGTCGCCGGGCCGCGCTGCCCGGTGCCGGTGATCCCGCACCGCAGCGCCGGGGTGCCCGGCTGGGTCGGCGCGGCGGACGTGGTGATCGCGGTCAGCGCCTCGGGCCGCAGCCCGGAGGCGCTCGGCGCGGCCGAGGCCGCCCACCGCCGGGGGGCCCGGCTGGTCGCCGTCGGCGCACCGGACTCCCAACTTCAGTCGGTGGCCGAACGGGCCCGTGCCCCGTTCATCCCGGTGCCGCGTCGGGCCCCGGCCCGGGCCAGCCTCTGGGCGCTCACCGTGCCGGTCCTGCTCGCCGCCCGTACGCTCGGCCTGGTGAAGGTGAACGAGGCCGACCTGGCCGAGACGGCCGCCCGGCTCGACGCCGACGCCGACCGGTGCCGTCCGACCGCCGAGTCGTTCGTCAACCCGGCGAAGTCGCTGGCGCTCGGGCTGGCCGGCTCGATCCCGATCGTCTGGGGCTCGTCGCCGCTGGCCACCGTGGCGGCCCGCCGTTTCGGTGACACGCTCTCGGCGAACGCCCGCTACCCGGTGGTGGCCGGGGCGCTCGGTGAGGCGGGTCGGGGTCGGGTGGGCCTGCTCGACGGGGTCTTCGGTGGGCTGGTCGAGTCGGCGCGGGACATCTTCGCCGACTCCGACGACACCGCCGACGGCACCCGGCTGCGGGTGGTGCTGCTGCGCGACGGCGGGCTCAACGCCGACGACGACTCCGACGAGCCGCTCGCGGTCGAGGAGCGCCGGGCCGACGCGGTGCAGACCCTCGCCGAGCGGCGCGGCGTGCGCTGCGACGTGGTGACCGCCGAGGGGGGTTCCGCCCTGGAGCGGCTCGCCTCCCTGGTGGCCGTCCCGGACTTCGCCTCGATCTACCTCGCGATGGCACACGGTCTGGACCCGATGGCGGTACCCGCCGTCTCAGAGATGAAGGAGCTGGCCAACCCGTGAACGAGTCGACCCCCCGGCTCGGCACACCCGTGCCGCACCACACACCGCACGGAGCGACGGCATGAGCGCCAGTGGCGGCACCAAGGCGATCGTGGCCGCGCTGCTGGCCAACGCCGGCATCGCCGTCACCAAGTTCGTCGCGTTCCTGCTGACCGGCTCGTCGTCGATGCTGGCCGAGTCGATCCACTCGGTCGCCGACTCCGGCAACCAGGGGCTGCTGCTGCTCGGCGGTCGCCGGGCCCGGCGGCGGGCCACCCCGCAACACCCCTTCGGGTACGGCCGGGAGCGCTACGTCTATGCGTTCATCGTGTCGATCGTGCTGTTCAGCGTCGGTGGTCTCTTCGCGCTCTACGAGGCGTACCACAAGTGGCACGACCCGCACCCGATCGACAAGTGGCAGTGGGTGCCGGTGGCCGTGCTGGTGGTGGCGATCGTGATGGAGACGTTCTCCTTCCGGACCGCGATCGTGGAGTCCAACCACGTCCGGGGCAAGGCCTCCTGGGTGCAGTTCGTCCGCCGGGCCAAGGCCCCGGAGCTGCCGGTGGTGCTCCTGGAGGACCTCGGCGCGCTGGTCGGTCTGGTGCTCGCCCTGATCGGTGTCGGGATGACCCTGATCACCGGCAACGGCGAGTGGGACGCCGCCGGCACCGCGGCGATCGGCGTGCTGCTGGTCACCATCGCGGTCATCCTGGCGATCGAGACCAAGAGCCTGCTGCTCGGTGAGGGCGCCGAGGCCGACGACGTGGCCCGGATCGAGCGCGCCATCACCGAGGGTTCCGAGGTGGAGCGGATCATCCACATGAAGACCCTCTACCTCGGCCCGGAGGAGCTGCTGGTGGCCGCGAAGATCGGCGTGCCGGCCTGGGAGACCGCCGCCGAGCTGGCCGACGGTATCAACGCCGTGGAGGGCCGGATCCGGGCGGCGGTGCCCGTCGCCCGGGTGATCTACCTCGAACCGGACATCTACTCGGCGGCGCGGGCGCGCGGTGACGACGCCGCGGCGGCGGCCGGCGACGGCGCGGCGCACACCGCCGCGGCGACCGGCGAGGCCACGGCGCGAACGGCGGCGGACGGCGACGGCGCGGCGACATCCGGCACGGGGACGGCCGGCGGGCAGCCCGGGCACTGACCATGGAGCAGCTGTACGGGCCGATCCGGGACTACGCATGGGGGTCCCGGTCGGCCCTCGCCGCGCTCCAGGGGCGTCCGGTGCCCAGCGACGGGCCGGAGGCGGAACTGTGGCTGGGCGCCCACCCGGGCGCCCCGGCGAGGGTGGACCGGGACGGCACGCGGGTGAGCCTGCTCGACCTGCTCGCCGCCGATCCCGGCCACTGGCTCGGCGCTCAGGTGCTGGACCGGTTCGGCCCCCGGCTGCCCTTCCTGCTCAAGGTGCTGGCCGCCGAGGCGCCGCTGAGCCTCCAGGTCCATCCGGACGCCGAGCAGGCCCGCATCGGGTACGCCGCCGACCGCAGCCGGGGTGACGGGCACCGCAACTACGTCGACCCGCACCACAAGCCGGAACTGCTGGTGGCGCTCACGCCGTTCGAGGCGCTCTGCGGGTTCCGTGACCCGACCGTCTCGGCAGCGGCGCTCGCCGGGTTCGGCGTGCCGGCGTTGGCGCCGGTGCTGGCCGCCCTCGACGACGGCGCGTCGGGCCTGCGGGAGGCGGTCCGGCTGCTGCTGGAGTGGCCGGCGGCGGAGCGCGCCGGGCTGGTCGGCGCGGTGGTGGCGGCACCGGTCACCGGCCCGGACGCGGCGCTGGTCCGCGACCTGGCCGCCCGCTACCCGGAGGATCCCGGCGTCCTGGTGGCGGTGCTGCTGCACCGCGTGCGGCTGGCGCCCGGCGAGGCCATCTGGATGCCGGCCGGCAACCTCCACGCCTACCTGCGGGGCACCGGCGTGGAGCTGATGGCGGCCAGCGACAACGTGCTGCGCTGCGGGCTGACCCCCAAGCACGTCGATCCGGTGGAGTTGCTGCGGATCCTCCGGTTCGACGTCCTCGACGATCCGGTGGTGTCCGCCCGGCCGGTCGTACCGGGTCTGGTGACCTGGCCGGTACCGGTCGACGACTTCGTGCTCTACCGGTTTGCCGGGAGCGCGGGATCCGCAGCGGTGCCACTGCCGGTGCCGGGCCCCCGGGTGGCCCTCTGCGTGGCGGGGACCGTCACCGTGGGCGACGACGCGGGCAGGGTGACCCTGCGGTGCGGTGAGGCGGCGATCGGCACGGCCGGAGCCGGCCCACTGGTGGTCGAGGGCCCCGGGGACGCCTTCGTCGCCGCTGCTGGCCTGCGCTGACGCCACTCCGCACGGCGAATTGGGAATTTCGGGCTTAAAGGAGATTCTTGGCTCAACACGCAAGCCGGATATTCCAGAAATGCTTGACGTGTCCGTCTTGTGATGTGAACCTGTGAGTACGCACCGTTATCGCGACGCAGGTCCGAGAGGCGGGCGGGGAACCAAACCGGGGGGATGCGCGGGGCGGCCGATGCTGGACGGATTCTCCGTCTGTGCTCGACCGCCCCGCGCGCTGTCTCGCGTAAGGTGGATAGCCGCCCAAGAATCTCGTTCCGACAGGAGCTCTCATGACCAGCACCCTCCCGGCGTCGAGCAGTGCGCCGTCCGAGGCTCGGCCGCGCACCGTTGCCGAGGGCGACTTCAAGGTGGCGGATCTGTCGCTCGCCGAGTTCGGGCGCAAGGAGATCCGGCTCGCCGAGCACGAGATGCCCGGCCTGATGGCGATCCGTCGCGAGTTCGCCGAGGCACAACCACTGCGCGGCGCGCGGATCACCGGTTCGCTGCACATGACGATCCAGACGGCGGTGCTGATCGAGACCCTGGTCGCGCTGGGCGCGGACGTGCGCTGGGCGTCGTGCAACATCTTCTCCACCCAGGACCACGCCGCGGCGGCCATCGTGGTCGGCCCGGAGGGCACCCCGGAGGCCCCGGCCGGTCTCCCGGTCTACGCCTGGAAGGGCGAGACCCTTGAGGAGTACTGGTGGTGCACCGAGCAGGTGCTCGCCTGGCCCGACGGCCAGGGGCCGAACATGATCCTCGACGACGGCGGTGACGCCACCCTCCTCGTGCACAAGGGTGTCGAGTTCGAGAAGGCCGGGGTGGTGCCGCCGGTGGAGTCCGCCGACTCGGAGGAGTTCGCGGTCATCCTGGACGTGCTGCACCGCTCGCTGGCCACCGACAACCAGCGCTGGACCCGGATCGCCGCCGCCATCAAGGGGGTGACCGAGGAGACCACCACCGGCGTGCACCGCCTCTACGAGATGCACCGGGAGGGCAAGCTCCTCTTCCCGGCGATCAACGTGAACGACTCGGTGACCAAGAGCAAGTTCGACAACAAGTACGGCTGCCGGCACTCGCTGATCGACGGCATCAACCGGGCCACCGACGTGCTGATCGGCGGCAAGATGGCGGTCGTGCTCGGTTACGGCGACGTGGGCAAGGGCTGCGCCGAGTCGCTGCGCGGTCAGGGGGCCCGGGTCGTGGTGACCGAGGTCGACCCGATCTGCGCCCTCCAGGCGGCGATGGACGGCTACCAGGTCGCCACCCTCGAGGACGTGGTGGAGCAGGCCGACATCTTCATCACCGCCACCGGCTGCTTCGACGTGATCACCAACGAGCACATGGCCCGGATGAAGCACCAGGCCATCGTCGGCAACATCGGCCACTTCGACAACGAGATCGACATGGCCGGTCTGGCCCGGCGGTCGGACGTCACCCGCGTCAACATCAAGCCGCAGGTCGACCTCTGGCAGTTCGACAACGGTCGGGCGATCATCGTGCTCTCCGAGGGCCGGCTGCTGAACCTGGGCAACGCCACCGGGCACCCGAGCTTCGTCATGTCGAACTCGTTCGCCAACCAGACCATCGCGCAGATCGAGCTGTACACCAAGACCGACCAGTACCCGGTCGGCGTCTACGTCCTGCCGAAGCACCTCGACGAGAAGGTCGCCCGGCTGCACCTGGACGCCCTGGGCGCGAAGCTGAGCACCCTCACCAAGGAGCAGGCCGCGTACCTCGGCATCTCCCCGGAGGGCCCGTTCAAGCCGGATCACTACCGCTACTGAGCACCGACGCGACCGGGCCGGCGGGACACCGTCGGCCCGGTCCGGCGTATCCGCCCGCCGGCTCAGCCGCCGCCGCGCCGCAGTGCCGCCCGGATCCAGGTCCAGACGCACCACACCAGCCAGCCCACCGACACCGCCGCCGCGAGCGCGCGCAACCGCAAAGCGCTGAGCAGCAGCACGACGGCCAGTACGGCCAGCCACGGGCCGAAGACACGCATGCCGGTCCCTCCTGTCGCACCGGCCACACCGGTGTGGATCCCGGCACCAACGTCCAGGGGTGGCGGGCCCTGCTCATCGCGGGTTTTCTGTGGCAAGCTTGCCGGCGCGGACATCGCGCCGAGGACACCGATCCCACGATGACGAACGGGGATGGAATATTAACCCCATGAGAGCACGGGTACTGGTGGTCGACGACGACCCTGCGCTGGCCGAGATGCTCGGCATCGTGCTGCGCAACGAGGGGTTCCAACCCTCCTTCGTCGCCGACGGGGAGCGCGCACTGGCCGCCTTCCGGGAGAACCGGCCCGACATCGTTTTGCTCGACCTGATGCTGCCCGGGATGAGCGGGATCGACGTGGCCCGTGCGATCCGGGGCGAGTCGGGCGTGCCGATCGTCATGCTGACGGCCAAGAGCGACACCGTCGACGTCGTACTCGGGCTGGAGTCCGGCGCGGACGACTACGTGGTCAAGCCGTTCAAGCCCAAGGAACTGGTGGCCCGGATGCGGGCCCGGCTGCGCCGGGGCGAGGACGCCGCGCCGGAGATGCTGACCATCGGCCCGCCGGACAACCAGATCACCATCGACGTGCCGGCGCACACGGTCAGCCGCAACGGCGAGGAGGTCAAGCTCACCCCGCTGGAGTTCGACCTGCTGGTCGCGCTGGCCCGCAAGCCGCGCCAGGTGTTCACCCGTGAGGTGCTGCTCGAGCAGGTCTGGGGGTACCGGCACGCGGCGGACACCCGGCTGGTGAACGTGCACGTGCAGCGCCTCCGCGCCAAGATCGAGCCCGACCCGGAGCGGCCGGAGATCATCCTGACGGTGCGGGGCGTGGGCTACAAGGCGGGTACGGGATAGCCTGGGGACCACTGTGCGTGACTCCCCGACCTTCGCCGATCCGGCCCCGCCGTCCCACCGGTTCCCCGCCGTGTGGGCCTTCTGGCACGCCCTCGTCGGGTGGTCCGGTCGGCTGACCGCCGGGGTACGGCAGACCTGGCGGCGGTCCCTCCAGGTGCGTGTGGTGACCATCACCCTCGTCGCCTCCAGCCTGCTGGTCGGCGGGTTCGCGTACCTCGTCGCCGACAAGATCACCGGCATCCTGCTGGAGAACGCGCAGACCGACGTGCTGATGCGGCTGACGAGCGGGCGGGAGTACTCCGAGAAGCAGTTCCGGGTGTTCAGCCAGCCGCAGGAGGCGAAGCTCCAGGAGACCCTGGACGGCACGGTCAACTACCTCGCCGGTGGGGGCGACCCGACCCAGACCGGTGGGGTGGTGGTCGCCATCACCGCCGACCAGCACTCCGGCGTGCTCCAGTCGCGCACCTCGCTGGACGTGGACGTCCGGCCCCTGGTCAGCCCGGAGCTGCGGGCCGCGGTCGCCGACGGCCAGGTCGCCCACCAGATCCGCACCGGGCAACTCACCGGCGAACGGGCCACCTACCTGGTGTACGGCTCCCCCGTGCCGACCCGCTTCGGTCAGGTCGAGCTGTACTACTTCGTACCGCTGACCCGGCAGGCCGAGACGGCCGGCGACGCACGGGCCACCGTGGTCGCCACCGGGGTGGCGCTGGTGCTCCTGCTCGGGCTGCTGGCGGCCCTGGTGACCCGGCTGGTGGTCAGCCCGGTCCGGGCGGCGGCCCGGACCGCCCAGCGCCTCTCCGCCGGTCTGCTCGACCAGCGGATGACCGTCAACGGCGAGGACGACCTCGCCCTGCTCGCCGCCTCGTTCAACCAGATGGCGACCAACCTCCAGCGGCAGATCCTCCGGCTGGAGGAGATGTCCCGGATCCAGCGCCGGTTCACCTCCGACGTCTCGCACGAACTGCGGACCCCGTTGACCACGGTCCGGATGGCGGCGGACCTGATCTTCGCGGAGCGGGACGACTTCGACCCGGCGGTGGCCCGCAGCGCCGAACTGCTCCAGGCCGAGCTGGACCGCTTCGAGGAACTCCTCACCGACCTGCTGGAGATCAGCCGGTTCGACGCCGGGTTCGCGATGCTCGACGCCGAGCCGACCGACCTGGTGCCGGTGGTGCAGCGGGTGGCCGACCGGCTCGGCAGCCTCGCCGAGCGGGTCGGTGTGCCGCTGGAGCTGGACGTCCCGACCAGCCCGGTGATCGCCGAGGTGGATCCGCGCCGGGTGGAGCGGGTGCTGCGCAACCTGGTCGGCAACGCGGTCGAGCACGGCGAGGGGCGGCCGGTCCGGATCACCCTCGGCGTGGACGAGACCGCCGTGGCGGTGACCGTGCGCGATCACGGGGTGGGGCTGAAGCCGGGGGAGGAGAAGCTGGTGTTCAACCGGTTCTGGCGGGCCGACCCGTCCCGCGCCCGGCAGACCGGGGGGACCGGCCTCGGTCTCTCGATCAGCCTGGAGGACGCCCGGCTGCACGGCGGTTGGCTGGAGGCGTGGGGGGCGCCGGGGCAGGGGGCGCAGTTCCGGCTGACCCTGCCCGCCCGCGCCGGGGACCGGTTGACCACCTCGCCGCTGCGGCTGGTGCCCGCCGACGTGGCGCTGCCCTTCGGCGGCCCGCGCGACGGGGAGCTGCTGGCCATCGGCCCCGGTCCCGGCGGGGCGCTGGCGATCGGCCCGGCGGGCGACGGTGAGCGGGTCGAGGTCCGCCCGTGAACCGGCGGGTGGTGGCGGCCCTGCTGACCGGGGTGCTGCTGGCGCCCGGCCTGACCGGCTGCGGCATCCCGCGGTTCTCGGAGGTACGGGTGGACGGCCCAGGACCGGTCGGGGCGGCCGGATCGGTCAACGGTCGCAATCCGGAGCCACCACCGCGCGGTGCCAGCGGCAGCGACTCCGCCGCGTTCATCCGTAACCTCCTCGCCGCCCCGGCCGGCGAGCCGAACCGGGCGTACGACCGGGTGTTGCAGTTCATCGCCCCGGAGGACCGCAACCGGCTCCAGGCGAAGCAGGGCAGCGACTTCGCGGTGAACGTGGTCCGGCTGCTCGACGACCCGGTGACCACGGTGAACCCGCAGGGCACCACCGGCGAGGAGGCCACCTTCTCGGTCCGGGTCACCGTGCAGCAGGTCGGGCTGCTGCGGGCCAACGGCACGCTCGCGCCCCCGGTGGCGACCGAGACCCAGTACCAGTTCGACCTGCGGGCCGCCGCACCGGCCGGGTCCGGCGACGACGACGCCGGCTACTACGTCGTGGACCCGCCGAGCACGCTGCTCCTCAGCGACGAGGCGCTCCGCGAGTACTACCAGCCCTCCACGGTCTACTTCTGGAACTCCGACCAGACCCGGCTCGTCCCGGACCAGCGGTACCTCCCCCTCGCGGTGCCCAGGGAGCGTCGGGTCACCGAGGCGGTCGGCTGGCTCACCGACGGCCCCTCGGAGTGGCTGACCCCGACCGTCACCCGGCTGCCCGACGGCGCTCAACTGATCAACAACGCCACCGAGACCGACGGTCGGTGGGAGATCGACATCGCGATGTCGGGCGAGGACGGGGAGAAGCTCGACCGGCTCGTCACCCAACTCGCCTGGTCGCTGCCGGACGTCGACGGTCCGCTGGAGTTGAAGGTCCGCAACCAGACCCGCCGGAAGATCCCGAGCGCCGCCGAGCACCGGCTCACCCATCCCGTGTACCAGCTCCGGCAGGACCCCCAGCGGTTCTGCGTGTACGAGGGGGTGGTGCGCCCGCTGGCGTTCCTCGGCGAGGTCAGCGGCACCGAACCGGTCGCCCCGGCGGACAACCGCGCCGTCGTCTCCGCCGGGCTCAGCCGGGCCGGTGAGCAGATCCTCGCCGCGCTGGTGGTGACCGACGGCCGGCGTCAGCGGCTCGCGGTGGGCAGCGGGGTGGCTCCGGTACGGGTCGCCGCCCGCAGCGCCGCGACCTACGCCTCGATCGGCCGGCCGGTCTGGCTGAAGACGCCGAACGTCCGGGGCGCGCACGGGCTGGTGGTCGCCGACGGCAGACTCCACCGCTTCGACACCAACGCCCACCTCACCCCGGTGCCGTTGATCGTGCCCGGCCCGGTCACCGCGGTCGCCGCCGCGCTGGACGGGTACCGGATCGCGCTGGTCGCCGGCGGCCGGTTGTACGTGGCGGCGGCGAGCGTGGACGGCGGCGGGGTCACCGTCGGGCCGACCCGGCAGGTGCCCACCTCGCTGACCGCGCTCACCGCGGTGGACTGGGCCGGGGAGTCCCGGCTGGTCCTGGCCGGTGCCCAGGCACAGCCGGCGGTCTTCGAGGTCAGCGTGGACGGGGCCGGCGCCGAGGTGGCGCTCCGGACCGACCTCGGCGCCAAGGTCACCCACCTGGCCACCTACCCGGACAACCCGGTCGCCCCGTTCACCCGCAGCCCGGTGATGTACGAGGCGAACCGGGTGACCTGGGCCGGGCCGCCGCTCACCCAGGTCCTGCGGGAGCAGGTCCAGGGGGTCGGGCCGGCAGGAGCCGACGCCCCGCCGGGTAGCCCGACCGCCCCCTTCTTCCTCTTCTGATCCGCATGCCGGGCGGCCTCTGGGCGGACCTCGCCGACCTGGTGCTGCCGGTGGAGTGCGCCGGCTGTCGGGCCCGGCGGGTCCCGCTGCGGCACGGCTGCTGCGCCGACTGCGTCGCCACGCTGGGCGCGCTGCGGCCCGTTCCGGTGCGCCCCGAGCCCGCCCCCGTCGGCCTGCCGCCCTGTGTCGCCCTCGGCGCGTACGACGGGGTGCTGCGGGAGGCGCTGCTGGCGTACAAGGAACGGGGCCGGCACGGCCTGGCCCGGCCGCTGGGCGGGCTGCTGGCGGAGGTGGTGGCGGTGGCGGTCGGCGAGGTCCGGCCGGTGTTGCTGGTGCCGGTGCCGGACACGGCCGCCGCGGCGCGCGCCCGCTACGGCGACCACCTCGGCCGGCTGGCCCGGCACACCGCGGCCCGGCTGCGGGCGGCCGGCTGGCCGGTGCGGGTGCGGCGGCCGGTGCGCGCCCTGCCCCGGCCGGACTCGGTGGGGCTGGACAGCGCCGGCCGGGCTGTGGCTGCGGCCTCGGCCTTCCGGCTGCGGGCGTGGCCCCCCACCGGCCCGGTCGACCGCAGCGGCACGGTGGTGGTGCTCGACGACATCCTCACCACGGGGGCCACCCTGGCGGCGGTCGGGCGCGTGCTCGGTGCGGCCGGACTGCCGCCGGCCGTGGCGGCGGTGCTCGCGGCGACCAGGAAACACTCACCATAGTGACTCTCCGTGGTTCCGTTTCACCCCATGGTGACCGAGCTGTGAAATTCTCTGGTCCGCCAGGACAACTGGGGGTGACTGCTCGGCGAGGAGGAGTTAGCGTTTCGGTGTCGGGGGTAGGAGGGTTCCCATCCACCGCTCCCGGCGTGGAAGGAGGCGTAGCCGTACCAACCGGTCGACGCCGCAGGGATGCCCCCCGAGTCGGCCGGATCCGGATCTGAAGACCATCCGATCAAGGGAGGTCACGTGGACATCGTGGTCAAGGGCCGTAACGTCGAAGTGCCGGACCATTACCGGGTGCACGTAGCAGAGAAACTCGCGAAGATCGAGCGTTACGATCACAAGATCATCCGCGTCGACGTCGAGTTGTTCCACGAGCGGAACCCACGCCAGGCGGACCACTGCCAGCGCGTCGAGATCACCTGTGTGTCGCGCGGGCCGGTGGTCCGGGCGGAGGCCTGCACCAACGACTTCTACAGCGCGCTCGACGCGGCCATCGCGAAGTTGGACACCCGGCTCCGCCGGGCGGCCGACCGCCGCCGTGTCCACCGGGGACGACACGCGCCGATCTCGGTCGCCGCCGCCACGGCCGGACTGCCGGTCGCGGATCTCGGTGAGCCCACCTTCTCCACCAGCGCGCCCAGCACGGCCACCGCGGTCGCCGAGCGGGACGAGGAGCCCGACGACCAGCCCTGGCACATCGCGCGGGAGAAGGTGCACCCCGCCCAGCCGATGACCGTCGACGACGCTCTCTTCGAGATGGAGCTCGTCGGGCACGACTTCTACCTGTTCCACAACAAGGAGTCGGGCCGCCCGTGCGTGGTCTACCGCCGCCACGCCTACGACTACGGCCTGATCTCCCTGGACATCTGAGTCCGTCCGGTGGGGGTCGCCCACCCGCGACCCCCACCTCTCCCCACCGCTGCCCTCCCGGTCGATCAGGTCGTCGGCGGCGACACCGGTCGTCGAGTCCGCTGTCGCCCCCGTGGCCGACGCCGGGACGGCGCGGCCGTCAGCTGCGGTCGGTGGGCAGGAGCGCGTAGATCACGGAATCGACGCGGGTGCCCTCCGGGCCGGGCAGACGACCGCGCTGGACACCCTCCCGGCGGAAGCCCACCTTCTCCAGTACCCGTTGCGGTGCCACGTTCTCCGGCCGGCAGCCGGCCCAGAGCCGGGCGACGCCCACCGTGTCGAAGGCCCAGTCGACCACCAGGCGTACCGCTCGGGTGAGCAGGCCGCGCCCCCGCCAGTCGGGCAGCATGCTCGCGCCGAGCATGGCCTGGCCGGTGAGCGGTTCGTCGTACCGCAGGGCGAGGCCGCCACCCGCCTCGCCGGTGGCCACGTCGACCACGACCAGGTCGGCCACCGTACCGATCAGCCAGCTGCTCGCCGCCCTCCGGCACCGCCGCTCGGTCTCGGCCCGGCCCGGCGGCTCCGGCGGCACCCGGTTGGCGACCACCTCGGGGAGGGTGTGCAGCCGGTGCATCAGGTCCACGTCGTCGGCCCCGGTGGGGCGCAGGGCGACCACGCCGTCGGTGAGTCCGTTCGGCGGGAGGTCCGGCAGGAGCCGGTGCGTCGGTCCGGGCGGGTCGTCGGCGAGGCGTACCCAGGCGATCGAGTCGCGGCGTCCGCCGCCGCGCTGCGGGCTGGCGGCCCGGCGTACCCCCTCGTGCCGGTAGCCGGCGGCGAGCGCGACCCGCTGGCTCGCCACGTTCTCCTCGCGGGTGAACAGCTCCAGTCGGACCAGGCCGCTGGCGAAGGCGTGCCCGGTCAGCGCCCGGGTGGCGGCGGTGGCCACACCCCGGCCCCGGGCCCAGGGGGCCACCCAGTAACCGATCTCGGCCTGCCGGCGCATCGGCACCAGCCGGTCGACGCCCACCGCGCCGAGGAACCGGTCGGAGTCCGGGTCGGCGACGGCGTACGCCATCCCGCCGTTGGCCCAGACCGCCGGGGCGCCCTCGCCGACCCACCACCGGGCGTCCGCCTCGGTGTACGGGCTGGGCAGCCCGTCGAGGAACTGCCGCACGAGCGGGTCGTCGCAGCCGGCCACCAGGTCCGCGACGTCGTCGTCCCGGTACGGCCGCAGCCGTACCCCGTCGCCCTCGATCACCTGTCGTTCCATCCCGCTCCCCGTTCGGTCTCGGATCATGGTCGTCGTCCGGCCGCCGCATGGTCCCGCGTCTCACCGGCCGGCATGCTCCCGCGTCCCACCGGCCGGTCTGGTTCCGCGTCTCACCCGCCGGAATGGTCCCGCGTCTCACCGGCCGGTCTGGTCCCGCGTCTCACCGGCCGGTCTGGTCGGCGGCGAGCAGCGCGCCCACCCAGGCGTCGGCGCGCGTGTCGCGGTGGGTGATGGCCGCCCGGGAGATGCCCTCCATCCGGAAGCCGGCCTTCTCGGCGGCCCGCCGGGAGGCGGTGTTGCCGACGTTGGCCCGCCACTCGACACGGGCCAGCCCGAGAGTGGTGAACCCCCAGGTGGCGACCGCCGCCAGGGCGGCCGGCAGGTAGCCACGGCCGCGCGCGTGCGGTGCGGTGAGGAAGCCGACGTCGGCCAGCGCCGGGTCCACTGGTGAGATGCGCAGGTCGACGTTGGCCACGTAGGCGTCGTCGGGGTCCGCGACGGTGAAGCAGGCGGCCCGCCCGTCGGCCCAGGTCGACCGGTGGTAGGCGAGGTACGACTCGGCATCCGATCGCCGGTACGGGTCGGGCACGCTGGTCCAGCGGACCGTCTCCGGATCCTGGCAGGTGACCACGAGGGCGTCCAGGTCCCGCTCGTCCATCGCGCGCAGCCGTAGTTCGACCGCGCCGACGGTGGCGAACAGGTCGGGGTGCGGCCGACCGAAGACGGCCGCCCGGCGGGCCGCCAGGGTGCCCGGTCCGGCCGGGCCCGGCGTTCCGGGCTCCGGTACCTCGCCGGGCAGCAGCGAGCCGATCCAGCCGTCCGCGGGGCCCTCGGGCGGTGGTGCGGCCAGCCGGAGCCGGCCCTCGATCCGGAAGCCGGCGCGCAGCGCGGCCAGCCGGGAGGCGTGGTTGCCCAGGCCGGCCTGCCAGATGATCCGGCGCAGCTCCAGCCGGTCGAACGCCCACCGGGCCACCGCCCGGGTCGCCCGGGCGGCGAGGTTGCGTCGCCGGGCCCACGGGGCGGTCCAGTACCCGATCTCGCCGGAGCGCAGGCCGCGGTCGATGCTCACCAGCCCGCAGGAACCGAGCAGCTCGCCGCTGTCGGCGTCGCAGACGGCGAAGGCCGCCGAGGTGCCGTCGGCCCAGCCCCCCGGTGCGACGTCGGTCACGAAGGCGTGCGCGTGCTCGGGCAGGTACGGCCGGGGCACCGTCGTCCAGCGCTGGATGTCCGGGTCCTGGCAGGCCCGGTGCACGTCGGCGGCGTCGGTGGGACGCCACGGGCGCAGCAGCAGGCCGTCCTCGGTGATCTCCACAGGCTCCACCGGGCCATCGTGCCCGACCGTTCGCGCTGGGCGTAACCGGATAATCCCGTGCACACGGTCGTGACGCGTGTCTTGTGCCGGTTTCCGGGGAGCTCACGTACGCCACCAGTGACCATAGGGCCGGTGGAACGCCTACGATGGTTCGAGACTGTCTAGGGGAGCGTTGATCCGTGTCGATTCTGGAAAAGGTTCTTCGCGCCGGCGAGGGCCGCATGGTGCGCCGGTTGAAGGCCATCGCCGTCGCCGTCAGCTCGATCGAGGACGAGTACGTCAACCTCACCGACGACGAGCTGCGCGGCATGACCGACCACTTCAAGGAGCGGATCGCCGACGGGGAGTCCCTCGACGACCTCCTGCCCGAGGCGTTCGCGGTGTGCCGGGAGGCGGCGGCCCGGGTGCTCGGCCAGCGACCGTACGACGTCCAGGTGATGGGTGGGGCGGCGCTGCACTTCGGCAACATCGCCGAGATGAAGACCGGTGAGGGCAAGACCCTGACCTCGGTCATGCCGGTCTACCTCAACGCCCTCTCCGGTAAGGGCGTGCACGTGGTCACCGTCAACGACTACCTCGCGCAGCGCGACGCCGAGTGGATGGGACGGGTGCACGAGTTCCTCGGTCTCACCGTCGGCGTGGTGCTGCCGAACCGGCCGGCGGTCGAGCACCGGGCGGCGTACGAGTGCGACATCACGTACGGCACCAACAACGAGTTCGGCTTCGACTACCTGCGCGACAACATGGCCTGGTCGAGGGACGACCTGGTCCAGCGCGGCCACAACTTCGCGGTGGTCGACGAGGTCGACTCGATCCTGATCGACGAGGCCCGGACCCCGCTGATCATCTCCGGTCCGGCCGAGCACTCCGCCCGGTGGTACCAGGAGTTCTCCACCGTGGTGGCCCGCCTCCAGCCCGGCAAGGACGGCGAGGGCGACTACGAGGTCGACTACGCCAAGCGCACCATCGCGGTCACCGAGCGCGGCGTGGCCAAGGTGGAGGACCGGCTGGGCATCGACAACCTGTACGAGTCGGTGAACACCCCGCTGGTCGGCTACCTCAACAACGCGATCAAGGCCAAGGAGCTCTACAAGCGCGACAAGGACTACATCGTCAACGACGGTGAGGTCATGATCGTCGACGAGTTCACCGGCCGGATCCTGCACGGCCGCCGGTACAACGAGGGCATGCACCAGGCGATCGAGGCCAAGGAGGGGGTGGAGATCAAGCAGGAGAACCAGACCCTGGCCACCATCACCCTCCAGAACTACTTCCGCCTCTACTCCAAGCTCTCCGGCATGACCGGTACGGCGCAGACCGAGGCGGGCGAGTTCAACAAGGTCTACAAGGTCGGCGTGGTGAGCATCCCCACGCACCGGCCGATGGTCCGTCAGGACCGCCCCGACGTCATCTACAAGACCGAGAAGGCCAAGTTCAACGCGGTGGTGGAGGACATCGCCGAGCGGCACGAGGCGGGTCAGCCGGTGCTGGTCGGCACGGTCTCGGTGGAGAACTCCGAGATCCTCTCCACGCTGTTGCGGCGGCGCGGCATCCCGCACGCGGTGCTGAACGCGAAGTTCCACGCCCGGGAGGCGGAGATCGTCGCCCAGGCCGGTCGTAAGGGTGCGGTCACCGTCGCCACCAACATGGCCGGTCGTGGTACGGACATCCTGCTCGGCGGCAACCCCGAGTTCCTCGCCGCCTCCGAGCTGCGCCAGCGCGGCGTCGACCCGGCCGAGGAGCCGGAGGAGTACGCCAAGGCGCTGGAGGAGATCCTGCCCAAGTGGAAGCAGGCCTGCGAGGCGGAGGCCGACGAGGTCTCCGCCGCGGGCGGCCTCTACGTGCTGGGCACCGAGCGGCACGAGTCCCGCCGGATCGACGACCAGCTGCGCGGCCGGTCCGGCCGGCAGGGCGACCCGGGCGAGTCGCGCTTCTACCTTTCCCTCCAGGACGAGCTGATGAAGCGGTTCCGGGCGGGCGCGGTCGAGGCGGTGATGGAGCGCTTCAACATCCCGGAGGACGTGCCCATCGAGTCGAAGATGGTCACCCGCCAGATCAAGAGCGCGCAGGCCCAGATCGAGGGGCAGAACGCCGAGATCCGCAAGAACGTCCTCAAGTACGACGAGGTCATGAACAAGCAGCGGCAGGTGGTCTACGCCGAGCGGCTGCGCGTGCTCAACGGGGAGGACCTCTCCGACCAGGTGCGCAACATGATCGACGACGTCGTCGGGGCGTACGTGGTGGGAGCCACCAGCGACGGGTACGCCGAGGACTGGGACCTCGAACAGCTCTGGACGAACCTCAAGCAGCTCTACCCGGTCGGCGTGACCATCGAGGAGCTGGAGGAGGAGGTCGGCGGCTCGCGGGCCAGCGTCGACCAGGACTTCCTGGTCAGCCGGCTCAAGGAGGACGCGCACGCCGCGTACGACCGCCGGGAGGAGACCCTCGGCGTCGAGGCGGTACGCCAGCTGGAGCGGATGGTCCTGCTCCAGGTGATCGACCGCAAGTGGCGTGAGCACCTCTACGAGATGGACTACCTCCAGGAGGGCATCAGCCTGCGGGCGTACGCCCAGCGCGACCCGGTGGTGGAGTACCAGCGCGAGGGCTTCGACATGTTCGCCACCATGATGGACGGCATCAAGGAGGAGACGGTCGGCTTCCTCTACAACCTGGAGGTCCAGGTCGAGGAGCCCGAGGCGGAGCCGGAGCAGGTCCAGCTGCTGGAGAAGCCGGTCGAGATCCGGGCCAAGGGCCTGAACCGGACCCCGCAGCAGCAGGGCCTCCAGTACTCCGCGCCGACCATCGACGGGGAGGCCGGCGCGGGTGCGGTGACCGTGGAGCGGCCGGAGGAGCAGCCTGCCGAGCCGCCGCGCCAGTCCGCCCCGGCCCTCGGCCTCGGCGGAGCCGCTCCGCAGCGCCCCGCCCCCGCCCGCCCGTCGGCCGGTCTGCGCGGCCCCGCCGCCCCGTCCCCGAGTGCCCGCCGGGCACCCACCGGCCAGGCCGAGGGGGGCAACGGTCCGTCCCGGAACGCGCCCTGCCCGTGCGGCTCCGGCCGGAAGTACAAGCGCTGCCACGGTGCGCCCAACGGCGGCAACTGACCGACCCGTACGACCAACGAGGGGCGTCCACCGTACGCGGTGGGCGCCCCTCGCGGCGTTCCCTGCACCGGGGGCGGGGCCTCGTCCCGGGGCCCCTCGGCCTGCACCAGATGGTCTGCGGCCCGACCTGGCCGCCCGGGTCGACGACCTGCCCCGGCGACGCCCTGGCGGGTCAGAGGATCTGGAGGACGACGCAGATCCAGCCCGGCCCGCGACGTTCCAGCCGAACCGCCATCGCCCAGCTCCGCCCGTTCGGCCCGGCCAGGACGGCGGCGGCCTCGATCGCGGCCGGTTGCGGCTGGCACACCCGGAGCCGGCGCAGCCGCACCACGGGGCGCGTGGCGCGCCGCCGGACCGGCCCGAGTCGGGCGGTGGCCAGGGCGAGCTGTTCCAGGACGGCGGCCGTCCGCAGCGGGTCGGTGAGGGGCCGGAGCTGGCCCGGCGGCCGGTAGCCGTTGACGACTTCCAGGCAGGTGCCGACGAAGCGGTGCGCCACGCGGGTCGCCTCCGGGGTGGTCGTGGCGGGCGGTCCGACGGCGGGAGCGGCCGGGCGGGGCGGACGTGGCGCGGTGGGGCGGTGCGTGGGGCGCCCGGCGGGCCGTCCCCGACCGGGACGAGCGGCGTCGACCAGGTCGAGGGCGAGCTGGGTGGCGGACGGACGCGGCCAGAGATCGGCGAGCTGGTCGTCGGCGAACGGCGGCTCGAGGGGCGGCGCGGGGCGCAACCGGACCGGAGGACGTGGTGGCACCGGACGGCGGGAGTCGACCATCGGTCCCCCTTATTTCCTTCGTTTGCCTGTGTTTGCCTCCGACAGCCTCCATCTTCGGGCACTGAGCGGCTCCGGTCAATGTCCGACGGTGCTCGGGCGGCTACTCCGTGCCATCCCGGTCGGTGAGCGGGTTGGCACGTACCCATTCGGCGGTTTCGGCGTACTTGCGCTGGATGTACTCCTCCAGCTGGACGCGTTCGACCCGCCACTGGCCCCTGCCGCCGATCTTGATGGCGGGCAGTTCCCCGCTGCGGACCATGTGGTAGACCTGGGAGTCGGTGACGTTGAGTTCGGCCGCCACGTCGGACAGCAGCAGGAACCTCGGTTCCATCTCGGACCCCTCGCGTTGCCGTCGTTTGCCTCAGTTTGCCACCGGCGGCGACCGGGGCGCACCGGGTCGGGCGGGGATGCCTCTCCGCCGGTCGCCCCGGGGTGTACTACGGTCACGGCGTCCGGCGCGGCCGGCGTCCCGGCCGGACGACCGGCCGGCCTCGAGCGGGGAGACCAGCGTGACCGACGACCTTGTCCGGGTGTACGTGCCGGCGACCGTACCGATGCTGAACCGGCTGCGCGACGAGGGCCTCCCGGCCGGCGCGGCGCATGCGGTCACCCCCGGCCTGCGCGAGTGGTACGCCGAGGGGGACGAGGAGGAGCTGGAGTACGTCGCCTTCACCCGGGCCGCCCAGGACGCGCTGCGGCTGCTGCACGACGACCCGTCCGCGCCCCGCCGACGCGTGGTGGTCTCGGTGGACGTCCCGGCCGGGGCGGTCGGTCGGCCGGACGGCGAGCTCGGCTCCAGCGTCGTCGACCTGGTCCGGGCGGTCCCGCTGGCGGCGGTGGCCGCCCTGCACGTCGACGGGGAGGAGGCGGGCGCGGACGTGACCGCCGCCGTGGCGGTCGTCGACCGGGCGCTCGCGGGTGACGAGGACGCCCAGTTCACCGTCGACGGTGTCGAGGACCACGAGCTGGAGTGGTACGACCCCTCCGAGCTGGACCTGCTGCTGCGTACCGACTCCTGACCGTCGCTCGGCGGACCGGCGGCGCCGGGTGACGCGACTGGCGTCGGCCGCGCCGCCCGAGGGCGCCGGTCAGTCGTCGGTCGGGTCGTCCTCGTCCTCGTCCTCGTCGCCGGTGGCGGCCGGGCCGAGGGTGCGGCCGAAGGCGATCATCGCGGTGAGCGCGCCGACGAAGAGCACCCAGATGCCGTTGTCGAGGCGGGAGGTGCCCAGGGTGGTCTGGGCCACCGCGTCCGCCTCGCTGAGCGCGGCGGCCAGGTCGAGCAGCGAGCGTCCGCCGACCCGGAGGACCACCTCGGTGAGCAGCAGCAGCAGACCCGAACCGGCCCCGGCCACCAGGTACGCCGGCCACCGGTCGGCCGGCGCGTCCGGGGCCCGTCGCAGCGTCCGGCGCCGGGCCAGGTGGAGGTAGCCGAAGGCGGCCAGCCCGGCGACCAGCCCGGCGAGCAGGGACTCCGTGCGGGAGACCCACCGGGCCGCGCCGATCATGGCCTCCTGGGTGCCGTCACCCCCGTAGAGCGCGAAGAGCGGGTCACGGACCCGGCTGAACGCCACCACGAAGAGCAGGACGGCGAGAGCGGCGGTGACCACCGCCCCGACCACCCGGGTGTTGCCGGCACCGGCCAGCGCGCCGCCGACGACGGCCGCCGCGGCGGTGGTGCCGGCGATCACGTTCGTGGTGGCGTTGTCCGCGTAGCAGAGGTTGATCGACACGGCGGTCAGGAGCCCGACGAGCAGGCCGGCCCCGGTGGCCGTGACGAAGCGGACGGTGGCCCGGTCGACACCCCGGCGGGCGAGCAGGTTGGTCACCGCGAGCGCGCCCCCACCCCCGGCGACCAGGGCCGCCGAGATGACCCCGGGCAGCGCGTACGCGGAGAGGCTGACCGCGGTGACCCCGGCCTGCGCCGAGGCGATCGCGGCCCGGGTGGACCAGAGCATGGCGGCCAGCCAGCCGAGCGCGAGCAGCGCGAGGACGACGGCCCCCGGGGCGGGCGCCGACCGGCCCGCCGGGACGGCGGTCTCCCCGGGCGACGGGTCGTCGACCGGCTGGTCCGGGTCCGCGGCCGTCGAGCTGCCGGGCTGCTGGGTCATCGTCTCCCCTTCGACGCGAACGCGCGCCAGCTCCTGCGCTCCGACGGGTACGGTCTCCGACGGGTACGGGAAGGTGGCGGGCGGGTCACCGGCTCCCCAGGGTACGCGCCCGCCGGGCGGGCCGGCTCGGGTGTGAGCAGGGGCCACCGGTTGCCGCCTCCCCGGGAGCGAGCGGCCCCTGCGACCACCCCGTCCGGGCGGGACGTGGGCGGCTAGGTGGGCGGGGTCGGTCGTGGGAGAATCGCGGCAGGTCCCGTCGCCGCGATCCGGTGAGGCGTCACGCCCGGTGGCCGGCCGTCCGGTCGGTGGCTGCGGGTCCGGTTTCGCCACCGCCGTCGAGATCGCCAGGAGCTGTGATGGACGCCGTGTTCTCCGTACCCGAGCCGCGTAACGAGCCGGTACGCGCCTACGAGCCGGGCAGTGCCGACCGGGAGCGGCTCGAACGGCGCCTCGCCGAGCTGGCCGCCGAGCGGCTGGAGCTGACCATGACCGTCAACGGTGAGCAGCGGATGGCCGGTGGCGAGCGGATCGACGTGGTGCAGCCGCACCGGCACGCGCACGTGCTAGGGGTCACCGCGCACGCCGACCACGCCGACGCGCGGGGGGCGGTCAAGGCCGCCCTGGACGCGGCTCCGATGTGGCGGGCGCTGCCGTTCGAGGAGCGGGCGGCGATCTTCCTGCGCGCGGCCGAGCTGCTCGCCGGACCGTGGCGGGACACGCTCAACGCGGCCACCATGCTCGGTCAGTCGAAGACGGTGATCCAGGCGGAGATCGACTCGGCCTGCGAGTTCGTCGACTTCCTCCGGTACAACGTGCACTTCGCGCGGCGGCTCCTGGAGGAGCAGCCGTTGTCGTCGCCGGGGGTGTGGAACCGCTTCGACCACCGCCCGTTGGAGGGCTTCGTCTACGCGATCACCCCGTTCAACTTCACCGCGATCGCCGGCAACCTCCCCTCGGCCCCGGCGCTGCTGGGCAACACCGTGGTCTGGAAGCCCGCGCCGACCCAGCAGTTCGCGGCGCACTTCACCATGCGGCTGTTCGAGGCGGCCGGGCTGCCCCCGGGTGTGATCAACATGGTCACCGGGCGGGGGGAGGAGGTCTCCGAGGTGGTCCTCGCCGACCCCGACCTGGCGGGTATCCACTTCACCGGGTCGACCAAGGTGTTCCAGCACCTCTGGCGGACCGTCGGGGAGAACATCGCCCGGTACCGGGGCTACCCGCGGCTGGTCGGCGAGACCGGCGGCAAGGACTTCGTGGTGGCGCACCCCAGTGCCGACGTGGACGCGCTGCACACCGCCCTGATCCGGGGCGCCTACGAGTACCAGGGACAGAAGTGCTCGGCGGCGTCGCGGGCGTACGTCCCCCGTTCCATCTGGGAGGGCGGGCTGCGGGACCGGCTGGCCGCCACCGCCGATTCGCTGACCTACGGCGACGTCACCGACCTCTCGAACTTCGGCGGCGCGGTGATCGACTCCAGGGCGTTCGACCGGCACACCGCCGCGCTGGAGCTGATCTCCTCTGACGACAGTTGCCGGGTGCTGGCCGGCGGCACCGCCGACGACTCGGTCGGGTGGTTCGTCCGGCCGACCCTGTTCGAGTGCACCGACGGCACGCACGAGACGTTCACGACCGAGTACTTCGGTCCGATCCTCGGCGTGCACGTCTTCGACGACGCCCGCTTCGACGACGTGGTCGCCCAGGCCGAGTCGGTGGCCCCGTACGCGCTGACCGGGTCGATCTTCGCGACCGACCGCCGGGTGGTCGAGGCGGTCGGGGAGCGGATGCGGTACGCGGCCGGCAACTTCTACGTCAACGACAAGCCGACCGGGGCGGTGGTCGGGCAGCAGCCGTTCGGTGGCGCCCGGGCCAGCGGCACCAACGACAAGGCCGGCTCCTGGCACAACCTGGTCCGGTGGATGTCGCCGCGCACCATCAAGGAGACTTTCGTCCCACCGACCGAGCACACCTACCCGCACATGGGCTGAGGTCGTCCGGACGCATCGCGTCCGGTCGGTGTCGTGCCGACGGGCCCCGTTCCGCCGTCACCGGTGGGGTGGGGCCCGTCCGCGTGCCACCGGACCGACCCGGCGAGGTGGATTATGGGCGAAAACAGACAAGCGACCGGGGCTGTCCTGTACCCTCCGTAATCAGTTGATCATATAGGTAGCCGTCCTTCAGGCTCCCGGATCCATCGATCATGCTCTAATGGACTGTCGTCCTCCGACAGTGCACATAGGAAGTGACGCAGGGTGCTGATTGTGTCAAATCCTGGACGCCGGGGCAGCAAAGTGGCAGCGTAATAGGCATGGCGGATTCCGGAATCAACCCCACAGCGGCGGCCCTGCTCGGGCTGCTCCACGAGGGTCCAATGACAGGCGGTCAACTGATGGCCGCCGCTGAGCGCCGGCTGGCGCCCTACTGGTCGATGACCCGCAGTCAGGTCTACCGAGAGTTGCCGGTACTGGCCGAGCGCGGACTCGTCCGGATGGGCAAGCCCGGTCCACGTTCCAGCCAGCCGTACGCGATCACCCCGTCCGGGAAGCGGACGTTCACCCGCTGGCTCGCGGAGGGGCCGGGCAAGGACACCATCCGCAACCCGGTCGCGCTGCGGATCGCCTTCGGCGACCTGCACTCGGCCAGCCAGCTGCGCAACCTCTACACCTCGGCGAACGAGTACCACACCGAGGCGTTGGCGCACGTCCGCGAGCAGGTGCGCAACGCCAAGAAGGAGGGTGCCGCCTTCGACGCGAGCGCCCTGGAGTTCGCGGTCGCCTACCACAAGGCCGCGCTGACCTGGCTGAAGAACGCTCCGGTCCCCGGCTGAGCGCCGATCCGCCGCCGGGCCCGCCCGCGGACCGTGGAGCCGTACCGGCCCGCTGCCCATCCGCACGACCCCCACTAGCCACCCGGACGGGGGCCGGTGACGCCCGCCGTGCCCCTCGCCCGGATGCTTTCCGCTCCGACGGCGGGGCTCGCCGGTCCGTTCCCAGCTCCCGCCGGTACGCTTGGCTGTCGTGACCGCTGCCGATTACGCCGAACAGCTCAAGGAACTCGACGCGACCCTGCGCAACATCGAGGCCGTCCTCAACCTCGACCGGCTGCACGAGGACAAGGCCCGCCTCGAGCAGCAGGCCTCCGCGCCGGACCTGTGGGACGACCAGGCCCGCGCCCAGCAGGTGACCTCGCAGCTGTCGTACGTCAACGGCGAGATCAGCAAGCTGGGCAGCCTCCGGTCCCGGCTCGACGACGCCCGCGTCCTGCTGGAGCTGGCCGAAGCCGAGTCGGACTCCGGCGTGCTCACCGAGGTGGAAACCGAGATCACCGGGCTGACCAAGGCCATCCAGGAGATGGAGGTGCGCACCCTGCTCTCCGGGGAGTACGACTCCCGGGAGGCGCTGGTGGCGATCCGGGCCGGGGCCGGCGGCGTCGACGCGGCGGACTTCGCCGAGATGCTGCTACGGATGTACCTGCGCTGGGCCGAGCGGCACGGTTACCCGACCGAGGTCTACGAGACCTCGTACGCCGAGGAGGCCGGCCTGAAGTCGGCGACCTTCGCGGTGAAGGTGCCGTACGCGTTCGGCACGCTCAGCGTGGAGTCCGGCACTCACCGGCTGGTGCGGATCAGCCCCTTCGACAACCAGGGGCGGCGGCAGACCAGCTTCGCCGGGGTCGAGGTGCTCCCGGTGGTGGAGCAGACCGACCACATCGACATCCCCGAGAACGAGATGCGGATCGACGTCTACCGGTCCTCCGGGCCGGGTGGGCAGAGCGTCAACACCACCGACTCGGCGGTCCGGATCACCCACATCCCGACCGGCATCGTGGTCACCTGCCAGAACGAGAAGTCCCAGCTCCAGAACAAGGCGTCCGCGATGCGGGTGCTCCAGGCCCGGCTGCTGGAGCGCAAGCGCCAGGAGGAGCAGGCCAAGATGGAGGGGCTGAAGACCGACGCCGCCGGTTCGTGGGGTGACCAGATGCGGTCGTACGTCCTGCACCCGTATCAGATGGTGAAGGATCTGCGTACCGAGCACGAGACGGGCAACCCGACCTCGGTCTTCGACGGTGAGCTGGACGCCTTCATCGAGGCGGGGGTCCGGTGGCGGAAGCAGCGACAGCTGGCCGATGACGGTGCGTGATCGACTCCGGGCGGAGCGCGTTGATCGATTGTCGCGTAACCTACTAAATCGATGACTCCGCACGCGTCGGCGGGGCGTGGGGGACGCCCCGCCCGTCACACGGCGTAGACTCCCTCTCCGTGATTCAGCTTGAGCAAGTGACGAAGACGTACCCGAAGGCGTCCCGCCCGTCGCTCGACAACGTGTCGGTCTCGATCGAGAAGGGCGAGTTCGTCTTCTTCATCGGCCCTTCCGGCTCCGGCAAGTCCACTATCATCAAGCTCCTGCTGCACGAGGTCAGCCCCAACAAGGGGCGGGTCATCGTGAACAGCAAGGACGTCACGTCCATGCGGTCCTGGAAGCGGCCCCAGTTCCGGCGCTCCATCGGCTGCGTGTTCCAGGACTTCCGGCTGCTGCCCAACCGCACCGCGTACGAGAACGTGGCGTTCGCCCTCGAGGTGATCGGCAAGACCAAGGCGGTCGCCCGCCGGGTCGTGCCCGAGGTGCTGGAGCTGGTCGGCCTCGGTGGCAAGGAGCACCGGTACCCGCACGAGCTCTCCGGCGGTGAGCAGCAGCGGGTCGCGGTGGCCCGGGCGTTCGTGAACCGGCCGTTGATCCTGCTGGCGGACGAGCCGACCGGAAACCTCGACCCGGACACCTCCATCGAGATCATGCGCCTGCTGGACCGGATCAACCGCACCGGCACAACGGTCGTGATGGTCACGCACGACTCCAACATCGTCAACCAGATGCGCCGCCGGGTCGTCGAGATCGAGAGCGGGCGCATCGTGCGGGACCAGGCCCGCGGCGTCTACGGCTGAGCCCGCCGGCCCGCCGTTTCCGGCGGGCCCGCGGCTCGCCGCTCCCGGAACGGGGCCCTGCGGCCCGATCTGACGACGAACACTTGCCGGAGACCCGGAGGAATACCCGATGCGCGTTAAATACGTCCTGTCCGAGGTGCTGGTCGGACTGTGGCGCAACGTGACCATGACCATCGCCATGATCATCACGATGGCGGTGTCCCTGACCATGCTCGGTGCCAGCGGTCTGATGTACCGCCAGGTCTCCGACATGAAGGAGCTCTACTACGAGAACATCGAGGTGTCGATCTTCCTCAAGACCGACGTCCCCGCCGAGGAGCGCGACGCGCTCCGCGCCAAGCTGGACGGCGACCCGTTGGTCGAGGAGGTCGTCTACGTCAACAAGGACGAGGCGTTCCAGCGCTTCCAGCAGATGTTCCAGGACGCGCCGGACCTCCTCGGCGCCGTCCAGGCGGATGTGCTGCCCGAGTCGTTCCGGCTCAAGCTGACCAATCCGCAGGAGTACCGGTCGATCTACGAGCAGTACAAGAACGAGGCGGGGGTCGACGAGATCGTCGACCAGAGCGCGCTGCTCGACAAGATCTTCAACATCCTGACCGCGATCCAGAACATCGCGCTCGCCGCCGCGGCCGTGATGGCCATCGCGGCCCTCCTCCTGGTGGCCAACACCATCCAGGTCGCCGCGTACAGCAAACGGCGTGAGGTGGCGGTCATGAAGCTGGTCGGCGCCTCCAACTGGTTCATCCAGGCGCCGTTCGTGCTGGAGGCGGTGGTCGCCGGCCTGGTCGGTTCACTGCTCGGCCTGCTCGCCCTGATCGGCGCCAAACAGTTCCTCTTCGACGGGTCGTTGCAGTCCCTTCAGGGCCTGCTCTCCCCGGTCAGTTGGGGCGACATCCTGATCATGTTCCCGCTGATGGCGGGTGTGGGTGGTCTCGTCAGCGCGATCACCGCCTGGGTCACGCTCCGCTTCTACCTGCGGGTCTAGTTGCTCATACGGGTCACCTCCGGGCGATGAGGGCCCTCCGGCACCGGGAACAAATGGTGCCGGAGGGCCCTTTCCGTTCAGGTAGCATGGGCGGGCTGTCCGCCGGGTCGATCACGAAAGGGGTGTGGGCCGATGCCACGGGAGAAGGGGCGGAAGGTCGTCGCCTCCAACCGCCGGGCGCGGCACGACTACAGCATCCTCGACACGTACGAGGCGGGCATGGCGCTGACCGGCACGGAGGTCAAGTCGCTGCGCGCGGGGCGGGCGTCCCTGGTGGACGCGTTCGCCCAGGAGCGTGACGGGGAGCTCTTCCTGCACGGCATGCACATCCCGGAGTACGTCCAGGGCACGTGGACCAACCACGAGCCCCGGCGGACCCGGAAGCTGCTGCTCAATCGCCTGGAGATCGACCGGCTGATCGGCAAGAGCCGGGAGGGCGGCCTCACCATGGTGCCGTTGCAGGTCTACTTCTCGGACGGCTGGGCCAAGGTCGAGATCGGGCTGGCCAAGGGCAAGAAGGCCTACGACAAGCGTCAGGATCTGGCCAAGCGGGACGCGGACCGGGAGATCAACCGGGCGATGGGTCGGCGTGGGAAGGGAATGTCCGAGTGACTTCGTCCCGTTCGTCCCGTTCGTTTGCCTGGCCGGGGCGCCGGGTGGGGCTCGGGATGAAACCCGTTGCGCGAGGCGTTAGGCTTTGAAGGTGCTGCCGACAGGGGCAGCCGACGAGGGGGTGACTGGTTTCGACTTCGTGCGTGGCGTCAGGGGAAGCGAGCCGAGGAAGCCGACGTCGTCTCGTGAATCGGTCGTCGGAAACCAATAAGCGCCAAGAACAATCGCGCTGACTTCGCTCTCGCCGCCTGAGGCGAGTAGCAAGTCTGTCGGCCTGGGAGTGCCTTCGACCCAGTTAGCCGGCATCAGCTAGGAGGCTGGCCAAGCGGACCCGGTCGCGGGGTCCGTGCGGCGAGATTAATCAGCGACTGGGCCCGTCACACCGACTCGCTCGCGTGATCGGAGGGGCCGAGTAGAGGCACAGCGAGCTGCGCTCGGAGAAGCCCTGACAAGGCGGCGAAGGACCCGGGTTCGATTCCCGGCACCTCCACCACCGTGATGCGCCCCGGTCCCACCAGTGGACCGGGGCGCATCGCCGTCTGCGGGGCGGGGCCGGCCCGTCGCGGCCGGTGGGAACCGGGAAGGCGTCGGCGTACGTCGAACCGGCATGCGTCGACGAGTGACTCTGCTGCTGGGCCTGCCGATCATGCTGGCCCTGACCGGCTGCGCCCAGAACGGGGCCACGCCGGCCGAACCGGAGGACCGCTGGGAGTCGTTCCAGCGGCGGGCCGCCGAGGTGGCCGAGGCGTGGCAGCCCGGCCCCGCCTGGACGACCAGCTACATCCCGTTGGAGAGCCCCACCGTGCTCGCCGGGGACCCGAAGTTCTCCCCGGAGACCGAGCAGGCCTTCCAGGCGGGCTGGTACCGGGAGCAGGTCACCATCCCGGCGACCCGCCAGGCGAAGGGCACCGTCCGCTTCCCGGACGGCACGCTCGACGTGCCGCTGCTCAGTGCCGCCGAGGCGTACCGGCAACTGGACCTGGGGGATCCGCCGCCCTGCGAGGGACGGCCCAAGGTCCCCGGGCCGACGGTCGAGCCGGGCCCGGACGGGCCGGTCGCCGGCAGCTCCACCGTGGCGGCCTGCACGGCGCTGACCGTCACCGGGGTCAAGCTCGGCACCGCCGAGCTGCGCACCAGCCGGGGCGAGGCCACCGTGCCGGCCTGGCTGTTCACCGTGGAGGAACTCGCCGTACCGGTCGCCCGGGTGGCCGTGGCGCCCAGCGCGATCACCGCCGTACCGGCGGGCCCCGGTCCGGGCGGGACGCCGGCCCCCGAACTGGCCGCCGCCCAGAACGTCGTCTCGGTCGAGGGCGCCGAGTTGACCTGGCGGGTGGGCGTGGGCGCCTGCGACACCGGGATCGAGCCGCTGGTCGCCGAGTTCGACGACGTGGTGGTGGTCGGCGCCGGGGTGGTCCGGAGCACCGGGGTCTGCACGGACCAGCTGAAGCTCGAGCCGGTCGACGCGACCCTGAAGGCGCCGCTCGGTGCCCGTACGGTGCTGGACGTGGTGAGCGGGTCGCCGGTGTCGATGCTCGGCGGGTGACGCCGTCCTCGGCGGGTCGGCCACAGCCAGCCGGTGATCCGGATCCCGAGGGGCGGTCGAGGGCCGACCCCTCGGGTGGGGTGCTCAGAGCAGCGCCGGCACCTCGGTGCCGATCGGCACCGGGACGACCGTGGGCCGGTCGGCGTCCAGCCCGGTGGCGACGGCCGCGGCGATCTCGTCCGGGGTACCGGCCACCGCCGTGGCGCAGCCGTAGCCGCCGGCGATCGCGGTGACGTCCATCCCCGGCAGGTCCAGTCCGGGCCCGCCGGGAGTTCGGTCGTGCGCGGCGAACGCCTTGAGGACGGCGTACTGACGGTTGACCGGGACCAGCACGACCAGCGGCAGGCGCAGCCGGGCGGCGGTCCAGAGGGCCTGCACCGAGTAGTGGAACGAACCGTCCCCGATCACCGCCACCACCGGCCGGCCACGCCCGGTGTCCCGTTCGGCGAGCGCGATGCCCACCGCGGCGGGCAGCCCGAAGCCCAACCCGCCACTGGCCCCGGTGAAGTACGACGCCGGGCGGCGGACCCGGAGGTGCCGGCGCAGCGCGGCCAGGTTGGACGGAGACTCCTGCACGAGCACCCCGTCGGCGGGCCAGAGCCCGCCCAGCGTGGCGAAGAACGCGTCCGCGCTCAGCGGCGCCCCGGCCTCCGGCGACGGCGGGTCCGGGCGAGGCGGTGGCGACGACCGGCGGGTCGGGGGCAGCAGGTCGTACAGCGCCTCGGCGGTGAGCCGGGCGTCGCCGAGCAGGCTGTCCCCGACCGGGGCGCGGGCCGCCTCCCCGGGGTCGTCGGTGACGTGCAGCAGCCGGGCTCCCGGCGGCAGGTAGTCGCCCGGAACGTGGGGGTAGTAGCGGAACACCGGCGCACCGAGGACCAGTACCGTGTCGTGCCCGTGCAGCCGTTCGGCGAGAGGTCCGATGGCGAACGGGAGGACCCCGCGGAACTGGGGATGGTCCTCGGGGAAGACGGCCCGTTCCGGCGCCGGGGCGGACCAGACCGGGCAGCGGAGCCGCTCGGCCAGGGCGACCGCCGCCAGCCAGCCGTCCGCCCGGTCCACGGCCGCACCGAGCACCAGCGCCGGATCGCGGCTGCCGGCCAGGATCCCGGCGAACTCCCGCAGCCGGTCCGGGTCGGGGGCGAAGCGGGTCGCCACGGTACGCACCTGCGGTGGCGGATCTGCCGGCTGGTGCCAGTCGTCCAGCGGCAGGGAGAGGTAGACCGGCCCGGCCGGCGGCTGCACCGCCGTGGCGTAGGCCCGCATCAGTGCCGCCGGAACGTCCTGTGGACGGGTCGGTTCGTGGCTCCACTTGACGTACGGCTGGGGTAGCTCGGCCGCCCGGGGGCTGGCCAGGCGAGGCTCGATCAGCAGCATCCGGCGGGTCTGCTGGCCGGCGGTGACGACCAGCGGGGTGCGGTTGTGCCAGGCGGTGACCAGGTTGCCCATGCCGTTGCCGGTGCCCGGCGCGGTGTGCAGGTTGACGTGCGCGGCGCGGCGGGTGGCCTGGGCGTACCCGTCGGCCATCGCCACCGCCGAGGCCTCCTGGAGGGCGTGCACGTACCGGAAGTCGGCCGGGAGGTCCTGGAGGAAGGGCTGCTCGGTGGAGCCGGGGTTACCGAAGACGGTGGTCATGCCGAGGGCGCGGAGCAGTTCGTAGCTGGTGTCGCGGACCGTCGCCATGGGTCGGCCTCCGTGCCCTCGTCCGGTGGTCGGGGCGGCCTGCGGGCCGGCCCCGACCGGACGAATCTAACCAGCGCGGGAGGGGAGCATCCCGGCATTGCGCCAAAGACACCCTCGGGGGCGACCTGTCCTCAGGGCAGCGGGAAGGGCAGCTTGATGCCGTCCAGCGCGGCGGCGCACGAGCACTCCCGCTCGGCGGGCAGGGTGGCGACCGCGTCCAGCAGGATGCCCCGCAGCCGGTCGGTGTTCTCGCCGAAGACCCGGAACACCTCCTCATGGGTCACCGCGTGCCCGCCCTCCACACCGGCGTCCAGGTCGGTGACCAGGGCGATGGAGGTGTAGCAGAGCGCCAGCTCGCGAGCGAGGACAGCCTCCGGGTGCCCGGTCATGTTGACCACCGAGCCGCCGATCGCGGTGAACCAGCGGGACTCGGCGCGGGTGGAGAAGCGGGGCCCCTCGACCACCACCACCGTGCCGCCGTCGACCGCCGACACCCCCCGGCCGGCCGCCGCGTCGAGCAGCGTCCGCCGCCCGGCGGGGCAGTACGGGTCGGCGAAGGAGACGTGCACCGCGCCCCGGTCGTAGTAGGTCTGGGCCCGGCCGCTGGTCCGGTCGATGAGCTGGTCGGGCACGACGAAGGTGCCCGGACCCAGTTCCGGGCGGAGCCCACCGACCGCGCAGGGCGCCAGCACCCGGCGTACCCCGAGCGAGCGCAACGCCCACAGGTTGGCCCGGTACGGGATCAGGTGCGGCGGGTGCCGGTGGTCGCGTCCGTGCCGGGGCAGGAAGGCCACCGGCCGACCGGCCACCTCGGCGACGGTGATGGCGTCCGACGGGGGCCCGTACGGCGTCTCCACCCGGTGTTCCACGGCGTTGTCCAGGAGGGCGTAGAGGCCCGAGCCGCCGATGACCGCAATCTCCGCCGTTGGATCCATCGATTCTCCCCAAACTCGTTCCACTACCGGCCGGTCAGACCTTAGCCACCGTGCAAGGTGCAGGCTATGGTGCCAGGCATGGCGTTGAGAACACGGACGCTCCCGGTGCACCGGGTCGATTCGGTGCACTCGGCGACGTCCTGGCAGGAGGTTCCGCAGGTGGCGTGACCGCGTCGCGGCACGCGGTTAGGGGATGGGCGGCGGTATGCAGGGAGAGGGACAGGCGATCGGCGGTCGTTCGATGGCGTCGATGACCGGGCAGTTGCTGGTCGCGACCCCGGCTCTGAAGGATCCCAACTTCGACCGCACCGTCGTGCTGCTGGTCGCGCACGAGCCCGGCGGGGCGCTGGGTGTGGTCCTCAACCGGGCCACCGAGGTGCCGGTCGCGGACGTGCTCGGCGACTGGAGCGCGCTGGCCGGGGAGCCGGCGGTGCTCTTCGAGGGCGGCCCGGTGCAGCCCGACTCGGCGATCTGCCTGGCCCGGATGCGGCATCCGGTACGCCGGCTCAAGGGCTTCCACCAGGTGCTCGGCGCGGTGGGCACGATCGACCTCTCCGTCGACCCGGAACGGATGCGGGAGAGCGTCTCCGGCATCCGGGTCTTCGCCGGCTACTCCGGTTGGGGTGCCGGGCAGTTGGAGCAGGAGATCGAGGACGGGTCCTGGTTCGTCCTGGACGCCCTCCCGGGCGACGCCTTCGTCGACCGTCCCGACGACCTGTGGCCGATGGTGCTGCGCCGACAGGGCGGCATGATGGCCGCGGTCGCCCACTTCCCACCGGACGTGTCGCTCAACTGATCCTCGGGGGACCCCCGGGAGATGACCATGGCTGCCGGTGTGTGTATAGTTTCGTCCGTGCCCGGGTGACCGGGGACACCGGCAAGGGGCCGTGGCGCAGCTGGTAGCGCACCACACTGGCAGTGTGGGGGTCAGGGGTTCGAGTCCCCTCGGCTCCACCCTTGTGAAACGCCCTGGTACGGGACCTTATCCCGAGCCAGGGCGTTCTTTGCATCCGGTCTGCTGTCGGCCGGGGCAGTTCCTCGGTCTGCGCTGTGCGTGTCCCCCGACGCCGGGGAGGTGGCAGTAATCGCACCCGGAGAGCTCGGGAGGCCCACCGGAAGCCGGCCGGAAATCCGCACCGTTGGGCCAGCGAGATGGCGCTGAACGCGGTCGTCGAAGCGGTGCGCGCCGCCGAACCCGTGGGCGATCCGTCGACGCCCTGATTCCCGTGTCTCCGGCCGGCGCCGTCAGCCCCACCGACGCAGCGCGTCCGCCACGACGGCGTCGACCGAGTCGGCGGCGGCCCGGACGTCGGCCGCGGTGAGCGCGACCGGCTCACCCCGACGCCAGCGCAGCGCCCGATCCGCCAGCGGGCCGTAGGCGGGGAGGATCTCGGCCAGGTAGCCGGCGACACCGGTCTTCGCGACGACGTCCCCGTGGGCCAGCGTGAAGTGCAGCCGGGCCGGTCCGAGCACGCACCACGCCACCCCCTCGGCGCCCACCCGGGTGGCCTCGGCGGGCACGTCGTCCGGCACCGCGCCGACCACCGCCCGGGCGCCTGCTGCCAACGGCTGCCAGTACGTCGTCAGGTTGTCCAGGTTGAAGCGGCGGACCTCGTCGTGGTCGACGGTCAGCCCCAGGTCCGACACGGCGGGCCCCCGGACCGCCTGTCCGTACCTCGTGAGCAGCAGCCACGACACCGGATGGAGATCCCCGCAGGGCTCGTCGGCCCGGAAGCGTCCGTCGACGACGAACGGCACGACCCGGCGGTCGGCGGGCTGCTGGAAGAAGGTCCCCCGGTCGAGGTACACGCCGTCGAGGTGCGGCTCCGGCGGCATGTCGGCGTGCACGGCGGCCAGGGCGGCGAGGTCCCCGGACGTCGGGCGGCGGGACGTGACGATCACCGTGTCGATGTCGCTGTGGCCCGGCTGGTACGCCCCGAGCGCCACCGAGCCGGTCAGGTAGAGCATTTCGACGAAGCCGGGCAGGGCCGTGTCGACCGCGTCCAGGTATCGGGCGACCGTCGTCTCCACCGTCCTCACCGGGCGAACCTAGCAGCGTCGGCCGGTCGGGCGTCGCGTCGGCGCCTCGGCAGGGTTGGTTCCCGGGCAGCGTAGCGCCGGCTCCGATGTCCGGTCACTGACGTTCGCCAGGGTGGTGAACACCCTAAATCCTGTCATATTTCGCTATGTTGCCCGGCCCGTCGGTCCTCCGCCGGGCTCCGATCCACGGCGAAGGGAGCCAGCATGACGGCGTTTCGTCGGGTACCGCCGGAGGCGCCGCGCAGCCGGTTCGCGGCGCGGTACGACCGCTTCGCCGACGCCTTCGGGGCGGACCGGGTCGTGGGCCGGTGGGAACTGGCGCGGGCCCTCGACGTGCCGCCGCGTACCCCCTGGACCGCCGCGCCCCACGCGGCCGGTGACCTGCCGGCGGACCTGTCCTTCGTCGTCTCCACCAGCCACGGCGTCGTGGTGTGGGCCGACGGCCGGCCGCACATGCTCTCGCCGGGGCGGCACTTCGGTCTGACCCTGCGCGACGGGCGGCTCTACGCGTTCCAGATCACCGGCCGGCACGGGCGGATCGTCTCCTTCCCCCTCGGTCCCGGCCAGGTCCCGGAGGCCGGTGGGGGGTGGCGCATGGTCACCCACCTGTACGGACTGAACCGCTGGGTGCACCAGATCGACTTCGTCGACGACGAGCTGGTCGTGGTGGACACCCTGCGCAACCGGCTGCTGTGCTACCCGGACGTCGAGCGCCGGCCCGGTCGACACTGGTCGGCCGCCCACCGCACCGTCCAGCTGACCCCGGCCGACCGCAGGGGACGGTCCTCGCCGCACTACCGGCACTTCAACTCCGTCCACCGGCACGGGAACACGATCTACGTCGTGGCGCACAACCACAGCGCCGGAACCGGTCGCAAGAGCGACGTCTGGCTGCTGGACGAGAGGTTCCGGCTCCGGGAGATCGTCCCGGCCGGCGGGTCGTGCTGTCACAACGTGGTGATCCACGAGCGGGGCATGCTCGTTTGCCGGTCGGTCGAGCAGACCGTCGCGCTGGACGGCGTCGACCTGCTGACCACCGAGGGCTTCGGTCGTGGCCTCGCCTACGACGGTCGGCACCTGCTGGTCGGCGCGTCGGTGTTCGCCGAGGAGTACGTGGACCGCGACCACGACAACGGCTTCGTCGACGTGTACTCCGCCGACTTCACCCGCCTCGGCCGGGTGGTCTTCCCCCGCTCCTCGGTCCGGGACATCCGGTTGCTGACCGGGGACCGGGGCCTGAGCAACCACGGCCGGTGACGACGCCCCGCCGGCTACCGACGGGCCGGACGGCGAGGCCCGGCGCGGGCCAGGAAGCGCAGCACGCGTACCGGCATCGGACGGGATGCCGAGGTGACACCCTTTCCCTGGCCAGCGGTTTAGGTTAGCCTTGCCTAACGGAGGTGGATCATGGGTTTCGCGGCGGAACTGCGGGAGCGCACCAGGCCGGACCACCGGGTGGCGCAGCATCTCGGGTACTTCGACGCCCTGCTCGGTGGCCAGTTGGACCGGGGCGGCTACGCGGCCCTACCCGAACAACTCTTCGTCGTCTACCAGACGTTGGAGGAGGCGGCGGAGGTCATGCGGGCGGACCCGGTGGCCGGCCCCTTCGTCACCGACGCGCTGCACCGGGTGCCGGCGCTGCGGGCGGATCTGGAGTTCCTGCACGGCCCGGACTGGGCCGCGCGGATCGTCCCGGGCGCCGCCACCCTGGAGTACCGGGCCCGGCTGCGGGACATCGCCTTCACCTGGCCGGCGGGGTACGTCGCGCACCACTACACCCGGTACCTCGGTGACCTCTCCGGCGGGCAGGTCATGCTGCGCGCGGTGCAGCGGTCGTTCGGGTTCGCCGAGGACGGCGTCCGGTTCTTCCTCTTCCCCGACATCGAGGCGCGGGCCTTCAAGGAGCACTACCGGAACCTCCTCGACGGGGTGCCCTGGGACGAGGTGGAGCGGCAGCGCTTCCTGGACGAGGTCTCGCTGGCCTACCGCCTGAACACCGCGATGCTGGCCGAACTCGGCCGGTCCGTGCTGCCGGAGGCCGCCGCGTGACGACGTTCGGGCCGGACGTGGTCGCCGCGGTGACCCGGCACATGAACGACGACCACGCCGACGACTGCCGGCTGATCTGCCAGGGCCTCGGCGGCCAACCCGGGGCGACTTCGGCCCGGATGTCCGGGATGGACGACGAGGCGATGGAGTTCGTCGCCACGGTCGACGGCGCACCGGTGCCGGTCCGGATCCCGTTCCGCACCCGGCTCACCGAACGACGTCAGATCCGCGCCGAGGCCGCCTGGATGTACCGGGAGGCGTGCGACCGGCTGGGGATCACCCCGCGTCCCGACGCCGCCTGAGGCGACCACCCGCCACCGCCACTGTCCGCCGGATGCTGTCCGCCGGATGCCGGATGCCGGATGCCGGATGCCGGATGACGGATGACGGGGGACGGGGGACGGGTCAGGGCGGGCGGGTCACCGCTCGTCGACCGGGCGCCTCGGCAGCACCAGTGGCGTACCGGTGCGCGGATGCGGCAGGACCTCGATCTCGTGTCGGTACACCGTGCTGAGCGACTCGGGCAGGAGCACGTCGGCCGGTGACCCGTCGGCGACCAGCCGGCCTCCGGCGAGCAGCGCGATCCGGTCCGCGTACGCGGCGGCGAGCCCCAGGTCGTGCAGCACCACCACCACCGTGTCGCCGCTGCGGGCCCGGTCCCGGGCCAGGGTGAGGACCAGCTCCTGATGGTGCAGGTCGAGCGCGGCGGTGGGCTCGTCGAGCAGGAGCATCGGGGTCCGCTGGGCGAGCACCCGGGCCAGCGCGACCCGGGCCTGCTCGCCGCCGGAGAGCGCCGAGAAGACCCGCCCGGGGAAGGACTCCACCCCGGTCAGCCGCATCGCCTCCGCGATCGCCTCGTCGTCCTGGCCGGCGTGCGGCGTACCGGCCCACGGGGCGCGGCCCATCGCCACCACCTCGGCGACCGTGAACGGGAACGACAGGGCGGACCGCTGCGGCAGCATCGCCCGGCGGCGGGCCAGGTCGATCGGCGTCCAGTCGGGCAACGGCGCGCCGTCGAACTCGATCGTGCCGGCGTCGACCGGCAGGTCTCCGCAGATCGCGCCGAGCAGCGTGCTCTTGCCGGCGCCGTTCGGCCCGACCAGCGCGAGGAGTTCGCCCGCGCGGATGTCGATGTCCACGCCGGAGAGGACGGTCCGCGTCCCACGCCGCACGTCGAGGCCACGGACCCGCATGTGGACGCCGCCCCGGTCGGGTCGTACCGGGGAACGGAACCGCCGGCCTCCCGGCCACCGGCTCATCCCCAGCCTCCCGCACGGGCGCGGGTGCGGCGCAGCAGCCAGAAGAAGCACGGCCCGCCGACCACGGCGGTGAGCACCCCGAGCGGCAGCTCCTGGTAGTCGACCAGGGTCCGGGCGGCCAGGTCACCGGCCACCACGACGATCGCGCCGCCGAGCGCGCTCGCCGGCAGCAGCACCCGGTGGCCCGGTCCGGCGACCATCCGGACCAGGTGCGGTACCACCAGGCCGACGAAGGAGATCACGCCGGTGAAGGCGACGGCCGCCGCGCCGAGCAGGGCGGTCACCCCGATCATGCCCACCCGCAGCCGCTCCACGTCCACGCCGAGGTGCCGCGCCGGCCGGTCGCCGAGGGCGAGCAGGTCCAGCCGACGGGCGACGGCGACGGCGATGGCGACGCCGACTGCGGCGCACGGCGCGGTGACCGCCACGCTCGCCCAGTTGGCCTGGGCCAGGCTGCCGAGCTGCCAGAAGGCGATCGCCCGGACCGCGTCGGCGTCGCCGAAGAACATCAGCAGACCGATCAGTGCCCCGGCCACGGCGTTGACCGCGATGCCGGTCAGCACCAGGGTGACCACCTCGGTCCGTCCGTCGGTCCGGGACATCGCGTACACCAGCGCGGTGGCGGCGAGTCCACCGAGGAACGCCGCCCCGGCGACGGTCCAGCCGCCGAGCACGGAGAGCCCGGTGACGATGGCGGTGGCCGCGCCGACGGCCGCGCCGGAGGAGACCCCGATGACGCCCGGCTCGGCGAGCGGGTTGCCGAACACGCCCTGCATCAGCGCACCCGCGCAGCCGAGCGACGCCCCGACGATCACGGCGAGCACCACGCGGGGGAACCGGACGACCCAGAGCGCGTCCTCGCCGTGGGTGACGGTGGGCAGCGGGCCGACGTCGAGACCGACCCGGTGCAGGATGGAGCCGAGCACCTCGGCCGGAGGCACCGGAACCTGCCCGGTCCCGGCGGCGACCAGGCAGAGCAGGACGAGTGTCCCGCCGAGTCCGGCGAGCAGGGCCACCCGCCTCATCGGCACGTGCCGTGCACGGCCTGGGCCAGTGCCTGGATGGCGCGGCCGGTGCGGGCCCCGAAGGTGAGCAGCAACCCGTCGTCCATGTCCACGATCCGCCGGTTCCGGCCGGCCGGCGTCTGTCCGATGCCGGGCAGGGCGAGCAGCCCGTCCACGCCCTTGACCGACGCCAGCCCCTCGGACATCACCAGGATGACGTCCGGGGCCGCGTTGACCAGGCCCTCGCTGGTCAGCGGCCGGAACTTGGTGAGCCCGATCTCGGTGCCGGCGTCGACCGCGCCGATCGCCCTGATCATCTCGTCCGATCCGGCGCCCCGGCCCGCCATCAGGTAGACGCCGGCCGTGCCACGGACGTACAGGAAGGCGATCCGCAGCGGGGCGGCGTCCGTCGGGGCGCTGCGCCGGGCGGCGGTGATCTCCGCGTCGACCCGGGCGACCAGGCGCTCGCCGGACGCCGGCACGCCGAGCGCCGCCGCGATGGCCCGGATGTGCGCCGGTACGGCGGCGAGGGTCTGCTCGTCGTCGACCAGCACCACGGCGATGCCGGAGCGGCGGAGCTGTCGGAGTGCCTCCGGCGGGCCGATGCTCTCGTCGGCCAGCACGACGGTGGGGGCCAGCCGGAGGATCGCCTCGGTGGAGAGGTCGTGGCCGGTGGGCGTGACCACCGGCAGGTGCGCGGCGGCGGGGAAGGTGGTCGAGGTGTCCCGACCGACCACCCGGTCACCGAGGCCGAGGCTGAACACGATCTCCGCGATCGAGCCGTACAGGTTCACCGGCAGGATCCGGCCGGCGTCGGTGACGGTGACCCTGGTCCCGTCGGCCGAGTCGACGGTGACCGGCAGGACACTGCCCGGGTCGGGGCCGACCGGGTCGACGTCGGTGTCGGTGACCGTGGCGGTGGTGGGGCCGCAGCCGGCGGCCGGTGCGGCGGCCGGGGCGCCACCCGGACCGCAGGCGGTCACCGTGCCGCCGAGCAGGACCAGGACGCCGAGCAGGAGAGCCGGTCGTCTCACGACCGCTCCCGGCGACGGTTCCGCAGGCGGACCGCCACGAGCGCGACGAGCAGGACGGCGAGACCGGCCGTCACGACGGTCCACCACCGGCCGGTGCCGGTGCCGTCGGTGACCTGGGTGGCGGCCGGGTCCGTGCCGCCGGCGGTCGTGCCGGGGCCGCCGTCGGCCGGCGCGGCGGCCTGGGCGGAGGCGGTCACCCCGGCGCTGCCGCCGGTCGGCTGTGCCGTGGCGGGTACGCCGCCGGTCGGCCGGCCGCTGGCGGGTGCGCCGCCGGTGGGCGCGGGGGCGGACGGGGCCGCGGCGGTGGTCCTCGTCGGGGTGGCCGCGGTGCCGGCGAAGGTGACCGGAATCCGGACGTCCTGGCTGCGGTCGGACCCTCGGGTGTGGTCGTTGCGGCTGGACACCACGCACCGGCGGACGGCGCAGTCCACGTCGCCGATCTTCGGCGCGACGCGGAGCTGGACCCGGAACATGCCACCCGACCCGTACGGCACGGCGAGCCCCTCGCCGTAGGAGGGCGGGTTGGAGGAGATCCAGTGCGACAGGCCCGAGGTGCCGCCCATGTCGGCGCCCCCACCGCAGGGCGAGGGAGCCGCGCCGCTGCCGTTGTCGACGCAGAACGCCACGTAGATGCCCTTGGTGATGTCGTAACCGGAACCGGAGACGGTGACCGTGGCACCGCCCCGGGGCAGGTCGGCGGTCCGGCTGACGGTCAGCCGCTGACCGTTCGGTCCGGTGCCGACCGTATCGGCGTGGGCCGGAGCGGCGGTGAGCAACCCCATCGCGACCACGGCGGTGCCGACCAGGGCCGTCACCAGTCGGGCAGTCATCGTGACCTCCTCAAATAAGGTTAGGCTAACCTAAGAGGATCTTGTGGTCGGCGCAAGAGGGTATTCAGCGGATTCTCCAGTTAGTTAGGTGAGGCTAACCTAATCGAGCCCTCCCCTGAAAGAGAGGAACACCCGATGCCCGTACTCAGGACCGGCGGTCCGCTCCGCCGGTCGATTCCCTGGGCGGCAGCCGCCGTACTCGGTGCCGCCGCGTCGCTGACCGTCGTGGGCGCCGCCGTGGCGGCACCCGTGGACGTCAGCGGGGGAAGCCTCGACTGGGGCTTCAAGAGCTCGTTCCGCAGCTACGTCTCGACCGGCAACGGCAACCCGCCGATCGCCGTCGAGGACGGGGCCACCCGCAACACCGACGGCACGTTCCGCTTCACCACCACCGGCGGGACGTACGACGCCGCGACCGGGGCGACCACCGTCCGGTACGGCGGGAAGGTCGTCTTCTCGTACCCGGCGCACTTCTTCACCATCACGCTGGCCAACCCCACGGTGGAGGTGGACGCGGGCGGGGGTTCCCTGCGTGCCGACGTCGACCTGGCGGTCAGCGGTGGCGGTTTCGAGCCGATCAGCCTGGACCAGGCCGAGATCGCCACCCTCGGCGGTGCCGCCCCGGTGGTCTCCGGCAACACGGTGAGCTGGAGCAACCTGACCACCACGATGACCGCCACCGGGGCGACCGCCTTCAACGGCTTCTTCGCCGCCGGCACGGTCCTCGACCCGCTGTCGTTCGGCTTCGGCACCGGCGGTGGCGGCGGCCCGGCGGCCCCCTCGGTCACCGTGACCCCGTCGGCTGCCGTCGACCCGGCCGGCGCGACGCTCACCGTGACCGGCTCCGGCTTCGACGCCGAGGCCAACGGTGGCGTCGGCTTCTACGTCGCCTTCGGACCGAAGTCCGCTGAGTTCTGGACCAACGCTCGCCCCTACAAGCCGGTCAAGTGGGTGCACAAGGGGGCGTCCTCCTCCGGCGGGCAGGCCAAGCTGAACGCCGACGGCACCTTCAGCACCACGCTGGACGTGCTGCCGACCTACACCGACGGGGACGGCAAGCCGGTCGACTGCACGGCGACCCAGTGCTACGTGCTGACCTTCGCCGCGCACGGCTCCAGCGACCGCAGCCAGGACACCGCCACCCCGATCACCTTCGCGGGCTCCGGCGGGCCGGGCGGCGGCGGTGCCGACCAGGAGATCACCACCCAGGTGCTCCAGACCGGGCCGCTCACCCTGACCTCGGCCGGCGCGTCGGTGGCGCTCTCCGCCGCCGCTCCCGGCGCGGTGGCCGGCGGCGCGCTCAACGCGGTCACGGTCAGCGACCTGCGGGGCAGCAACGCCGGCTGGAACGTGGTCGGGCAGGTGGAGGACTTCACCGGTACCCCCGGCGGGGTCATCGCCGCCGACAACCTCGGCTGGTCGCCGAGCGCGTCGGTGGTCACCGACGGCCTGGTCGGCACGCCCGGGGTGGTCACCCCGGGCAGCCGCGCGGTGCCGGGTGCCGGCACCGGGCTGGGCGGGGCGCGCACGCTCTGCGGCGCGGCGGCCGGAGCCAGCGCGGGCACCTTCCGGTGCGGCGCGGACCTGGACCTCGGCGTGCCGGCGTCCACCGCGCCGGGTGACTACACCGCCACCCTCACCCTGACCCTGTCCTGACGAGCGGAAGGGCACCTTGTTGTGCGACCGACGATGACGAGGTGCCCTCACCCGCACCTGACGACCGTGGTCGCGGCGTTCGCCGCGATCGTCACCGTGCTGGCCGGTGGGCCGGCCGCCGCCGTCGCCCCGCCCCGGGTGACGGCCCCGCACCGCGCGGCCCCGGCTCCCGCCGCGCCGGCCCCGTCCGCCGCCGCCGGCTTCACCTGGGCGGTCCAGCCGTCCAGCGCCTCCGGCCCCACCGGGCGCGCCTACTTCGTGTACGACGCCGCACCCGGCCGGCGGCTCGAGGACCGGGTCGCGATCACCAACCTGAGCCGGACCCCGATGACCTTCGCGGTCTACGGGGCCGACGCGTTCACCACCGGGGACGGCGGCTTCGCCCTGCAACCCGCCAGCCGGCCGGCGGCCGACGTCGGCTCCTGGGTGACCCTCGCCGAACGGACCTACCGGATACCCGCCGGGAAACGCGTGATCGTGCCGTTCCAGTTGACCGTGCCGGCCAACGCCAGCCCCGGGGACCACGCCGGCGGCATCGTCGTGTCGGCCGCCGGGGTGCGGGCCGACGCCGCCGGCCGGACCGTCACCGTCGACCGCCGGGTGGCGGCCCGGATCTACCTGCGGGTGGCCGGCGCGGTCCGTCCCGCGCTGGAGGTCGAGGCCCTGCGGATCGCGTACGACAACCCGGTCAACCCGTTCGGTACCGGCCCGGTCGTGGTCAGCTACCGGCTGCGCAACACCGGCAACGTCCGGCTCACCGGCAGCGGTCAGGTGCACGTCGCCGCCCCGTTCGGCTGGCGACTCGCCGGGACCGAGCCGGTCGCCGTACCCGAGCTGCTGCCCGGAGCCGCCTTCGTGGTGACCGAGCAGATCAACGGCCTCGTCCCGGCCGGCCGGCTCAGCGTCCGGGTCGCCGTGGACCCGGCCACCGTGGACGGTCCGTTGCCGACGCTGAGCCGTACCGCCTCGACCTGGGCGATGCCCTGGATCTGGCTGGCGGTGCTGCTGGCCGGGCTGGCATGGCTGGTGGTCACCCGGCTGCGCGGCGCCCGCCGGCGTGCCCGTACCGCCGACGCCGGGAGCCCTCCGGCCGACGGCGCGACCGCGTCTGCCGCAGCGGCACCGGCCGCCCGCTCGACGCCCGCACCGGCCGTCGTGCCGGACGCCCCGGGTGAGGGCACCCGTGGTGCCCCGGCCGGCGTCGGCCGGGACGGGGCCGATCGGGGCGGCCCGGCCGGATGAGACTCCCGCTCCGAACCGCCGTCCTGGCCGCCGGGATGCTGGTGGCCGCCGGCACCCTCCCGACGTCGGCCGTGCCGCCGGTGTACGTGCCGGTCGCGGCGGTGGCCCCGGCGGCCACTGCGGCGGCGGCGACGGTGACGCTGGACCGGACCGGGGCGCGACCGGGTGACCGGGTGCTCGTCCGGCTCGCCGGTTGGCCGGCCGGCACCGTGGTGATCCAGGTCTGCGGCACCGGCGCGGCCGGGTGCGCGGTCGACTCGTCGGTGCAGACCCACCTCTCCGGTACCGGCCTCGGTGGTGCCGCGTTGACCGCCGCCGTACCGCCCGGCGGCTGCCCCTGTCAGGTGCGGGTGACCACGCTGGACCGTCGGCTCACCGCCGCCGCGCCGCTGGCGCTGACCGGCGAGCCCGGTGCCCGGCCCGCCCCGGCGGGGGAGCACCGGGCCACCGTCCCGCCGGTGGTCACCGCCGTGGCCGTCGAGCGTGACCCGGGCTGGTGGAGCCGGCTCGGCGGGCCGGCCCGGCACACGCTGGTGGTCCGGCTGCGCAACGACGGCGGCGCGCCCGCCGCCGTCACCCTGTCGGTGACTGTGGGGCGGGGTGACGACCCGGACGGTTTCGTCCCTCCCCCGACCGTGCCCGACCTCGCGGTGGGGGAGGAACGCGCGGTACGCGTCCCGGTGCCGCTGCCGGCCCTGGCCTTCGGCACCTGGACGGTCGAGGGCCGGGTGGTCACCGCCGGGGTGGCAGCCCCGTTCCGGGCCTCCGTGGAGAGCCGACCGTGGGGACCGACCGTGCTGCTCGGGGTCGCGGTCGTCGTCCTGCTGGCGGTGGAGCTGCTCCGGCGTCGTCCCCGGACCGGCCGGACCCGGGCGGCGGAGGGTTCCGGGGCACCGGGCCCGGCCGGGGACCGACCGGCACGACCACGTCACGGCGCTGCCCGGTAAGGCAGTGCGGACTGCCCGGAAGACCGCCGGGCGTGCGTGTCGGCGGCGCCACCGCTGCGCGATGGTGGCCGCGTCGACTGTCGCCGAGCGAGAAGAGTGGTCATGACCTGGCGAGAGACCTACTGGCACGACGCTGCCTCCGACCCCGCGTACTTCGCCGCCGTGGAGTTCGCCACCGTTCTCGACGGTGACTACGGCACGCGGATGTTCGGCAGGTGGGTCGACGAGCGGTACCCGGACCCGGAGTCCCGGGAGTTCATCCGGGCCGTGGAGTACCTGCTGGTCACCAACGCCTACGGCGACAACGTCACGGAGACGATGGAGACCCTCCACCGGCGGGTCGCCCGGCCGTGGGAGGACCGGGGGATGCTCACCGCGCTGGAGCGCACCTCCGCCCGGTTCGGGACCGTGCCCGTCCGGGTACGCGACGACGACGACGTCGCGGTGCTGGCCGACGCGCTGACGGCCGACCCCGACACCTTCCGGACGTGGCGGGAGGAACTCCAGGAGTCGTCGGTGACGGTGCTGCGCGACGGCGGGCTGCTGGACGCCTTCCTCGACGACTGCCTGCACCTCGCCCACGACGCGAAGGCGTACCAGGCGGAGCAGGGCAAGGGGAAGGAACGGGTGGACGACCCGGACGTCCCGGCGAGCGGGACGGACGAGTCCGCGTACGACGGGTACCCGGACGAGCCGGCCGGCTCCTCGGAGGAGGAGGACCTGGTCGCCGTCGTCCGGGGACGCGGGGTGCGGTTCGCTGAGCCGGCCGAGGTCGCCGCGCAGCGCTACCCCTGGCTGTCCCACTCGTTCCGGCTGGGGGTCGCCTTCACCATCAACCCGGAGGCCAACGCGTTCCTGCCCGAGGCGCTGAGCTGGGACGAGGCGCAGACGCACCTGGGCAGCTGGGGGGTGGACCTGGGCGAGTTCGTCGAACACATGGACGAGGCGATGGCGTCCCGTCCGGTGAAGGCCTACCGGAACGAGCGGATCACGATCAACGTCATGGGTACGTCCGTGCACGTGGAGGTCACCATCGACTCGGCGCTGAACGCGCACAACACCGGGATCATCGCCACCCTCGACACCGACGGCGCGTACACCCACTACGTGCAGTACAAGGACCTGGTGATGTTCTACGTCGACGAGAACGACATGAACACCCCGATCTACAACGTGCTGAAGACCTTCGGTGACCTGTGGGCCGGTGGCGACGCGGAGAGTTACGTGGTGCGACACGGCAAGGGACGCAAGGCGCACTTCACCGTCACCCCGGTCAGGGCGAGCCACCAGGCCAGCCTGGTGGCCGTGGTCCGCCGGTGCTCGGACGGCATGATCGTGAAGGTGTTGGACTGACCCGACCGGGGGCCGGTCGACGCGGGACGCGGGTGCGGTCGGTGTTGCCCGCAGGGGCAGAGAGGACTGCACCGAGGTCTGTCCGGCCACCCGCTGCGCGGCACCGGCCGGACGGACTTTACTGCCCGGCATGGCCACATTCGCCTCCCGCCCGCTGCGGACCGCGTCCGCGCTGGCCGTCGTGGCCCTGCTGGTGGCCAGCGCCGCCCCGCCGGCCGGGTACGCCGCGCTGCTGGCGGCACCGGACAGCGGCGGCGGCGCGGCGTTCCGGATCAGCGTCGCCGACGCCCCCGACGCCCCCGACGCACCGACCGCCCCCGTCCCGGGACCGGGCGGGACGGGCGGCACGACGATCGGGCTGACCCCGGGCGGCGCGGCGACGCTGACCCGTACGGTGACCACCACCACCGTGCCGCCCCGTCCGGACGTGGTGCTGCTCGCCGACACCACCGGCAGCATGGGCCCGGCGCTGGCGGACGTGAAGGCCAACGCCCGCCGGATCGTCGCGGACATCAGCGCGGTACAGCCGGACGCCCGGTTCGCGGTCACCGAGTACCGGGACGAGACCGACTCGTACGCCTTCCAGGTCAACCGGGACCTCACCACCGACCCGGCCGCCGTGCAGGAGGCGGTGAACACCTGGACCGCGGTCGGCGGCGGGGACACCCCGGAGGCGAACCTCCACGCCCTGTCCCGGATCGCCACCGGCGCGGTCGGCTTCCGCGCGGAGAGCAGCCCGATCGTGGTGATCTTCGGCGACGCCCCGTCGCACGACCCGGTCCTCGGTCACGACCTCGCCGGGACGGTCACCGCGCTCACCGCGCGGGGCATCCGGGTGGTGGCGGTCGACGTCGTCACCTCCCCGTACCACAGCCTCGACCAGGACGGGCAGTTCACCGAGATCACCACCCGGACCGGCGGGGTGCTGCTCACCGCCGCCACGGCCGGCGACGTCTCCACCGCGATCCTCGCCGGCATCCGGGCCATCCAGGCCACCGTCGCCGCCCGGGTCTCCGACTGCGATCCGCAGCTCAGCGCCACGGTCGAGCCGGCGGAACGGACCGTCGACAGCGGCAGCCGCGTGGACTTCACCCTCGCCGTCCGGGTCGACCCGAAGGCCCGCAACGGCGAGTACGCCTGTCAGGTCACGTACACCGTGGACGGCATCGCGCAGGGCGGGCCGGAGCGGCTCGCGGTGACCGTCACCGGGGCCGCTCCCGACGTGCCGGTGCTGCACTCCGACACGACCCTGCTCGACCTGGGCGAGGCGTCCCTCGGCGTGGCCACGCCGGCCCGTCGGGTGACCCTGAGCAACGCCGGGGACTATCCGCTCAGCGTCGCCGCGACCCTCGCCGCGCAGCCGGCGCCGGCCGTCTTCGCGATCACCGAGAACGGCTGCGGTCCGGTGCTGGCGATCGGCGCGTCCTGCACGCTGGACGTCGTGGCGACCCCCCGGGACATCGGGACCGCCGACACGGTGCTCACCCTCGCCAGCTCCACCGACACCGGCGGCCGGGCCGCCCAGTCGCTGACCGTACGCACCGCCGGCCGCAGCCCGACGCTCGCGTTCAACCCGGGGGTCGGCCGGCCCGGTCAGGTGGTGACCGCCCTTGGCCAAGGCTTCCCGCCGACCGCGACGGTCTCGCTCTCCTGGGCCGACGGCACCGCGACGGTGACCGTGGCGACGGACGCCGACGGCCGGTTCGCCGTACCGATGGTGGTCTTCCCGGACGGTCGGGCCGGGCCCCGGGCGGCGGTCGCCTCCGTTCCGGCGGTCGGGACGGTGACCAGCGGGACCTTCCTGGTGCAGTCCGCGACCGCGCAGCCCGGCGTCTTCACCCGCCGCCGCTGACCCGCCGGCCCCGGGCGACCGACGGTGGTGGGCTGAGCCGACGAGCACCCGGCCGGCGGCGGGCTCAGCCGACGAGCACCTGGCCGGTGGCGACGATGGTGCCGTTCGGCAGGGGCGCGGGGTCGTTGCAGGTGTTGACCTTGTCGCCGTGCCGGGCCGCCGGCTTGCCGTTGACCAGCACCGTCGGACTGCCGGCGAGCACGGTGCCCTGGTTGGTCGGCGGCACCTGGAACGGCCCGCCGGTGGGCACGTGCGGGGGTGCGTTCTGCGCCCCGCTGCCCACCACGGCCGCCGGCTTCCCCTCGATCAGCACGTCGGTGCTGCACCCGGTGGTGATCGTGCCGGCGAACGGCATCGGGGTCGGGGTCGGCACCGGCCCGCCTGGGGACGGGACCATGATGATGTGGGTGTCGGTGCCGACGACCTTGTCGCCGAGCTTCGCCGCGGGTACGCCCACCTCCGGCGCTCCTTTCTGGACCGCAACCGGTCCGTTCAGATCAGGCCCTCGCGGATGGCCTGGGCGACCGCCTGGGTGCGGTTGCGCACGCCGAGCTGGACGGTGATCTCGTGCACGATGTTCTTGATGCTCCGTTCCGAGTAGGACAGGTCCCGGGCGATGGTCGCGGTGTCCGCCCCGGCCGCGATCATCCGCAGCACGGCGAGCTGGCGTGGCGAGAGGGGCAGGATGGTCAGGCCCCGGGGGGCCAGCACCTGCCGTTGGGCGCGTCCCACCCGGGTCAGCAGGGAGCTGAGCAGATCGGTGGGGAGCCGGGCCTCGCCCCGGGCGGCGGCGCGGACCACCTCGCGCAGCAGCGGTGCGGTGCTCTCCGCCCGGCGGACCATGCTCAGCCCGCCGGCCTCGATCGCCTGGAGCCCCGCCGTGTCGTCGAGCTGCCCCACCACCAGCACCGGTCGGGGCCCCGGGCCGTCGGCCGCGGCCAGGCCGTCGAGCTGGGCCAGCAGCCAGTCGTCCACCGCGTCCCCGACGACCACCAGCACGTCGGCCGTGCCGTCGTCGGCGGTCACCAGCACGGGCCGGACCCCGGCGCCCTCCCCGGACTCCGTGCCGAGCTGGGCGACCACCCCGGCCTGCGAGATCGGGTCACGGGCACGCACCGCCGCGCGGACCGGCCCGGTCCCGTCCGGCCGTGGATCGGCGGTCACCGGGTCGAGCCGGGGGACGGGGCGGACGACGGCACCGGCACCAGCTGACCGGCGAAGTACGCGGCCGGGGCGCACGGCGTGGTGCCCGGGTTGGTGCACTTCACCGCGACGGTGACCGGCTGGTCGGCGGAGAACTTCAGCGGCTGCACGAAGTGGTAGTCCAGGTCGCGGAAGTTGTTCAGGCCGGTCTCCAGCAGGACGGTGTCGCCCCGCCGTATCTGGAGGACACCCGCGTCACCGTGCGGGTTCTGCAACACGATGTCGGTCACCCAGAGCACCTTCTTCTCCGCCGGCCGGTACGTGGCGAGGGAGAACTCGTTCGAGGTCGGGGAGGCGCTGGTGGACACCCGGAAGTCGGCGGCGGTCTCCGGGTCGGCGTTGTCCAGCGTCCCGCCGGGAGCGCCGGGACCGTTCCCCGTGCCGGCCGTCGGGCTCGCCGTGGCGCTCGGCTTCGGCGCGGCGGAACCCCCGGTCACCGCGCGCTCCGCCTTCTCGGCGGTCTGCGCCGCCTCGCTGGCCTGCGTCTTGACCTCGGCGACCTCCTGGGTCAGCTCCTCGTTGAGCTGCTCGGTCCGCACCTGCGCCGCCTCCTTGGCGGTGGACTGCACGGTCGGTTTGAGCACCGCGAACCAGAGCGCCACCAGGGCCACCGTCACCGCGACGGCGACCAGCGCCACCCGGGGCGACCAGGCGGGCAGCAGCGCCTGCTGGACCAGCACCCCGTCGGAGGTGATCGGCTCGGTGTCCGGGCGGGTGACGGCCACCTGGAAGGGCAGGTTCCGCTCCGGGCCGAGCAGGAACCGCTTCTTCGGTCGTACCCGCAGCCGGACGAAGGTGGCGGTGCCCGGCCGCAGGACCGGCGCGGCCGGCCGGACCCGGAAGTCCAGCAGCAGGTCCGGGTCGGTGGGCAGCACCTCGACGGTGGTCTCCGTGTTGCCGGTGTTGTCGACCACCAGCTGATGGACGCCGGTGCGCCGGGCCCGCGAGGTCCGGGGCACCAGCTCGGCCGCCAGCTCCACGAAGGGCAGGACGGTGACGCGGCCCTCCTCGACCACCGAGCCGTCCGGGTTCTCCCGCCCCCGCACCCGTACGCCGAAGTCCACGTCCCCGGCGGGCACGGTGGCCGAGCGGGGCGGCCGGAAGGTGACCCGCGCCTCCTCCTCGGTGCCGGGGAGCAGGTTCATCGTCCGTGGCTCGACCTCGGCCCAGGGCTCCGCGTCGCCGACCAGGTCCAGGGTGAACTGGTCGACGACGGAGGCGGTGTTGCGCACCCGCACGGTGCAGACGACCTCGTCGCCCGGCGCGACGGTCAGTTGAGTCTCGGCAAGGCCCACAGCGACGCTCATGCCGGGCAGTCTGGCCGCGCGCCGGGGCGGCCGGGACCGGCTGGCGAGGAACACCATGGTGCAGCCGTGGCTACCTGATCGGGCAACCGGCCGGCCCGGTCAGCGCGGTTCGCTGATCCGGCCGGGGCGCGACGTTGCGCCGGACCGGGCGGTGCCCCGGCGGTCCGCACTGCTGACGCTCACCTCGCGCGGTGCCGGCGCCAGGTCGGTCGTCGCCTCCGGCACGTACGGGACGAGGAGTTGCAGGTGCAGCCCGGTGCGGGCGACCCCGCCCCACCCCGTCCACGCCGAGCCGGCGGCGCCGTCCCGGTGCGGGGCGCTGCGGGCCACCACCGGTTGATTCGCCCGAGCCAGCGCCCCGGTGAGGAACCGGGTGGGCACCGCCGTGCACCCGGCACAGCCGACCAGCAGGTCACCGAGGAGCCGGTGTTCCCGTTCGGTGTCCGGGCCCCAGGCGGTGAGCAGGTAGCCGAACCGGTAGCGCCGCCCCGGTGGGCGTCGGCCGACCAGCCGGCCGGTGTCGTCGCGCAGGTCGTCCCAGGTCGCCGACACGCCGGTGGCGTCCTCCTCGACGTCGAGCAGGAAGGCCGAGACCCGCTCGCCGTCGAGCTGTGCGCACCGGTCCGGCGGGTCGAAGACCACCGGCACCCCGGGCGGCAGGTAGCTGCCCAACCAGGCCCGGACCGACAGGTCGACATCCCAGATCATCCGTCCACCCTGACCGGTGGCGCCGCTGCCCGCGCCCGGTGGCCGGGCAGGCCGGTGGGGCGGATCGGGTGCCCTTCGGGGCAGCAGGTCCTACCCCCGTGGCGTCCCGGCGGGCACCGTGACCGCCCGCAGGCCGTTGGCAAGCTCGCCGTAACACACCGTCGTACAGGAGGTTCGATGCCGACGTATCTGTCGCCGGGCGTCTACGTGGAGGAGGTGTCCTCCGGGTCGAGGCCGATCGAGGCGGTCGGCACCGCCGTCGCCGCGTTCGTCGGCTTCGCCGAGAAGGGGCCGGTCAACGAGCCCACCCTGGTCACCAACTGGTCGCAGTACAACCGCCTCTTCGGCGGGTTCGTGGCCGGGGCGTTCCTGCCCCTCTCCGTCTACGGCTACTTCCTCAACGGCGGCGGTTCCGCGTACGTCGTCCGGGTGGCCGGGTCCGGCGGCGACACCGACCCGGCGGACGGCGACGGGACGTACGCCACCGCGGCCGTCCCCGCCGGTGGGGACAACGGGAAGCTCTCCTTCACCGTCCGCGCCGCCCTGCCCGGCCCGGCCGGACAGGACATCTCGGTCGAGGTCGCCGACGCCTCCGAGGGGGGCGACGACGCCTTCAAGCTCGTCGTCAAGCAGGCCGGCAAGCCGGTCGAGACGCTGGACAACCTGACCACCCGGCGGGGGGCCGGCAACGTGGTCACCGCGGTGAAGCAGCAGTCCAAACTGATCCAGATCGAGGAGGCCCGGGGCGCCACGCTCGCCCCGCCCCGGCGCGGCTCCGAGGTCGCCCTCGTCGCCCCCGCCCTGCCGGCCACCACCGTGGTGGACGGGGAGCTGCGGGTCAGCGCCGAGGACTACGTCGGGGACGTCGCCGACCGGACCGGGTTCGCCGGCCTGGAGGCGATCGAGGACATCACCATGCTCAGCGTCCCCGACCTCGCCGCCGCGTACCAGCGCGGGGCGATCGACGAGGAGGCGTTCAAGGCCGTCCAGCTCGCGATGATCGCGCACTGCGAGCTGATGGGCGACCGGGTGGCGATCCTCGACCCGCCGCCCGGCCTGCACCCGCAGCGACTCAAGGAGTGGCGGCAGGACGTCGCCGGTTACGACTCCAAGTACGCCACCCTCTACTGGCCCTGGGTGAAGGTGATGGACCCGGCCCAGGGGCGCGCGGTGTTCATGCCGCCGAGCGGCCACGTCGCCGGGGTGTGGGCCCGCAACGACGACACCCGGGGTGTGCACAAGGCCCCGGCCAACGAGATCATCCGGGGCGCGCTCGCCCTAGAGAGCGGGCTGACCAAGGGCGAGCACGACCAGCTCAACCCGATCGGGGTGAACTGCATCCGGGCCTTCCCCGGCCAGGGCATCCGGATCTGGGGCGCCCGCACGCTCTCCAGCGACGCCGAGTGGCGCTACCTGAATGTCCGGCGGCTGTTCAACTGGATCGAGAAGTCGATCCTGCTCGGCACCAACTGGGTGGTCTTCGAACCGAACGACCCCCGGCTCTGGGACGCGGTGCGCCGGGTCATCACGATGTTCCTCCGCCGGGTCTGGCGCAGCGGCGCCCTGATGGGCGACACCTGGTCCGAGGCGTTCTTCGTCAAGTGCGACGCGGAGAACAACCCGCCGGAGAACCTCGACGCCGGGATCCTCACCGTCGACATCGGCATCGCGCCGGTCAAGCCGGCCGAGTTCGTGGTGTTCCGGCTCTCCCAGCTCTCGCACGGCGCGGGCGACGACTGACCCGGCCGACGTAACCAGGAAGGACGATCATGGCAGGTCAGGGTACCCAGGACGCGCGCCAGAACACCGAGATCATCAGTGCCGCCGTGTTCCGGCTGGAGGTGCCGGGCATGAACGCGGTCAACTTCGCCGAGTTGGTCGGCATCAGCAGCGAGGTGGAGAACGCCGAGTACATGGCCGCCGGCCCCACCGGCCCCATCTTCTCCCGGCACTTCGGCCGTACCAAGCCGCCGACGGTGACCCTCAAGCGAGGGCTCGACCTCAACGGCGACCTCTGGCTCTGGCACCAGAAGGTGCGCAACCTGATGTACGACGCGTACCGCGACTGTGCGCTGAAGCTCTACGGCCCCGGGGACGACCTCAACGGCACCGCCCGGCTCACCTACATGATGACCAACGCCTGGCCGGCCAAGGTGGAGGTCAGCGGGGTCAAGGCCGGTGCCACCGACATCGTCTACCAGACCGTCACGCTGATGTGCGACGACCTGTTCGACCTCAATGCGCGGATCTGATCCGACCGGGCCCGCCGCTGCGGCGGCGGGCCCGCGCACCGAGTTCCCGTTCACGCTGCCCCGGGGCCTGGTCGACGGCCGGGGCGGGGTGCACCGGGACGGGGTGCTGCGGCTGGCCACCGCCCGCGACGAGATCGACCCCCAGGGCGATCCCCGGGTCCACCGGAACCCGGCGTTCCTCACCGTGCTCCTGCTGGCCCGCACGGTCACCCGGATCGGCGCGGTCGAGCCGGTCGACAGCACGGTGATCGAGCGCCTCTTCGCCTCCGACCTGGCATTCCTCCAGGACCTCTACCGGCGGGTCAACCAGCAGGGGCACACCGGTGCGGAGGTGACCTGCCCGCACTGCGGCGACGAGTTCGCCGTCGACCTGGCGGGTGTGGCACCGGCCGGTAGCTGACCATCCCGCCGCCGACCGGTGGCGACGAACCGACGAAGGAGGTGGGTGATGGACTGGCCGTTCCGGCTGACCCGGTCGCGCCGCCGGCCGACCGTGGCGGCGTCCGTTCCGCCCCGGGCGGCGGTGACCTGGACGTCCACACCGGTCGGCCCCGACGGGGAGTCGACCGCCGTGGCCGAACGGGTCGTCCCGGTCGTCGCGGACCGGGGACGGCCCCCGTCGGCCGTCGTCCGCCCGGCCACGCCGGACGCCCTGGGCTGGACGAGTGTCGGAGCGCCCCCGTTGACCGTGGCACCCGTGTCGGCCATGGCCACCCTCGGCCCCGGGCGGGGGGCAGGGGTCGCCCCACCGGCCGCCCGCCCGGCCGGCGATCCCGTACCGGCCGGCGCCGTTCGGCGGGCCACCCCGATTCCCGCCGCCCGTCCGGCCGACCCGCCCCGGCCGACGCCCACCGTCGGGCCGACCCGCACCGCCCGTCCGGCCGACCCGACCCCCACCGCACCCCGACCTCCGTCCGTCACCGCCGCCGGCCACACCGGGACGGACCACGACGACGACCGGGAGACGGTGCCCGTGCCGACCGGCGGACCGGAGGGGACCCCCGACCGGTCGGCGTACCAGCAGAACCGGGACGGGACCACGGCCCGGACCGCCGCCCAGTTCGCCGCTGCCGGGCTGCCCACGGCCGCCGTCTGGCCCCCACCCGGCTTCGAGGACGTCCACCGCGCCGCGGAGATCACCCGCGCCGCGGACCCGGCCCGGACGCTGGACACGGCGCGTCCGCCCCGCCGGGACAGTGCCGCACGACCACCCGGCCCCACCGACCGGTCGCCCGACGCCGGAGCCACCGGACCCGCGCCGACCCCGGCGGACGGCCGTTCCGTCCGTCCGGTCGAGGTGGTCTCCCGCCGGGGCACACCGACCCGGGCGAAGGAGAAGCCCTCGGGCCCTCCGCCGGCCCGGACGTCCCCGTCGGACGTCGATCCGCAGGGGACGCCGAGCGTTGCGACGCCCGGCGACGCCCGGCCCCGCCCGCTGCCGCCATACCCCGCCCCGACCGGCCCGGCCCCAGCCCCGACCGGCCCGGCCCCAGCCCCGACCGGCCCGGCCCCAGCCCCGACCGGCACCGCCCCCACTCCGGCCGGCCCGGCTCCCACTCCGGCCGGCACCGCCCCCGCCCCGAGCAGGCCCGCCCCCACTCCGGCCGGCACCGCCACCCCGGCCCCCGCCGAGGTCGCCCCGATGACCGGCCCGGCCCCGACCGCCGGTCACCCCGCCCTGTCACCGGCCCGGTTCCTGACCCGGCGTACGGGGGAGCCACCGGCACCCGCCGTACCCCGGCCGGCCGGACCCACCGACGGACCGGTCGCCCCCACCGGCACCCCGCCGCCCGTCGCTTCCCCGGCCGCCGTGGTGCCGGAGCCGGCTGTCGGCTTCCCGGCCGTCGTGGTCCCGGGTCCGCCCGTCGACCCTCCGGCCAGCGGTCGGTCGCCCGGCTTCGGTCCGCCGGTTCCGGGTGCGCCGGCCGCCGGCCCGCCGGCGCCGGACGTCCGGGGCGTCGTCGACCGGACCGGTCGGGGCGACGAACCGGGCTCCCCGCCGTTGCCCGGCCCGGTCGTCCCGGGCGGCAGTGGAACGGCACCGACCTCCGGCGCGCCCGCACCGGGCGCCGCCGGCCCGCCCGCACGGCGCCCGGAAACCCCGGCCGGGCCCGCCACCGGTACGCCGGCGGTCGCGGACCCGTGGCCGGTGCCGGTCCCCGGCACCGGACCGGCACCGGCCACGGACGAGCAGGCCGGACAGCCCGTCCCGTCCGGTCCGGACGGCGGTTGGCCCCACCCGCCGGTCGCCGGGCCGGCGGGGCGTCCTCCCCGGACGCCGTCGTCGCCGCGCTCGACGACCGGCACGGTGCCGGTGGAGGACCGACCGGATCGGCTGCCGACGGTGCCGCTGCGGTACCGGGCGGTCGACCCCGGCCCGGCGACGGACCCACCCGTCGCCCCGCAGGAGTCGCCGTCCCCGGTGCCGGCCGCGCTGGTCGACGGCTTCCGGCACCGCTACGGCGTGGACGTCTCCGGTGTGCCGGTGCGCCGGGACGCGGCGGCGACCGCCCTGGTGCGGCAGGCCGGCGCGCGCGCCGCCACGCGGGACGGCGAGGTGCTGTTGCCGGCGGACGTGGGTCCGCTCGACGCGCCGCCCGCCCGAGCCCTGCTCGCCCACGAGCTGACGCACGTGGTGCAGCAGCACACGCTCGGCGGGCCGGCCCCGGCGGAGTTCTCGGATACCGGACGTGACCTGGAGGCCCGCGCGCTCGCCGCCGAGTACGCCTTCGGCGACGGCTCCGCGCCCGCCGGAGCGGGGCCGCTGGCACCCGCCGTACCGCTGCTGCCCGACGGCCCGGTGTCGGGGTCCCCGGTCGGGGCCGGCACCGCTCGGCCGAGCGGCCCGACGGGTACCCCGGTGGCCGGTGCCGGGACGACGCCGGTGCCCGGAGTGGGCACCTGGGGAGCCACTCCGGACGGTGGGTTGACCTGGCGTGCCGGCCCGCCGTCCGGATCGCCCCCGACCGGCCAGCCGGTGCAGCGGGCGCCCCTGGGCGGCGCCGGCGACGCCCTGACCGACCTGCGGGAACTGGTACGCGCGGAGGTGGCCCGGCAGGACGGCAGCGGGCCGACCGAGCCACCCGCCGGGCCGGCGCTCGACCCGGAGGTACGGGCGGCGCTGCGGGCCGAGCTCGCCGCCGCGACCGCCCCACCGGCGCTCGACCGGGGCGGTGGGCGACTCGCCGAGGTCCGCGACGCGGTCGAGCGGCTCCGCGACGAGCTGCGGACCGCGACCGACCGGGAGCAGGCGACCGTGGCCCGCCTCGGCCGGGAGGCCGCGTCGCTGCGGTCCTGGCTCAGGGAGCGGCTGCCCGGCCGCGCGGTCGACCTGGACAGCCCGGACGACCTGGAGGAACTCGCCGGCCGCCTGTACGGGCGGCTGCGGGGCCGACTGCGGCAGGAACTGCTGCTGGACCGGGAGCGCGGCGGCCGGCTGGCCCGGTTCCCCTGATCCCCGCGCACGACGACCGAGACGACGAGGAGGTACACGATGGCCGGCGGACTCTCCACCGCAGCCCGGTTGATGGGCGGCTTCTTCGAGGTCACCGGGGTCAACCACCGGTACCTCGTGGTGATCGACGACGAGCGCTACAACCTCGGTTCCTGGTCCCGGGTCTCCGGTCTCGGGGTGACCTGGCAGGTCTGCGAGTACCGCGCCGGGGACAGCAACGACCTGTTCAGCTACGTGGGCAACCCGACCTACAGCCGGATCCGGCTGAGCCGGGCGGTCTGCTTCGACTCGCAGGTGGTCCAGGAGTGGCTCTGCCAGCAGGCCCGGCGCTACCAGCCGTGCAGCGGCAGCATCCAGCTCGTCGACAGCCTCGGCATCAAGATCGTCGGTTGGGAGCTGCGGCACTTCTTCCCGGTCGGCTGGTCGGTGTCCGAGTTGGACCCGAGCCGGGCCGGCGTCGCGGTCGAGACCCTCGAACTGGCGCACGGCGGCTTTCTCGACGACGACGTCTCGTTCTCCCTCTGACCACCGACCCCGACCCGGCCGACCCGAACGACCCAGGCCCCGATTCCGCCGGCCCGACCGACCCCGACCCGGCACCTCCACCCAGACGAAGGACGGACAGCGATGGCGATCTCCCCGAGCCAGCTCGGCGGGATGCTGGGCGACCCGAACCAGACCCTCAACGGGCTGACCTCCGGCGGCCTGGCCCAGCTGTTCCGTACCGGCCCCGGGGTCCGGGCGACCCCGAAGCTCGGTCTGGCCATGCGGTTCCGGGTGACCGTCGGCGACGTGCAGCTCGGCCTCTGGAAGTCGTGCCGGGGCCTGCGCGCGGACTTCAAGCCCGAGGTGGTCCGGGTAGCCGGCGACTACGTCGGGCAGTACCACCTGCCGGGTGAGGTGAGCTATCCGCCGGTCGTGCTGGAACGCGCCGTCCAGCGGGACCAGTCCGAGCAGTTGCAGCAGTGGCTGGTCCGCGTGTTGCAGTCCTGGCAGGACGGTACCGGCGACAGCACCCGTACCACCGCCCGGATCACCCTGCTGGACGCCGACGGCGAGGCGACCGCCAGCTGGGTGCTCTACGGTGTGCGCCCGTCGTCCTGGGCCGGCCCGGACCTCTCCGCCGACACCAACCAGGTGGCGGTGGAGCGGTTGGAGCTGGTGCACGAGGGCTTCTTCCCCGACCTCCAGTCCCGGGCGGCCACGGCGACGCTCTCGTCGTCGACGCTCGGCTCGGTCACCTTCGCCTACAACCCGGCGCGGATGAACATCACCCGCTCCTCCCGGCCCAGCCAGCTCGTCGGGCAGGGCCGGAGCGTGGTGGTCGCCTCGGACAGCGCCCTGCGGGTGTCGGCGGGGGAGGTGCTCCTGGTCGGCACCGGCGTGGCCGAGGACGTCCAGAAGCTGATCGCCTTCTCCGGCCCGCCCAGCCTCGGCGACCGGGGCCAGACGCCGAACGACGCCGACCTTCCCCCGCTCACCTTCACCTGGGGACAGCTCTCCATGGAGGTCAAGCTGAGCACGCTGAACGTGAACCTCACCCGGTTCGACGGCAACGGCCAGCCGGTCCGTGCCCAGGCCACCCTGGACCTGGTCGTCTACCAGGGGGACATCTTCCCCCGGCGGGCGGGTGCCCCGGCGCGGCCCCGGTCGGTCTGGACCGACCCGGCCCAGTGGCGGCAACGGGCCGCCGCAGCCGACGTCGACGACCCGACGCGCGCCCAGGCCCGGGGTGCCGCCACCGGCGGAGCCCGGCTGCCGGGAGTACGGCGGTGACCGGCGTGGACCGGCACCACCTGCTCTGGGGTACCAGCGTGCTGCGCCCCCGGGTCACCACCGGCAGCGGCGGGCGGGACCTGCCGGAGACGGTGGCGACGCAGCTCGTCCGGGTGGTGGTGGACACCCGGACGGGCGTGCCGGACATGTTCGAGCTGACCTTCGCCGACCTGGACGACGACCTGCTCACCCGGGCGGGTTTCCAGCTCGGCACGGTGGTGCGGGTCTTCGGGCCCACCGAGGACGGCACGGCCGAGCACCGGCTGATCAGCGGTGAGGTGACCGCCCTGGAAGGGGTCTTCGCCGACCTCAGCGCGTACGTGGTGGTGCGCGGCTACACCCACGACCACCGGCTGCATCGGGTCCGCCGGACCCGGACCTTCCTCAACCAGTCCGACGCCGACATCGCCCGGCAGGTCGCCACCGCCGCCAAGCTGACCGTCGGCACGATCGGGGCGACCGGGGGCAGACTCGCCCACGTCGCCCAGGTCGACCAGACCGACTGGGAGTTCCTCACCGGCCGGGCCCGGGAGCTCGGTTACGAGGTCGGCGCGGACGGGGACCGGTTCCACTTCCGGCCGGCCGCCACCGTCCGCCGGGCCGGCGCGCCGCTGCCGCTGACCTTCCGGGGCAACCTGCGTCGTTTCCTGCCCCGGGTCACCGCCGGCAACCTCGCCCCCGAGGTGGAGGTGCGGGCCTGGGACCCGGTGGCGGCGACCGTGGTGGCGAGCCGTACCGCGACCACCGCCGACGGCGCGAACCTCGGCGCGGGCCGGACCCCGTCCGCCGCCGCCGACTCCTTCGTCCCCCGGGGTGCCCCGGCCCCGCCCCGGGCGGGCGGCGCGGCCGGCGACGTCGGCCCCGCCCCCGGCCCGCGCGCCCACGTCCTCGTCGGGCGGGGACTGCCCGTGCCGGACCGCTCCGACGGTGCGGTCCGGACGGTGGCGGCCAGCCTCGCGGCCGGGTTGGGTGGCTCGTTCGCCGAGGCCGAGGGGGAGGCCCTCGGCGACGCCCGGCTGGTCGCCGGCAGCGCGGTCCGGGTGGCCGGGGTACCCGCCCCGTTCGCCGGCACCTGGACCGTCAGCGCCGCCCGGCACGTCTTCGACGAAACCGCCGACGGGTACCGCACCGAGTTCACCGTCGGCGGCGGACAGGACCGCTCCCTGCTCGGCCTGACCGACCCCGGCGACACCGGCGGCCCGGGGTCGGGCCGGCTCGACGGGGTGGTCTGCGGGGTGGTCAGCAACGTCCGGGACCCGCAGCATCTGGGCCGGGTGAAGCTGACGCTGCCCTGGCTGTCCCCCGACCACGAGACCGACTGGGCGCCGGTGGGGCAGCTCTTCGCCGGTCCGGCGGCCGGGGCGTTCTTCGTGCCCGAGCCGGGTGACCAGGTGCTCGTCGCGTTCGAGTTCGGCGACGTGCGCCGGCCGTACGTGCTGGGCAGCCTGCCCAGCCGGCACACCGGGTACGGCCTGGACGGCGGCGCGCGGACCGCGTCGACGAAGCCGGGGGCGAGCGGCGTGAAGTCGGTCGGGGAGGCCGGCGCGGTGATCCGGCGTGGACTCGTCTCGCCCGCCGGGAACCGGCTGGTCTTCCACGACGAGGTGCCCCCCGGTGGCAAGGGACGGCCCACCGCCGCCGCCGTCGTCCTCGGCACGCCGGGCGACAAGCTCGCCCTGTCCATGGACCAGGTGGCCGGCGAGGTCACCCTGCGCTGCGCACCCGACCAGCCCGGGAAGCTGGTCATCGAGTGCACCGGGCAGACCGCCGTGGAGATCAAGGCCGGGCCCGGCGGCAGCATGACCCTCGACGGCGGCACCAGCCTGAAGCTCAAGGCCAAGACGGTCGACATCGACGGTACGCAGATCAGCATCAGCGGCACCGCGGCGACCGCCATCAAGGGCAAACCCATCCAGCTCAACTGAGGAGTGCCATGCAGGCCGACGTCATCGGCACCGGGTGTGCCTTCCCCCTGCGCGTCCAACCCCACGGCGGGCTCGCCACGGTCAGCGGAACCGCCCTGCTCGAACAGGCGATGTGCGTGATCCTGGCGACGTATCCCGGCGAGCGGCCGATGCGGCCGGAGTTCGGCTCGCGGCTGCGGGACTTCGTCTTCGAGCCGACCACCCTGGCGACCCGCCGGGCGGTGGCGGTGGAGATCCGTACCGCGCTGGAACGCTGGGAGCCCCGCGCCGAGGTCGACGAGGTCGCCGTCACCGACGACCCGGCCGGCGACGACGGGCTGCTGCGGATCGAGATCCGCTACCGGGTCCGGGGCACCGACGACCCGCACAGCCTCCACCTCGACCTGCGCACCCTGCCCGGCGAGCCGACCCCGGCCGGTACGGGGGTGCGCTGATGGCCCTGCCCGTGCCCGCGCTCGACGACCGTGGCTACGACGACCTGGTCGCCGACGCCCGTCGGCTGATCGCCGACCGCTGTCCGGAGTGGACCGACCTGCACCCGGCCGACCCCGGCGTCACCCTGATCGAAACCTTCGCCTCCCTCACCGACCAGCTCATCTACCGGCTCAACCGGGTACCGGACCGGCTCTACGTCACGTTCCTGGAGCTGATCGGCGTCCGCCTGGTGCCGCCCACGGCGGCCCGGACCACGGTGACGTTCTGGCTCTCCACGCCGGCCCGCGCCACCCAGGTCGTCCCGGCCGGCACCCGCGCGGTCACCGTCGCCGACGGCGACGACCCCCTGGTCTTCACCACCCTGACCGACCTCGTCGTGCCGCCGTGCACCCTGACCCACCTCCGGGTCCGGACCGCCGACGGGACCACCGACCAGACCGCCGCCCTGGAACTCGGTGGCCCGGTGACCGCCTTCTCCGCCGTTCCACAGCCCGGCGACGAACTGCTGGTCGGCCTGGACCGGCCGGTCGGCGGCTGCGCGGTGCGGTTGGAGTTCGAGGGCCGGGTGGACGGCGTGGGCGTCAATCCGCTGCACCCGCCGCTGCTCTGGGAGGCGCGGGTGGCGGACGGCTGGCGGGGGTGCGAGATCAGCCTGGACGAGACCGGCGCGCTCAACCGGCCCGGGACGATCCTGCTGCACGTGCCCGAGGGGCACCAGGCCACCCTGGTCGACGGCGTCCTCGCCGGTTGGCTGCGGGCCCGGGTGGTGGAGCCCGAGGCGGGACAGCCGGCGTACAGCGCCTCCCCGGTGGTGCTCGGGCTGGCCGCCAACACCGTCGGCGGCACCACCGACGCGGTCCACGCCGACCTGGTCGAGGACGAGGAGATCGGCGAATCGGAGGGGGTTCCCGGCCAACGGTTCCGGCTCTCCCGTACGCCGGTGCTGGTCGATCTCGGCGACCCGGTGCTGGAGGTCAGCTCGGACGAGGGCTGGCAGCCGTGGACGCCGGTACGGCACTTCGCCGGCAGCGGCCCGGACGACCCGCACTTCGTGCTCGACGGGGTGACCGGCGAGGTGGTCCTCGGCCCGGCGGTCCGTCAGCCCGACGGGACGCTGCGCCGGCACGGTGCCGTACCGCCGGGGGGCAGCCGGCTGCGGCTGCGCCGGTACGCGGTCGGCGGTGGCAGCCGGGGCAACGTCGGCGCGGGCGTGCTCCGCGCGCTGCGCACCAGCGTCCCGTACGTGGCCGGGGTGGAGAACCGGCACCCGGCCAGCGGCGGGGTGGACGGGGAGACGCTGGACGAGGCCCGCCGCCGGGGCCCGCTCACGCTGCGCAGCCGGGACCGGGCGGTCACCGCCGAGGACCACGAGGTGCTGGCCCGTGAGGCCGCACCCGAACTGGCCCGGGTGCGCTGCGTGCCGAGCGACGGCGACGGCCCGCCGGTGGCCCGGATCCTGGTGGTCCCGGCGGCACCGGCCGAGCGGGGGCGGCTGCGGCTGGAGGACCTGATCCCGGCCGAGCGGAGCCTCCGCCGGGTGGCCGAGCGGCTCGACGAGACCCGGCTGGTCGGCACCCGTGTGGTCGTCGAGCCGCCCCGCTACCGGGGGGTGACCGTGGTGGCCCGGGTGATCGCCCGGCCCCGGGTCCGGGTGGACCGGGTCCGCGACGAGGGTCTGGCCGCCCTGTACGACTTTCTCAGCCCGCTGCCCGGCGGCGGGCCCGACGGGCGGGGCTGGCCGTTCGGTCGCCCGGTGCAGGCCGGTGAGCTGTTCGCCGTGCTGCAACGGGTCCGGGGCGTGGAGCTGGTGGAGGACCTGCGGCTGTTCGGGGCCAACCCGGTCACCGGTGAGCGGGGCGGCGAGTCGGGCCGGATCGACCTGGAGCCGGACAGCCTGGTCTTCTCCTTCGACCACCAGCTCCGGGTGGAGGAGCACTGATGCGCGGTCTCGTGGACGTGCCGATGCCGTACCCGATCGCCGGGTTCCTGCCCGCCCTCTTGCAGGAGGACGACCTGTTGGTTCGCTGGACCCGGGGGCTGGACGAGGTGCTCGCCCCGGTGGTGTCCACCCTGGACTGCCTGGACGCGTACCTCGACCCGTGGCTGACCCCGCCGGACGTCCTGCTCTGGCTCGGCGAGTGGGTCGGCGCGCACCTGGACGAGAACTGGCCGGTGCGGCGGCAGCGGGCGATGGTGGCCGCCGCCGTCACCGTCCACCGGATCCGCGGCACGACGGCCGGGCTGCGCGCCGTGCTGGAGCTGGCCACCGAGGGCGAGGTGGAGATCGTCGACCCGGCCGGGGTCTCCTGGTCGACCCGGCCCGGGTCCGACCCCGACCCCGCCCCGCCGGCCCGGGTGCACGTCCGGATCCGGGCGGACGACCCCGAGCGGGTCACCCGGTCGGCCCTGACGGACCTGATCCGTGCGGCCGTACCGGCCCACGTCACGACGACCCTGGAGGTACTCGGCCGTGATCGTCTGTCGTGAGTGCGGCAACCACAACGGGGACGCGGACACGTTCTGCGGCTCCTGCGGCAGCTTCCTGGAGTGGACCGGCGAGAAGACCGCGCCGAAGGTCGTCGCGGAGCCGGAACCCGAGCCGGAGCCCGCCCCCCGACAACGACCGGGCCTGCTGCAACGCCTCGCCGGGGTGATCGCCCCGGCGCCGGGTGGCTCCGCGGTCGACGAGGGAGTGGTGCGGGTCTCCGACGGTGCCGGGCGCGGTGTCGGAGGCGGCCCCGGGCTGGGCCGCCCACCCGGGCTGGCGGGGGGCCCGACCGGACTCCGGCCCGGACCGCCCGGCCTCGGTCGGCCGGGTGCGCCGCCCGGCCTGCGGCCGGGTCCACCCGGCGCGCCCCGCCCCACCCCGCCGGGCACCACAGGACCGGCGGTCCCGCGTACCGTCCCGCCGGGTACCGGTCCGCGTGCCGTCCCGCCGGGTACCGGTCCGCGTGCCAACCTGCCGGGTACCGGTCCGCGTGCCAACCTGCCGGGTACCGGTCCGCGTACCGTCCCGCCGGGTACCGGTCCGCGTACCGTCCCGCCGGGTACCGGTCCGGCCGGCCCACCTGGTACCCGGCCCCCGGGCGTGGCGGCTCCGCCCCGCCGGCTGCCACCACCGCCGCCCGGGGTGTCCAACGCGCGGCTGCCCCGACCGGTCGAGCGTCCCGCCGGGCCCCGACTCGGGGTGCCCACCACCCCGCCGGCCGGCCCGGTCGGGCGCGGGACGGAGACCTCCGGGGACGACGCTCCGGCCCCGCCGCGCCGCCCGGCGGCGATCGCCCCCGAGGGCGAGGACCCCGACGCGCCGGACGACGGTGCCCCCGGAACGGCCGCGTCCGGAGCGCCGGCCGGTCCGGACGTCGCCACCGCCGCCGACGCGGCCGACGCTCCGGACGGGGACGTCCCGGCGGCCCGTCCCCGGCGGGCGCTCGCCGCGCCGCACAGCAGCCCGCTGGTGGCGACCGGCGGAGACGCCGACGGTCCGTCCGCCCGGACGACCGGCGGTACGTCGACGCGTCCCCGGGCCGGTGGCTCCGCCGACGCCGAACCGGAGGAGGTGACCCCGCAGCCGGTCCGGCCCCGGACCACCACCGTCGGCCGGCGTGCCGCCACCCGCCGACTCGAACCGGGCGACCTGATCTGCGGCGAGTGCGGCGAGGGCAACCCGCCGACCCGTCGGTTCTGTAGCCGTTGCGGCGACTCGCTGCGTACCGCCGAGGTGGTCCGCCGACGGTGGTGGCAGCGGCTGCTGCCCCGGCGCGGTCCGAAGGTCACCGAGGCGGGTACCCGGCCCGGCACCCCGGGCGGCGGCTCGGGCACCGGTGCCGGTGGGGTGCTCCAGAGCATCTACCAGCGGGCGAACGCCGTCGCCGCGGTCGTGCTCTTCGCGCTCGGCATCGCGTACCTGATCTATCCGCCGTTGCGGGAACGGGTGAACGCGGTGGTGCTGCCGCCGGTGCGCGACGCCCGTGCCTGGGTCGACCGGAAACTGAACCCCCGGTTCGTGGCGGCCCGGCCGGTGGAGGTGACCGGCAGCGAGTCGGTTCCCGAGCACGGCCCGGACCTCACCGTCGACCAGTACCGCAACACGCACTGGCAGGTGCGCTGGGACGCCGACCGGCCGGCCACGGTGACCCTGCGCTTCGGTGCCGAGGTCGACCTGGAACGGCTCATCGTCATCGCCGGCACGGCGGAGGACTACACCGCCACCCACCGGCCGGCGAAGCTGCACCTGGTCTGGTCCACCAACCGTTCGGACACGCTGACCGTGCAGGACACCGGCGAGCCGCAGACCCTCACGCTGACCGCCGCCAAGAAGGTCACCAGCGTGCAGATCCAGGTCACCGACGTCTACCGGGCCGACAAGGGCACCGACGTGACCGTCAGCGAACTCGAGTTCTTCGCCCGGGAGTGACACCGCTTTCCGACGCGGCCCGCCGCGCCACCCCGACCACCACCGCCGGTCACCCGTCCGGCGGTCCACCCGAGACGGAGGTACGTCCGTGGCAGAAGCAGCCATCGTACTCAACACCACCGCCGGCCTGACCGGGTTCATCACCGGCCAGGCACGGGGGCTGACCGAAGGTCTGTTCCAGGTCACCGGCTTCAACGACGCCCGCTTCGAGAAGGAGATGCCGCTGGAGATGCTGGCCTCGCCGAACCCGCTCGGGGACCGGCAGGTCGTCATGGTCCGGGGCAGCCAGTCCGTGGACCACGTGTACTGGCTGCGCTACCTGCGCCGGGGCAAGGTCGGCGTGACCGACCGCAAGCGGGTCTGCGTGGAACTGCTGGTGCGCTTCACCACGTTCGACTACGTGCCCAAGGCCGGCCAGGACCTGCGCACCCGCCACCTGAACGCGCTCGCCGACTACCCGATGTGGGGTATCTCCGGACTGAGCATCTCGCTGATGGCCACCGGCCGGGGCCGGAACCCGTTCAACAAGTTCAACGAGGTGGGCAGCCTCGTCTTCGACACCACGCCGGTCACCACCGGGCTGCCGCACTTCCGGATCAACTACCGGGTCCAGCACCAGGCCAAGACCGTCATGGGGGCCACGCTCGCGCTGAACCACAACGACGTCGGCGCGTTCCTGGTGCACAGCAACGGGTTGCTGGAGATCGCCCCCGGTGAGGGCCGGACCGAGAAGCACTTCCGGATCACCCCGCTGAGCGGACGGGTGCACAACCGTCCGAGCGTGATCGGCGTGGCCCAGGCCCCGGCGGGCCGGGTGTCCCTGCTCACCGCCACCCAGATCGCCCGGAGCGCGGGGCGCGACGCGAACGCGCTCGCCGCCCACGAGCACGACAGTCTGCGGATCGTCGGCTTCGACCAGCTCGACGGCCCGGACACGCTGACCGTCGACAGCGCCGCCGCCAACGGGGTGGTGGCGCGGGCGGGCCAGAACGGTCGTCAGGGCGCGGTGCGGTTGGAGTACATCCGCAACGGCGGCGTGCTGGGCGCCCAGGTCCGCACCAAGATCAGGGTTCTGCTGCTCCTGCGGTACACGCTGGTGCACTACTTCACCGATCCGGACCAGTCCGGCAACCGGCAGGTGGTCCAGCGCAACGGGGTCCGGTACGCCAGCTTCCGGGACGTGTCGCTCACCGTGCTGGACACCGTCGCGGGCGACCCGCTCGTGGTCGGCGAGGACGGCACCAAGTACGACGTCAAGGCGGTCAAGAACCGGTTCCACGAGACGTCGACCCTGCGGTTCGGCGCCCGGATCGAGGAGGTGGACGGCCAGGTCGGGGCCCAGGTGAAGATCACCTGGCGGGCCCAGCACGCCGGGGTGGTGGGCAAGTCGAAGTCCCACGACAACCACGGCGACTTCCGGCTCGGTGTCGACCAGTCCGGCAACCCGGTGCTGCGCCTGCTCGACGAGGACAGCAACAAGTACTTCACCGTGACGGGCTGACAGGGAGAGTCGAGATGAGCAGCTACCCGGAGACCTTCGACACCACCGGACCAGCGAGCCTGGACGACTCGTACGCCTATCTGAACTGGACGGCGGTGAGCGTCGGCCGGATCCTCGCCGAGCAGCCGGAGACGAGCTGGGAACTCCTGCCCGGCCTGCTCGGCGAGCACTGGGGCGACCCGGACTGGTACCAGCGCAACGAGTGGCTGGCCGACTTCTACAACACCGTCTACCAGTACGCCAACTCCGTGCCGCCGGCGCAGTTCTTCGTCCTCGACGAACTGGGCGAGCCGGCGGCGGAGATCGCCCGCGTGATCGATTCGGTGGTGCAGAGCTGGAGCACCGTCGCCTACCACGCTCCGGAGGGCGACGAGCAGCCGTACGACGACCACGGCGACGACCCGGCGTACGACGACCACGGCCAGCACGACCAGGGGCAGTGGACCAGCGACCAGCAGTGGACCGGCCAGGACCCGGCGTACGGCTACGACGACCAGGGGCGGTGGACCGGCGACCAGCAGTGGACCGGGCAGGAGCACCCCGGCCACGACCGCACCGCCGGGGAGTACGCCGACCCGGTGGAGGACGACCGGGCGACGGAGTGCGACCCGGTCGCGGTGACCGGGACGACCCCCGCCGACGACGACCTCGCGGAGCGCGAACCGCTGGGCCACGTGGACCCGGACACCGCGCGGCAGGTCCTCGCCAAGGTCCTCGACGACGAGGCGGACGACCTCTCGTCGGAGGACGAGCAGATCCTCGCCACGGTGCTCACCGTCGAGAGGTTCCGGTATCTGGCCCGTGAGTTCGACCTGGTGTGACCGGAGGCGGCGGATCCGGCCCCGCGCCGGCCGCCGCCACCCGGGGGCGGGCGGACCTCCGCCCGTCCCCGGTCGGGCCCGGCGTCAGCCGACGTCGGGTGATCCCGGCGTCAGCCGAGGTGGGGTGACCTGCCGCCGTTCCACGTCCGGCCGAGCCCGGCGAGCCGGTCGGCCGCACGCCGGTAGGTCGTCGGGTCGACACCGGCGGCCGGACCGATCTCGGCGAGCAACCGCAGGCTGCGCAGCCGGCCGAGGAAGTGGCCGGTCTCCCGGTGCGTCGCCAGCGCCTCCCGGGCCGTCCGCACCGCTTCCACCGGATCCCGGCCGCCCATCGCCTCGGCCCGTGCCACCAGAGCGTGTCCCTCCCAGACCCGGTACCCGGCGGCCCGCGCCACCTCCCACGCCTGCCCGGCCAGGGCCAGCGCCCGGGTCGGATCGGTGTGCCGGTGCACCTCGGCCAGTCCGATCAGCGCCTCCGCCCGTTCGCCGTGCGTCCCGCTGGCACGGGCCAGCGCGAGGGCCCGCTGATGCTCGGTCACCGCCGCGTCGCCGTCGCCCCGTCGCAGGTGCACCGCACCCAGCACGTTACGGGCGGCAGCCTGCTGCGACGGGTCGCCGACCAGCTCCGCCAGGGCCAGCGCGGCGTCGGCCAGCTCGGCGGCCCGGGTCACGTCGTCCCCGTACAGGTGCAGCGCGGCGAGGCGGCGCAGGCTCTCCACCTCGGTCGGGCGGTAGCCGCTCTCCCGGCTCACCTCCAGCGCCTCGCCGAGATGGGCCAGGGCCTCGTCGTGGCGGCCGAGCGCGTGCTCCACGTCGCCGAGGTTGCTCAGGCTGATGCCGGCGTTCATCCGGGTTCCGGTCAGCCGGTTCAGGGTCAACCCCTGTCGGAAGACCTCCTCGGCGTCGCGCAACCGGCCCATGTCCCGGTAGATGACCCCGAGGTTGCCGAGGCTCGTGCTCAACCGCTCGGCCCCGCCGAGCTGTTCGTGGATCTCCACCGCCCGCCGGGTCAGCTCCGCCGCCTGGGCCAGCCGGCCGGCCCGCAGGTGCATCAGTCCGCAGGTCCCGTACGCCGCCGCCAGCCCCTCCGGCCAACCGGCCCGGGTGGCCGCGTCGATCATCGCCGAGGCGTGCGCCAATCCCACCCGGTACTCGCTGCGGCGCAGGTGCAGGCTGGCCAGCCCGAGTCGGCTCGCCGCCTCGCCCGCCGCGTCCCCGCTGACCTGCGCGGCCCGCAGCGCGTGCGTCGCGGCCAGGAAGCCGTCGCTGTGCGGCCGGAACTGGTAGTACCCACGCAACGCGTCGGGGATCCGCCAGGCGGCCGGGTCCGCGCCGTGCTCGGCGGCGTGCGCGACGACCCGGACCAGGTTGGTCCGTTCCGCCTCCAGCCAGGCCATCGCCTCCTCGGCCGAGGCGAAGCCCTCGCCGTCGGGGTGGCTGCCCGCCCGGTGCTCCCCGGCCGTCGTCGGCCCGGCGTCCGCCGGTCGGCCGTCCGCCGGGCCGGGGCCGTCGCGGACGGCCCCGGCGGTGGCCACGTCCTCCGGCGGCAGGCGCACCATCTGCGGGTACGTGGCCGCCGCGGCGGCCTCGGTACGCCGTCGGCACCAGGTGTAGAGCCGCCGGTCGGCGGCCGCCCGCTCCGGCGGTGGATCCTCGGCGACGGCCCGCTCGACGGCGTAGATCCGGAGCAGGTCGTGGAAGGTGTAGCGGCCGGGACGGGGCTGCTGCACCAGGTGCGCGGCGGCGAGGCGGTCCAGCTCCCGGGCGGCGGTGGGCTGGTCCAGCGCGGCGATGGCGGCTGCCGCCAGCACCGTCACGTCCGCCCCCGGAGCCGGACCGAGCAGCCGGAAGAGCCGCCGGGTCGAGGCGGGCAGCGCCGCGTACGACAGGTCGAAGGCCGCCCGGACGGCCGCCTGGTCGTCCCCCTCGACCCGCAGGCCGGCGAGCTGGTTGCCGGCGCTGAGCCGGGCGGTGTGCGTGCTGATCGGCCGGCCCGGATGGTCGATCAGGTCGGCGGCGGCGATCCGCAGCGCCAGCGGCAGCCGGGCGCAGACCTCCGCCAGCTCGGCGATCTCGGTCGGGGCGGCGGCCACCTGCTCGGCCGGGATGATCCGGGAGAGCAGGGCGCTGGCCTCGGCGCCGGTGAGCACGTCGAGGGGGATGCGGCGGGCCCCGTCGACCGCGACCAGGCCGCTGAGCCGGTCCCGGCTGGTGACCAGTGCCATGCAGCCGGGGGTACCGGGCAACAGGGGTCGGACCTGGTCGGCGCTGGCCGCGTTGTCGAGCACCAGCAGCATCCGACGGCCGGCGAGCAGGGTCCGCAGCAGCGCGGCGGCCTGCCCCGGATCCACCGGGATCTGTTCGGCGGACACCCCCAGCGCGTGCAGGAACCCGGCGAGCGCCTCGCCGTCGCGGACCGGGCTGGCCGTCGCGTACCCCCGCAGGTTGACGTAGAGCTGTCCGTCCGGGAAGTGCGGTCGGACCCGGTGCGCCCAGTGCACCGCCAGGGCCGTCTTGCCCACCCCGGCCATCCCGGTGATCGTGGCGACGACGACCGGCCCGCAGGTCGACGCCGCCAGCAGCGCGTCCAGCGCCGCCATCTGGCTGCTCCGGCCGGTGAAGTGGGCGACGTCGGCCGGCAGCTGGGCGGGCGGGCGGTGACCGGGGAGCCCGGGAGGTGCCGGCGTGGTCGGCCGGGACGGGAGCGGCGTGTCCGCCCGCACCCCGGCCACCGGCAGGTCCTGCCGGAGGACGCGTAGCTGGGCCTCGCGCAGCTCCGGTCCGGGCTCGACCCCGAGCTGGTCGGCGAGGCGGTCCCGCAGCTTCCGGTGCAGCGCCAGCGCACGGGCCTGCTGTCCGCAGGCGGCGAGGGCGAGCATCAGCCGGGCGTGCACCTGCTCGTGCAACGGCTCGTGGCCGGCCACCGCGCTGAGTTCCCGGACCGCCCGGTCCGGCAGGCCCAGGTCGACGGCGAGGGTGGCGTAGGTGACCGCGGTGGCGATCCGGCGACGGTTCAGCGCGACGGCGGTCGGGTGCTGGGCCACGCCGGGCCCCAGGTCGACCAGCGCCGGCCCCCGCCAGAGGGCCAGCGCCTCGGCCAGCCGGTCCAGGCTGGCCAGGTCACCGGCGACGCTGCCCTCGGCCCGGCCGATCAGGGCGGTGAACCGGGCCAGGTCGAGCTGCCCGGGGCCGACGCGCAGCTGGTAGCCGCCACCGGTGTGGACGACCGTGGTGCCGCCGGCCGCCCCACCCCCGCCGGGGTGGGCGAGGGCCCGGCGGAGCCGGGCCACGTACGTGTGCACCAGGTTCAGGCAACTCTCCGGTGGGTCGTGTCCCCACAGGACGTCGACGATCTCCTCGCGGGAGACGGTGGCCTCCGGGTGCAGGGCGAGCAGGCCGAGCAGCATCCGCTGCCGCCCCGAGCCGAGCCCGACCGGCTCGTCGTCGAGCCGGATGCTCAGCGGACCGAGCACCCCGATGCCCAGCACCGGTACGCCCCCGGTCGCCCCGCCGGCGCCGGGCGCCTCGGGCAGCCCGATGGCCTCGGCGATCCGCCGCAGCGACCCCGGCCGTGGCGCGCGTACCCGCCCCTGTTCGATGTCCCGTACCGCCCGGACGCTGATCCCCGCCCGGCGGGCCAGCTCCTCCTGGGTCAGCCCGGCACGCAACCGCCGGAGCCTCAGCTCGGCACCGTTGTCCGCCATCATCACGGCTCCTGTCCGCCCCCGCGACCCCACCGGCGCCGGCACGTCGCCCGAACGTGCCGGCCCGGAGTCCATGATCCCTCCCTGCGGCACCGGGCGACAGTGGATCGTCGAGCGGCGGGAAGCGCACGGTGGAGGGTCCGTCCGGGCAGCCGATCCTGCCGGTTTCTGCCGGTGCCCCACCGGCACGTCGTTGCCCCTAGGGGCAATCCGGCAGCTCGAGACGGTCGGATCGGGCAGCACCGTCGATGGGGCGGCGTCCAGTGTGACGTCAGTGCCGGCCGGCGGGGCTTCTCTAGCGTTTGGGGCCGAGCTACCGCAACCGCTCGATCACTTAGGCAGGGAACCCTCATGACCGGACGCACGCAGGCGTACATCCGCACCCCCGACCCGATCTCCACCGCCGGCATCACCGCCGCCCTCCGGGGCCGGATGGAGATCGAGGTGGTCGCCGAGGCCGAGGTCACCGCCGACACCGTCGGGGTGGTCGCCGCCGACACCCTCGACCAGGACGCCCTGGAACTGCTCCGGGCGGTCCGTCGGCTGGGCTGCCGGCGTTTCGTGCTGGTCGCCGCGGTCGAGTCGGACCTGGCCCTGATCCCCGCCGTCGAGCTGGGCGTACGGGCGCTCGCCGCACGGGCCGAGGCGACCAGCCACCGGCTCGCGCAACTCGTCGTCAGCACCGCCTCCGGCGGGGCGGCGATGCCACCGGAGGTGCTCGGTCGGCTGGTCAAGCAGGTGACCCGGTTGCAGCGGACGGTGCTCGCCCCGCGTGGCATCGACGTCAACGGGCTGACCCACCGGGAGAGCCAGGTGCTGCGCCTGGTCGCCGACGGGATGGACACCCGGGAGGTGGCGACCCAGCTCAGCTACTCGGAGCGCACCGTCAAGAACGTCCTGCACGACATCACCACCCGGTTCCAGCTCCGCAACCGCACCCACGCCGTCGCGTACGCGGTCCGGGAGGGACTGATCTGATCCGGAGCGGGGTGGGCATTTCCGGTGCGGCACACACCGGCATGCAATTTCCACGAAACTGCCGTCCGCGCCATTCCCGTGATCGTTCGAATAGTCCTCGGTAAATATTTCGACACTCGTCGGCCTGTCGATCAGGAAGGTCGCCTTCCTATGCTCGTGGACGGGTGCCCGGCACGACCGGCCCCCGGGCCGGCGACGCGACGAGCCGTCCGGCCTCCCGCCCGTCCCCGCGTGTCACATCGTGAGGTGTCGAATGGCTGGTTCCCGTCCGTTCCGTACGCTGATCGTCGGCCTTCTCGGCTGCGTGCTGGCCCTGGTGCCCGCCCCGCCCGCCTCGGCCGGACCGGACCCGGCCGGACCCGGACCGGTCGCGCTCGACCAGGAGATGCGCAGCTACCTGGCGTGGCACCCCGGCGGTACGCCGATCAACGCCGACGAGATCAGCTACGACGGCGGGGCGTTCGTCGTCACCCTGCGCCGACCGGTCGGGACGTACGGCGCGGACTGCCCGTCCGGGTGGTTCTGCTTCTACGACTGGCCCTACTACGGCTACCCCCGAGGCCGCCTCTCGTCCTGTGGCAAGCAGAACCTCGCCAACTGGGGGTGGCAGTACCGCGCGGCCTCGGCGCACTACAACCTGGCCTCCGGTTCGGTCACCTTCCAGTACCACGACAGCTCGCTGTTCAGCGTCAGCGTCAAGGCCCGGGTTGTCGGTGACGCCGGACCGTACCGGGACTGGGCGAACTACGTGTACCGGCGCTGCTGAGCCGGTCAGGAGCAGCCGGCCTGGCTGATGACGTCGGTGCGTCCCGACATGCGCAGCGAGGTGTAGCTGGTCACCCTGTCGCCCCGGATCCTCTCGTGGCTGAGCAGCCGGCCGGTCTGCCGGTCGAAGGTCGCGGTGACCTGCCCGTCCGTGCCGTCCGCCGCGCTCACCGCGACCCCGTGCCGGCCGTTCCAGTCGGTGTAGTCGCCCCGGTACGCCAGCGCGGGGGTCTCGGCGAGCTGCGCCAGCAGGGCGGCGCGTTGACCGGGCGTGAGCAGGTGGTACCTGTGGAAGTGCAGGACCAGGTCGAGGGCGACCACCGCCCCGCTCCGCTCGTGTGGTCGCTGGTCCGCCAGCTCACGTAGCTGGCGGCGCAGGACGTCCGGGTCCTCGGCGGGCAGCGGATGCGTCACCGTGCTGGCACCCGGCGAGTACGTGGACGTGGTCGCCGGCAGTCGGCGTCCGGCGACGACCTCGACGGCGGCCTGCCGGACCGCGCCGTCAGCGGTGATCCAGGACTGTTCGTCACGGTAGCGGTCCTGGCGCAGCGTCCGCTCGTCACGGTCCAACGACCAGGTCCGCAGGCAGAAGTACGCGAACGAGCCCGTTCCCGGCTCGTCCGCCACCCGGGCGGCACGGAGGGCGAGGTCCATCAGTTGCTGCGGCGCGGTCGGGTCGACCGGGTCCCGTCCGGTGCCGGCGGCGTGCCGGTCCGTACCGGGGCGCGGGGAACCGCTCGACGTGCCCACCTGGTGCACCACTCCCACGGTGGCGGCGAGCGCCGCCACCAGCACCGCGCCCCGGGCCAGGCACCGGGTGAGAGGTCGCCGGCGACGACGTTGCGCTCCGGGTCCGTCCACCGTCTCGTCTACCGATCGGCGCTGGTGGGGGATCTCGTGCGCGGTGACCGGCGGCTCGCCGGCCGTGTCGCTACGGACCCGCTCCGTCAGCCGGGAGGCGGACGTCTCGTGACCCGGCCCGCGGGCCGGGGGGTAGATCTGGAGCGGACGGTGGCCCCGGGGCACCGGTGCGTCGACCGCGTGGAACCGGGCCCGGCCAGCCCACTGGACAGGCGGATCCTGCGCCCGGTGCCGCCCCGGGGGTGGACGTTCGGCGAGACCGACCCCGCCCTGGCCGGCGGCGGGGACCGGCGTGGTGCCCGCCCAGCCGGGCCGCCCGCCCCCCTCGCCCCGGGGGCCGACGCGAGGTGGTTCCGGCGGGCCGCTGCCGCCCGCCGACCGGCCGGTGTCGGTCGGCAGCTCCTGCTCGACCACTGCCGAGGCGCGGGCTGCCAGGACGAGGCACCACCGGCGGCGGTGCGGGCCGAGATCCGTGTAGGTGGCGCAGACGAGGGCCTGACTGACCAGTGAGAGGCGGGCCTGCGTCCGCCACTCGCTGACCCAGTCCGGGGAGCTGTAGCGCCGGCCCTCCTCGTGGACGATGCGGACCAGGTCGACCGCCGGTCCCCGCAGGTTCGGCGGGCAGGGCCGGTCCGGGTGGATCAGGTACTCCGCCAGGGCGTCCGACTCGGGGGACCCGAAGTCGGAGACCAACCGGAGCACGGTGGTCAGCAGTAGGCAGACCGGATCCCGGCTCAGCGGGGCCGCCTCCTCGAAGCCGTCCAGGTCGATCAGTCGGAACGCTCCGGGCAGGGGTCTGCCGAAGCTGTCCCCCGGGCCCACCACGTTGCCGCCGTGCAGGTCGCCGTGGGTCAGGCCGTAGCAGTACCAGACCGGCACGTCACCGTAGGGCGCAGCGAGCAACCGGAGCGGGTTGGGCTCCCGTCGCAAGTGGTTGATGACCCAGGGCTCGTCGCGGGTCACGGGGAACCCGAACCGGCGCACCACGTCGTGGAGCTCTGTCTCTGCGTCGGCGGCTGCCAACTCCTGCCGGAGGTAGGCGTCCACGGTTGTCCGCTCGACCGGTAGTCCGAGTTGCCCGTCGGTCGAGGTCGCGCCGTTCCAGCGGTGCAGCAGGGCCGCGACCACCGTCCGGAACGTGTCGAGCAGGTCCTGCCCGGCCAGATCGTCCAGGCTCCACAGCCGGTCCCCACCGTTCGCCACCTCGAAGAACAGGACCCATCGACCGTTGGAGAGCCGGACCGGGTCGAGGGGCTGACCGACCAGATGCTCCCGCGCGAACTCCCGGTCGAGATGGAGGGCCCGACGGTGCCGCCCCGGCTCCTGGGACCTCCCGTCCGGCGGCAGCACCTTGAGCGGCAGCACCTTGAGCAGCAGCTTCCTGGTCCGCGGCGGGTGCAGGTTGTGGTCGGTGTACGTACCGTGGTGAACCTCGGCACCCGTGTAACTCCGCCGGGGCGGCGGACCGTCCAGCAGGTCGAGGATGGCGTTGCGGGCTGCCGCCAGTTCCCGCAGCTCCGACCGGAGCAACTCGGGCGGCATCCGCTGGTGGAGGGGGTCGACCACGTCGTCGCCCAAGCCGGTCATTCGGGCCTGCCCACAGGGGATGGAGAGCAGGACGACCCGGGCGGGTCGTCCGAGGGGCGCTCGGGGGAATCCCGCGCGCAAGGAACGCTACTCGATCCCTCGGACAATCGGTAGATGACCTACCCGTAGCGTTGCTATCTATGTGGAAGTAACAAAACCGGTCACCGAAAAAGCGCTCTCGGCGCGCTCTCTGTTACATATAGCGCGCTGGATATAGGCTCGGGTTCCCGGCCCGGGAGAGTGACGTGACCGAACGCGCCGATTCCCTGCTCAGCCGCCAGAACCGGCCCGAGATGATGGCCCTCCTGCGGGCCATGTCGGTCTGCCACTCCCGCGCCCAGCGCCTCGACAACCTGCGGATGGCCGTGTCGGTGGTGCTCGGTGCCGCCGGGGCGGTCGTCGCCGTCACGGCGGCACCCGGCACCACCGTGACGGTGGTCGGCGCGCTCTGGGCCGTCGCCAACGCCCTCGGCCTCGGCGCCTGGTCGCGGGGGCAGCTCCGGCAGGCGGCGGTCCTTCAGGAGATGTTCGACGTGGACCTGTTCGGGCTGCCGTGGAACACTGTGGCCGCCGGTGACCGGATCGACGCCCACGAGGTCAGCCGGCTGGAGCGCGCGTACCGGGGGGACGAGCAGTACCTGCGGGACTACTACGAGATCCCGCCGCTTCCGGTGCCGTACGACGTGCTCGCCTGCCAGCAGCAGAACCTCGGCTGGGGCTCCCGGATCCGCCTGCGGTACGCGCACACCGTCCTCGGTGGCGTGGCGCTCTGGTCGCTGCTGGGCGTGGTGTTCGGGGTGACCGCCGGGCTGACCGTGGCCCAGCTGCTGCTCCAGTGGTTCGTGCCGTCCCTCGGCGCCCTGCTCCTCGGCCTGGAGATCTACCGGAGCCAGCGGGACGTCGCGGTGGAACGCGCCCGGGCGCTCGCCATCCTCCGGGCTCGCCTCGCGCCGGGCGGGTCACCCGCCCCCGCCGCACCCCGCGACCTGCTCACCCTGGCCCGGCAGACCCAGGATCTGATCTTCCACAGCCGGCGCGGCCAGGCCCGGGTGCCCGACTGGTTCTTCCGCCGGTTCCACGCTGCGGACCGGGTCGACTTCCAGGCGGCGATGACCCGCTTCGTCGACGTCCTCGGCACCCGGCCCCGCCCGAGCGGCGTCGACTGAACTTGACCGTCCTGCGTCCGCCCGCCCGGACCACGGCCTGCCCGTACCGCTGTCCGCCCGCTACGCCGCCCGTACCGTCGCACCGGGTGGCGATCCCCGTTGAACCGTCCGCACCCCGCCGCGTAGAAGGGGCCGAACGCGGGAGGATGTCGATGGACGAGGACGTGGAAGGCGATGGTGTTGATGCGGCGAGCCCTGGCATCGGTGCTCCTGGTGATCGGGCTCGTGCTGCTCGTACCGCCGACCGTGGCACCGGCGGCACCCGCCGAGACCGGCCGGTACTACGTCGTGGGGCCGCCGGTCGACGGGCAGCGGGAGTACCTCTACGCCATCGCCCTGCGCACCCTCGGCAACGGCAACCGGTTCCGGGAGATCGTCGAGCTGAACACCGGTCGGGTCCAGCCTGACGGCCAGACCTTCACCGACGGCATGGTCCTCGGTCCGGGCTGGATCCTCGTGCTGCCCCGGGACGCCCGGGGAAAGGGGGTGCGCACCGGGCCGCTGCCGGACCTGGCCCCCCGTCCCGCCCGACCGTCGCCGAGCCGGTCGGCCGCCCGACCGGCACCGTCCTCCCCGTCCGCGCCGGCCACCCGCTCGGCGGCCCCGGCCCGGACGGCCCCGGCGGGCACCCCGACCGTGACGGCACCCGGACTGGCCGCCCGGCACGGTCAGGACGTCGGGCGGGACGACCCGCTCACCCCACTCCTGGTGCGCGGTGGAGCGGGTCTGCTCGCGGTGGTCTTCGCCGTGCTGGCGCTGATGCTGCTGCGACGCGGTGGCCTCCGGCGTCCGGCCGTGGCCCTCGACGACCGTGGCCCGTGGCCGCCGGAGCGGCACCACACCCCGACCCCCGCCGAACTGTCCACCCCACCCGCCCCTGACGCCCCGGTGCCCGCCGTCGACCTGTCCGCCCGAGCCGCCGCTCCCGCGACCTCCGCGCCACCGGTGCCGACCACGCCCGCGCCGATCCCCGTTGGGGCGGGGCCCGCCGCCGGCCCCGCCGCGCCGTCGCCCGTGCCGGCACCGGCCGCGTCCGTTCCACCGCAGCCCCGGCCCGCGCCGCCGCTCCCGCCGGCCGGGAACACCACCGGCGTACCGGCCGCGACCACCGCGCCCGGTGCGACGGTGCCGGTCACGCTGGTCACCCCTGCCGAGGTCGGCACCGGTACCTCGACAGCGGAAACGCCGGTTCCGGCAACTCCGGGCTCTCCGGCCCCGTCCCCGGCGGTTCCGGTGGCCCCCGCCCCGACCCCGGCGGTTCCGGTGGCCCCCGCCCCGTCCCCGGCTCCGGCGGCCCCTGCCCCCGCCCCGGCCCCGGCCCTCGCCCCGGCGGGCGAGCAGCGGGACGTGCCCCGGCCGGCGGTGCCGGTGGCCGGCGAGGTCCCGTACCTCGCGGCCGACCTGGAGAGCGGGGCGGGACCGGTCCGGGTCCGGCTGGTCGGGGTGGCCGCCGGGCAGGGCGACCCGGCGTACGCCTGGCTCGGCGGGGCGGAACCCGCGCCCCGGGCGACCGTGCCGCTGGACCTGGGCCGGACCGGGCCGTGGCGGCTGCGCGTCGACCTGGGGCGTACTCCCGACGTGCTGACCCTCGTCGGGTCGGCCGACGCCTGTCGGCGGATGGCCGTCCACTACGCGCGTGGGCTGCTCCGGGCCGGTGTCGGGGTGGCGGTGGTCGGCGACGCCCTCGGGCCCGACGTCCCCGAGGGGTGCCGCACCCTCGCGGCGCTGCCCGATCCGCCGGCTGCGGGGGAGGAGCTTCCGGAGCCGTACGTGGTGCTGGTCGCCGGCCTGCCGGCGGGCGCGGTGGGGCGGGCCCGTGGGCTCGCCGCCGCGACCCGGGGGCGCTGCGTGCCGGTGGTGATCGGTCCGGTGCCCGGCGGCCGGTGGTCGGTTCAGGTGGTGGCGGACTGAAGGGCGGCGACGGCGACCGGTAGCGGGCCGGCCGGCACGTCCGCGACCCGTTGCCAGCCTGCCTCACCCGGACGGTACGCGCGGTGCACCCGCACCCGGTCGTACGAGCGGCTGCCGAGGATCAGCTCGACCCCGGCGTCGCGCAGCCGGGCGGCCGGGGTGCGGACGAACGCCAGTCCGCCCAGCGCCCCGGCGGTGCCCGGCACGTCGATGGTGCGGCCCCGGGGCACCCGGAGTTCCACCATCAGCCGGCCGGGCCGCGCCGGCGGCGGTTCCCGGTGCAGCCGGAGCCAGCCCCGGGGCAGGCGGTGGGGTTTCGCCGGCAGCAGCGCGTACGCCCGGCCGGCGCCGATCCCGGGCCACCGGCGGACGTCGTTGGGCAGCCCGGCCAGCGTCCCGGTGCCCGGTGCGCACCGGATGCGCAGCGGTCCGCCCTCGATCCCGGCGGGGCGGAGCCGGCCGAAGCCCTCGGTGTGGAACCCCTCCAGCGTCCGCACCCGGTCCAGCCGGGCCGCCGGCAGCAGGTACGAGTCGGCCATCCCCATCAGGTGCTGGAACCGCGCGGGTACGTGCGAGCGGAGCACCGCCACCGGGACCGCGCCACCCGGCTGCACCCGGACCCGGAGCAGCCGGCTGCCCCGGGCCGCCGAGCGGGGGTCGAGGAAGGCGACCAGGAACAGTTCGGCGCTGGACACGCCGTCGCGGACCGCGCGGGCCAGCTCGCCCGGGGAGACGACGAACGCCTCGAACTCCTCGGCGTTGACCTGCTGTCCCCGGGGCAGCCACGGCGGGCCGTACTCCGGGGCGCGGCGACCCTCGGTGACCAGGACGGGCCGGGGCAGGGCCGGGACCAGCTCCGCCGCCGGTCCGGCGGCGGGCGCGGCGGTTCCGGCCACCGCGTCCCCCGCCGCACCGGCCACCGCGCCTCCCGCCGCACCGGTCGGCGCGCCCCCCGCCGCACTGATCGGCGCGCCTCCGTCGGGAGGATCGCCGCCCGGGTCGGGCGCGGCGGGCAGCGCGGGCTCCGACGTGCCGGGCCCGGTGACGGCGACCTGCGCGGCGGACCGCCGCGACACCAGCCGTCCGTCCCCGGTGGCGGCGAAACCGGGCGGATCGGCGGCGTACCGGGGCGGGTGGGCCCGCCAGGGCGCCGGTGCCCCCGCGAGGTCGAGGGCCCGCAGGTCCCGTTCGTGGTCGACCAGTTCGGCGCTGCCGCCGGGCGGCGGCGTCCAGACCGTCGCCCCGGTCGTCTCGGCCAGCTCGGCGACCTGCTCGGCCAACCGGGAGCGCTCGTCGTCGTCGGACGGCCAGGTCAGCCAGAGGCGGAGGTCGCTGCCGTAGAGAGGCAGGTCGCCGAGGAGGGCGGCGAGCTGGCCGCCGGTGTGCACCTCCTGGGTGCCGCCGTACGTGCCGACGAGGAAGCCGCCGGACCGGGCGGTGACCGCCACCGTGACCAGGCCGTCGGAGGTTCCGCCGAGCCGGTGCGCGATGGCCCGCCGGGTGACGAAGTCGGCGCGGGTGGCGAGGGCGAGGCCGTCCGGCAGGGGCAGGCCGACCACCCCCGTACGGGGCCGGACCAGGCCCCGGTCCACCGCGAACCAGCCGGGCAGGTCGGTGGCGAGGTCCGGCGGCTGGAGGACGATCCAGTCCAGCGGGCACCGGGTGACCCGGTCCAGGGCCACCGCGTGCAGCGGGCCGGGCTCGGCCTCGTCGCTCCGCTGCTGCTCGGCGGGGCCCCGGGCGGTGACGTGCCGGATGTCCGTACCGGCCGGGCCGATCAGGACGTCGTGCCCGAGCAGCCCGGCGACCTCGCGGAACAGCCCGCTGTGCCGGGCCCCGTCGTCGGTGAGGATCCGGACGTCGTCGGCGGCCCCACCGGAGCGGCGGACCAGATCGGCGACGCCCCGGGCGTCGAGCCGCCGGGCGGGCGCGCTGGGCACCACCAGACCGCCGTCGGGATCGGTCTCCAGCCAGAGGTCGAAGAGCCCGCTGATCCGCCGGTGTCGGTGCGGGTCGAAGCGGCGGGTCGCCGGTAACCGGTCGATGCCCGCGTCGCCCACCGTCCGCGTGAGTTCCACCACCACCGTCCCCGCCTCCGTGTCCACCCGGCCCGCCGACGTCCACAGTGGTCGACGTCGGAAACACGCGAGGGCCCTCCGGTTCATCGATGACCGGTACCCTCGGCCTGCTCCCCCTGACGAGGATCAAGGAAATCTGGTTCAGATCGATTTGAACGAACCTGGCTGGGATCCGCAATAGACGGAGACGGCCGCTGACCCATGGCGGCGGTGACTGAAGGAGGACATCCCAGTGCTGGCGAAGCACCCCACTTTTGCCCGCCTGCTCGCGGTGGCGATGGCCTGCTGCCTGCTGCTGGCCGTACCGCCCCCGTCGACAGCCGCGGCCGATCCCGACGACCAGGCGTACGTCAAGTACTACGTGGTCGCCGCCGCGTACCAGGGCGAGCCGGAGAACCTCTCCGAGATCGCGCTGCGGTTCCTCGGCAGCGCCGAGCGATCGGCGGAGATCTACCAGCTCAACACCGGACGGGTCCAGCCGGACGGGGCCAGCCTGTCCGATCCGACCCGGCTGAACGCCGGCTGGCACCTGGTGCTGCCCTGGGACGCGGCCGGTGACGGGGTGAAGTACGGCCAGTTACCGGCCGCTCCGGGAGTCAAGCCGAGCCCGTCGCGCACCGTCCGTCCGACGAAGCCCGCCCCGGGGGCCAGCCCGACCAGTCCGTCGCCCAGCCCGCGACCCTCCGGCACCGGCCGACCGGCCGGCGGTGGTGGTCCGGAGCGGTGCACCGTCACCAGGGCGTCGAGCAGCAAGTCCAACTGGGCCCAGTTGCGGATGGCCGCCGACGGCGCGTGGAACCTGACCCGGGGCAACGGGGTGATGGTGGCCGTGGTCGACTCCGGGGTCGACGCCACCGTCGGGCAGCTCAGCGGACGGGTGGCGGTCGGCGCGGACGTGACCGTCGGCAACGGCCGGGGCGACGTCGACTGCCTCGGGTCGGGCACCGCGATGGCGGGGATCGTCGCCGCCGACGCGGGCACGAAGGAATCCCCGGTGGGCATCGCCCCGGACGCCACCATCCTGCCCGTCCGGATGGTGCGCAACTCGGGGAACGGCCGGGCCGCCGACGCGGCCAACGCCGTCGAGGTGGCGGTCAGCGCGGGTGCCTCGGTGGTCGCCCTCGGGTCGTACGTGGACCTGACCGACCCGGCGGTGGCGGCCTCGATCACCACCGCGCTCAACCACGACGTGCTGGTGGTGGCGGGTGCGCCGACCAAGCCGCTGGACCGGCCGGAGAAGGGGGAGGACTCCGGCACCGGCGCCCTGATCCTCACCGGGGCCGTCGGGGTGGACGACAAGCTCGCCGAGGAGTACCAGGAGGGGAGCGTCGACCTGGTCGCGCCCGGCGTCGACGTGGCCAGCATCGGCGTCGGCGGCAGCGGCGTGGTGAGCAACACGGGAACCCAGTTCGCGGTGGCCTTCGTGGCCGGGCAGGCGGCCCTGGTCCGGGCGGCCTACCCGGACCTGACCGCCGAGCAGGTCAGGCAGCGTATCCAGGAGACCGCCGACAAGCTGGGCGGCGAGGCGCCGGACGCCCGCTTCGGCCACGGGATGATCAATCCGGGCGCCTCGGTGGCGAAGCGGCTCGACGGCGAGAACCCGCTCTCCGCACCCGAGCGGGGCGGCAACGGCGGGGTGGCCCTCGCCGTCGTCCTCGTCGTCGCGCTCGTCGCCGGTGGCGGCTTCGTCTACCTGCTGCGGGTCCGCCGGCGCGGCTACGCCAACTGACCTCCGGATCGGCGGGGCCGGTGGACCTCCACCGGCCCCGCCGTCAGGTCCGGGTCAGCGCAGCGACCAGGTCTGCTTGGGGTTGAAGACGCAGTACCAGATGTTCAGCGGCGCGCCCGTGCCGTGGCCGTCCACGTCCAGGCAGGTGTTGGAGTGCGTGCTGACGATGCCGCCCTCCGGGGACCGCCGCCACTGCTGGGCCGGGTTGCCGCTGCACCGGGCCACCTGGACCGGCGTGCCGTCCTGCTTGTCGCCCCAGGCCACGTCCATGCAGAGGCCGTTGGCGCGGATCGTGCCGTCGGCGCGGAAGTCCCACCACTGGGCCTTCTCCTCCCGGCACGGCCGCAGGGTGAGCACGGTGCCGTCGGTGCCCGCGCCGGCGCTCACGCAGAGGCCGGTCTCCTTGCCGACGAGCTGCTTCATCGTGCTGGGCCGCTGCGGTCCGGGGTCGACCGGCGCCGGCCGCTTGGTCGGCGGGGCCTTGCTGCTGGCGCTCGGGGTCGGCGTCGGCGCGTCGTCGGTCGGCTTCGGGGCGGGCGCGCTGGGGGTGGGGGTCGGCGGCGCCGCCGGCCGGAGCCGTCCGTCGAGGGTGTAGAAGTCGGTGAACTCCCGCACCGTCCGGACGAACGCCTCGGTGGCGCTGTCCAGCTCGCCGCCGGTCTGCCGGACGGCGGTCGGCCCGTTGCGGTACGCGGCGAGGGCCAGCAGGTAGGGATCGCCCGCCAGCCCACCCAGGTCCTTGACCATGGCGCACATCGCGCTGCCGACCGCCGGGACGGCCACCTCCGGCTCCCAGGCGGACACGCCGTCGGGGCCGTACGCCTGCCAGACCTCGGGCAGGAACTGGGCGACACCGCGCTGCCCGGACGGGCCGAGGCGGTTCGGGTCGAACCCGGAGAGCGCCATCAACTGGGCGGCGACCGCCGGTGGGGACACCTGCGGGCAGACCGAGCCGGCCCGCACGACGAGCGGCACGTACTCGGCCGGCACGGCCTTCGGCTGTTCCTTGCCGCCGGTCGGCCGTACGTCGCCGGAGCCGCCGAAGACGGTCAGCTTGCCGTAGTACGCGGCGTAGGCGCTGACCTCGTCGACGTACTCGACGGCCGGGGGCGGCACCTGACCGGCCCGTACCACGTCGTCCAGTCCGGTGTGGAAGGCCGCGACGGAGAGCCGCCAGGCGTCCCCGTCGACCTTCTTCAGCCGGAGCTGTCCGCTGAGGTCGCAGAGCTGGTGGGCCAGGGCGATGGTGTTCGCGGTGGCGTCCGACCGGGCCGCGTCGGGCCACGGCGCCCACTTCTTCCAGTCCTGGTCGTCGAGTCCGGCGATGCCCCGCCCGCCGGAGGCGGTGTCCCGGGCCCGGCTGTCCAGCCCGGACTCGGCCATGAGCTGCCCGGCGAGACGGGCGGGGGAGAGGACCGGGCAGGACCGGGCGGCGGCCACGACGGTGGCCGCAAGCTCGTCGGAGACCGGGCGGCCGACCAGGTCGTCGTCCTCGGCCGAGGCGACACCCCAACCGACGGCGGCGACCACCGCGCTCAGGACGGCCAGGCCGGCGACGAGACCGGCGGCGAGACGGCGGGGAATCCGCCCGAGTGGAGACCGGGCGGACGGAGAGACGGATGTCACGGGCCATCCCTTTCGGCGGGGCGTCATCGCTGTCATGACGGACGGTCGCTGCGGACGGTTCACCGTTGGTGGCTCAAGCCGAATGATGTGGTGCCGGTGCACATTGAACCGAGGACGTCACCTGCCCGTCAACGGGGCAGTCACGGTCCGCAGCGCGCAGCACGGCGCGTCCTGCCGGAGCCGGCGGCGACGATCGGAGGTTGGTGCCATGGTGACGCGACGCAGGCTGCTCGGGATGGGGCTGGCCGGGGCGGCGGTGGTCGGCGTGCCGGCGGTCGCGGCTCCGCTGATGTCACGCGCCCGCGCGTCCGGCGGCCTGCCGCTGACCGTGGTGAACAGCACAGGGCGGTTCGACAACGCGGCGATCCGGATGTACGTCGTCGGCACCGACCTGGAGACCGGCGAGATGGGGTACGTCCGGGAGAGCGGCCGGTTCAGCCCGGCCTCGCTGGCCGACAACGGCCCCGACGGCAGGGCCGACATCGCCGTGCCGCTCGCCGCGAGCGGTGCCACCTCGTTCCAGCTGCCGATGATGTCCGGCCGGATCTACTTCTCGATCGACGGCGAGCTGCCCTTCCGGGTGGTGACCGACGGCGCGGGTCGGCCCGCCCTCCAGTACCCGGTGGGCTGGGTGGACGGCGACCCGGCGTTCGGGGTGCTGCACGACTGCTGCGAGTTCACCTACAACGCGGCCGGGATGTTCTGCAACACCACCATGGTGGACATGTTCAGCATCCCGATGTCGATCCGGCTCACCGGCTCGGCGGAGGCGACCACCGGCCGGCTCCGGGACGGCGGGCGGGAGGCCGTCTTCGACGAGCTGTCCCGCCAGCCGGGCTTCGAGCGGCTCGTCGTCGGCGACCGGCTGCGGGTGATCGCGCCCGGTCACGCGATCGGCACCGGCCGGTTCGATCCCGGCTACTTCGACGGGTACGTCGGGGAGATGTGGGACCGGTACAGCCGGACCGACCTGCGGGTCGTCACGTCCGCCGGCCGCTACACCGGTCGGGTGGTGGACGGGCGGCTCACCTTCGACAACGGGGTGCGCGCCTTCGACCGGCCGTCCACCCGGGACGTGTTCTTCTGCGACGGGGCCCTGCTCGCGCCGAACGACGGGGTGTCCGGGCCGGTCGCGGCGATCCTCGGGGCCGCGCTGAACCGCTCGGTGCTGGCCCGACCGGACCAGCCCGTCACCAGCCGGGAGGCCTTCTACCAGCATCCGGTGACCAACCACTACGCCCGGGTGCTGCACCGGCACGCCGCCGACGGCCGGGCGTACGGTTTCCCCTTCGACGACGTGGTCGGCGACGCCTCGTACATCCAGGACACCGCGCCGGGCAGGATGACGCTCACGCTGACCCCGTTCGGCGGCGGGGCGGCGACCGACCCGACCGCCCCGGTCGTGCCTCCGCCGACCGTGGACGGCGGCGACCGGAAGCGCGGCGTGGGCCAGGAGATCGCCGCGGACGGCTTCGACCGGCAGCACGGGGTGCGCACCGAGGGCACCGACGGCGGCGGCGAGCACATCGGCTTCATCGCCGACGGCGACTGGGTGGCGTACCAGGGGGTGAACTTCGGCGACCAGCCGGTGACCGGCTTCGAGGTGCGGGTCGCCAGCGGCGCGGACCCGGGGATCTCCGGACTGGTCGAGATCCGGCTGGGCGGCGAGCGGAACCCGGTGGTCGGCAGCGTCGCGGTGGCCGGCACCGGCGGCTGGCAGCAGTGGCGGACGGTCCCGGGCGGTCTGCGCCCGACGACCGGCCGGCACGACGTCTACCTCACCTTCACCAGTGGCCAGCCGCAGGAGTTCACCAATGTCCGCTGGCTGCGGTTCGTCCGATGAGTCCTACCCGGACCGTCGAACCGAACCGGCAGCCGGGATCGTCCACAGGGGAGGAGCGTCGATGTCGGGAGGCGGGCACCCGGGTCGACGAGGTACGCCGTCGGCCGCGCCGGCCTGGTACACGCTCCCACGGGTCCGGCTATTCTCTCCCGGTAGGTGGGTCGGCCGTCGATACGACGATGTCGACCCGACGGTACGGGTCCGACCCGTACGTCAGGGGGAGGCGGGCGGTGTCGGCGGTGCCCAACGACGCACTCGGGCCGGGGCGCACGGCGGACGCGGAGGCCGCCCCGGCGGACACCGAGACCCTGATGCGGCGGATCCACGAGGAGTACCGGACCCCGCTGCTGCGCTTCCTCACCCGGCTGGTGCTCGGTCAGCAGGAACTCGCCGAGGACCTCGTGCAGGAGACCTTCCTGCGGGCCTGGCGGAACCTGCCCACCCTCGCCGCCGAACCGCAGCGGATCGCCCCGTGGCTCTACACCGTCGCCCGGCACGTGGCGATCGACGCGATGCGGTCCCGGCAGGCCCGGCCGCCCGAGGTGGGCATGCCGGACCCGAACCGGCTGACCACCGGCGAGGACGTGATGGACCGCGTGGTCAGCACGCACACGGTCCGGCTCGCCCTGGGGAAGCTCAGCCCGGAGCACCGTGCGGTGCTGGTCGAGATGTACTACAAGGGGGCCTCCGTCGCCGAGGCCGCGCAGCGGCTGGGTATCCCCGAAGGTACTGTAAAATCCAGGACGTACTATGCGGTGCGCGCGCTGCACGCGGCGATCGGTTCGACGGAATCATCCTGACTCCACCAGGCCCGGTCCCTCGCCCGACCCCCGGAACGGATGCTGTCCCCGGGTGCCGCCACACCGAATGGTGTTGTCGGGTTGAGGAGGGGGCTTGATGCGCACCGGCGGCGAGAACCCCACCACCGAGCAGGCGACCCTCGCCCTCTATCTCCTCGGCGCGCTCGACGACGCCGAGCGGGAGGCCTTCGAGGCGCACCTTGCCGGCTGCTCGCGCTGCCTGGCGGAGGCCGGCGAGATCGGCGACGTGACGGGCGCGCTGGTCGGGCTCGGTCCGGCCGACTGGGCCGACCTCGGCCTCGACCTCGACGCGATGTCCGGGCCGTCGGCGGCCGACCCGTCGTCCGCCGCCCCCGCGCCGCCGTCCCCGTCCGCCGCCGTGGTGTCACCCCCGTCCGCCCCCGCGCCGCCGTCCCCGGCTGCGGTGACTGCACCGTCTCCGGCGACCGCCCTGTCTCCGGCGACCGCGCTGCCGCCGGCCGCCGCGGTGCCGGCGCCGGCCACCGGCCCGGCCGTCGACGCCGGATCCCGGTCCGCCGGTCCGACCCGGCCGGGCGGCGCCCGCCCCGGGGAACCCGGTGGCCGGTCGTCTGGCGGTCCGGGCCGGAACCGTCCCGGTGGGACGGCCCGGCGCCGCCGGCTGATGCTCTGGGGCAGCGCGGCGGCCCTGGTCATGGCGGTCGTGCTGGGCGGCGGGGTCGTGGTCGGCCTGAACTCCGGCGACGACGTGGTGCTGACCGCCACCGGGCAGGGCTCCGCGCAGGGCGTCAGCCTCTCCGTCACCATCACCACCGACGACGAGCGGGGCTCCACCATCCGGATCACCGCCACCGGTCTTCGTCCGGGCCTGCGGCACCGGCTCTTCGCGGTCACCCGGGACGGCGTCACCCACGTCGTACGGGACTGGACGACCTCCGGCGGGCCGCAGGAGGTGACCGGCGAACTGTCACTTCCGATCGAGGACCTGGCCTTCGTCACGGTCGGCTTCGCCGACGGTTCGGCGATCGTGACCGCCCCGATCTCCCGGGACGACGACGCCCCCCGCTGAGCCACCGATCGGCACGGCTGGTGAACCGGCGACCGGCGACGGACGTAGAGCCCCGGACAGCAGCGCCCGAGGCTTGCCGGAGGTGGCCCCGTGTCCGAGCCAACCGCGCCGACCCGACCCGGGGAGCCGCCCGCGCCCGACCGTGACCTCGATCGGGTGGTGTTCGCGATCCTCCGGCAGGACCTCGACCGCCTCGACGCACGCCTCGACCGCACCGACCCGGAGATGATGCGGGGGGAGCGGGAGGCGGCGCGCGGGTTGGTGGAGTCGGCCCAGCGGGCCGTCGACCCGCCGGCGGTGCACCCGGTCCCCGGCCCCGGCTGGGGTCCGGCACCCGGCACGGCCGGGCCGGTCGGCCCCGGGAAACCGGCGGACCGGCCGGCCGGCCTCACCGACGCGATCGTGCGGCTGGTCCGGTCCGTGAACCGGATCGTCGACGAGCTGCTCGACGGCCCGCCCGAAGCACCCGCCCGTCCGGGCGTGGGTGGTGGCCGGGGGCCGCTGCCGCCGCTCCCTGCCGAACGGGGGGCCGCGGTAGGCCCGCCACCCGGGGCGCGGCCGGGTGGCGGGGTCGCCGGTCCGCTCGGTCCGGGCCCGCCACCGGGTCTGCCGCACGAGTGGCGGGTGCCGGCGGCATTCGAGGCGGCGCACGCCCGGTACCTCAGCCGGATCGGTGAACGCCTCGACCAGGTGATCCAGGGCAACCCGGCCCTGCGTGACCTGTGGCAGAACGGCGGGTTGCCCACCGTCTCCGGCCACTACCTGCACCCGCCGACGGTCGGCGGCGCACCGACCACACCCCCGCCCGCCCGTACGCCGGACCGGTCGGTCGCCGACGTCGCCGCGCTCGCCAGCCCCACCCTCTCGCCGAGCCGTTCCGGATCTGTCCGCTCCGACCGGACCACGCCGCCGGAGATCGTGGCGCCGACGCCGTACCGCCCTGGGCCGGCGGCCCGGGTGGCGGCGCTGGGGTCGGGGGGAACGCCCGCGCCGGTACGCAGCGAGTCGTCGACCCCGGGGTGGCAGCCGTCCCCACCGGGCTCCCCGGCACCGATGCCCGGTACGGTCACGCCCCCCGCCGGTCCGCGGGGGCACCGGCGCTGAGCGGTGCCCTCCGCTCCGCCGCGGGTGCAGGCGGGCACGCCGTGCGGTGCCCTCCGCTCCGCCGCGGGTGCAGGCGGGCACGCCGTGCGGTGCCGTCCGCTCCGCCGCGGGTGCGGGCGGGCACGCCGCGCGGCGCAGACGGCCGCCCGGGAGCAGGAGCAGCGCCGAGGTCAGAGCGGGTCGATCCGGGGGACCTCCTTGGCCCGGTGCCCGCCCACCTTGCAGCCGGCGAACGGCCCGGACGGGTCGCGCAGCGCGCCCATCACCGGCGCCAGGTAGTCCCGGTGCCAGTTCGCCGGTCCGCACATCCCGGCCTGCGGGCCGGTGAGTTCCTGCCAGGCCATCCAGAGGCCGTAGAGCTGGGCGACCGCCTCCGGGTGCAGCCACCACCGGGGGCACCACGGCGTGGTGGAGGTGGTCTCCCGGGCGTAGACCGGCAGCAGCAGGTGGTGGACCCAGGTGGTCAGCATGTGCAGCGCCTCGGCGTACCGGGGACCGTCGAGGTAGAGGATGAACGGCGGACGGTCGACCGCCTGCTCCGGCGGGGCGGTGGTCTCCGGGGTCGGCACGGGCTGCTCCTGCGAGGGTCAGTCGTCGGTCGCGGACGGGCTGGCGGTCGGCGGGAAGGAGGGTGGAGGGCCGCCGAGCCCCTGGTACTTGCCGAACAACGCCCGGACCTGCACCACGTAGGACTGGGCCTCGTTGGTGGACGGGATGCCGCCGGCCTCGCGGACCGCGTCGATGCCCTGGTCGTACGCGACAAGCGTCAGGTCGAGCGGGTCACCGATCGCCTGACCGTTGTCCAGCAGGGTCCGCACCTCGCCGGCCAGGGCACAGACGTACCGGGCCTGCGCCATGATCGAGTCTTCCTCGTCGAGGGCGCTGGTCTCGTCGTTGTCGTCGGTGTCCTCGCCGTACCGGGTGAACACGTCGGGCGGGAGCTGGGAGATGCCCACCCGGCCGCCCGGCCCGACCTTCGCCGGGTCCCAGCCGGAGGCCACCTCGATCTGCGCGGCGATCACGATCGGGCCGATCGCGGAGCAGGTCGAGCCGGCGTCCTCGACGGTGTCGGCCAGAGCCGCCGGCACCTGGCTGCGGTCGAGGTCGCCCTTCCCGTCGCCCTGGACGGCGGCGAGCGAGTCGTCGGCGGTCTGGCCGGCGTCCAGGCCCGATCCGCCCCCGCCGAAGAGCAGGATGAGCAGGATCAGCGGGGCCAGCAGGACGCCGAGCCCGCCGAAGACGAGGACGACGGCCGCGCCGCCCACCGCCAGCACCGGCGAGCCGAGGCAGCTCAGGCCGGCGGCGATCGCCGCGCCGACGATCGCGGCGTGGCTCTTTCCGGAACCCGTACCACCCTTGTCGGAAGCCGTCACGTCCCCTCCTGTCCAGGTTCCCGGTCGGACGAAAAAACCTGCGATCCGGCGTGAACCGGGGGCGGCGGAGCCCCGTAGGAGCGTCCGTCGGCGGCCCGGATCGACCCGTCCAACGGGCCGGAACCGCGCCCGGTTCACCGCAGCCGTCGACCGGACCGGATTCGTGGAAGGAGGTGGACGGGCATGGCCCCAGCCCTGGCAGCCGACCCGACGGCGGTGCCGCCGCCGCAGGCGTACGGCCTCGGGTTGCCGCCCCGGCGGTCGCTGGCGGCGGAGGGGATCGGGTGGATCGCGGCGCACGGCGGCGCCGGCGCCACCACGCTCACCCGGCTCTTCGGCGGCACCGACCTCGGCTGCCGCTGGCCCGACGCCGCGCTGGCGGAACCCGCCCAGGTGATGCTGGTCGCCCGGAGCAACGCCGACGGGCTGCGTGCGGCGTCCCGGGCGCTCAACGCGTTGCGGGAGGGCCGGCACCCGCCCGGCATGCGGTTGACCGGCCTGGTCGTGGTGGCGGACGCGCCCGGCGGCCTGCCGCTGGCGCTGGGCCGCCGGATCCGGGTGCTGCGGTCGGTCGCGCCGCTGCACCGGGTGCCCTGGCTGCCGTCGCTGCGGCTCGGGCGGCTCCCGGGCCGCCTGCCCAAGGGCCTGTCCCGGCTGGCGACGGCGGTCGGGGCCCAGCCGGACGGCAGGGCTGTGGCGGTCGGGGCCCAGCCGGACGGCAGGGCTGTGGCGGTCGGGGCCCAGCGGGACGGCAGGGCTGTGGCGGTCGGGGCCCGGCCGTCCGGCAGGGGAAGGAGAGCGTCGTGACCGGGAGGTACCTGGCCATCGGGCTGTTCCGGGGCCCCGACCAGGACGCGCCGAAGTTCGACCCCCCGCCGGCCTACAACCCGGCCGGCGGCAACGCCAGCGCCGACGCGCTGCTGAACCTGCTCGCCTGGTGCGTCACCGCCGCCGGGGTGGCCGGCCTGATCATCGTCGGCACGATGATGGCCCTCCAGCTCAACCGGGGCATGCCGGGTGAGGAGAGCGACCACTTCCGGGGGCTCGTCTTCGTCGCGTTCGCCTGCGTGCTCGGGGCCTCCGCCGGACCGCTCGTCACCTACTTCGGCGACCTCGGCCTCTGACCCGACCCTCCGACCACCCCGACCCGACCACTTCTCCCCGAGCCCGGACCCGGGCCCGGCCGATGCCACGCGCCCCGGCGCGCACCCACGAGGAGAAAACCGATGTCGCTCATGATCCTTTCCGCCGTCGCCCCCTGGGCGGTCGTCCGGTTCCCCGCCCTGGACAACCCGGAGCCGGACGCCCCGGGCGAGTTGGAGGACCTGGTGGGGACGCTGCTCAACCTGGTGGCCTGGGCGGGCACCGCCGCCGGCGTGGCCGGCGTGCTGATCACCGGAACGATGATGGCGATCTCGGTGAAGCGGGGCGAGAGCTCCGAGCACCTGACCCGGCTCGGCCTCGTCCTCTGCGGCTGCATCCTGGTCGCCGCCGCCGGCCCGCTGGCCGGGTTCATCTTCGACGGCGGAACCGGCGGCGAGGGCGGCGAGGGCGGACAGGGCGAATGACCGTGACCGGCCGGGAACACCGGCGCTCCGGGGCGGACCCGCCGTTCTGGAACGAGCGGAACTGGGTGCTCTCCGCAGTCTTCCTCGCCGGGGCGGTGTTGCTGGCGACCGTGGTCTGGCTGACCCGGGACACCGGTGCCGACCCGGCCGACCCCGGTCCCGCCGCCGTCGAGCGGAGACCGGCGGAGGCGGGGGCCTGTCCGCCCGGCCGGACGGTGGCGTCCGGTCCGGCGGTGCCGCCCGGGGACGTGACCTGGCGGACCCTCGATGCCGGGAAACGGGTACCGGTCTCGGCCAGCGAGGGCCCGTCCACCGCAGGGCCGGTGCTCCGGTGCTTCGCGCGTACCCCGATGGGCGCGGTGCTGGCGGCGCACGTGATCCCGACCCAGTTGGGCGGGCCGGAGTGGCGCGCGGTCGCCGACCGGCAGGTGGTGACCGGACGCGGCCGGGAGGTGCTGGTGGCCCGGCTGGACGCCGCGACCGGGTCCACCGCCGTGCGCGGCGGCGGCAGCTACGCCGGCTACGCCCTGCTCCGGTACGCGCCGGAGGCCGCGCGGGTGCAGGTGCTCGTCCGCAGCGGTTCCGGCGGTTACGTGGCGACCGTGGTGGAGCTGCGCTGGGACGGCGGCGACTGGAAGGTCGCCCCCACCCGGACCGGCGCAGTGCACACCTCGGCCGAGGTCATCACCGGTAGTGCCGGGTTCACCCTCTGGAGGAGTTGACGTGGGCGCCTGCTCGCCACCGGATCCGCTCGACCTGCTGCTGGGTTTCCTGTCGTTCCTCGGTGACCCGATCGGCACCATCGTGCGGATGATCGCCAACCTGATGCTGGCCGCGGCCATCGCGATCTTCGGCGAGCTGACCGAGGAGGTGCCCACCCTCGGTGACGGCATGGCGCCCGGCGCGGACGGCAGTGCCGGCGTACCGGCCCTGATCAGCGACCAGATCGAGTGGATCATCGTCTACCTGTCGATCGGGTCGATCCTCGTCGCCGCCGCCCGGATGGCGCTGGAGCGCCGGGGCGACGCCGGCAAGCAGGCGCTCCAGGGCTTCCTCCGGGTGATCCTGGTCGCCGGGGCCGGGGCCTACACCATCAGCTACGCCGCCGAACTCTCCGACGACTTCTCCGACCATCTCTTCTCGTCGGCGGCGCTGGAGGTCGTCAAGAGCGTCCCGTGCATCGACAACGGGTCCAGCCTGGAGTCGTTCCTGCTGCTGGTGCTCTCCTTCCTGCTGCTGATCTCGGCGATCGTGCACGTACTGATGCTCTACATCCGACTGGGTGTGCTGACCATCCTGCTCGGCACCCTGCCGCTGGCCGCCGCCGCGTCGATGACGAACTGGGGCACCGGCTGGTGGCGCAAGCACATCGGCTGGCTGGTCGCCTGGCTGCTCTACAAGCCGACCGTCGGCCTGATCATGTTCTCCGGCGCGGAGATGATCGCGGTGGGCAACGAGAACGACTCGGCGCACAGCCGGATCGCCGGCATCGGGGTGCTGCTGCTCTCGGCGGTCGCCCTGCCCGCCCTACTCAAGATCATCGTTCCGGCCACGGCAGCGTTGGGCACCGGCGACCCGTCCGCCGCCGGCATCTCCGCCGTGGGCGGCGCGGTCGCCTCCGGGGCGAAGAAGGTGGCCGGCTCCGCGTTCACCAGCCAGGGCGACAGCGGCCCGTCCGGATCGCGCGGTGGGGACAGCCGGAGCGACCAGGGGGGGTCGGGGCCGTCCGGCTCCGGCGGTCGGGACGGCTCCACCGGCGGGGACGGGACGTCCGGCTCCGGCGGTCACCCCGGTTCGTCCGGCTCCGGCGGGCACCCCGGCTCCGCCGGCTCGGACGGCTCCGCCGGTGCGACCGGTGGCCCCGGCTCGACCGGCGGGACCGGTGCCCCCGGCGCGTCGACGGCCGGTGCCACGGCCGGGGCGGCGCGCCTCGCCGGCCCGGTCGGCGTGGCGGTCGACGCCGCCGCCCAGGGCGCCCGGGTCGGCCGGGCGATCGTGACCAGCTCGATCAGCGGCGCGGACGGCGACGCCGGGCACAACTGACCGGCCCCGGACCCGTCCGACGGGGTGGGTCGGGGCCGACGTGAAGGGAGAGGACATGACGGCGGAAGCACACATCGAACCCACGTACGGCAACTGGCGCCGGCCACGTCGGCCGGGGCTCGGGCGGCTGGGCCTGGTGGGCACGGTCGGCGTCTTCGGCGGCCTGGTGCTGGTGCTGCTCGCCTCGCTGGTCTCGCTCACGGCGTCGGCGGTGGTCGCCACCCCGTTCGTGCTCGGGCTCGCCCCGATGGCGATCCGTACCCAGGACGGACGGAACCTGTACCAGCTCGCGTCGGTGCGGATCGGCTGGCGGCAACGGAGGGCCCGCGGCGAGCACCTGTACGTCTCCGGGCCACTGTCGGCCCGTCCCGAGGGGCGGTTCCACCCGCCGGGCATGCTCACCCGGGTCGAGACGCGGGACGGGCGGGACGCCTACGACCGGCCCTTCGGCGTGCTGCACCACCGCGGCCGCAACCTCTACACCATCGTGTTGCGCTGCGAACCCGACGGCGGTTCCCTGGTCGACCCGGACCAGGTCGACACCTGGGTGGCGCTCTGGGGGGAGTGGCTCTCCCGGCTGGCCCACGAGCCCGGCCTGCGCGGCGCGTCCGTGGTGGTGGAGACCGCACCGGACCCGGGCACCCGGCTCGCCACCGAGGTGCTGCCCCGGCTCGACGGGTCCGCCCCGGCCACCGCCCGCGCGGTGATGGAGGAGGTGGTCGACGACTACCCCTCCGCCTCGTCGGAGATGAACTCCTACGTCACCCTCACCTACGGCGTGCCCGGCAACCAGCGGCGCGACCCGGAGGACGTGGTCACCGACCTGGCGATCCGGGTGCCCAGCCTGCTGACCGGACTGGTCAGCGCGGGCGGAGGACTGGCCGAACCGCTCACCGCCGAGCAGATCGCCGAGGTGGTCCGGGTGGCGTACGACCCGGCCAGCGCCGCCGAGGTGCTGAGCGTGCGGGCCGAGCACGGCCACACCGGGCTGGAGTGGGCCGACGCCGGCCCGGTCGCGGCGGTGGAGACGGTCGACTCCTACCAGCACGACTCCGGGGTCTCCCGGACCTGGCTGCTCACCCTCGCCCCCCGGGGCACCGTCCGGGCCAGCGTGCTGCGCACCATGCTGGACGCCTCCGCCGGCACCCGCCGCAAGCGGGTGGCGCTGCTCTACCGGCCGATCGACCCGGCCACCTCGGCCCGGATCGTCGAGGCGGACCGGCGGGCCGCGCAGTTCATGGCGACCTCCCGGCGCGGCATGGTGCAGGCCCGAGCCGCCGCCGAGGTCCGCGCCGCCGAGCAGGCCGCCGCCGAGGAGGCGACCGGCGCCGGGCTGGTCGAGTTCTCGCTGATGCTCACCATCACCGTCGACACCGCCGCCCAGCTCGACGACGCCTCGGTGATCGTCCGCAACATGACCGGCGCGACCCGGATCGCCATGCGACCGGCGAACCGGATGCAGGCGGCGGCGTTCACCTGCACGCTTCCGGTCGGCGTCCTGCCCTGGGAGCAGACCATGCTGCCGCACGAACTCCAGGAGGCGATGTGACCGCCGGCGCCCATCCCACCCGGATGCTCGACCTCGCCGCCGGCTGGCCGGCCGGCACCGCCGGGACCACCACCGCGCTGACCGGTCTGGTCGGGGACCCGGACGACCAGGCCCCGCCGGCCCCGAAGCGGAAACCGACCCGGTCCGTCGCGCCGGCCGGCAGCCGGTCCACCCGGGGTTGGCCCGGACCGGGCGGCGGCCGGGTCGGCTACCTGGACGCGCCGACCATGTGGCGGGCCACCACCGTGCAGGCGTGCGGGCTGTGGCCGTTCTCGGCCGGGTCCGGCGCGCCGATGTCCGGGGTGCCGATCGGGCAGCACCTCTTCACCGGGGCCACCGTCTGCGGTGACCCGATCTCCTGGTTCACCCGCGCCCGCTACATCTCCAACCCGTCGCTGTTCATGCTCGGCATGCCCGGTCTCGGCAAGTCCACCCTGATCAACCGGATGGCGGTGGGACTGGCCGCGACCGGCGTGGTGCCGCTGGTCCTCGGTGACCTGAAGCCGGACTACGCCGACACGGTCCGCGCGCTCGGCGGCCAGGTGATCCCGATCGGCCGGGGCGTCGGCGGGATCAACGTGCTCGACCCGGGGGCGATGGGGCTCGCCGCCGAGCGGATCGGTGGCCGGGCCGGCAAGGCGCTCGCCGCCGAGACCCACGGCCGGGTGCTGAACATGGTGGCCGCGCTGCTCACCATCGTCCGGGGCCGGGCGCTGGACGACCACGAGCAGTCGGTGCTCTCCGCCTGCCTGCGGCACCTGCGCGAGCACACCCCGCCCGGCCGGCCGCCGCTCCTGCCCGACCTGCTCCGGGTGCTGGAGGAGGGGCCGGACCGGGTGCGCGCGGTGACCCTGGACCGGGGGCAGGAGACCCGCTACCGGGACGCGGTGGACCCACTGCACCGCTCCCTGCTCGGCATCCTCGACGGCGCGCTCGGCGACACCTTCGGCGCGGCCACCTCCACCCGGATCGACCCGGACGCCCCCGCGGTCTGCATCGACATCTCCCGGATCGGCGAGGCGGACACCCAGCTCACCGCGGCGGCGATGCTCGCCGCCTGGTCGGACGGGCTGGGCACGGTCGCCGCCGCGCACGCCCTCGCCGACGCCGGGCTGGCCCCCCGGCGCTGGTTCTTCACCATCCTCGACGAGCTGTGGCGACCGCTGCGCGCCGCCTCCGGCATCGTCGACCGGATCGACGCCCTGACCCGGCTCAACCGGTCGCTCGGCCTCGGTGACGCGAAGATCACCCACACCCTGAAGGACGCCGACGCACTCGGCACCGACGCGGACCGGGCCAAGGCCCGGGGCTTCGTCGAGCGGGCCGGCATCGTCGCCTGCGCCGGGCTGCCGGCGGCGGAGATGGAGGAGTTGGGCCGGGTGATCGGGCTCTCCCGGCGGGAGATCGACCTGGTCTCGTCCTGGTCCTCGCCGCCCGGCTGGGCGAGCACCGGCGCCAACGAGGAACCCCCCGGCCGCGGCCGTTTCCTGATCAAGGTCGGTGGGCGCCCCGGCATCCCGATCCGGGTCTCCATCACCGACACCGAGCGGCGGCTGCACGACACCAACCAGCGGTGGACCCAGAACCGGTACGCCGCCGAGCAGGCCGCCGAGCGCGCGGCGGCCCGGACGGCCGCCTTCGAGGCCGAGGCCGAGCTGGGCAACCTGGTGACCCGGTCGGAGTTCGCGTCCCCGGCCGGGGAGCCGGCCACCGGTGACCCGGGGTGGACCCGGTGAGCCGCCCGACCGGCGGCCGGCCGTACGGGGCGGACATGTTCTTCCTGGCGGTGACGGTGGTGGCCGCCGTGAACCTGGTGATCTTCACGCTCGCCTGGCTCGGCGGTACGGTCGGGGCCGCGCTGACCGGGCACGGCTGGCTGGCGCCGCCGTTCGCCCTCGGCTCGTACCTGCACCTGGTTTCCGGCGAGGTCGCGGTGCTCTGGCCCGGCGTGCCGGCCTGGGCGGTCTACGGCGGGATGATGCTGGTGACCGTCCTGCTGCTGGTGCCGGGCACCGCCGCGACCCGGCAGTTGCTCGGGCGGCTGGGCGGCCGGGGCCGGAACCTGGCCGGCGAGCGGGAGTTGGCGTCGATGGCCCCCGCCGGGATCGCCGCCCGCGCCCGCGAGCTGCGCCCCTCGCTGGCCGGACGGAAGCACCTGCCGCCGGACGAGACCGGCAACCTCCTCGGCGACCTGTTGCCGCACGGCCCGGAGCTGCGCTCCTCGTTCGAGGACGTGGAACTCGACCTGATGGCGCCCCGGGCGGGCAAGTCCACCGGCATCGCCATTCCCCGGGTGCTGCGCGCCCCCGGGGCGGTGCTGCTGACCTCCAACAAGTCCGACGTGTACGCGGTGACCCGGGCCGAACGGGAGCGGGTCGGCACGGTCTGGACCTTCGACCCGCAGGGCATCGCCCACACGCCCCGGGGCATGTGGTGGGACCTGCTCGCCGAGTGCGTCACCATCGAGGGCTCCCGGCGGCTGGCCGGGCACTTCGTCGCCTCGGTCAACGACGACACCGCGAAGAAGGACTTCTGGATCTCGGCCGCGCAGAACACCCTCACCGCGCTCTTCCTGGCCGCCGCGCGCGGCGGGGCCACCGTCACCGACCTGCTCGCCTGGTTGGCCGATCCGGCCGACCGGACCCCGGTGGACCTGCTGCGCGACGTCCGGATGACCGCGATGGCCGAGCAGTTGCAGGGCACCGTACGCGGCGCGGTGGAGACCCGCGACGGCATCTACGAGACGGCCCGGCAGTGCGTGGCCTGCCTGCTGGACCCGGAGATCCTCGCCTGGGTGACCCGGGACGACCGCCTGCCGCAGTTCCGCCCGGAGCAGCACGTCCTCGGCCGGGACACGCTCTACCTGCTCAGCAAGGACGGCGGCGGGTCGGCCGCCGGGGTGATCGCCGGGCTGGCCGACGCCACCCTGCGGGCCGGTGTGGTCGCCGCCGAGCGGATGGGCGGCCGGCTCGACCCGCCGCTGACCGCCGTGCTCGACGAGGCGGCGAACGTCTGCCGCATCTCCGACCTGCCCGACCTCTACTCCCACCTCGGGTCCCGGGGCATCAACGTGGTCACCCTGTTGCAGAGCTACCGGCAGGGCTCCCGGGTCTGGGGCGAGGCCGGCATGGACGCGCTGTGGAGCGCCGCCACCGTCAAACTGCTCGGCGCGGGGCTGGACGACGCCGACTTCGTGGAGAAGGTCGCCAAGCTGGTCGGCCAGCACGACGTCCGGACGCTGAGCGTCTCGCGCAGCCGGGACGGCGCGACCCGGTCCACCTCGTTCCGGCAGGAGCACGTGCTGCCGCCGGACCGGATCCGGGCGCTGCCGAAGGGGACCGCGCTGCTGCTGGCCACCGGCATCCGGCCGGCGGTGATCCGGCTGCGCCCGTGGTACCGGGAGCCGGACGCCGCGCGTATCTCGGCGGCGGCCCGGGACGAGCAGGCCGCCATCACCGAACGGGCCGCCGCCAAGGCCCTGCCGCCACCCCAGTGGTACGCACCGCCACAAATATGATCATCACTGACAGATCAGTCGAGATTCCGGTGAACCGGTCCCCGGCTCGGACCGTCGTGGAGGCGTCCCCGTTTCTTCCAGCATGGAGGAGTCCATGAACAACAACGGGTATCAGTCGTCCGGGTACGAGGCCTCGCAGAGCTCGAACTACCCGTCGTCCTCGTCGTCCTCGTCCGGCCGGACCAGCCCCGGCCCGGGTGACCAGATCCAGGTGGACTGGCCGCAGGGCGGCACCAGCTACCACATGCTCGACAACCAGAACCGCCTGATGACGTACGCGCAGCAGAGCGGACGGTGGGTCCGCGAGAACGACGACAGCGTCGCCGCCGCGCTGGCGGCGTTCGCCTCCCCGGTGGCCCAGGGCGGGGCGGGCCTCGCCTCCAGCGGGGTGGGGACCGGCGTGGGTGTCGCGCTGGCCGCCGCTCCGGGCGTGTACAAGGTCGGCGCCTCGGCCGTCCAGGCGCTCCGGGACTCGAGCGTGAGCTGGGAACGGGTCCTGGGCGCGGCGGCCGGCGCGCTCCAGGCGGGCGGCGCGATCGCCTGGGGGGTCGGCACCGCGGGTGCCGCCTCCACCACCACCCGGGACGCGGGGGCCATCGCGCACGGCGTCGGCGCGGGCGCGATGGCCCTGCACAGCTGGTACTACGGCAACAACCAGCAGCGCCCGGTCCAGAACGACGTGGAGTCGCAGTACTCGTACAGCTACCCGACCAACCCGTCGAACACGACGGTCAGCAACCTCAGCTCGCCGTACGGCGCCTCGGGATACCAGGCCTCCGGGTCCCAGACGTCGGGTCAGAGCTCCGGCTACTCGTACGGTTACTCGGCCAGCCAGTCCGGCAACCCGTCGTCCGGTCAGCTCAGCAACCCGTCGGCGTCGAGCGGGTCGACGCAGAGCTTCCACACGGCGCAGAGCGGCCAGTCGGGAGTGCGGCGGCGGTAGTACGCCGCTCGGAGCGCCGGTCCCGGCGCGGGGTTCCGCGCCGGGACCGGTGACCGGGTACGCCCTCGACCACTCCGGCCACGCCTCCTGCGCCCGTCCGCCGGGCGAACCCCGGAACGGACCCTGACGCAGGCCAGCACGCTGACCCGCCCGTGCCCGTAGCCACCCGTCGTACCGGCACCCGGCCAGCAACTCGCTCGGCAGGGCGATCGTGGCGGCCGGCTTCAGGGCCAGTGGCGCCGATCTGACTGCCGAGCGGAGGACGCCGGTCCGCAGGTAGCGTTGGCCGTGCCGGCGGGTCGAGTCTTAGCGGAGGGTAAAGTCGCGGTTCGGCCCTGGTTAATTCCCGACCACCTGGTTAGCGTGCAGCTACTTTTTGTCATTGACAGCCCGAGTACGACCGGTCACCGGGGAGTCTGATGTTACGACGAGGCTCAGCGATCGCGTTGGTGGCCGCAGGGACGACGGTGATGTTGGCCGTCTCCGTGCTGCCGCTGTTCGCCGACGAGAACACGTCGGTCACTGTGGGCGCGGTCGCGGACACCACCGCGACGCAGGTGGTCCAGGACGGCGACAACAGCGTCAAGACGACGCTGGCGAGCTGCCCACGGCTGTGCGACCGGAACCCGAACGGCCGCCGGGACGCGCTGTTGCAGTTCGACGTGACCGCGATCCCCAGTGGCGCCCGGGACGTCCGGGCCACCCTGCGGGTGCACGCCTGGGATCCGTTCCAGGCCAGGGTCTTCGCCCACTTCGCCGCCGGGTCGGCCACCTTCCCCGGCGACTGGGACGCGCGCCCCTCCCTCGGGCCGGCGCTGGACGGCGTCAACGAGGTCGACCGGGGGCACAACGAGTGGGACGTCAGCCGGGCGGTCACCGGCAACGGCTCCTACACGTTCGCGCTGACCCAGCAGGACCGCAACACCCGGATCTACTGGGCCTCCCGGGACAACTCCCGCTCCCAGATCCGTCCCGAGCTGGTGGTGACCTACAAGGGCGGCGGGAGCCGGCCGGTGCCGACGCCCTCCCGGACGACGGCCGCGCCGCAGCCGTCCCCGAGCCGGACGACGGCCAAGCCGACGCCGGCGCCGACCACGGCCAGGCCCACCCCGTCGGCCACCCCGAGCCGCCCCTCGCCGAGCCCGACGCAGACCCCGCCCGGCCAGGTGCCCGGCTGGCAGATGGTCTGGAACGACGAGTTCAACGGCGACTCGGTCAACCGTGCCAAGTGGAACCTGCGGACCGGTGAGGCGCGGGACATCGACAAGGGCTGCAACGTCGACAGCCCGGAGAACACCTTCGTCTCCGGCGGCGTGCTGACCCTGCGCGCACTGCGGCAGACCGCCCAGTGCAGCTCGCAGACCCGGCAGTACACCCAGAGCTACCTGGACACCATCGGCCGCCACTCGTGGACGTACGGCCGGTTCGAGATGCGGGCCGAGTCGCCCAACGGGCCGAACGACTCGCGGGGGCTCTGGCCGGCGTTCTGGCTGCGGCCGGAGGACGGTGGCCGGGGCGAGATCGACGTGGTGGAGCTGCCCGGCGGCAACCAGTACTACCGGGCTGCCACCCAGGCCATCTTCTACGACTACACCCCGGTCAAGCAGGACCAGCGGTGGACCTTCCCGGACGGCGGGTACCCCGGCGACGGGTTCCACACGTACACCACCGAGTGGGAGCCGGACGCGATCCGCTGGTACATCGACGGCCGCAAGGTGTACGAGCGCAACCGCGCCACGACGCCCTGGTTCGACGAGGTGTTCCACAAGCCGTACAACCTCCGGCTGAACTTCCAGGTCGGTGGCTGGCTCGGCGACCCGGACGGGGGCACGGTCTTCCCGGCCGACTTCCGGGTCGACTACATCCGCGTCTGGCAGCGCTAGCCACCCTCCTCCCCGGAGCGTCCTCCGTACCGCGCCGCACCCGCACCCGCACCGCGCCGCACCGCACCGCACTGCATCCGCGCCGCCCAGCGCCGCGCGCGTACCGCGCGGTGCGGTGCGGGCGGGGCGTCACCTATCGTGTGCGCGCGGACGTGGCGGGTGCGGGCGCGGACAGGGGGCGGCACGGTGGTGGCGGAGCGGCGGGACGGCGACCCCAGGGAGCGGCAGGACGGCATCGGGTGGGTCACCCGGGCGGTCTTCCCCGATCCCCGGCTGCGGTTGTCGGTCTCCCGGGAACAGTCCACCGCCACCCGGCGGGACGCGGCCGGCGCGGTGACCGTGCGGTACGCGGTGGTGCCGTCGGTGGAGCGGGCCCGGTTCCTCCTGCCGCTCGCCTCACGACGGGTCGGGGCGGCCTCGACCTGGGCGTACAACGCCCTGCGTCCGCCCCGGGTGCGGCTGAACCGCCTCGCGGTCGGCCTGCTGGCCGGGGTGGGGGCCACCGGGGCGGCGGGGATGCCCGTGCTGACCGTCTCGGTGCCGGCGGGGGTGGAACCGGCCGAGGTGCTCCTGGTCGACCATCTGGCCGGTGTGCTCGGTGGCCGGCTGCACGCCGCCATCGGTATCCGTCCGCCCGATCCGCACCACAAGCCGACCCTCCAGCTCTTCGACGACCGGGGACGCCCCCGGGGGTACGCGAAGATCGGCTGGAACGACGCGACCCGGTCCATGGTCCGGGCCGAGGCGGCGGCCCTGCGGGGCCTGCCGCGCGACGGTGGTGACCTGCCCGACGCGCCCCGGCTGCTGGGCGAGGTGGGCTGGGGTGACCTCGCGGTGACCGTGGTCGAACCGATGCCCGCCGGGGTGCGGGGCCTGCGCCGTCCGGAGGAGCCCCGGATCGCCGCGATGCTGGCGGTGGCCCGGCGCGGTGGCGCGCCCGGCCCGGTCCGGCCGTTGCGCGGCTCACCGTTCCTGGCCGACCTGACCGCCCGCGCGGCGGTGGCGGGTGGCCCGGTCCGGGACGCCGTGACCGCACTGGCGGCCCGGGACGGCGAGGTGGCCCTCGAGTTCGGCGACTGGCACGGCGACTGGGTGCCGTGGAACCTCGGCACCCACCGGGGCCGCCTGATCGCCTGGGACTGGGAGAACGGCGGCACCGACCGGCCGGTCGGCTTCGACCTCGCGCACCAGGGCTTCCAGACCGCGCTGTCGCTGGGCGGGCGGCCCGCCGCCGGGGCGGCGGAGCAGATGCGGGCCCTGCTCGACCGGCAGGGACCGGCCGTCGGGCTGGACGCCGCCGGCCGCCGGCTGGTGGGTGACGCTTATCTCATCGAACTCTGGCTGCGCACCGCGGAGCTGGCCGCGGGCGGTGGGGGCTGGAGTCCGAAGCTGCACCCGGCCCTGTTGGACCTGCTGGCCGCGCGGCTGCGGTAGGGCCGTAACCGGGCGGGAAACCGCTGTCCGCCCCGGTTTCGCATGTCCGGCCCCGGTCCGCCGGTCGGTCGACCGGCGGACGGGCGTGCCGTACGGACGGGTGGGGGCGGTTCGGCGGCCGTCCGGTCGAACCTCCACAATGCGAGGAATCGTCGGACCGTCCCTTCCGGGAGCGCGGGTATTCCTTTAATGTTTCACCGCTTGGTCGTTGTTCGCCGTGCCCCCGCACGTGGTGACCGGAAGGTCGGGACACCCGGGGCGCGGAGGGGACCGGAGCATCACCGGCCGCCGGCCGGGCTCGACCCGCGGATCCGTACGGCGGACGCCGGGCGAGTGCGCCCGGTGGTCGTGCCGTCGCTCCACGTTCCGACCATCCGGACCGGCCGAGACGTTCGTACCGTCCAGGAAGGACGCCCGTGGCGTTGACCCACCTCCGCACCGTCCGCGTGGTGCCCGTACCGGTGCCGCCGGTCGGGCCGGCGGTGACCGGCCGGGGTGGGCGTCGGTGACCACGCTCCTCGTCGCCTCCACCGGTGGTCACCTCGCCGAGCTGCACGACCTCGTGCCCCGGCTCGGTGTGCGGGACGACTGCGTCTGGGTGACCTTCGACTCCCCGCAGAGCCGTTCGTTGCTCGACGGCGCGGAGGTCATCCACGTCCCGCCGGCCACCAGCCGGGACCTGGTCGGCGCGGTACGGGACCTGGTGGCGGCCCGGCGGGTGCTGCGCGGCGGTCGGTTCAGTCGGGTGGTCAGCACCGGGGCCAGCGTCGCGGCGTCGTTCTTCCTGCCCGCCGTCCGGTCCGGCGTGGCCTGCCACTACATCGAGAGCGCCACCCGCACGACGGGACCGTCGCTCACCGGACGGATGGTGGCCCGACTGCCGGGGACCGGGCTCTACACCCAGTACCCCTCGTGGGCCGACGGTCGCTGGCGGTACGGCGGCTCGATCTTCGACGCGTACGTGCCCCGCGAGTCGTCCGCCACCCGCCCCGTCTCCCGGGTCGTCGTCACCCTCGGCACCCAGAAGTACGGGTTTCCCCGGCTGCTGGAACGGCTGACGCGGGTCATTCCCCCGTCGGCCGAGGTGCTGTGGCAGGTCGGGTCGACGCGGATCCCCCGGATGCCCGCCGACGCCCGCGCACAGGTGCCCTTCGCCGAGCTGCGGCAGGCGATGCGGGAGGCGGACGTGGTGGTCACCCACGCCGGGGTCGGCTCCGCGCTGACCGCGCTGCGGGCCGGCCAGCGCGCCATCTACGTGCCCCGTCGCCGGTGCCACGGCGAACACGTCGACGACCACCAGGTCGAGATGGCCCGGGAACTGGACCGCCGAGGACTCGTCCTGGCCCGTGAGGCGGACCAGGTCACCGAGCACGACCTCCTCCTGGCGACCCGGTGGACGGTCTCCGCCCGCAAGGAGGTGGAGCCGTTCCGATGGACGAACCAGACCTGATTCCCGAACGGTGCGCGACGGCCGAGTTACGGCACGTCCGGACCGGTCGGGTGATGTGCGCCGGCCACCGGCGCAGCAAGCTACGCCTGTATCACTTCATCCTTGGGGGCCGCCCAGTGTCACTCAGAACGTCAACCCGACCGGGCCGGAGATCGGCCGCGGTCCGCTGGCTCGCCGCGATCTCCGTGCCGGCACTGGTCGCCACGCTGGGGGTGGCGTCGTCGGTCGGGGCCGCCGACTTCACGCCGGTGGCCAGCACCCTCACCTCGCCGAACCCGGTGGACACCACCCCGCACGCGCAGAACGGCGACGTCAAGGCGTTCGCCGAGATCGGCGACACGGTCTACGCGGGCGGCAGCTTCACCTCGGTCAAGAGCCCCGGCGCGGCGACCTGGACGCCCCGCAACTACCTCTTCGCGTACGACCGGGCGACCGGCGCGCTGAAGGCCTCGTTCACGCCGGTGCTGGACGGCGCGGTGCACGCGCTGGCGGTCAACCCGGACGGCAAGCTGATCGTCGGCGGGAACTTCAAGAACGTGAACGGGGTGTCCCGGAAGAACCTCGTCGCCCTGGACCCGGCCACCGGCGCGACGGTGGGCTCCTGGGTGGGGCGCAGTGACGGCGGCCAGGTGCGGCGCACCATCGTCCGGGGCAACCACCTGTACGTCGCCGGCGCCTTCCACTGGATCAACGGCACCTCCCACTCGCTGCTGGCCCGGCTGAACGCCACCACCGGCGCGATCGACCCGACCTTCCAGGTCGACGCGTCGGTGGCCCGCACCAGCACCGAGCTGGTCTGGGGGCTGGACGTGTCGCCGGACGGCGGCACGCTGGTCGCGGTCGGCAACTTCACCCTGGTGAACGGGCTGTCCCGTAATCAGGTGGTGGTGGTCGAGCTGGCCGGCACCCCGACGGTCGCCGACTGGAGCACCCAGCGTTACGTGCACCCCTGCTCCAGCGCGAGCTTCCCGTTCTACGCCCGGGACGTCGACTTCTCCGACGACGGCAGCTACTTCGTGATCGTCGCGGACGGCGGCCGGGCGAGCGGGGCGTACTGCGACACGATCGCCCGCTTCGAGACGGACACCCGGGGCAGCGCGATCGACGGCACCTGGGTGAACCACACCGGTCACGACTCGGTGACCTCGGTCGAGGTGGCCGACAACGTGGTCTACGTCGGCGGGCACTTCCGCTGGCTGAACAACACCAACGGCAACGACGCGGCCGGCCCGGGGGCGATCAACCGGTTCGGCTACGGCGCGCTCGACCCGATCAACGGCATGCCGCTGGTCTGGAACCCGCAGCGCACCGGCGCTCCGGCGGGCACCACCAACTGGGGCCCGATCGTCTGGGAGCTGTGGCGGGGCAGCACCGGCATCCACGCCGGCTTCGACAACGACGGTGCCGGCGGCGAGTACCACGGCCGGATGGCGCTCTTCCCGCTGGCCGGCGGCCGGGTCACCCCGGCGGTGAACGCGCCGCAGACCGTTCCCGGGTACCTCTACGTCGGGGGCACCGACGGCCAGCTCACCAAGGTGGCCTTCAACGGCGCCGCGACGCTCGGCACGCCGACCGTGGTCAGCCAGCCGAACGTGACCGCGGCGGGCGCGGCGTTCGTCGTGCACAACCGGCTCTACTGGTCGAAGACGGACGCGACCGCCCCGGGCGGCAGCTACCTCGGGATCTCGGTGTTCAGCGGCGGTACGGTGGGCGCCCCCTGGGTCGGCAGCGGCTACAACGACTGGTTCAACCCGGCCATCATGAGCGGGGCGTTCTACCTGGACGGTCGGATGTACTACACCAAAGCCGGGCAGAACGTGCTGTACTACCGCTACCTGGAGCCGGACGGCTACACCGTCGGCGCCTCCGAGTTCACCGTCCCCAGCCAGGGCGTGACCTGGGGCACGGCCCGGGGACTGACCTGGGTCGACGGGCGGATCGTGTACGGCACGGCGCTCGGTGCCCTGTGGGCCGTGCCGTTCGACGGGGCGGCCGTGGACGGCTCCGCCGCGACCCAGCTCGACGGCGGCCTGCTCGGCACGAACTGGTCCAGCCGGACGCTGTTCTACGCCACGTCCTGACCCACCGACGCTCGACCGGTGCCCGGACGGCCGACCCCCGTGGTCGGCCGTCCGGGTGCCACGGGAGATTCGACTGAACTCCGGGTGACCGGGGGGAGGACCCGGGTGCGACCGTCGACGACAATAGGAGGACCGACCGTCCGCGAGTGTGGGTCGACCACCGGCACTCCGTACGCCCCCCGCCGCACCCCAAGAGGACCTGTCTGATGGACGCCACCGACGTCGCCCGACCACGCCCTGTGGGGCTGGCGGATCTCGCGCGAATCCCCCTACGTCGCTGGCGTACCGTGCTCGCCGCGGTGGGACTGCTGCTGCTCCTGGTCGTCGCCTACCTCGTCTTCGTGCCGGCCGTCTACACCGCGACGACCGTGGTCGTGGTCCGGCCGGTGGTCACCGACCCGTTCTCGCTGCCCGCCGGGGGCGCCGACCGGGCGGTCAACATGACCGCCGAGACCGGCATCGCCACCAGCAACGACGTCATCGACAGGGTGGCCCAGATCACCGGTCGGGACGTCGAGGGCGTGGGCAACGCGCTGAAGGTGGAGACCCCGGTCGGCGGTCAGCTGCTGCGGTTCAGCTACGCCGGGGAGAGCGAGCGGGAGGCGGTCGCGGGGGCGAACGGGGCGGCCGACACGTACCTCACCATCCGCAAGGGGATGTACGAGGACCAGCGCGCCGCCGTGCTCAAGTCGTACGACGAGACCATCTCGCTGGTGACCACGCAGCGGACCACCACCCAGCGGCAGTTGCCCTCCGAGGGCTCGAACACCGGCCCCCGGACCAGCGCCCTGCTCGACCAGATCCGGGCCCTGAACGACCAGTTGGCCCAGCTCGCCGAGCAGCGTTCCAAGATCGCCTCAGCGGACCTCAGCCCCGGTTCGGTCACCAGCGCCGCCCGCGAGCCGGTTCCCTCGAACCGGGACTCGGCCCCGGTCTTCGTCCTGGCCGGGCTGCTCGGCGGGGTGCTGCTCGGCGCGGTGCTGGCCTTCGTCCGGGAGGCGGTCGACCGTCGGGTGCGCTCGGCCAAGGAGGCGTCCGAGATCATCGGGGCGCCGCTGCTCGGCACGGTGCAGCGCGGCAAGGGCGACGCCGCCACGTCCGACATGCGCTACCTCGCCCTGGCGCTGAACCAGTGGATCGAGCGGCCGAAACCGGTCCCGCTGGTGGTGCTCTCCAGCGACGAGGACGAGGGCCGGGCCCAGGTGAGCGCGGGGCTCGCCGCCGTCCTGGCCGAGGCCGGGCACGAGGTGCGGCTGGGCAGTTCCCCGGAGAGCCTGGAGCAGATCCGGCCGGTCCTGCTCGCCGCCCAGCGGCGCGTCCCACCGGCGGTCACCGCCCCCCGGCCCCAACTCGCCAACCCCGTCCCCGCGCCCGCGGCGAAGCCCGCCGTCGAGCTGATCCCGAAGCCCCGCCCCGCCGCCGAGGCCACCGAGCCGCCCCGGTCGATGGACGACACCGTGCAGATCACGGCGGTGCGCTCGCCCCGACCGGCGGGCGGTGCCGGCGCCGCGAGCGGGCCGGACGACACCGTGCAGATCACGCCGGTGCGCTCGGCCCGGACGACGGGCGCTGCTCCGGCGACGGGCAACTCCGACGACACGGTGCTGATCACCCCGGTCCGCAAGCCCCGGCCCAGCCCGGGACCGGAGAGCAAGAACGGTGCCGTGTACCGGTCCGGCATCGCGAACGAGCCACCGAAGCCGCCCACGCCGGCGGCGGCGTCCGGCTCGGCCAGCGTTCCGGCCTCCGCGCCGGCCACGCCGGTCGCCCCGACCGGCCCGGCCGCCACCGACGACCGGACGGTCCGCATCGGCACCGGCGTCGTCCGGCTGATCCGGGACCTCGACTCCGGCGACGACCGGGGGCTGGTCCTGCTCGACGCCCCGGCCGCGACCCGCGACGACCGTGGCGTGCGGATCGCCCGAGCCGGCTTCGCGGTGCTGGTCGCCGCCCGGGACCGGACCCGGACCGCGCACCTGCACCGGGTGGTCGATCGGCTCCGCGCCGCCGGGGTGAACCCGGTCGGCTTCGTTCTGACGAGGGATGGACGTGACTGAGCTGGCACCGACCGACCAGACGTACCCGCGGGTGACCGCGGTGATCGCCACCCGGGACCGGCCGGGCCTGTTGGAGCGGGCCGTGCAGGCGGTGCTGGACCAGGACTACCCGGGTGAGATCGAGTGCGTGGTGGTCTACGACCACTGCGACATCCGACCGCTGGAGGTCCGGGTGCCGGAGCGCGGGCGGACGTTGAGCTACGTGAACAACAGCCACCGGCAGGGGCTGCCCGGCGGGCGCAACACCGGCGCGGACGTGGCCACCGGCGAGCTGATCGCCTTCTGCGACGACGACGACCTCTGGCTACCCGCCCGGTTGACCCGGCAGGTCGAGCTGCTGCGGAGGCGGCCCGACGCGGCGGCGGCGAGCTGCGGCATCCGGTTGCAGGGGCCGGGCATCGCCAAGGACCGCCAGCTCGACGCCGACGAGGTCACCCTGGACGACTTCCTCGCCGACCGGGTGATGGAGGTGCACTCCAGCACGATGCTGGTCCGCCGGTCCACCTGGGACGCGATCGGCCCGGTGGACGAGGAGATCCCCGGCGGCTACGGCGAGGACTACGAGTGGCTGTTGCGGGTCGCCGCCCACGGTCCGGTGGTGATCGCTCCCGAGGTGCTGGTGGTGGTCGACTGGCACGGCGGCTCGTTCTTCTTCGGGCGCTGGGCGGTCATCGTCGAGGCGTCCCGCTACCTGCTCGCCAAGCACCCCGAGCTGGCCCGTAGCCGGACCGGCCTGGCCCGGATCCACGGCCAGATCGCCTTCGCGCTGGCCTCCGGGCACCGGCGCGGAGAGGCGTTGCGCGAGCTGGCCCGGGTGGTCCGGCTCAACCCGGTCGAGAAGCGGGTCCTGGTGACCCTGCCGGTGGCGTTGGGCCTGGTCTCCGGGGAGCGGGTGCTGAGCCTGGCGCAGCGGCGGGGGCGGGGTGTCTGACCGTACCGACCGGGCCGGCGCCGGGGGAGAGGTCCGGCGCGGCACCCGCAACGGCGCGGTCGGGTTGGCCGGAGCAGCCGTCAACGGGCTGCTCGGCTTCGTACTGACCCTGGTCATCGTGCGGGGCTTCGGGCCGGCCGGTTCCGGGGCGGTCTTCACCGCGATCGGCGTCGTCACGATCGTCGGCGTGCTCTGTTGCGCGGGCGCGGACACCGCCCTGGTCTGGGCACTGCCCCGGCGACGGCTGGGCCCCCGGGGGGACGCCGCCCGGCTGCTCCCGGTCGCGCTGGTGCCCACCCTGCTCGGGTCGGCCGTGGTCGCCGTGGGCGGGGTGGCCCTGGCCGGGCCGCTGGCCCCGGTGCTGTTCGACCGCCCCGGTGGCGACGGGCCGGCGCTGCTGCGGCTGGCGTTCGCCACCCTGCCGCTGACCGTGGCGATGACGGTGCTGGTCGCCGCGGTACGTGCGGTCCGTCCGGTGACCGCCGTGGTGGCCGTCCAGTACGTGCTGGTGCCGTTGGCCCGGCCACTGCTGGTGGCGGCGGCGGTGGTCGGCGGTGCCGGGGTGGTGCTCGCCTTCGGCGGCTGGCTGTTCCCGGCCGCCCTGGCGGTGCTGGCCTGCGCGGTGCTGCTGCTCGGTCCGCTCGGTCTGACCTCGGGTGCGGTGCTGCGTCCGGAGCGCGCCGACTGGCGGACGTTCTGGGGCTTCGCGCTGCCCCGCGCCGGGTCGGCGGCCATCGACGCGAGCAGCATGTGGCTCAGCGTGCTGCTCACCTCGGCGCTGGCCGGTCAGGCGGACGCCGGTGTGCTCGGCGGGGTCGGCCGCTACGTGCTCGCCGGGCTGCTGGTCATGCAGGGGCTGCGGGTGGCGGTCGCGCCGCAGCTGTCCCGCCTGCTCGGGCAGGGCCGGACGGTCGAGGCCGCCGAGGTCTACCGCCGTACCACGATGATGATCATCGTGCTCTCCTGGCCGGCGTACCTGCTCCTCGGCTTTTTCGCCCCGGGCTTCCTGAGCCTGTTCGGGCCGGAGTTCGGCGCGGGCGCGACCGCGATGACCGTGCTGGCCGGCGCGATGATGGTCAACTCCGGGGTCGGGATCGTGCAGACCATGCTGCTGATGAGCGGCAACAGCGGCCGGCACCTGGCGGCGGCGGCCACCGGTCTGGTGCTCAACGTCGGTCTCGCCCTGGTCCTGGTGCCCCGGCACGGTGTGCTGGGCGCGGCGGTCGCCTGGACGGTCGGGATCGTGGTGGAGAACCTGCTCGCCGCCCGCGCCGCCCGCGCCGCGATCGGTCAGCCACTGCTCACCGGCGCGCTGCTGAAGGCCGGGGCGGTGGCCGGCGCGGGCACCCTGGTGCTCGCCACCGTCGGCGCGGCACTGGCCGGCCGGGGCGTCGCCGGGCTGGTGCTGACCGTGCTGCTGCTGGCGGCCGGGTGCGCCCTGCTGCTGCTCGACCGAAGGGTCCGGCGGGTGGTCCGGGCGGCTGCGGCGACGCTGCGGCCGACCCCCCGGGACCGGCCGGACGAGGGTTCACCCGACCGGACGGCCGTGGCCGGAACCGGCGCGACGAGAGGGACGCGATGACGATCCGGGACCGGGCCAAGAGCGTGCTGCCCACGGGGATGCGGACGGCGGTCCGCGGCTCGCTGGTGCGTTACGGCGAGTGGACCAGCGACCAGCGTCCGCTGCCGGACTTCCTGATCGCCGGCACCAAGCGGGGCGGGACCACCTCGCTCTGGCGGTACCTGCTGGAGCACCCCCTGGTGCCCCGGCTCTTCCCGGCGTGGAACACCAAGACCTCGCACTACTTCGAGGAGAACTGGGGTAGGGGCGAGACCTGGTACCGCTCGCACTTCCCGACCGAGCGGCAGCGCCGGGCGCTGGAACGCAAGCACGGCGGGCCGACCCGGGTGGGGGAGGCCGCGCCGCTGTACATGTTCCACCCGCTCGCCCCGCAGCGGGTCACCGACCTGCTCCCCTCGGTACGGCTGATCTTCCTGCTCCGCGACCCGGTGGAGCGGGCGTACTCGCACTGGAAGGAGCGGCGCACCGAGGGGAAGGAGCCGCTGGAGTTCGCCGAGGCGCTGGCGCGGGAGGAGGAGCGGACGGCCGGCGAGCGGGAGCGGCTCGTCGCGGACCCGACCTACTTCAGCGAGGCGTACGACTGGTACACCTACCGGGCCCGGGGTCGCTACCTGGAGCACCTCGAACCCTGGCTGTCCCGGTTCGACCGGGAGCAGCTGCTGTTCCTGCCCAGCGAGACGCTGTACCGGGAGCCGGCCGCGACGTACGCCCGGGTGCTGGACTTCCTCGGCCTGCCGCCGCACCAGCTCGCCCGCTTCGAGGTGTTCAACGACCGGCGCAGCAGCGCGATGGACCCGGTGCTCCGGACGGAGCTGGCCGCGTACTTCGCGCCGTACAACGACGCGCTCGCCGCGCGGCTGGGCACGGAGTTCGACTGGTCGCGCCCCTGACGGTGGCGGAGCAGCCGGGACGGCGGGCGGAGTGGCCGGGACGGCGCGCCGTCCCGTAAAACGGGCATAAGCCGTCTAAATTGGGCGAATGCCTCGCCGTCTGGTCGTGGTCGTCACCGTGGTGCTGACCATGCTGCTTCCCGTCGTCCTGTCCACCCCGGCGCGATCCGCGCCGGTCGGGGCCGTCGCGCCCTCGCCGACCGGCCCCGACCGGCCCGCGTCCCCCGTCGGCCCGGCCGGGCCCGGGGTGCTCCGGTGAACGACTTCGCGCTCGCCGCCACGCCCGGCTCGATGACCGTCACCGCCGGCCATCCGGCCCGGCTCACCGTCGCCACCACGGTCACCTCGGGGGCGTCCCAGCCGGTCGCCCTCCGGGTCGCCGACCTGCCCGCCGGGGCCACCGCCGAGTCCACCCCGGCCGTCGTCACGGCCGGCGCGTCGGCCCGGCTGACCCTGCACACCTCGATCTCCACCCGTCCCGGCACCTTCACCCTGACCATCGAGGGCCGGGGCGCCTCGGTGACCCGTCAGGTGGAGGTGCGGCTGGTCGTCCGCGCCGCGCCGGTCGTCCGGGCCGCCTTCTACTACCCGTGGTTCCCCGAGGCGTGGAAGCAGCAGGGGCTCGACCCGTTCACCAACTACCAGCCCGCCCGGGGTTTCTACTCGATCGACGAGAGCACCGTCCGGGAGCAGGTCGCCGAGATGCGCCAGGGCTGGATCACCGTGGGGATCGCCTCCTGGTTCGGCCGGGGCACCACCACCGACCGGCACTGGCCGGCGATGATGGCCGGCGCGCGCGACACCGGCTTCGCCTGGGCCCCCTACTACGAGCCGGAGGGCGTCACCGAGGTGAGCGTCGAGCGGATCGTCGAGGACCTGCACTACCTGCGGACCACCTACGGCGGCGCGCGCTCTCCGCTGGCCGTCCTGCCCGGTCGGGGCATGGTGGTCTTCGTCTACAACGCCAACGACGGCAGCACCGCCCGGGGCTGCGCCACCGTGGAGCGCTGGAACCAGGCCCGGGACCTGCTGGCCCAGCGGTACGGCGAGAGCGTCTACGTCAACCTGAAGGTCTTCCCGGGCTTCCGTACCTGCCCCGGCACCCCCCGGATCGACGGGTGGCACCAGTACGCTCCGGCGAGCGCCGAGAGCGACTTCAGCACCGCCCCCGGCGAGGGCACGTTCGCCGTCTCGCCCGGCTTCTGGAAGGCCGGTCTGGCGTACGGGCAGGAGCCCTTCCTCGCCCGGGACCGGGACCGTTGGTGGGCCAACCTGGCCCGGATGAACGCCTCCAGCGCGCGGTGGCAGCTGGTGACCACCTGGAACGAGTGGGGTGAGGGCACCTCGATCGAGGCCTCCGCCGGGTGCCGCGCCCCGGCCCCGGCGGGCACCTGGTGCGACTGGCGCGGCGACGAGGTCTCCGATCTGGTCGCGGACCTGCGCGACCTGCCGCCCCCCGGTGCGCCCGCCCCGCCACCCGCTGCCGCGCCCCCGGCGGCCCGGCGCCCCGCCGACGGGTCGCCCGAACCGGTCCGCCCGCCCGCCGGTTCCGCCGACGGGCCGTCAGCCGGTCCGCCCGTCCGGTGACCCGACCGTGACGCCGGTGGTGTTCGACTGACCGCCGGACGCCGCCTGTCGGGTGCAGTTTCCCGGCCGGTCCGGCGGTGTCGGGCGGTCGGTCAAACGGTCGGGAAACCGCCGGAAAAGAGAATGGTGCTCGCGTCCGGAAATTCCATCATCGAGGTGTGGAGGTGCTGTTCAATAATTGTTTCCTTTGGTGGGGTCTATCTGATCTCCGTAGCGCTTGAGCTGGGGAAACGATCAGAAGAACATGAACTCGTCGCGACGGAAAGCGCCTGCCCGCATGTCGCGTTGCCGACTGTTGCCGTAATGGACGTGCCCGGTTCACCGCTCGTACGCTTCCGCTGCCCGGGCCATTAACCGGCGGGTGTGGCGCAGTCTCGTTCTTTCTCGAAAGAGAATTCCTCACATGCTGCCCGCCGGTCGGACGAATGGCTCGATGAGCGATCGGTTCGACCGTGAGGGGTTGGCATGACCAGAGCCGTACTCGGCCCGGCCAGCAGGCAGACGCCAGAGAGTTCCGCGGCGGTGCCGCAGGACCTCGGGAGATCGGCCGGTGATCGGCCACCCCGGCTCAGCGTCGTGGTGCCCACCCGCAACGAGGCGGAGAACGTGCCACTGCTGATCGCCCGGCTCGGTCCACTGCTCGCCCCGCTCGACGCGGAGATCCTGGTGGTCGACGACAGCGACGACGACACCCCCGCCGTGCTCGCCCGCGCCGCGTTCGACGCCCCGCTACCGGTACGCCTGCTGCACCGCCCCGCGCCCATGCGGACCGGCGGTCTCAGCGGGGCGGTGCTCCTCGGGGCCGGGCATGCCCGGGGCGAGTGGATCCTGGTCATGGACGCCGACCTCCAGCACCCGCCGGCCACCGCCGCGATGCTCGCCGCCGTCGCCATGCGCCACGACGTAGACGTGGTGATCGGCACCCGGTACGCCGGCAACGGCTCCCGCGAGGGACTGGACGGCCCGGCGCGGGAGGCCACCTCCTCCTGGGCGACCCGGCTGGTCAAGAGTCTCTTCCCCGGTCGGCTGGCCACCGTCAGCGACCCGATGAGCGGCCTGTTCGCGGTCCGCCGGGCCGCGATCCGGCTGGACCGGATGAACCCGGTCGGCTTCAAGGTCCTGCTGGAGCTGCTGGTCCGCCACCCGGGGGCCCGGGTCGCCGAGGTCGGGTACGAGATGGCGACCCGGCACGCCGGTCGGTCCAAGGCCACCCTCCGGGAGGGGCTGGCCTTCCTGCGCCACCTGACCCGGCTGCGCGGGCAGCGACTGATCGGCCAGATCCGCTCCGGCCCCCGTGCTCAGCGGGAGCGGCTGCGCGAGTTGGGCCGGCTGGTCGCCTTCGGCCTGGTCGGCCTCTCCGGCATGGTGGTCAACACCGCCGTGCTCTGGTTCTGCTACGAACCCGCCCAGCTGCACCACCTGCTCGGCGCGGCGGTCGCCACCCAGGTCTCCACCTCGTGGAACTTCCTGCTGGTCGACAACCTGATCTACCGGCGCAACCGGCGGGCCGGGCTGACCGCCCGCGCCACCCGCTTCTTCCTGCTCAACAACGTCCTGCTGCTGTTGCGCCTGCCGGTGCTCCAGGCGCTGGTCTGGGCGGGGGCCGGGGTGCTCGCCGCCAACGCGGTCACCCTGGGCGCCCTCTTCCTGGTCCGGTTCCTGGTCAACGACCGGGTCATCTACACCGGCGACGAGCGGGGGCGCCGCGACCCGGTCCGGATGCTGGTCGCCGTCGACGGCACGGAGACGCTGCCGACGCCGTCGCGCCGCCGGTACCAGTACCTCAAGTACCGGTACGACGTCGCCGGGGTGGTCACCATCGGCTCCCAGATCCGTCTGCCCGAGCTGGAGTTCTTCCGCGCGCAGTGGGTGGCCGGGGCCGACGTGGACATCGCCGTCCGGGTCGCCGACGTGGGCGGACGCGGCCCGCAGCGGCGCGCGGCGATGACCCAGTACGCCGACCGGTCGGTGCTGCGTTACGAGGAGCAGCTCGGCCGGCTGGGGGCCAACTTCCGCATCCAGCTCGGCCGGCCGATCGACATCCAGGTCGGTCCGCTGCTGGCCCGCTCCCCGCACGTGGTCTACACCAACGTCATCGAGGCGCTGCTGCGCTTCGTGATGGTGTCCCGGGGGCACATGCTGCTGCACTCCGCCTGCGTCACCCTCGACGGCGTCGGGGTGATGCTCTCGGCGCTCACCGACACCGGCAAGACCGCCACCGTGCTGCGGCTGCTCCGCGACCACGGCGGACTCTTCCTCTCCGACGACATGACGATCGTCCGGCCGGACGGCGTGGCGCTCTGCTTCCCCAAGCCACTGACCATCAGCGCGCACACGCTCCGCGCGGTGCAGGCGCAGGACCTCACCCCGCAGGAGTGGCGGCGGCTCCAGATCCAGAGCCGCCTGCACTCCCGGGGCGGCCGGTCGCTGGCGCTGGCACTGGCCCGCTTCAACCTGCCGATCATGGGCATCAACGCGCTCACCCAACTGCTCGTCCCACCGCCCAAGTACAGCGTCGACCGCCTGGTGCCGTGCCGGATGGGCACCAGCACCCGGGTGGAGGAGCTCTTCGTCATCGAGCGGGGCGCGCCCGGGATCAGCGACCTCGACCCCACGGAAACCCTGGAACGGATGATCGACAACACCGACGACGCGTACGGCTTCCCGCCGTTCCGCTACCTCGCCCCCTCCATCACCATCGACGGGCAGGGCTACAGCCAGCTCCGGCAACGGGAACGGGAGATCCTGGCCGGCTTCCTCTCCACGGTGCGCGGCCGGGTCGTCTCCTCGGACTGCTTCGGCTGGGCCGACGAGATCCCGCGCCTGCTCCGCGAGGAGCGGGGCGAGGCCCGCCGCGCGGCCGTACCGTCGCCGGTGTGGCCCCGGTGGGACGCCCACCTGGCCGGTGCCGGGGGCGCCGTGTGAGCGCCACCGGCACCTCTCCGACGACCCCACCCGGGCAGCGGGTCGGGACGCTGCCGGCACCGCGTACCGGCACCGAGCCGGTCGGTGCGGACCGACCGGCCACCGGTCACCGCGCCACCGTGCTCGGCGTGCTCACCGTGATCGCCGCGCTCGCCGCCGTGGTCCGGGCCTGGCAGCTCGACGCGCTCGGCTTCAACAGCGACGAGGCCGTGTACGCCGGGCAGGCCGCCTCGCTGGCCGGCAACCCCCGCTACGCCGACCTCTTCCCGGTCTTCCGGGCCCATCCGATGCTCTTCCAGGCGCTGCTGTCGCCGTTCTTCCGGGTCGGCGAGGCGGACGTCGCCGGCCGGGTGGTGGTGGTCGTCCTCGGCGTCGCCACCGTGCTCGCGGTCTACCCGCTCGGCGCCCGCCTCTACGGCCGGCGGGTGGGGCTGGTCGCCGCGCTCCTGCTGGCGGTCATGCCGTACCACGTGGTGGTCACCCGTCAGGTCCTCCTCGACGGGCCGATGGTCCTCTTCGCCACGCTGACCCTCTACTGCCTGGTCCGGTTCGTCCAGGGACAGCGGCTGGTCTGGTACCTGGCCACCGCCGCGATGCTCGGCCTGACCATGCTGACCAAGGAAACCAGCGTCGTCCTCGCCGGTGGCGTCTACGCCTTCCTCGCGTTGACCCCGATGGTGCGCCGGCCGGTCCGGGCCACACTGGTCGCGCTGCCGGTGCTCGCCGCGATCTTCGCGGTGCACCCGCTCTCCCAGGCGCTCGCCGGCCGCAGCAGCACCGGCCGCAACTACCTGGTCTGGCAGCTCTTCCGTCGCCCGAATCACCCGATGGACTTCTATCTGGACAACGTCCCGGCGGCGGTGGGGCCGCTCGTGCTGGCGGTGGCGCTCGGTGGCCTCTGGTGGGCGCGCCGACGCCGGTCCTGGCGGGAGACCCTGCTGCTGGCCTGGATCGCCGTACCCGTGGTGTTCTTCACGCTCTGGCCGGTCAAGGGCTTCCAGTACCTGCTGCCCGTCGCGGTGCCGGTGGTGCTGCTCGCCGCCCGTGCGCTGGTGACGCTGCCGGTGCCCACCCGGCTGCCCGCCCTCCGGGCGTGGCCCCGCCGCGCCCGCCCGGCGACCCCGATCGGGCAGCCGTCCGCCGGGCAGCCGCCGGAGTCGTCCGCCGGGCACGGCACGCCGGGCACGGCCGGTCCTCCGCCCGCCGGGGGCGGTGCGCCGAACGGCACGCCCGAGCCGTCGTCCACCGGTGTCGACCGGCCGGGTACGCCGGCCCGTCGCCTGGTCCCGGCGGTCCGGCTGGCGGCCGTCGCGGTGGTCGCGGTCAGCCTCCTCTGGCCCTCGTGGAACACCGTCAACCACGCCGGCCGGAGCACCTTCCTCGCCGGCTCCGGTGGGGTGCCCGGGGGCCGCGAGGCCGGCCGCTGGCTGGCGGCCAACACCCCGGAGGGCTCGGTCATCCTGACCGTCGGCCCGTCGATGGCGAACATCGTCCGCTACTACGGCAGCCGGCGGAGCTACGGGTTGTCGGTGAGCCCGAACCCGTTGCACCGCAATCCGTCCTACACACCCCTGCTCAACCCGGACGCGTCGATGCGCGCCAACGACCTGCACTACGTCGTCTGGGACTCGTTCTCCGCCCGACGGTCGACGTACTTCTCCGAGCGGCTGCTGACCCTGGTCCGGCGGTACCACGGCCGGGTGGTGCACACCGAGTACGTCGACGGCCCCGACCGGACCCCGGTTCCCGTGATCATGATCTACGAGGTGCGTCCATGACCGACTCCCACCGTCCCCGGGCTCCGCGTGGCGCCCTGCGCCGGCCGCTCGGCGCGGCCCTCGCCCTGCTGCTCGCCGCCGCCGCGCCGATCGCCGCCGTACCGGCCGCCGCGTCGGCCGGTGCTCCCACCGGGGTCGTGCCGGCCGGTGTCTCCGCCCCCGTGCCGGTCGGTGCCTCCGCCGTCGGGGCGGCCGGTGTCTCCGCCGCCGGGGCGGTTGGGCCGACGTCCGTCGCCCCGCCCGGACAGCCCGCGACCAGCACGCCGATCCGGCACTTCGTCTACCTCATGCAGGAGAACCACACCTTCGACAACTACTTCGGCACCCGGCCCGGGGTGGACGGCATCCCGGAGGGCGTCTGCATGCCGGTCAAGCGCGGCCAGCCCGAGCCCTGTGTCGAGCCGTTCCACATCGGTGACCGGGGCGCGATCGACCTGGACCACTCGGCCGAGGCGTTCCGCACCCAGTACAACGGCGGGAAGATGGACGGCTTCGTCGAGGGGGTGAGCAAGCAGGGCAAGGACGGCACGATGGCGATGGCCTACTACGACGACCGGGAGATGCCCTACTACTGGAACGTCGCCGACGAGTACGTCATCTTCGACCGCTTCTTCAGCTCGTCGAACTCGGGCAGCATCCGCAACCACATGTTCCGGGTCACCGGCGGTCCGGGCGCGTACGGCGAGGCGGAGACCATCCCGACGACCGGCTGGGGGGACATCCCCACCATCTTCGACCGGCTGGAGGAGGCCGGAGTCTCCTGGAAGTTCTACGTGCAGAACTACGACCCGACGATCACCTTCCGGACCCGTATCGCCGAGGAGGAGATCGACCGGGGAGCGCAGGTGATCTGGGTGCCGCTGCTGGCGTACGCCCGCTACATCGACGACCCGAAACTGTCCAGCAAGATCGTCGACCTGGACGAGTACTACGAGGACGCCGCGAAGGGCGAACTGCCGGCGGTGGCGTTCGTGGCCCCGGCCGGCAACAGCGAACACCCGCCGGGCAACATCCGGGCCGGACAGACCCTGGTCCGTTCGCTGCTGACCCAGCTGATGCGATCGCCGGCCTGGGAGTCCTCGGCGTTCTTCTGGTCCTACGACGACTGGGGCGGCTGGTACGACCACGTCACCCCGCCGCAGGTCGACAAGTACGGCTACGGCTTCCGGGTGCCGGCCCTGATGGTCAGCCCGTACGCCCGCCGCGGCCACGTGGAGTCCACCACTCTCGACTTCGCGTCGGTGCTCAAGTTCATCCAGGCCAACTGGGGACTGCCGGCGCTGGCCGACCGGGACCGGAAGGCGGCGAACTTCCTCGGCGCGTTCGACTTCGAGTCGCCACCCCGCCCGGCGGTGCTGCTCGACACGGAACGGAAGCCGGCCGTGGTCCAGCGGCCCCGGCCGGAACCCGTCTACACCTCGTACGCCGTCGCGGTGGCCCTGGTCGGGGCGCTGGTCGCCACGGCCGCGCTGCGGGGACGGAGGTCGCGGTGAACGGGCCGCTCAGCCGCCTGCTCCTGCCGCTGGTCGTGGTGGCGACCCTGCTGGCACTCACCCCGGTCGCCGCCCTGGCCGACGGCCCCGCCTCCCGCCGGCCGGGCGTCCTGCGGATGCAGACCGTGCCGCCGCTGGCCGGCGTCCAGGTCACCGTCGACGGCACCACCGTGCGCTCCGACCGCCACGGGCGGATCGCCGTCCGGGTGCGGAACTTCCTCGGCCTCGCCGACCGGATCGTGGTCGCCTCGGCGGCGGTCGGCCCCGACCGGCGGGTGGTCTTCGACCGCTTCCGGGGCAGCCCGGACGCCGGGGTGCGCCGGATCGTCGAGGTCGGGCTGCGGACCGTCCGGCGGGTCTCGTGGAGTTTCGTCGAGCGGCTCGGTGCTCCGGTGCCGGCCGACCGGATCACCACGATGCGGCTGCGCAGCAGCACCGGGGAGATCCACGAGCTGAGCGGAGCGGACCTGGTCCGGCCCCGCTGGGTCGCCGAGAGCCGTACCCAGCAGGGCCCGCGCGGACTGGCGTCGAAGCAGCTCTACTACGTGGTGGACAGCGTGGTGGTGGACGGCACCTCGGTGGTCAACCGGGCCGCACAGCGGTTCGTGCCCTGGGACCGGCAGGAGTGGGTCATCGAGCTGCTGTTCTTCAAGGTCACGTTCAGCGCGACGGACATGATCTTCAGTCGCCGGGCCGGGGACGGCGTCATGCTGACCCGGGCGGACGGTCGGGCCGAGCAGCTCGGCTTCACCGCCGACGGCACGGTACTCGTCCCCGACCTGCCCCGGGGCACCTACGAGGTGAAGGTGGCCGGGGGCGGCGTCTCCTTCGGACGCCCGGTCAGCATCAGCCGCGACCAGCAGGTGGTACTCAGCGTGATCAGTCCCCTCGACCTGAGCCTGGTGATCCTCGGCGTGCTGGCCGTGGCGCTCGGCCTGATCCTGGTCGGCCGACCGCACCTGGGCCGGGCACTCCTGCGGTGGCGTCGCCCGTCCTGGCTCCGCCTTCCCACGCGCCGGCCCGCAGTGGCTCCCGGCTCCGGCACCCCGGCGCAGCCGGTCCCGGCCCCGACGTCGCCCGGCACGGGCGAACAGCCGGTCCCGGTATCGGCCGGCGGGTCCGAGCAGCCGGTCCCGGTGTCGGCCGGCGCGGGCGTGCCCGACCCGCCGGTTACCGAACCGGCGGCACCGGCGACCCGTCCGCAGGTGGTGCACGGCGCGTCGCCCGCTCCGGCGGGACGGGCGGCCCGCCGCAGCGACGGACGCCGTGGCGCCGCCGTCGCGGTCGCGGCGTTGCTGACCCTGCTGGCTCCGCTGCCGGTCGCCGACCGGCCGGCCTCCGCTGCCGCGCCGGCGTGGCAGGCTCCGGCCGGCCCGCCGGACGCCGCGCCCCCGTGGGTGGTCGCCCCGCCGCACGCCGCCGCCGCGCCGACTCCCGCCGGGACGTCCGCCCCGGTACCGGTGCTCGCGTACTACTACATCTGGTTCAACCCGACCTCGTGGAACCGGGCCAAGACCGACTACCCGTTGCTCGGGCGGTACTCCAGCGACGACACCGAGATCCTGCGCCGGCACGTCCGGATGGCCAAGGCCGCCGGCATCGACGGATTCCTGGTCTCCTGGAAGCACACCCCGCAGCTCGACGCGCGGCTCGCCGCGCTGGTCGACGTGGCGCGGCGGGAGAACTTCAAGCTCGGCATCGTCTACCAGGGGCTCGACTTCGGTCGTGACCCGTTGCCCCTGCCGACGGTCCGCGCCGACCTGGGGCACTTCGCCGACCGGTACGCCACCGAGCCGGTGTTCGACATCTTCGGCCGGCCGGTGGTGGTCTGGACGGGCAGCGAGAAGTTCACCGCCGAGCAGATCGACGACACCGTCGGGGCGGCCCGCAGCCACCTGCTCGTGCTCGGCAACGCCAAGAACGTCGACACGGTGGCCGACACCCGGGGCGTGCTGGACGGTCAGGCGTACTACTGGTCCTCCGCCGACCCCGTCGAGGAGAAGACCGACCGGAAGCTGACCGCCATGTCGGAGGCGGTCAAACGTACCGGCGGACTCTGGATCGCCCCGGTCGCGCCCGGCTTCGACGCGCGCATGATCGGCGGCCGGCGGGACGTGGACCGGCGCGACGGTGCCACGCTGCGCGCCTCGTTCGCCGCCGCCCGCCGCTCCGTGCCGGACGCCCTCGGCGTGATCAGCTGGAACGAGTTCAGCGAGAACACGCACATCGAACCGAGCGAACGGCACGGCGAGACGTACCTCGACGTCCTCGCCGACCTGCTCGGCCGTGCCGTCGACCACGACGTGCTGCTGGAGAGCCACGCCACCTCGAACGAGAAACCGTGGGGGCTGCCCGCCTGGGCGGCCCTGCTCTCCACCGTCGCGGTGGCGGCCGTACCGCCCTTCTGGCTGGTGTACCGCCGACGCCGGGCCCGTTCCGCGGTCACCCCACCGACCCAGCGGGGCGCCGCCCCGCAGGTGGATCCAGTGGACCTCTGAGGCCAGGACGACCAGTCCTGGCTGGGTTCGGCCGAGGGCACCGACCGGGCCATGTCGATCACGCTGGAC
>NZ_JBEZZN010000013.1:0-207967 GCF_040639195.1 Micromonospora sp. NPDC023956
CTCCCCGCGGCCGCCCCCCCCCCCGCCGCCTTGGTCACCGCCAGCGGGGGGGCCGCCCCCGCCCCCGGCCCCGCGACGGCGGTGATCGAGTACGTCGGCAAGCGGGGCGCACGCATCGTGCTGGTGGGCTCCGACGGAGAGTGGGCAGACCAGTTCGCCGACGACACCGACGTGGCGCGGCAGGCCTGCGCGCTGGCCGGGGTCGCCGTGGAGAACAACTGGGAGCGGGAGCTGATGGACCAGATGCGGCCGAGTAACGACCTGTGGCGGTCGATGGCCCGGCGCACCATGGCGCGATAGGCGGAGCCACGACCTTGACCCAGGACCACCAGCCGACCCGGGGGGAACCCCGGGTCGCTCTCGTCACCTGCACCGACCTGCCCGACCTCGAACCGGACGACCGGCTCCTGCTGGCCCCGCTGGCCGCCCGTGGCGTGCGCGTCGACACCGTCACCTGGGACGCCCCGGACGTGGACTGGGCCGGCTACGACCTGGTCGTGATCCGCTCGACCTGGGACTACGTCGCGCGTCGCGACGAGTTCGTCGCCTGGGCGCGTTCCGTGCCCCGGCTGGCCAACCCGGCCGACGTGGTCGCCTGGAACACCGACAAGCGCTACCTCGACGCGCTCTCCGCCGCCGGGGTGCCGACCGTGTCCACCACCTGGGTCGCCCCCGGCGGGCCCTGGCAACCGCCCGAGCGGGGCGAGTACGTCGTCAAGCCGGCGGTCAGCGCGGGCAGCCTGGACAGCGGCCGGTACGACCTGGCCGACCCCGAACACCGGCGGCTCGCCGCCGACCACCTGGCGCGGCTCGGCGCCGCCGGTCGGGTCGCCATGGTCCAGCCGTACCTGCACGCGGTCGACACGGTGGGGGAGACCGCACTGCTGTTCGCCGGTGGGCCGACCGGCCCGGTGCTCAGCCACGCGATCCGGAAGGGCGCCATGCTCACCGGCCCCGACCGGCCCACCGCGGAGCTGTTCCACGCCGAGCGGATCGATCCGGCCACCGCCACCGCCGAGCAGCTCGCGGTGGCCGAACGGACCCTCGCCGCGGTACCCGGTGGCGCCGATCGGCTGCTCTACGCCCGGGTCGACCTGATCCCCGGCCCGGACGGCACGTCGATCCTGGTCGAGTTGGAACTCACCGAGCCGTCGCTCTTCCTCGGCCACGCCGAGGGCGCCGCCGACCGGTTCGCCGACGCCGTGGCGGCCCGCCTGTAGTAGGGCGCGTGCGGACGCGCGGCTCCGCGACCCGGAGCGGGCGGCAGCGTCGGCTGTGCGGGCGGGACGGGTGGGCGGATCAGCCGTGGGCGGCGCTGACCGACGGTGCCGGAGAGTTCGTGGCCGCCTCGGCGGGCACGTCTCCGCCGGGCGCCCCGCCGGCCGGGACGGCGGGGCGGCGCTCGCGGGTCGACCACTGCACCGACAGGGTGGCCAGCAGCACCAGGCACGAGCCGAGCATGTGCGCGCCCACCAGCAGCGCCGGCAGGTGGGTGACGTACTGCACGAAACCGATCAGTCCCTGGCCCAGCTCCACCGCGACCAGCACCAGCGCCGCCCGGGCCGCCCCGGCCGCGCCGACCGCCCGGAAGGCGAAGACCAGCGCCACCGACAGCCCGATCAGCAGGAAGACGCTGTCCGCGTGCACCTGGGAGATCGTCTCCGGGTCCAGCCCGTTGCGCGCCGCGCCCTGGTCACCGGCGTGCGGACCGCTCCCGGTGACCCAGGTGCCGATCACCAGCACCGCCACGCTGACCACGGTGGTGATCCGGGCCAGGGCGCGCAGCGGGGCGGGCACCACGGCCACCGCCGGGCCGTCCGGCTCCTTCGTCCGCCGCCAGAGCGCGTACGCCGCCGCGATCACCGCCATCGAGGCGAGGAAGTGCAGCCCGACCACCCACGGGTTGAGGTTGGTCAGCACGGTGATCCCACCGACCACCGCCTGAGCCGGGATGCCCAGGAAGACCGCGACCGCCAGCGGCACCAGCCCGCGCCGCCGGGGCCGGTGCAGCAGGACCGCCACCAGGGTGGCCAGCGCGATCAGGCCGACCGCGAAGGTGAGCAGCCGGTTGCCGAACTCGATCACCCCGTGGACGCCCATCTCGGCGGTGGTGGTGTACGACTCGTCGGTGCACCGGGGCCAGGTGGGGCAGCCGAGGCCGGAGGCGGTCAACCGGACGGCCCCGCCGGTGACCACGATCCCGACGTTGGCGATGATCGAGGCGAGCGCGAGTCGACGCAGCAGGGTGGCGGAGACCGGGAACCGGGCGGCTGGCATCACACCGCGAATCCTACGCACTGTAGTTCTCGGGTTCGGGGCCGCCTCCGCGCGGGCGGTGGTTCGGATCACCGGAGCCCGGGTTTGCGGCCGTCCGGCGAATTACGTAACGTGGGCGTTGTGAAAAACGTGGCGGCGCTCTCCGAGCAGCGGCCGGCGGCCGGTCCGGTCGTCGGGGCGTCCGCGTCCGCCGCCGACGTGTCCACCCGTGAGCGCGTCACCCAGCTCCTGCTGGAGCGGGGTGCGACCACCGCCGCGCAGCTCGGCGACGCGCTGGGCCTCAGCCCGGCGGCGATCCGGCGTCACCTCGACGCGATGCTCGTCGACGGCGACGTGGTCGCCCGTGAGCAGGCGGTGCGGGCGCACCGGGGTCGGGGTCGCCCGGCCAAGGTCTTCGTGCTCACCGACTCCGCCCGGGTGCGCTGCGGCACCCACCACTACGACAACATGGCCACCGCCGCGCTGCGCTGGATCGCCCGCACCGGCGGTCCGCAGGCGGTGGAGGCGTTCGCCGCCGAGCAGGTCGCCGCGCTGGAGCGCCGCTGCCGGGCGGTGCTGGAGGACGCCGGGCAGGACCCGCTCGCCCGCGCGGAGGCACTGGCCGGCGCGCTGACCGCCGAGGGGTACGCGGCCAACGCGTCCACGATCGCCTCCGGCGGCCAGCTCTGTCAGCACCACTGCCCGGTGGCGCACGTGGCCGCCGAGTTCCCCCAGTTGTGCGAGGCCGAGACCTCGGTGATCTCCCGTCTGGTCGGCACGCACGTGCAGCGTCTGGCCACCATCGCCCACGGTGACGGGGTGTGCACCACGCACATTCCCAGCCAGCCGGGGCGTGTTCCGTCCGGTAAGACCGTCTCCACTGTGAGGACAGATAGATGACCGAGCAGATCGTCCAGCCCCTGACCCAGGAGGAGCAGCTCGCCGCCCTCGGTCGCTACGAGTACGGCTGGGCCGACTCCGACGTCGCCGGGGCGACCGCCCAGCGTGGCCTCAACGAGGCGGTGGTGCGGGACATCTCGGCCAAGAAGAACGAGCCGGCCTGGATGCTCGACCTGCGGCTGAAGGGCCTGCGGCTGTTCGGCCGCAAGCCGATGCCGGCCTGGGGCGCCGACCTCACCGGGATCGACTTCGACAACATCAAGTACTTCGTCCGCTCCACGGAAAAGCAGGCCACCAGCTGGGAGGACCTGCCCGAGGAGATCAAGAACACCTACGACCGGCTGGGTATCCCGGAGGCCGAGAAGCAGCGGCTGATCGCCGGGGTCGCCGCGCAGTACGAGTCCGAGGTGGTCTACCACAAGATCCGTGAGGACCTGGAGGAGCAGGGTGTCCTCTTCCTGGACACCGACACCGCCCTCAAGGAGCACGAGGACGTCTTCAAGGAGTACTTCGGCACGGTGATCCCGGTCGGCGACAACAAGTTCGCCGCGCTGAACACCTCGGTCTGGTCCGGCGGTTCGTTCATCTACGTGCCCAAGGGCGTGCAGGTGGAGATCCCGCTCCAGGCCTACTTCCGGATCAACACCGAGAACATGGGCCAGTTCGAGCGGACGCTGATCATCGTCGACGAGGGTGCGTACGTGCACTACGTCGAGGGCTGCACCGCGCCGATCTACTCCTCCGACTCGCTGCACAGCGCGGTCGTGGAGATCATCGTCAAGAAGAACGCCCGGTGCCGGTACACGACCATCCAGAACTGGTCGAACAACGTCTACAACCTGGTCACCAAGCGCGCCGTCTGCCACGAGGGCGCGACCATGGAGTGGATCGACGGCAACATCGGTTCCAAGGTCACCATGAAGTACCCGGCGGTCTACATGACCGGCGAGCACGCCAAGGGCGAGGTGCTCTCGGTGGCGATGGCCGGCGAGGGCCAGCACCAGGACGCCGGAGCCAAGATGGTGCACGCCGCGCCGCACACGTCCAGCACCATCGTGTCGAAGTCGATCGCCCGGGGCGGCGGCCGTACCTCGTACCGCGGTCTGGTCCAGGTGATGGAGGGGGCGCACCACAGCGCGAGCACGGTCAAGTGCGACGCGCTGCTGGTCGACACCATCTCCCGCTCGGACACCTACCCGTACGTCGACATCCGCGAGGACGACGTGTCGATGGGGCACGAGGCGACCGTCTCCAAGGTCAGCGAGGACCAGCTCTTCTACCTGATGAGCCGGGGCATGAGCGAGGACGAGGCGATGGCGATGATCGTGCGCGGCTTCATCGAGCCGATCGCCAAGGAGCTTCCGATGGAGTACGCCCTGGAGCTCAACCGTCTGATCGAGCTGCAGATGGAGGGCGCGGTCGGCTGACGCCGACCCACCCGCGGGCGGGTCGGTCGGCTCGACCGGCCCGCCCGCCCACTGGCCCCGGACACCGTTGTCGCGAGAACTGATCAAGGAAGAGATGATTACCCAGGCTTCCACGCCGCCGCCGAGCACCAAGTCGCAGGCGCTGCGTTCGTACGACGTCGCCGACTTCCCGGCCCTCACCGGCCTCGAGGAGGACTGGCGCTTCACCCCGCTCAAGCGGCTGCGGGGTCTGCTCGACGGCACCGTCACCGACGAGTCCGCGCGCTGGCCCGCCTACCAGGTGGGTCCGCTGCCCGACGGGGTGACCGTCGGCACGCTGGCCAAGGACGACCCGCGCCGGGGCAGCGTGCTGACCCCGTTCGACCGGGTCAGCGCCCGCGCCTACGGCGAGGCGGACCTCGGCCGGCTGGTCCGCATCGCCCCGCAGGCCGTGGTGCGCGAGCCGGTGACCGTCACCGTGCAGGGCGGTTCCCGCGACGTGCTCTCCTTCGCGCACACCTTCGTCGAGGCCGGCGCGCTGTCGGAGTCGGTGCTCGTGGTGGAGCAGGTGGGCAGCGGCACGCTCGGCGAGAACGTCGAGGTGTCCGTCGGCGACGGCGCGAAGCTCACCCTGGTCACCGTCGCCGACTGGGCCGACGACGCGGTCCAGGCGCAGCACCTCAAGATCAAGCTGGGTCGGGACGCCCGGGTGACGCACATCCAGGTCACCCTCGGCGGCGACCTGGTCCGGCAGTACACCAGCGTGGAGTACACCGGCCGGGGCGGCGAGGCCGAGCTGTACGGCGTCTACTTCGCCGACTCCGGGCAGCACCTGGAGCACCGGCAGTTGGTCGACCACACCATTCCGGACTGCCGCAGCTACGTCGGCTACCGGGGCGCGTTGCAGGGTGAGAGCGCCCACACGGTCTGGGTCGGCGACGTGCTCATCCGGGCCGAGGCGACCGGCACCGACACGTACGAGATCAACCGGAACCTGCTGCTCTCCGACGGCGCGCGGGCCGACTCGGTGCCCAACCTGGAGATCGAGACCGGCGAGATCGCCGGCGCGGGCCACGCCAGCGCCACCGGCCGCTTCGACGACGAGCAGCTCTTCTACCTGATGGCCCGGGGTATCCCGGAGGCCGAGGCCCGCCGCCTGGTGGTCCGGGGCTTCTTCGCCGAGATCCTCAACAAGATCCCGGTCGAGTCGCTGCGGGAGCGGCTCGGCGAGGCGATCGAGGCCCGGCTGGCCAAGGCCGGCGCCTGATGATCAGGATCTGCCCGACCGGTGACGTACCGAAGGGCACCGTGATCAGCGCCGAGGTCGACGGCACCCCGGTCGCCGTGGTGCACGCCGACGACGGCGTCTTCTACGCCGTCCACGACGAGTGCTCGCACGCCGCCGTGGCCCTCTCCGAGGGCGAGGTGTCCGGCTGCACGCTGGAATGCTGGCTGCACGGTTCCCGTTTCGACCTGCGTACCGGTGAGCCGAGCGGGCTGCCCGCCACCGAACCCGTACCCGTCTACCCCGTCGAAGTCCGAGACGGCGACATCTACGTCAGTCTCACGCCGAGCAATGGAGTGACCCGATAATGAGCACCCTGGAGATCCGCGACCTGAAGGTGTCGGTCAAGCTGCCCGAGGGTGAGCTCAAGCCGATCCTGGCCGGCGTCGACCTGACCGTGCGGTCGGGCGAGACGCACGCCATCATGGGCCCGAACGGCTCCGGCAAGTCGACCCTGGCGTACTCCATCGCCGGTCACCCGAAGTACGAGATCACCAGCGGCACGGTGACCCTCGACGGCGCCGACGTGCTGGAGATGTCCGTCGACGAGCGGGCCCGCGCCGGCCTCTTCCTGGCCATGCAGTACCCGGTGGAGATCCCCGGCGTCTCGGTGGCGAACTTCCTGCGGACCGCCAAGACCGCCATCGACGGCACCGCCCCGAAGCTGCGCACCTGGGGCGGCGAGCTGCGCGGCGCGATGGAGCGGCTCCAGATGGACCCGGCCTTCGCCCAGCGCAACGTCAACGAGGGCTTCTCCGGCGGTGAGAAGAAGCGGCACGAGATCGTGCAGCTCGAACTCCTCAAGCCGAAGATCGCGGTGCTCGACGAGACCGACTCCGGCCTCGACGTCGACGCGCTCCGTGTGGTCAGCGAGGGGGTCAACCGGGTCCGCGACACCGGCGACACCGGCCTGCTGCTGATCACCCACTACACCCGCATCCTGCGCTACATCAAGCCGGACTTCGTGCACGTCTTCGTGGCCGGGCGGATCGTCGAGCAGGGCGGCCCGGAGCTGGCCGACAAGCTCGAGGCCGAGGGCTACGAGCGGTACGCCGCCGGGGCCGGCGCGGCGCGGGCCTGAGAAGGGACCGGTCACGGGCGATGACCACCATCACGATCCCCGACGGGATGCCGCAGTACGACGACGTGCCCCGCTTCGACGTGGCGGCGGTGCGCGCGGACTTCCCGATCCTCGGTCGGGAGGTCAACGGGCACCCGCTGGTCTACCTCGACAGCGCCAACACCTCGCACAAGCCGCGCCAGGTGCTCGACGTCCTCGCCGAGCACTACGCGATGCACAACGCCAACGTGTCCCGCTCGGTGCACACCCTGGGCACCGAGGCCACCGAGGCGTACGAGGGGGCACGGGCGAAGATCGCCGCGTTCGTCAACGCGCCGAGCGTGGACGAGGTGGTCTTCACCAAGAACTCCACCGAGGCGATCAACCTGGTGGCGTACGCGTTCTCGAACGCCTCGTTGCGCGCCGACGCCGACCCGAGGTTCCGGCTCGGCCCCGGTGACGAGGTGGTCATCTCCGAGATGGAGCACCACTCGAACATCGTCCCCTGGCAGCTGCTCTGCGAGCGGACCGGCGCGACCCTGCGCTGGTTCCCGGTCACCGAGCACGGCCGGCTCGACGACTCCGGCCTGGAGGACCTGGTCACCGAGCGGACGAAGATCGTCTCCCTGGTGCACGTGTCGAACATCCTCGGCACGGTCAATCCCACCTCGCGGATCACCCAGCGGGTACGTGAGGTGGGGGCCCTGCTGCTCTGGGACTGCTCGCAGTCCGCGCCGCACATGCCGCTCGACGTGGTCGACCTCGACGCCGACTTCGTCGTCTTCACCGGACACAAGATGTGCGGTCCGACCGGCATCGGTGTGCTGTGGGGGCGGGGCGAACTGCTCGCGGCGATGCCCCCGGTGCTCGGCGGCGGCTCGATGATCGAAACCGTGACCATGGCCCGGTCCACGTTCGCCGCCCCGCCGGCCCGCTTCGAGGCGGGCACCCCGCCGATCGCCGAGGCGGTGGCGCTCGGCGCGGCCGTGGACTACCTCACCGGTATCGGCATGCGGGCCATCCAGTGGCACGAGAAGGAACTGACCGCGTACGCGCTGGACGCCCTGGCCACCGTGCCGGGGCTGCGGATCTTCGGTCCGGCCGTGCCGGTGGGCCGGGGCGGCACCATCTCGTTCGCCCTCGGTGACGTGCACCCGCACGACGTCGGGCAGGTGCTCGACTCCCTCGGCGTGCAGGTGCGGGTCGGCCACCACTGCGCCCGCCCGGTCTGCACGCGGTTCGGGGTGCCGGCGATGACCCGGGCGTCGTTCTACCTCTACACCACCACCGGGGAGATTGACGCCCTGGTGGCGGGCCTGGAGCAGGCACGGAAGGTGTTCGCCTGATGCAGCTCGACCAGCTCTACCAGGAGATCATCCTGGATCACTACAAGCATCCGCAGGGTCGAGGTCTGCGCGACCCGGAGGAGCCGGGGGACCGGGTCGCCGAGGCGCACCACGTCAACCCGACCTGCGGGGACGAGGTGACCGTCCGGGTCGCCACCGACGGCACGGTGCTGCACGACATCTCGTACGACGGCATGGGCTGCTCGATCAGCCAGGCGTCCGCGAGCGTGCTGCACGAACTGCTGACGGGTCGCCAGACCGACGCGGCGTTCGTCGTACACGCGGCGTTCGTCGAGCTGATGTCCGGCCGTGGCCAGGTCACGCCGGACGAGGACGTACTCGGTGACGGGGTGGCTTTCGCGGGCGTCGCCCGCTACCCCGCCCGGGTCAAATGCGCGCTGCTGCCGTGGATGGCGTTCAAGGACGCCGCGGCACGCGCGGGGGTGGGCGCGAGCCCGGAGGTGAAGGCATGAGTTCTGAGGACACCGTGACGGCTCCCGCGCCGTCGCCCGAGGCGGCGGTGCCGCCGACCGCCGGCACCGCGCCGGCACCGTCGGACGCGGCGGGTGCGTCCGCCGACCCGGCCACGGCGCCGCCGTCCGGCGAAACCACGGCGTCGGCGTCCGACGCGGCCGTGACGTCGCCGTCCGGTGACACCGCGACGGTGGCGGACGGGGAGGCCACGCCCGCTGCCCCGGCGGGCGGCAAGGCCGCTCTCGCCGACATCGAGGAGGCGATGAAGGACGTCGTCGACCCGGAGCTGGGCATCAACGTGGTCGACCTCGGCCTGGTGTACGGCGTGCACGTCGACGACGACAACATCGCCACCATCGACATGACGCTGACCTCGGCGGCCTGCCCGTTGACCGACGAGATCGAGGCCCAGTGCCGCCAGGCGCTGACCACCGGCCCGGGCGGGGGACTGGTCGCCGACTTCCGGATCAACTGGGTGTGGATCCCGCCATGGGGCCCCGACAAGATCACTGACGACGGTCGGGAGCAGCTCCGGGCCCTCGGCTTCAACGTCTGAACCACCGATCGTCATCGAGGGTGCCGCCCCACACCGGGCCGGCACCCTCGCCCGTCGTGTCGCCGTTTCGGCGATGTCGGGCTCTCCCCGGTCACCGACACCCCCATTTCGCCACAATGGTGAGCGGCCCCGGCGGCACGGCGTCCGGACGGCGAGTCGGCCCCCGGCGGCGGCCGTAAACCGGTCGCGGGGGGCGGGGCTGCGGACGCAGGATGACCGGATGACCGAGTCGAACCGGAAGCCTGCCGCCCCTGTCGCCGTGGCCGTCGCCGCAGGCCGACAGCGGTCGCGCCCCGGTCACGTCCCGGTTCGCCGTCCGCCGTCGTGACCGCGTTCCTCGCCGGCCTGGTCGCCGGCTACGGCGTCGCCGTCCCGGTCGGTGCGATCGCCGTGCTGGTCCTCGGCCTGACCGCGCGCACCTCGTTCCGGGTGGGGAGCGCCGCCGCACTCGGCGTCGCCACCGCCGACGGGCTCTACGCCGCCCTCGCCGCCCTGGGCGGGGCTACCCTCGCCGGGCTCGTCGCCCCGGTCGCCGATCCGCTGCGGCTGGTCGCCGCCGGGGTGCTGCTCGCCCTCGCCGGCCACGGGGCCTGGCGGGCGCTGCGCCCCCGGTCACCGGCGTCGGCTCCGGGCGGGGTCGGGCTGGACACGCCGGCCCGTGCCTTCCTCGGCGTCCTGGCGCTGACCCTGCTCAACCCGGCCACCGTGGTCTACTTCGCGGCGCTGGTCCTCGGTCGGCGGGACGTCACCGAACCGCTGGCCGCCGGCCTGTTCGTACTCGGGGCGTTTCTCGCCTCGGCGAGCTGGCAGCTTCTCGTCGCGGCCGGCGGCAGCCTCGTCGGCCGGGTGCTCACCGGACCCCGGGGCCGCCTGGTCACCGCCCTGACCTCCAGCGTCATCATCGTCGCCCTCGCCGTCAGCATGCTGCTCGACTGACTCGGACGGCTCGGCACCGGGGGGCGGGTGTGCACGGCGGTCGTGTCCTGGGAAGCTCGGTCGGGACAGGATGAGGGACGAGCGAAGGGCGGCGACATGCGTACGTGGCCGGCACCGGGCGGTGGACGGTGGGTCGAGGTCGACCCGGCTCGGATCACCCGCTGGGTCGAGGGTTTCGCCGCCCGGCACGGCGGCCCGACCACCACCGCCCAGCCGTACGGGCTCCTGCTCACCGCGCCCGACGGCGCGACCGCCGAACTGCACACCCCGCCCGGTGCACCGCCCGGCACGGACGTCACCGGTTTCGCGGCGGCGGCCACCGTCCCCCGCCGGATCGGCCTGCTGCTGGCCCGCAAGGGCGGGGTGGCCGTGGGGGTGGCCGACGGCGACAAGCTGGTCGTCTCCAAGGTCGACACCCGGTACGTGCAGGGCCGTACCGCCGCCGGGGGCTGGTCGCAGCAGCGCTTCGCCCGCCGCCGCGACAACCAGGCCAAGGCGGTCCTGGACGAGGCCGCCGAGCTGGCCGTCCGCCTCCTGCTGCCCGAGGCGTCGACCCTCACCGCCCTGGTGACGGGCGGCGACCGCCGGGGGATCGACACCATCCTCGCCGACCGCCGCCTCGCCGCACTGGCCGCGTTACGCGCCGACCGCCTCCTCGACGTCCCCGAACCCCGCCACCCCGTCCTGCTCGCTGCCATCCCCGCCGCCCGCGCCGTTCACGTCCTGGTCACCGACCCGGAGTGAGCGGCCGACCGGGATCAGAAGCCTGACCGGCCGACCGGTGTCGAACGCAGCCGGTCAGCGGGGCGACCGAGACGCCCGGCCCGAGCGCGGCCAGGTGGAGATCCTCACCGGTGGGTGAAGAGGGAGAGCAGGGCCACCTGCTCGGGCGACAGGCGCAGCGGAGCAGCCGGGTTGGTGGCGGGGAAGACCTGTGCCGCGTGGAGGTCGGCGCGCCGGATGCTCGTCGCGATGCCGATCCTGACGCCCCGACCGGTCAGCGTCTCGCGCAGCCGGTGGGCGTCGAAGAGGTAGACGGCCGCGATCTCCCAACGGTGGTGCCGCACGGTGCCCAGCGGCTGGGGCCGACTGCTCAGCACCAGGTAGTGATCGCAGGGGTGGGAGCTGATGTCCAGACCGGAGAGGGCGTCGCCGTAGTTCTTCACGTTCACCGTCCGTCCGGCGAGCGGACCGGAGCGGAAGACGCCGTCGTACCCGGCCTGCACCGCGTTGCCGGCGAGTGCGATGTCGAACACCCTCGCGGCGATGAACTCGCCGATCTCTCCCGGGCGGGCGGGCCGCCCGATCAGTGCCGTGATCCGGTCGTCCAACTCCTCACGGTCGCGCAGCAACGCCGCCAACCGGCGCAGATCCTCAGCCATGCCGTCCACTCTTCCACTATGGACGAAAGATCGCTTCGCAGCGGGTCGGAGCCGTCCCGCTGGTGAGCCGGTGCAGGCCGGCACACTGGACGAAGAGTTCCCGCTTGGCGGTGGCCAGGCCGGCGGCGTCGAGCACGTAACCGGTCAGCCAGATCCAGCCGTCGAACGTCGGCCGGTCGAGGTGTACCGCGACCAGCCGCAGGGTCAACGCCCGGTCGCCGCCGAACTGCACGGAGGCGCAGCCGTCGACCCGCACCAGATCGCCGGGCCTGAACCGCACCGCTACCAGTGCCCCCGGTTCGGCCGGCACTCCCGGGCGTGCAGGGCCTGCCAGTCCCGCAGCGCCCGCTTGAGCCGTTCGTTCTCCTGGTCGAGCAGGCCGAGCCGCCGGTACAGGTCGGCCAACTCGTCGGCGAGGTCGGCCAGGAACGCGCGTACCTCGTCGGAGTCGACGCCGCGCCGACGTGGACTGAACTCTCGGCTGCGCACCTCGTGCGGGGTCGTCCGGTGCGGCAGGCCGGTGCCGTAGGGCTGGCCGGATCGGTACACCTGGGCCACGTCGGTCCTTTCCGAGCGGGGGAGGGCGGAGGGTCCGCGCAAGGGAGGGCGGGTCGCCGCACGCCGGCCGGCGGCGACGCGCCCGGCCCGGCCACCGCAGCCCTCGTCAGCGGTACGGAGACAGGGCGGTCCAAGGGTCGGGACGGGCCCGAGCGACCCGCCCCGACCAGGGGGAACCTCTCCTACCTCGTTGCCACGCAAGGGGAGAGGCACGAGCAAACTTAGCTGTCCCAGTCACCTTAGTCGAACACACAGTTGTCGGTGTGTGCCCTTGCGTGATCGAATTGATGTGCCGCGCAGGGGGAGTAATGCCGATTACCGCCGACTACATCCGGATCGCCGACGAGATCGTCGCCGAGATCCGAGCCAAGAGGCTCAAACCGGGCGAGAAGCTGCCCTCGATCACTGAGCTTGCGGCGATGCACAAGGTCAGCCCCTCGACCGTCAAGCAGGTCTACGTACGGCTCGAAGCGCTGCGTGTGATCTGGCGGCACCAGGGCAAGGGTGTCTTTGTCAACGACCCGGCGCTCTGGATGCGGGAGCCTTGATCCTTCTGGCGGGCGGCGTGCCGCGCCGGGCGGGCAGCAGGAAGAGCACCAGGACCGGTACGGCGTACCCGGCCCAGGCGATCGTCTCCAGCACCGTGGGTGCGGCGGTGATGTTGAACATCCCGGCCAGCGCCGTCGCGTACCAGGCGTCGGGGTCGAGCACGCCGGTGATGTCGTAGGCCAGGTCGTTCCCGCCGGGCAGCACGCCGGCCTCCTGGAAGTCGTGCACGGCCTTCTTCAGGATGCCGGCGGCGGCCAGGATCAGCAGCACGCCGGTCCAGGTAAGCAGACGGTCCAGGTCGATCCTGCGCGTGGTGGCGTAGAGCAGCACGCCGAGCACCGTGGCGGTGGCGATGCCGCCGACCAGCGCGAGCAACGGGCCGACGTCGCTCTCCGCGCCCTGGGCCGCCGAGTAGAACAGCAGCGCGGTTTCCAGCCCTTCGCGGATGACCGCGAGGAAGGCCACCCCGACCACCGCGAGGGACCGGACCGCCAGCGCCTCGTTGAGCTTGCCGTGCAGATCGTCGACGATGGTCACGGCGGCCCGGCGCATCAGGAAGAGCATCCAGGTGAGGAAGACCACCGCTGCGGCGGACGTCACCGCCTCGAACAGTTCGCGGTCCTCCTCGCCGGCCAGCAGCGTCGTGGAGGTGTACTCGATCAGCCAGCCGAACAGCACCGACAGCGTCACCGCCAGACCGGCGCCCGCCCAGACGTGGGGTAACCGGTCCCGGCGCTGCGACCGCACCAGGAAGGCGACGATGATGCTGAGGACGAGGGCCACTTCCAGCCCCTCGCGCAGACCGATCAGGTAGGTCGCGAACATCCCAACTCCGGATCGTGAGGGCGGGCGGGTCCACTATGGACAACCGACACTTCCCCTGACCGGAGGGGCCGTCAAGGTGATCCCGGCACCTCGTCCACAGTCAGTCAATTCCTCCATTCCATCGACAGCCGTCACCATGGCCGGGGCGCGGCCCGGCGGCCCGACGTCCCTCCCGGTCAGCTCGCGCTGAAGGTGTCGCACTGCTTCGGGTCGCCGGTCTCGTACCCCCGGGTGAACCACTGGCGACGCTGCTCCGACGTGCCGTGGGTGAACTCGTCCGGGTTCACCGGCCGGTTCGCCCGCTCCGAGATGGCGTCGTCGCCGATCTTCTCGGCGGCGTCGATGGCCTGGCTGATGTCCTGCTCGCTGATGCTGGTGAAGATCTTCTGACCGCTCGCGTCGGCGGTACCGGTGGCGTTCTTCGCCCAGGCGCCCGCATAGCAGTCGGCCTGGAGTTCCATCTTCACCGACAGCGCGTTGGCGTTGTCCGGGTCACGCTGCTGCTGGCGGCGCACCTGCGGCTCGGTGCCGAGCAGGGTCTGCACGTGGTGGCCGTACTCGTGGGCCAGCACGTACGGCTGGGCGAACTCACCGGCCGCGCCGAGCTGGTCGGCGAGGACCTGGTAGAAGGTCAGGTCGATGTACACCTTCCGTTCGGCGGGGCAGTAGAAGGGGCCGACCCCGGAGTCGGCGTTGCCGCAGCCGGTGGAGACCGCCCGGCTGAAGAAGACCGTGTCGGTCGCATGGTACCGCTCGCCGAAGCGCTCCGGCAGCGCGGTCTGCCAGTACGCCTGGATCGAGTTGACGTAGAGCGTGTTGCGGCAGTCGAGCTGTTCGAGGGCGTTCTCGGCGGAGCACTTCTGCTCCAGCGAGCTGTTGTCACCCTGCTCGGAACCGCCGCCGTCGAGGGCCGCGTTCAGGCCGAAGCCACCGCCGGCCAGCGCCACCACCACCGCGATGACCAGGCCGATCAGGCCACCCCGGCCACCGCCGCCGACCGGGATGGGGATGCCCAGGCCGCCTCCACCACCGGACCCCCGCCGGTCCTCGACCTGACTGGTGTCGACGCGCGCGTTCTCGTTCAGCTCCATGGTGACCCCGATCTCTTGCAGCTCCGCAGATGAGGTGATGACCGACGGTTCGGTACCCGATGATCTTGTCGGGTAATCCGGACCGGACCGGACCGCGCGCCCGGTACACTCGCAGGCGTGCTGCTCTGCGAAGGCTGAACCGCCCCGCGCCGACGGGTGAATCGCTCCCGCCGGCGCTTTCGCGTGCCCTGAGTCAGCCCTTCCAGCCCCTGAGAGCGAGTTCGCCACCATGATCACTGCCACCGGCCTGGAACTTCGTGCCGGCGCCCGGATCCTGCTGTCCGACACCACCCTGCGGGTGCAACCGGGGGACCGAATCGGCCTGGTCGGCCGCAACGGTGCCGGCAAGACCACCACCCTCAAGGTGCTCGCCGGGGAGGGGCAGCCCTACGCCGGGCAGATCGACCGGCGCAGCAACATCGGCTACCTCCCGCAGGACCCGCGTACCGGCGACCTGGAGGTCACCGGCCGGGACCGGGTGCTCTCCGCGCGCGGCCTGGACGTGCTGATGACCCAGATGCAGGAGATCGAGGCCAAGCTCGCCGACGACACCGACGAGCGCCTGGTCCGCCGGTACGGCGCGCTGGAGGACCAGTTCGCCTCCCTCGGGGGGTACGCCGCCGAGGCCGAGGCCGCCCGGATCTGCGCCAACCTGGGCCTGCCCGACCGGGCGCTCGCCCAGACCATCGGCACCCTCTCCGGCGGCCAGCGGCGCCGGATCGAGCTGGCCCGGATCCTGTTCCGGGACGCGGGGGAGAACGGCGGCGGCATCCTGCTGCTCGACGAGCCCACCAACCACCTCGACGCCGACTCGATCACCTGGCTGCGCAGCTTCCTCGCCAACCACAAGGGCGGGCTGATCGTGATCAGCCACGACGCCTCGCTGCTGGAGGCGGTGGTCAACAAGGTCTGGTTCCTGGACGCCACCCGGAGCGTGGTCGACGTCTACAACCTGGGCTGGAAGGCGTACCTGGAGGCGCGGGAGACCGACGAGCGCCGTCGTCGCCGGGAACGGGCCAACGCCGAGAAGAAGGCCGGCGCGCTGATGGCCCAGGCCGACAAGATGCGGGCCAAGGCCACCAAGACCGTCGCCGCGCAGAACATGGCCCGCCGGGCCGAGCGGCTGCTCTCCGGGCTGGAGGAGGTCCGGGTCTCCGACAAGGTGGCGAAGGTGCGCTTCCCCACCCCGACCCCGTGCGGGAAGACCCCGCTGACCGCCACCGGCCTGTCGAAGTCGTACGGGTCGCTGGAGATCTTCACCGACGTGAACGTGGCGGTGGACCGGGGCTCCCGGGTGGCCATCCTGGGGCTCAACGGCGCCGGCAAGACCACCCTCCTGCGGATGCTCGGTGGCCTGCTCGAGCCGGACACCGGCAGCGTCGACGCGGGCCACGGGCTGCGCCTCGGCTACTACGCCCAGGAGCACGAGACCCTCGACGTGGAGCGGACGGTGCTGGAGCACATGCGCAGCGCCGCGTTCGAGCAGTCCGACACCGACCTGCGCAAGATCCTCGGCGCGTTCCTCTTCTCCGGCGAGGACGTGGACAAGCCGGCCGGGGTGCTCTCCGGTGGGGAGAAGACCCGGTTGGCGCTGGCCACGCTGGTCTGCTCGGGGGCGAACGTGCTGCTGCTCGACGAGCCGACGAACAACCTCGACCCGGTCAGCCGGGAACAGGTGCTCGACGCCATCGCCCGCTATCCGGGGGCGATCGTGCTGGTCACCCACGACCCGGGGGCGGTCACCGCGCTCAAGCCGGACCGGGCGATCCTGCTGCCCGACGGCGACGAGGACGCCTGGAGCGACGACCTGCTCGAACTGGTCGAGCTGGCCTGACCGGCGGCGGGGGCCGTGCCCCCGGCCCGCCGCCGGTGTGCGGTCACGTCGACGCGGACTCCGGGCTGCGGCCGTCGGTGCCCGTCAGGCCGGCACGGACCGGTTCGCGTCCGGCGGGCGTCGCCGGCGGGGGCCACTCGTCGGCGAGCACCGACCAGACCTGGTGGTCGTGTCGCTGGCCCCGGTAGTGGAACGCGGAGCGCAGCACGCCGTCGAGGTGCATGCCGAGCCGCTGGGCGACGGCGGCGCTGCGCAGGTTGTGCGCGGCGTTGACCCACTGCACCCGGTGCAGGCCGCGCTCGTGGAACGCCCAGTCGATCATGTGACGGATCGCCCGGGTGACCAGTCCGTGCCCCTCGGCGGAGCGCTCCAGCCAGCAGCCCACCTCACCGGTGCCACCGCGGGCGTCGAGGCTGACGAAGAGCGTCCCGCCGACCAGGACGCCGTCGCGCCAGATGCCGTAGATCCCGCCGGTGTCGGCGGCCCGGCGGTCGGCGTGTCGCTGGAGCACCGCGCGGGCCGACTCCAGGTCGGTGCTCAGCCCGGCGAACGGGACCCACGGGTCGACGTACTCACGGGCGCGGTCCATGTGCGCGAGGAACTCGGCCGCCTGCCACGGTTCGAGCGGGCGGAGCTGGGCGTCCTCGGTGAGCGGGACGGCGAACACGTTTCTCTCCTCTCACCCGAGCCGGTCGACCAGGTGGCCGACCACCCCGGAACCGACCAGGATCACCACGCCGATGGCCACGAAGATCACCGGCACCAGCCAGTGTCCGGTCCGTTCCACCAGCCGGACCACCCGGGGGTGCCCGCCGAGCCGGGCTCCCACCGCGCACCACAGACCGACTCCGGCCACGAACACCAGCAGGAACACCAGGGCCTCGGCGGGCCCGAGGGTGCGGAACACCGGCGCGTAGACGGCGATGTTGTCCGCGCCGTTGGCGATGGTCACGCCGGCCACCCCCGCCACGCCGCCGACCACCCTCGGGGCCCGGTCGTCGTCGTCCCGGCTCAGCAGGGCACGCACGCCGAGCGCGACGGGGAGCAGACCGAGCAGGCCGGTCCACGGCTCGGGCACCACCAGCAGACCGACGGCGGCGATCACGGCGACGGCGACCAGCGCGGCGATGCCGGCGTACTGGCCGGCGACGATCTGCCACCGGCGGGGCCGACCGGTGGCGTGGGCCGCCACGAAGAACACGGTGAGTACCACGATGTCGTCGACGTTGGTCGCGGCGAACACCACCGCCGCACCGGCCGCCGCGCCGAGGGGATCGGTCACGCGGGCAGGGTACGCGTTCCGTCCCGACTCCGGTGCACACCGATGTCTGCCCTGGTCAGCGGGGTCTGGTGGGCGTGGTCGGCGAGAGGCCGTCCGGCCCTGTCATCACTCTATCGGGAACCTGACACTGCATAGCGTGTCGATTGGCGAAGAGTTGATATCTGGCGCATGATCGTTCGAGGCGGTCTAATAGGTTGGACCGTTATCCGAACCGCACAGTCTGCGACGTGAGGAATCAGCATGGCAGCCACTGGCACAGCCACCAGCACTGAGAAGGGTCGCCGGATCGTCGGAGCCGAGCGTCAGACACTCGCCAAGGACCTCGTCAAGCGGTACACCGGGGGCGAGAGCATCCGCGCCCTCGCGGCCTCGACCGGCCGATCGTACGGGTTCATCCACCGGGTGCTCACCGAGTCCGGGGTGCAACTCCGGCAGCGCGGCGGCGCCCGTCGCCGCAAGAAGGCGTGATCCGCCCGCCGACGTCGTTCCTTCCCGCCACGCCCCGGACCGCCCGGTGACGACCGGGCCCGGGGTACGGCTGGACTGCGCCGGGCCGGTGGCCACCGTGACGTTGTGCCGTCCCGACGTGCTCAACGCCCAGACCCCGGCCATGTGGCGCGCCATGAGCGACTTCTCCCGAACTCTTCCCGGCGACGTCCGGGTGGTCGTCGTGCGCGGCGAGGGCCGGGCGTTCTCCGCCGGGCTCGACCTGTCGGTCGCCACCGCGTCCGGGCCGGGTTCCTTCGCGGAGCTGGCCACCCTGCCCGAGCAGGAGTGCGCCGAACGGATCGCCGAGTTCCAGTCGGCGTTCACCTGGCTGCACCGGCCGGACGTCGTCTCCGTCGCGGCGGTGCAGGGGCACGCCATCGGTGCCGGTTTCCAGCTCGCCCTCGCCTGCGACCTGCGGGTGCTGACCGAGGACGCCCGCCTGTCGATGGCCGAGGTCACCCTCGGACTGGTGCCCGACCTGGCCGGCACCGGTCGCCTGGTCGACCTGGTCGGCTACTCCCGGGCCCTGGAGATCTGCGCCACCGGCCGCCGGATCGACGCCGCCGAGGCCGACCGGATCGGTCTGGCCACCGTCGTGGTGCCCACCGCCGAGCTGACCGGGGCGACCGAGGACCTGACCGCCGCCCTGCTGGCCGGCAACCGGGACGCGGTGGTCGAGATCAAGGCCCTGCTCGCCGGCGCGGCGCGCCGGACACCGGCGGACCAGCAGCGCGCCGAGCGCGAGGCGCAGGTCCGGCGGTTGCGGGACCTGGCAGGACGCGGCGAGTGACGCGTTCCTCGCCGACGGGCGGACCGGTCCCGAGGTAAGGGTCGTCCGGTCGTTCCGAATGTAAGGACCGCCCGGGAAGAATCGGATTACCGCCGAGGTTGTCGTAGGCGTCGGGACAATCGACCTGACAGCGCGGACTCCCGCGCGACCCGGAGGTGACGCGTGAATCCCAATGGCGGCATGGGCGGCATGGGTGGCATGGGCGGCTGGAGCATGCTCCGGTCGATGCGCAACTCCGACGACGTCTCCGCCCACCGGCTCAACCGGGGCACCGGACGGCGGATCGTCGCCTTCGCCCGACCGTACCGGCGGGACATCGTGGTCTTCCTGGCCACCGTGGTCCTCGCCGCGATCATCGGCGTCGCCACCCCGGTGCTCGCCGGTGACGTCATCAACGCGATCACCGCGGGCAGGTCGGACGCCGGCGCGACCGTGGTGCGCCTCGCCCTGTTCATCGGCGGCCTGGCCGTCGTCGACGCGCTGCTCTCGCTGGCCCAGCGCTGGTACTCCGCCCGGATCGGCGAGGGCATCATCCTCGACCTGCGTACCCGGGTCTACGACCACGTCCAGCGGATGCCGTTGCAGTTCTTCAGCCGTACCCAGACCGGTGCGCTGGTCAGCCGGCTCAACAACGACGTGCTGGGCGCCCAGCGGGCGTTCACCTCGACGCTGTCCGGTGTGGTCAGCAACGTCATCCAGCTCGTGCTCACCACCGTGGTGATGCTCACCCTCTCCTGGCAGATCACCGCCCTGTCGCTGGTGCTACTGCCGATCTTCATCATCCCGGCCCGCCGGGTCGGCAAGCGGCTGGCCGAGATCACCCGGGAGTCGTACGACCTCGGCGCGCAGATGCACGCGACCATGACCGAACGGTTCGGGGTGGCCGGGGCGCTGCTGGTCAAGCTCTTCGGCGCGCCCGAGGTCGAGGCCCGCCGCTTCGCCCTCCGGGCCGAGCGGGTCCGCGACATCGGTATCCAGTCGGCGATGTACTCGCGGACGTTCTTCGTGGCGATGCTGCTGGTCGCCTCGCTGGCCCAGGCGCTCACCTACGGTCTCGGCGGCTGGCTGGCCGTCACCGGTGCGGTCAGCGCCGGCACCGTGGTCACCCTGGCCCTGCTGCTCACCCGCCTCTACGGGCCGCTGACCGCGCTCTCCAACGTCCGGGTCGACGTGATGAGCGCGCTGGTCTCCTTCGACCGGGTCTTCGAGGTGCTCGACCTGAAGCCGGGTATCGAGGAGAAGCCGGACGCGGTACCCGTACCGCGCGGCAACGGCCGGGTCGAGTTCCGGGACGTGCGGTTCCGGTACCCGAGCGCGGCCGACGTGTCGCTGGCCTCCCTGGAGGAGGTCACCACGCTGGACCGGAGGACCAACGAACCGGTGCTGCGCGGGGTTTCCTTCGCCGTCGAGCCGGGCCAGATGGTCGCCCTGGTCGGGCCGTCCGGCGCCGGCAAGTCGACCCTGTCGATGCTGATGTCCCGGATCTACGACGTCACCGAGGGTCAGGTGCTGGTCGGTGGGGTGGACGTCCGGGACGCCACGCTCGCCTCGCTGCGCGACGAGATCGGTGTGGTCACCCAGGACTCCCACCTGTTCCACGAGACCATCGCCGAGAACCTCCGCTACGCCCGGCCCGACGCCACCGACGACGAACTCTGGGCCGCGCTGGCCGGCGCGCAGGTGGCCGACCTGGTGCGGACCCTGCCCGACGGGCTTGAGACGACGGTGGGGGAGCGGGGCTACCGCTTCTCCGGCGGCGAGAAGCAGCGTATCGCCATCGCCCGGCTGCTGCTGAAGGCTCCGTCGATCGTGATCCTCGACGAGGCCACCGCGCACCTCGACTCGGAGAGCGAGGCCGCAGTGCAGCGGGCGCTGTCGGTGGCGCTGGCCGGGCGTACCGCGCTGGTGATCGCGCACCGACTCTCCACGGTCCGGGACGCCGACCAGATCCTCGTCCTCGACGAGGGGCGGATCGTCGAACGTGGCCGCCACGACGAACTGGTCGCCGTCGGCGGCCTCTACGCCGAGCTGTACCGCACCCAGTTCGCGGTGGCCGACTCGCCCACCCCGTACGCGGACGCGACCGGCCCCGAACCGGTGGTCACCACGGTGCCGATGGCCGCGTACGTCGCCGAGCAGGCCCTGCCGCCGTCCGCCGCGAACTGACCGGGCGGACCGGTCGGGGGTGCGCCGCGCCCGCACGACGAGTGGTGACGCGGACCGGGTCAGGCCGGTCCGCGTACCGCCGCGCGCAGTTCGCCGAAGGCGGCGCCGAGCGTCTCGGCGGTGAAGTGGGCGTTCAGCCCGCTCGGGTTCGGCAGCACCCACAGCCGGGCGCCGCCGAGCCGCTCCGGCTGCGGCCCGAAGGCGGCCTTCGGCCGGCCGAAACCGGTCCGGTACGCGGTCACCCCGACCACCGCCACCCACCGTGGCCGGTACCGCAGGACCTTGGCGGTGAGCACGTCCGCTCCCGCCAGCAGCTCGGCGGTGGTCAACTCGTCGGCGCGGGCGCTGGCGCGGGCCACCATGTTGGTGATGCCGAGACCGAGGGCGGGCAGGTCGTCCTGCTCGCGGGGGTGCAGCTGGCGGGGGGTGAAGCCGCCCCGGTGCAGGGCCGGCCAGAACCGGTTGCCGGGGCGGGCGAAGTGCCAGCCGGTCGCCGCCGACCACAGCCCCGGGTTGATGCCGACGAAGAGCACGTCCAGGTCGTCGGCGAGTACGTCGGGGATGGTCCGGTCCGCCGCGGCGGCGAGCTGCTCGCGGGTCGGCCGGGGAGCGGGCACCGGCCGACCGGTCACCGGGCCGTTCCGGGACCGGGGGCCGCTTCGGTCGCCGCTGCGCGTGCTGCTCACAGGTCGCGGGTCGCGCCGCCGTCGACCGGGATGGTCACCCCGGTCAGGTAGCTGGCGGCGGGGGAGAGGGCGAACGCGGCGACCCGGCCGAACTCCGCCGGATCAGCGATGCGGCGCAGCGGGATGGTGGCCTCCACCTCGGCCCGTGCCCGCTCGGCGTCGCCGCTCGCGGCGAGGAGCTGCCGGTTGCGGTCCGTCATGATCCGCCCCGGCAGCAGCCCGACCACCCGGACACTCCGGGGGCCGTACTCGTCGGCGACGTCCTTGGCCACCCCGGCCAGGCCGGGACGCAGTCCGTTGGAGATGCCGAGCCCGGAGATCGGGTACCGCGCCGAGGTGGAGAGCACCAGTCCGATCGCACCGCCGGCGGGCAGCGCGGCGGCGACCGTCCGGACCGCGCGGACCGTGCCGAGGAAGACCGTCTCGAAGGACTCCCGCCACTGCGCGTCGGTCACCCCGGCGGCGGTGCCCGGGGGCGGGCCGCCGACCGAGATCAGCGCGCCGTCCAGCCGGCCGAAGCGTTCCCGGGCGGTGTCGACCAGCCGCTGCGGCAGGGCCGGGTCGGCCAGGTCCCCGACGGTCCCGACGGCGTGCGCCGGGCCTCCGAGCCGCGCGGCGGCGGCGGCGACCGTGTCGGGGTCCCGGGCGGAGAGCACCACCTTCGCCCCGTCGGCGACGAGACACTCGGCCGTCGCGTACCCGAGCCCGCGGGAGGCGCCGGTCAGCACGTACACCCGGTCGGTGAGTCCGAGATCCATGCCGTCGATCCTGCCCCAGCCGGGCTGGCCGGTGCCAGGCGGGCTCCCCGGTACCGGCGCTGGACATCGGCCCTGCGGTGACGGATCCCTGTCGTGGATCATGAATTGGAGAGCGGGCCGTTCACAATAAGCACCGCCCGGGTCCTGCCGGCATTCCATGGGTTCACGGCAGCGTCGCGTCCGCTGAATTCTGTCGGCAAACGGCTTGATCATGTCGAGCGCTGGTCCGGGGCCGCATCCCCCGACCAGGCGGGTGTTACCCCATGCCCAGGATGAGTAGGGTGTCCAGTATGGACGCGGAGCGGAAATGGCTGGATGACCTGACGTCGCGTGCCCAATCCAAGCAGATTGCCCTGGTCTGCGGCGCTGGTGTCAGTGCTTCGGCCACCGGTGGCGCGGAAAGTGCGACCTGGCGAGGGCTGATCGCGTCTGGTCTGGACTATGTCAGCAGTATCGACGATGATCTGCGAAAAGCGGGCGAGGCGTTCTCGGGCCTGTTGTCCATCCAGCCCAGTGCAAATACCTACATCGCGATATCCGAATGGTTGCAGCGGTCCCTCGAGGGTCTGTCCGTGGGAGAACGCAAGGACTGGCTCCGGTCGACGGTCGGCAGTCTGCGATCCGTCGACAGTTCCTTCTCGACGGTCTTCCGGTGCCGGATCCCGGTCCTGACGACGAACTACGACGATCTCATCGAGGAGATGAGCGGGCGGCGGAGCTTCACCTGGATGGATCAGGGCAGCATAGATCAGTACCATGACTCCCCACACGACTACGTCTTTCATCTCCACGGTCACCACGGGGCGGTGGAGTCCGTCATCCTGTCCGGCGGAGACTACGAGCGACTTGCTTCCGCCGGCGTGGCGAAGGAAGTGCTGCAATCTCTGGCGGCGAACCACACGCTCGTGTTCGTGGGTTATGGTGCGGGTCTGGAAGATCCGAACTTCAACGCTTTTCTGAGTTGGTTCAACCAGAAGTTCGAGAAGACCGTGCGTCGGGCCTACGTGCTCGTGCGGAGAGCGGACCTACCGGCGAAGAAGCTGATGGGAAGGCTGGCCTACCTTCCCTACGGTGACGAATTCGGGGACCTTCCCGTGTTCCTGCGGGACGTCCTCGGCCTCGACGCTGCCGTCCCGCCGCCCGCCGAGGTGGACGAGGAGACGACGGTCCCGAAGCACGCGGCCGGCGAGGACGACGACGCACTGAACTTTCCCGATTCCGTCCGGCAGGCCGTCACGAGACAGATCGGGATCCGCGCCGAGCGCGACGATCCGCAGAACGCCATGCTGGACGCCGCCCTACGTGCCCTTGCCGAGAACGGTACGTCCCTGATCAGCGCGGTGACCGGATCCGGAAAGACCACGGTGGCCCGGGTGGCCATGAACGTCGTGGTCAACCGTGCCCGGTCGGCGATAATGATCCTTCCCACGAAGGCGCTCGTCACCCAGGAGGTGCGGGAGTGGGAAGCCTGGATCGAGGCCTGGCTGGAAGCGGAACGAAAAATACGCGTCTACGGATCTTCACGCGACTACCCGGAGCACGACTCGCCGGTGTCGAAGGGCCGGTTCGAGATCGCGATCGCCATCTACGAGAAGCTGTCGGGATATCTCATCTCGGGGCAACGCACCCTCGCGGGCACCCAACTCCTCGTGGTGGACGAGTTGCAGACCCTGGTGGAGGACAGGCGACGCGCCGCCAAGCTCGAGGGTCTCCTCACCATGGTGCGCCTGATGCTCCCCGACGAGCGTCCCGGCATCCTGGGCCTCTCCGCGACCATGTCGGAGCAGTCGACCGATCTGCTGAGAAAATGGTTGGGCGTGGAGAAGTTCAACTTCATCCAGAGCAGTAAGCGCCCGATCCCGCTCGACACGTACGTGGTGGACTCCAACCGGTGGAGAATCCAGCGAGACGCCCATCTGCTCAATCTCGTACAGAGCGGTCAGGTCGTGAAGCCACCCGAGGACCAACCGCACGACCTGGGCGGACGCGTGAGAGGGGCCGATTTCGGCAGTTTGCAGGTGCACGGGCTGAGTACCGCGCCGCTCGCGATTTCGCTGGTCACGCGGCTGCTCACCGAGGATTCCACCAGGCGGATCCTCGTCTTCGTGCCGGGGCGAACGGCTGCTCAGGAGTTGGCGTCAGCGATACAGCGCAGCCTCGACGTGGCCCTCGGCAAGTGCCGACACCGTGGCTCCCCCTGGCTGGTGGGGCGATTCGCACCCGACAACGCTGACCTGAAGGCCGCGGAAGCACGGATGCTGGAGATCAAGAATTCCGATCTTCCGCTTGCTGACGACGTCATCCGAGGGCTTCGGAGCGGCGTCGCCTACCACAGTGCTCGGCTCGCGCCCAAGCTTCGCCGTGACCTGGAGGAGGAGTTCAAGGATCCGCACGGCATCCTGCGCGTGCTGGTGGCGACGGACACGCTCGCCATCGGCGTGAACCTTCCTGCCGACGCGGTGATCGCGACCAGCATCTCCGGCTACGGATCCGACCGACGTCGGCGTCTGAGCATGCCGTCGGAGCTGGACAACAAGGCGGGACGGGCTGGCCGGCGGGGTGTCATGCAGCGCCCCCGAGGGGAGTTCTACATCCTCGTGCCGAGTCAGCGGGACCTCGAGAACGTCGCGGAGTTGACCGCGACGCAGATTCGCACGTTGTCCTCGCTCGACGGGGTCTACGAACACTACGTGATCGGGCGGGAACGGACGCCGCGGGTCAGCGGGCAGATCCGCGATCTGGAGGACGTCTCCCTGCTCGCCCTCCAGGTACTGAGCGCGGACGGCTTCGGCCGGCGCGCTGCGGACTTCGAGGCCCGGGTGGCTTCCATCATCAACGCTCTGCTGGCGGCCCAGGAGCCCGACCCCCGGTTGCCCACCGTCGCGGAGGTCCTGGAGAAACTCCGCGCTCTCAAGCTCATCGGGGGCGAGGACGAGGCCAAGCACCAGCCGACCCGGCTCGGTGACGCCCTTGCCCGGTCCGCGCTCTCCCTGCGCAGCGCGCACATCCTGGAGCGCCTCGCCCGCCTCGCCACCGAGGGCGCCGGTGACATCGACCTGCTCTTCAACGCGTGTCGTAGCGAGGAGATCGAGAGCGTCACCGCCTGGGTGGGGCTGCCCGGTGTGCACCCGCGCCACTACCCCTCGCTCAAGGAGAACATCCAGACGTACGCGATGGCCTACTGCCACGAGGACGCGGGGCGGAGAGCGCTGTGCGCCCAGTACTTCGGCGAACGGCGGTACGCCCTCCCTCACCAGTTCGTCACCGAGGGACAGGCAGTCATGTCGAAGGAGCTTCGAGGGCTGCTCGAGCGCGGGGTGGAGGAGGTCGAGGATCGGGACGCCACCGCGCTCCTGCGGGCGCTGGTCGCCTTCGAATGGAGCCGCGGCATCCCGTTCGAGCAGATAAAGGCCAGGTTCTCGGCAGCGATCCGGTCGGACGAGTCCCGGCGGAACGAGCGGCCGGTCGAGCTCAGTCTGCACTACAGCGACATAGAGCAGCTGTGCGAACAGGTGGCTGGGGTGATCCGTGGTGCCGCCAGTGTCTCCTTCTCCGACAGCCACGACTGGTCCAGCCGGGTGATGTTGCTCGCGTTGCAGACCGAGGTCGGTCTCCCCGCCTGGCTCGCTCCGATCGCGAAGCTCCGCCTGGACGCGCTGCACCGCAACAGGTTGGCGAAACTGTGGGAGGCCCCTCCGGTGAACGAGGGGTGGGCATCGATTCTGGATCTCCCCGGCATCTCGGACCATCCTGCCATCAGTGAAGCCCAGCGTGAGGTGGCCCGGGAGCGCCTGGAGCGGCGGGAACGCGAGGAATCCGAGTTCCGGCACATGGTGTCGAGGGAATGGGCGAACGTCGTGGTGCCCGGACCGGACAGCATGACGTTCGACGACCTCGGAGAAGAGCTACAGGCAGCGGCAGACCTGGCCGAGTATGTCGAACTGCTTGCCGGGCTCGGCTCGGGGCTGGGCCTCGAGGTCGGGACCCGGATGGACGGACAACACTTCGAAGTGTCGTGGAGCGGCGGGTCGGAATCGATAGCGCTCGCGGTTCCTGCCGGTGAGCTCGGGCAGGAGGAGGTCGAGTGGTTCGCGGGCAGGGACGTCCTGGTGGTGCTGCGCTCGCGGCTGCGGCCATCCGGCTTCAACGCGCTGGCCAGAAGGCCCACGGTCGCCCGCTTCGTGCAACCTGAGGTGATTCTCTCCCTCATCGCGCGCCTGGTCGTCGTCCGGGGTGCCGGTCTCGATCCGGCGGAGGTCATCGAGCGCCTCAACGATCTGCGGGTCAGCGTCATCGACGCGGAGAGCCACGTCGTCACGTCCGACCGGCCGGTCTCGCCACCTCCGTTCACGGGCAGCATGCCCGACATGGCGCCCAGCCGCGCGTTGTCCGGCGTGCAGACCTCCGAGGACGACGCGGACTGAGGCGCCGGTCCCGCCGGTTTCGTGGTGACGCGACGGCGAGCAGGGCGCTGACCACTTCGACGGGACAGGGAGGGGCGTAGATGCGGGCCATGCTCGGACGGGTTCGGGCGGACGTACGGCACTGGCGGAACCTGGACCTCTACACCGTGGCGCTGGTGACCCTGGTCGTGGCGGCGCTGACGATGGTGGGTGCCGATCTTCCGGATGACGTGCGGTGGTCGGTGCTCTTCGGTGCGCTCGGACTGTTGGTCCTGCGGACCGCCGCGGCCACCTGGACATCGGGCGCGAGTGACCGGGTCCTGCTCGACCGTGCGGCGTTCCTGACGGATCCGATCAACGAGAGGCTGCGTCTGGCCAGGGAGGTTCTCGTTTTCGCTCCGACGGGCGAGAACCTCCTCAACCGGGAGCGGTGCGAGGTGTTGCGCAGCGGACCGCTGTCGAGGCAGGACGGCTCGGTGCGTGTGGTGGTGCTGGGCGGATCCGGCACCGAGGACTCCGCCCACGTCGTGCGACAGCTTGACGAACTGCTCGAGATCCCGGTCCAACAGGCGGCCGACTCACTGCGCGAGACGCATCAACGACTGGCGAGTATGGCGCGGTGGCAGGTGCCGGGTTCGTTCGCGTACCGGACGATCTCGGTCAGCCCCGGTTTCAGCATCGTGTCCGTCGACCCTTCCCGCAGGGACGGCTTCGTCATCGTCGAGTTCCACGGTTTCCGTAGCGACACCATCGCCTCGCGCATGCACCTGCGGTTGGTGCGCGGCCAGGATGATCCGTGGTACGACTACTGGCTGGAGCAGTTCCACGCCATCTGGGAGGCGGCCGACTCCCGGCAGGGGAGTGACCGTTCAGGTTGAGTCGCCGTCTGCGGCGCGGCTGCTCAGGCGTACCCGACCGGCGAGCTGTATCGCGACCGTGTCGCCGATCCGGACGACGGCCGGCAGCCGGCGCGGTCGGGGCGGCTGTTCCCCGTCGTACCGGCGGGTGGCCTCGCGGACGGCGAGTTCCCGGGCGGCCAGCCGGGGCAACCCGCCCTCGGCGCGCAGTGCGCGGGCGAGATCCCAGCCGTCGCGCAGCCCGCCCCGGGTGGGACGCGTCGCCGCCCACCCGGCGAAGGTTCCCGGCCAGGCGTCGCCGAGTCCGGCCGCGAGCAGTGGCCAGTGCCGGGCGACCTCCCCGGCACGTTTGCGCAGCAGGGCCACCCGGGCCGCGCCGAGCCGGTGGGTGTCGAAGCCGGGCGGCGGTTCGGCCCCGGCGACCAGCGCCGCGACCAGCGCGGCCTGCCGGGCGGCCAGATCCCCGCGCACGTCCTGCCGAGTCGGCCCAGCCTGCCGGGCGGCGGTGCCCGCGGTGGGCACGGGGTGCTCGTGGCTCATGTGATCGCCGGCCAGTCGGCCGCCCCGGCCAGCGCGTCCAGCTCGGCGCGGAGGGCCGCCGCCGGGGGGTACCGCCCGTCCCGTTCGAGCAGCAGTGCGGGCGGGCGGTGCCGGGCGCAGAGCACGGCCACGAGGTCGAGGACCTCCGGCGGTACCGGATCGGTGTGCGTGTCGTGGTAGAGCCCGTCGTGCTCGGCACCCCCGGCGACGTGCACGTAGGCGATCCGCTCCAGCGGCAGCCGGTCGAGCAGGGCGAGCGGGTCGGTGCCCCGGTTACGGGCGTTGGCGTACACGTTGGCGATGTCGAGCAGCAGCAGGGCGTCGGTACGGTCCAGGATCTCGGTGACGAACGCTCCCTCGTCCAGTTCGTCGTCGGGCCAGTCGAACAGGGCGGCGATGGGTTCCAGCGCGATCGGCACCGGCAGGTCCGCCTGCGCCCGTCGGACGTTGGCCGCCACCGCCCGGACCGCCTCCCGGGTGCGCGGCAGCGGTAGCAGGTGACCGGCCTCCACCCCGCCGGCCCGGACGAAGGCGATGTGCTCACTGACCAGCGGCGCGTCCAGCAGGTCGGCGACTCCGGCCAGGTGGGCCACCCGGGCGGGCTCGACCGGTTCCGCGCTGCCGAGGGAGAGCCGCACCCCGTGCGGTACGACGGTGACGCCGGCCGCCCGTAACTCGGCGAGTCCGACCGGCGGTGGGCCGCCCGGGGTGACGCTCTCCGCGATCACCTCGACGAAGCGCAGGCCGGGCAGGTCGGCGACGAAGCCGGCGATCTCCGGCCGCCACCCGATCCCGACCCCCGCCGGCTGCGCCGCCCGGTTCGCGCCGGTCGTGCGGGGTGGCCCGGTCATCCCCCGCACCCGCCACCACCCCCGCAGCCACCGCCACCGCCGCAGCTGCTGCCGCCCCCGCTGTCGCCGCCCCCGCCCGCGCTGTCCCCGCCCCCGCCGGCGTAGCTACCGCCGCCGCCGCCGAGGGCCTGCCGCTGGATCTCGGCGCCGTCGGCGAAGGTGGGATCGAGCGCCCAGAGGGCGGCCCCGCCGAACAGCGCCACCCCCATGGCCGCGCCGGCCGCGCCGTAGGTGCCGTACGCGGGCGCGGCGGAGGGCGCCAGGTACCGGTAGTGGGTGCGCAGGTCGCGCAGCGCGGCCCGGCCGGCGCGGGTCCGGTGCGGCACCCGGCTGGCCTGCACCACGGCGATCACCGCAAGTACGGCCATGGTGGCGGCGAGGAAGCCCACCGGCCGGTCGTTCGTGACTCCGGCGACCAGGCGCAGGACGCCGACGAAGAGCAGCGCGAACAGCAGCGCCGGACCGAACCGGGCGGCGCGCCGCCGGTCGGCGTCGAGGGCCAGCCCTCGGCGCTCCAGGTCCTGCCGCAGTTCACCGAGCGCGGTGGACACCCAGTGGTCCTGCGGCAGGTCCCCGGTGCGGACGCCCCGGCCGGCCGCGTGGTGCACCGCTCGGTCGAGCGGCGTGGCGCCGGTGGGCAGCGGGCCGCTGGCCCGCAGCAGCCTGCGCCGGTCCGCGCTGATCGCGCCGATGCTGCGCAGGGCACCGATGGCGCTGTAGACGGCCAGCCGTGCACCGCCGTTGAGGTACGCCACCTGCTGCGGGCCGAGCTGGTCGGAGCCGGGCGCCCGGCGACCGTCGAAGAGCCAGGCGCGGTGCAGGGTCGAGCCGAGCACCACCAGCGCGGCGACCACGAGGTAGCCGGTGAGGAAGGTGGGGCCGGAGATGCCCCAGGTGTCGCCCGGTGCCGCCAGTAGGGTCATCAGAAGGGTCCTTCCGTGGACGCTCCGGCCTTCCGGCCGGGGAGGAAACGGAGCGAGGCAGGCGCGCGAGGGTATGGCGGCCTCATTGTGGAGCAGGCCCGCCAGCATGGAAACCACAGGTGAACCGGGTTCGCGCGCGTCGCCCGGTGATCGGGGCCCGCGCGGTCGCCGGCGTGCGCCGAACCGGTCAGCGGCGGCGGACCGCCTCCTCGACCAGGTCGAGCACCGGGCCGAGGTCGCCGGCGGGGCGACCCATCGCCAGGTGCAGGACCAGGCCGTCGTAGGCCAGTTCGAGGAAGCGGGCGAGCACGTCGATCGGTACGTCCTCGCGGAGCACCCCGGCCTCGCGCTGGCGGGCCAGCCGTTCCCGGGTGGCCTCGGCGATCGCGGCGGACCGCTCGGCCCAGCGGCGGGCGAAGGACGGGTCGGTCCGCAGCCGCCGGGACACCTCCAGTTGGCTGCCGAGCCAGCCGGTGGTGTCCGGTGACATCGCGCGGGCGAGCAGGTCCCGCATGACCTGTACGAGACCGTTGCGGGCCACCGTCTCCACCATCGTCGCCGCGTCGTCCTCGGCAACGGCGAGGAAGAGGGAGTCCTTGTCCCGGAAGTGGTGGAAGATCGCACCCCGGGAGAGACCGGTCGCCTCCTCCAGACGGCGGACGGTGGCGCCCTCGTAGCCGTGCCGGGCGAAGCAGGCCCGCGCGGCGGCGAGGATCTCCTGGCGGCGCGCGTCGAGTTGGTCCTGACTTACTCTGGGCACGGTGCGATCGTTCCAGGTGGCCGGCCCCGACGCAAACCGTACGTACGGCTTGAGTCGGGTGCGGCAGTGGGGCCGCGCCCTACGATCGCGGAATGATCCCCCTGCCCTCCGCCACGTTGACCGTGGCCGCCGTCCAGGCCGACCCGGTACCGGGTGACGTGGCCGGTAACGCGTCGCGCGCCGCCCGGCTGGTGCGTCGGGCGGTCGACGCCGCCGCCCGACTGGTGGTCCTGCCCGAACTGTTCCTCTCCGCGTACCATCCACCGGTCCTCGGCGCCGACCCGGCCGGCACCGACGTCGCGGCCGACCCGGACGGCCTGGTCGCCGATCCCCGGCTCGACCCGCTGCGCGTGGTGGCCCGGGACACGCGCACCGTGCTGGTCGTCGGCGCGGCCGTCCGGCACCCGGACCGACGGCGGACCATCTCCGCCCTGGTCGTCGACCGGGCCGGGACGGTCCGCGTCGGCTACGACAAGCAGCAGCTCTGGAGCGAGGAGCGGAAGCTGTTCACCCCGGGCCGGCGCGGGGCGACGCTGACGGTCGACGACTGGCGGTTCGGCCTCGGCATCTGCTACGACGGCTGCTTCCCGGAGCACGGTCGCGCCGCGGCGGACGACGGGGCGCACGGCTACCTCTGCCCGAGCGGCTACGTGGTCGGGTCCGCGCACCGGCGGGACGTCTACTACGCGGCCCGAGCGCTGGACAACACGATGTACGTGGTCTTCGCCAACTCCGTCGACGGCGTCGCCCCCTGGCGGTTCAACGGCGGGGCCGCCGTGTACGACCCGGAGGGGCGCTGCCTGGTACGCGGCGCAGACACCGGCGAGGACGTGCTGGTCGCGACCCTCGACCCGGAACAGCTGGCCCGGACCCGGGCCGACCACCCGATGCTCGCCGACCGGCTGTCCGACCAGGGGGCGGAGCGGGTGCGGGTGACCGGCTGAACCCGGGACCGCCGGACGGGTGCCCGGAGTCGGGTTGCCCGTCCGGCGGGGGTAAATCGGTTGCGGGCCGGACGGACGGTGGCGAGCATGGTCCGCGCAGATCGCACACCGGGCGTCGCCCGGTCGAGGAGAGGGGGTCGGTCATGGCCGTCTTCGCAGGGTCGTTCCACCTGCCTCCATCAGCCTCGACCAAGGGATCACCGAACCCGTGCGTGAATACGACTCCACCCCGGCGGCGCGCGAGCGCCGACCGCGCGGCAAGCGCCGCTTCGACGACGACGAACCACAGTTCCTGAAGCCCGGCCGGCAGGCCCGGCCGACACCCGTCTCCGACGACGGGGACCCCGACCATCCGCTGGTCGGTGACCGCTGGTCGACCTGGGACCAGGCGACCCGTGGGCCCGAGCCGCACCCGGACTGGGTGGTCACCGAACTCGCCGCCCAGGACACCGAACTCGGGGTGCTGAAGACCGGCAAGGAGGCGGACGTCCACCTCCTCCGGCGTGCGGTGCCCGACACCGACCGGTCCTGTCTGCTGGCGGTCAAGCGTTACCGGGCTCCGGAGCACCGGCTGTTCCACCGGGACGCCGGCTACCTGGAGGGCCGCCGGGTACGGCGCTCCCGGGAGACCCGGGCGATGGCCGGCCGCACCGCCTTCGGCCGGCAGATGATCGCCGGGCAGTGGGCGGCGGCCGAGTTCGCCGTGCTCTCCCGGCTCTGGGAGATCGGGGTCTCCCTCGGTACGGTCGCGGTGCCGTATCCGGTGCAACTGATCGGCACCGAGCTGATGCTGGAGTTCATCGGCGACGCCGCCGAGGGGCAGGCCGCGCCCCGCCTCGCCCAGCTGCGCCCCGGCCCGGACGAGCTGCGCGGGCTCTGGACGCAGTTGGTGGACGTGCTGGTCGTACTGGCCCGAACCGGTCACGCCCACGGCGACCTGTCGCCGTACAACCTCCTGGTGCACGACGGTCGGCTGGTCCTCATCGACCTGCCGCAGGCCGTCGACGTGGTGGCGAACCCGCAGGGGGCGGAGTTCCTCGCCCGGGACGTCCGCGTGGTGGCCACCTGGTTCGCCGCCCGGGGACTGCCGGCCGACCTGGTCGACCCGGCGGCGCTCACCGGGCAACTGCTCCGGGAGGCCGGACTGCGCTGAGCCGTCGACCGGCCCGGACCCGCCCCGACCGGGCGGGTCCGGCCCGGTCCGCCGTTCGCCGGGGTGGTCCCCGACGTCGCGGCAGGCCGCCAGCCCGGTGGCGCGCAGGCCCGAGCGGCCGGTCACTGGAGGTAACGTTCGACCTCCGGAACCGGTCGGGCGCCCTGGCTCTCCGGGTCGTTGTGGTTCTGCCGGGCCGCCCGTCGACGGCGCAGCAGGTCCCAGCACTGGTCCAGCCCCTCCTCCAGTTCACGCAGTCGCGCGCGGGCGTCGTCGTCGGTTCCGGCCTGGCTGGCCTGCGCGTCCGCCCGCAGCCGGTGTTCCTCGTCGACCATGTCGGCGATGCGGTTCAGGATGGTCTTGTCGTCCATGGGTCGAGCCTGGCACAGGCCGTCCGACCGCGCCCGGCTTCCGACGCGTCGGCGGGATTCGGTAGGTTGCCGGACGATGACCATCACCGTCCGCGACTTCCGGCCCGGGGACGCGGCCGAGGTGGCCGAGGTGCTCCGGGCCGCCGCGCCGCACTGGGTGTTCAGTGCGGCGGCACTGCGCTGGCAGGCGACCCACGGTGCGCCGGCCGCGCGGCACCGGATGCTGCTCGCCGAGGCCGACGGCGCGGTGGTCGGGGTCGCCCGGACCGGTCTGCTGCACGAGAGCGCCGAACCGGGACTCGGGTACGCCAACGTCAACGTGCTGCCGCCGCGGCGGGGCAGGGGAGTGGGCACGATCCTGCTGGAAGCGGCCGAGCGGCGGCTGCGGGCGATCGGCGCGCGCGCGGCGCACGCCATGGTGACCGACGAGCCGGGGGTCGCCTTCGCCGAGCGGCACGGCTACCGGCGCGGCCGGGGCCGCACGCGCCTGGGGTTGGACCTGACCGCCGGGGTGCCGCCCGTGCCGCCACCCCCGTCCGGCGTGCGGATCACCACCGCGGAGATCCTGGTCCGGGACCCGCGTCCGCTCTACGAGGCGGACCTGGAGGTTTCCCGGGACGAGCCGGGGGACGTCGGCATGGACGCGATCCGCTACCCCGACTGGCGGGTCACCTACTGGGACCGTCCCGACCTGGACCGGACACTGACGACCGTCGCGACATGTGACGGGGCGGTGGTGGCGTTCACCTTTGCGCTGACCGACGGCTCAACGCGCTACCAGTCCGGGATGACCGGTGTGCGGCGGGCGTACCGGGGGCGCGGGCTGGCTCGCGCGGTCAAGCACGCCGCCCTGTGCCGGGCCGCCGAAGCGGGCTACACCATCGCTCTGACCAGCAACGACGCCGGAAACGCAGCGATGTTGGCGGTCAACGACCGGCTCGGCTACGCCCCGGTCGCCACCGAGTGGCGGTACCGGCGCACGCTGTCCCGCTGACCGATCACGCAGTCGTCCTTTGTGGACGCAGCAAATGTTGTCAGCGAAAATTTCTCGCCCCCCGTCTGGTGAACCGGACATCGTGGTGGCATGCTCAGCGGGTTGTGTGACTCGCAATGACGGTCCCGCGACTCAGTGGTGATACCGGGAGGAGTCCAAAAGGTGGGAACGCCGCACCCCTTCCCGGCGCATGCCAGTCGTCCCGCGAGGGTCCCCCTGCGCCGGATGCTGCCCGCCCTGGTCCGTGATCCGGCCCGCGCGCTCATCGACGCCGGGAACCGGACCGGAGGCCGGCTCGCCCGCATCAACCTCGGCTCGTTCCGTCCCTATCTGGTCACCCATCCCGAGCATGTCCAGTACGTGCTGCGCGAGCGGTCGGAGAACTACGAGCGGGCCGGCGACGGGCTGTTCTGGCGGCCCGTCAAGCGGCTCTTCGGCGAGGGGATCCTCGGTGAGGGGCAGATCTGGTCGGCCAGCCGTCGGATGCTCCAGCCGATGTTCACCGCCAAGCGGGTCGAGTCGATGATCGACGGGATGGCCGAGGCGATCTCCGCGGCCGTCGACGAGCTGGACTCCCCGTCCCGGGCCGGACGGCCGGTCGACATCGGCAACGAGCAGGCCAGGATCGTCTGCCGGGCGATCATGAAGGTGCTCTTCGCCGACAAGATCTCGGTGGCCGACGCGATGCGGGTCGTGGATGCGCAGGACGCCATCGCCAGCGCGGTGATCCCCCGGATCGTGGTGCCCTTCGCGCCGTTGTCGTTGCCCATGCCGGGCGACCGGACCTTCCGCCGGGCGGTCCGGGTCGTCGACGAGGTGCTCGTTCCCATCGTGCGGCAATCCCGGGCCACGGCGGAGGAGGGCGACGACATCATCTCCACCTTGTGGCGGGCCCGCACCGACGACGGCCGGCAGCTCGACGAACAGCAGGTGCGCAACGACACGGTGGCGATGTTCGCGGCCACCACGGAAACCACCATCAACGTGCTGACCTGGCTCTGGCCGCACCTGGACGAGCACCCCGAAGTCGCCGACCGGCTCTACGAGGAGATCAACCGGGTGGTGGGCGACGAGCCGGTCCGCCGAGAGCACCTCGACGAGCTGCGCTACACCCGGATGGTCCTCGACGAACTGCTGCGCCTGTATCCGATCGGGTGGCTGATCCCCCGCCGGGCGGTCGCCGCCGACGTCATCGGCGGCGTGGAGATCGAGGCCGGGGCGACCGTGGTGGCCAGTCCGCTGATCACCCAACGGATGACGGCGTTCTGGGACCGGCCCGACGAGTTCGACCCGGAGCGGTTCCGCCCCGAGCGGATCCGGGCCCGCCACCGCTACGCCCACTTCCCCTTCGGCGGGGGCCCGCACCAGTGCCTCGGCATGTACCTCTTCTACCTGGAGGCGCAGCTCATCGTCGCCACCATGCTGAGCCGGTACCGGTTCCGGCTGCGGCAGCCCGGGGTGCCCGGACTACGGCTGGCGGCGGCGCTGCGGCCCCGCCGCCGGGTGGAACTGACCCTCACCGGTGCGGCGTCCTCGGCCGTCGCCTGAGCGAAACGGACGGAATGGACCTCAACGCCCACGCTGCGGATGCCGTCGAGCAGGGCCGGATCTGCGCCCTGGCCGCCCGGGGGCAGCGCGACCTGCAGAAGTGCGCCGCCGGGTACCCGGAACTGTTCTCCGGCGCGCCCTTCGACGGTGCCCTCTTCGGCAACATCGCCATGGCCATCGCGTTCAGCTCCCCCTGGTCGGACGTGACGGAACTGCGGGTCACCAACCGCGCGGTGCTGTGGGGGTTCGCCCTCGACTGGCAGGTGGACTACCTGGCGAAGTCCCGGACGGAGATCGACCGTCTGGTCGAGACCAGCCTCGCGGTGGTCGACGGTGCCACCCCGGCGGCGGACGACCCGCTCGCGCGGTTCCTCGCCGAACTCTGTGCCGACCTGGCCGCAGTGCCGGCCTATCCGCGCCTGCGCGACGTGTGGCGGGCGGCGGTGCACCGGACCCTGGCCGCGATGGCGGTCGAGTGGCAGTGGCGGGCGGCCCGCCGGGACCTCACCGGCACGCTGCCCACCTTCGAGGAGTACCTCGCCAACGCCGACAACCTGGCCTGCACCGTGGTCAACGTCGCGCACTGGATCCGCACCGGCGACGAGGAGACGCACCGCGCGCTGCCCCGTCTGGTCGAGGCCAGCGACGAGGCACAGCGGGTGCTGCGCCTGGTCAACGACCTCGGCACGTACCAGCGGGACCTGGAATGGGGCGATCTCAACGCGATCATGCTGGTGCCCGACCGGGCCGAGGTCGAGCAGCGGGTCGGTGTCCTCACCGGACGCTGCCAGGAACTGCTGGCCGCCCTGGCGGTCGACTGCCCCCGGCCGGCGACGTACCTCACCCGGCAGGTCGGCTTCAGCAGCGGCTTCTACCGATCCACGGACTTCTGGGGGTCGGCCCGGTGAGCATCCTCGCGGCCACCCGGGACCTGCTCGGGGAGATGACCGCGACACCGACCGGGCAGTCGTCGGTGTCGGTGTACGAGACGGGCCGCCTGGTGAGCCTGTCGCCGTGGCTGACCCTGCACGCCGAGCGGGTCCGCTACCTGCTCGACGCGGAACACCCGAGGGGCGGTTGGGGCGGCCCCGGCGGCTACGGGCTGGTGCCGACGCTCAGCGCCACCGAGGGGCTGCTCGCCGCGCTGCGTCGGGGTGACCTGGCCGGGGCCCCGGCGCTCGGTGCGGTCGCCGCCGTCGACCGGGGACTGTCCGTGCTCGCCGAGCGGCTCACCGCCGTTCCCGCGTCGGCCCTGCCGGACATGCCGGCCATCGACCTGATCGTTCCGGCCCTGGTGGAGGCCCTCACCGCCCATCTGGACGCGATGCGGGACGACCCGGTGGCCGGACTGGACCGGTGGCCGGCCGCGCCCCGGCTGCCGTTGCCACCGGGGATGGCGCCCACCCGGCTGGCCCGGGTCCGCGCGGCCCTGGCATCGGGCCATCCGCTGCCCGAGAAGCTGCTGCACGCGCTGGAGGTCGTCGGGCCGGCGGCACGCCGGGCGGCCGGGGTCGCACCGGTCGGACCGGGCACGGTGGGCGCCTCGCCCGCGGCGACGGCCGCCTGGCTCGGCGTCCCGGACGCCAGCACCCGGGCCGCGCGGGCGTATCTGGAGGGGGTGGTCCGTCAGCACGGCGGGCCGGTCCCGTGCACCAGCCCGATCAGCGTCTTCGAACGGTCCTGGGTGCTCAGCGCGCTGTCGCGGGCCGGGGTGCCGCTGACCGTACCGCCGTCGGTGCTGGCCAGCCTGCTCGACACCCTCGGTCCGGCGGGCACCGCCACCGCCCCGGGCCTGCCCGTGGACGCCGACACCACCTCGGTGACCCTCTACGCGCTCGCCCGCGCCGGGCACCCGGTCGACCCGTCGAGTCTCTGGTCCTTCGACACCGGGGAACACTTCTGCACCTGGCCGAAGGAGGACGGCGCCTCCATCACCACCAACGCGCACGTGCTGGACGCCTTCGGCTGGCACCTGCGGCACACCGGCGAGCGGTCGCGGCAGCACGCCGCCGTGGTGCGTCGGCTGACCACCTGGCTGGCCGACCGGCAGGCCCCGGAAGGCTCGTGGAGTTCCGACCGCTGGCACGCCTCGCCGTACTACGCCACCAGTTGCGCGGTGCTCGCCCTGCACGGGTACGGCGTCGGCGCGGCCGTGGAGCCGGTGGTGCGGCGGGCGGTGCGCTGGGTGCTGGCCGGTCAGCACCCGGACGGCTCCTGGGGCCGCTGGGGCGGTACCGCCGAGGAGACCGCGTACGCGCTCCAGGTGCTGCTCGCGGCCGGACCGACCTCGCCCGACCAGTGTGCCGGGGCGATCGCCCGGGGCTGGCGGTGGCTGGCCACGACGGGCGGCCCGGACGGTGGACCGGCGCTCTGGCACGACAAGGACCTGTATCGTCCGTCACTGATCGTTCGCGCGGCGGTGCTCGGGGTGACCTGGTGGGGGCGCAGGTGGGCCGGTCCGGATCCGGTCGAGGCGGGCACGTCCCCCCGTAGTGCCATGATCAGGATCGCTTGAGTGAACCTCCCGACGCTGCTAGCGTGCGCCGGGGTCGATCGGTGCGTCGACCGCCCACGCTCGGGCACGTCAATCGAATCCCCGGCCAGGACGGTGTAATGGGTTCCCGCAGTACGAATCTCCGTACGAAAGTCGTCGCACTGCTCGCGTCGCTCGTCGCGCTCTGGGGCTTCGCGGCGTGGGTGACCGTCGGGGACGGTTTCAACCTGCTCGGGGTCCAGACCCTCAACGCCCGGGTCTTCGCGCCCAGCGAGCCGCTGCTGTTGCAGTTGCAGAAGGAGCGCCGACTCTCCCTGGCCTACCTGGGACGGCCGGAGGCCGGGCAGTTGGAGACGCTGCGCGCGGAGCGGGAACGCACCGACGAGCTGGCCCGCGCGTTCGAGGCCTCCGCGGTCAACTGGCGTACCGAGATCCCGGCGAGCACCGAGGTCGAGCGGGCGGTCGACGACGTGCTCACCGGTCTGGAGGGACTCACCCGGACCCGCACGGAGATCGACGACAAGAGCATCGACCGGACGACGGCGCTGACCTCCTACGTGGAGGTGGTCGACGCGATGTTCCGGCTCTACGACGAGCTGGGCGGTCTCGACGACCGGCAGGTCGCCCACGACACGGCCGCGCTGATCGAACTCAACCGCGCCCGGGAACTGCTGTCCCAGGAGGACGCGCTGCTGCACGGCGCGCTCGCCGCCGGCCGGATCACCGCGACCGAGCAGGCGCAGTTCGCCCAGCTGGTCGGCGCCCAGCGCTACATCGCCGGCAGCACCATCAGCGCGCTGCCCGTGGCGGACCGCAACCGTTACCAGCAGATGTCCCAGGGGGAGGCGTACCAGCGCCTGCGCACCCTGGAGGACCGGGTCATCCAGGCCCGCAGCGCCGAGTCGCGTCCGCCGGTCGAGCTGAACTCCTGGCAGGGTGCGGTCGACCCGGCGTTGCAGCAGCTCAACGACGTGGTGGGGGCCGGCGGTGACGACGTGGTCGACCGGGCCACGCCGGTCGCCGTCGGGGTCATCACCCGGCTGGTGCTGGCCACCGGTCTGGGTCTGCTCGCCGTCGTCGCCTCGATCATCGTCTCGATCTCCACCGCCCGGGCGCTGCTGCGGCAGTTGGAGCGCCTGCGGGAGGCCGCGTTCCAGCTGGCCCGGGAGCAGCTGCCCAACGTGGTGGAGCGGCTCGGCCGGGGCGAGGAGGTCGACGTCGCCGCCGAGGCGCCCCCCCTGGAGTTCGGTGACGACGAGATCGGGCAGGTGGGCCAGGCCTTCAACGTCGTGCAGGAGACCGCGATCCGCACCGCGGTCGAGCAGGCCGAGCTGCGGCGCAACGTCCGTGACGTCTTCCTCAGCCTGGCCCGGCGGACCCAGGCCCTGGTCCACCGGCAGCTCACCCTGCTCGACGCGATGGAGCGGCGGGAGAACGACGCGGAGGAGCTGGAGGACCTGTTCCGGGTCGACCACCTGGCCACCCGGATGCGGCGCAACGCGGAGAACCTGATCGTCCTCTCCGGCTCGACGCCGGGCCGGGCCTGGCGGCGCAACGTCCCGATGGTCGACGTGGTCCGGGGTGCGGTGGCCGAGGTCGAGGACTACACCCGGGTCAACGTGCTGCCCCTCGGGTCGGTCTCGCTCGCCGGTCGGGCGGTGGGTGACATCATCCACCTGCTCGCCGAGCTGATCGAGAACGGCCTCTCCTTCTCGCCGCCGCACACCAGTGTGGAGGTGCGGGGGCAGCTGGTCGGCAACGGTTTCGCGATCGAGATCGAGGACCGGGGCCTGGGCATGAGCGAGGAGGACCTCGCCGCCGCCAACGATCGCATCGTGGACCGGTCCGAACTGAACCTGGCCAACGCCACCCGGCTCGGCCTCTACGTGGTCAGCCGGTTGACCGAGCGGCACGGGATCCGGGTGCACCTGAAGGAGTCCCCGTACGGCGGCACCACGGCGGTCGTGCTGATCCCGCTGGATCTGGTCACCACCGACGAGGAGGAGCCGGGTGGCTCCCGCGCCGGTGGGACGAACCCGGCGGCGGGACCGGCCGCGACCGGCGCCGGGCCGTCCGGCCCGCGTCCGGCGACGCTGGTGGCGCCCGAGGCGCCGCGCCAGGGGCCCGAGGGCACCGGCGGCGACGAGCCGCAGCAGCTGCCCACCCGGGTACGGACGACGCTGGAGCGCCCCCGGGCACCGCAGGACACGCCCACCGAGGGCGGGTCCGGGCTGCCGACCCGGGCCCGGCGCTGGTCGGAGCAGTCCGCCCTGGACGGTCCCACCTTCCCGACCGGCCTGCCGGTGGCCACCCCGCGCCCCGGCACCGGGCCGAAGGTGGAGCACGGTGGCCCGACCCCGTGCCCGGCGGCCGAGCCGCCCAAGACCGATTCCGGCCTGCCGATGCGGGTCCGCCAGGCGAACCTCGCGCCCGAGCTGCGGGACGAGACGCCCGCCGTGGACACCCCGGACGACGAGACGGTCCGCCCACCCGAGCAGGTCCGACGGATGATGAGTTCGTACCAGACCGGCACCCGGCGGGGGCGCACCGACGCCGCCCGGTTGCTGGGTGGCCCGGCCGGTGCTCCGGAGCAGGCGGAGACGCCACACGACGAGGATCGGCAAGCGACGTGAGCGGGGTGCGGTGGCGGGCGAGCCCGTCCACCGGCCCCGGAGTGAGCCCAGACGAGCACGGCGACCAGCCGGGTTGAGAAGAGGACGACGAGTGGCGCAGAAGACGGCTTCGAGTGCCGACCTGACGTGGTTGTTGGATGATCTGGTCGGCCGGGTGAAGCAGGCCGAACACGCTATCGCTCTCTCCACGGACGGCCTCATGATGGCCTCGTCCCGAGGGTTGAGTCGGGACGACGGCGAGCACCTGGCGGCGATGGCCGCGGGCATCCAGAGCCTGGCCCGGGGGGCGGGCAAGCGGTTCGGTGGCGGGCAGGTCCAGCAGACCATCATCGAGATGCAGTCGTCGTTCCTGTTCGTCACGGCGGCCGGGCGTAACGCCTGTCTCGCCGTGCTCGCCTCCGAGGACGCCGACGTGGGGCTGATCGCGTACGAGATGGCGATGCTCGTGACCCGGGTCGGCAAGTACGTCGCCTCGCCCTCCCGGTCGTCGGAGCAGTCGGCCGTCGCCGAGAAGTAGCCCGAGATGACCGTTACCGGGGGGCCGATGGAAGACAAGTGGGTGGACGACCACGCGGGACCGGTGGTGCGCCCGTACGCGGTGACCCGCGGACGGGCCCGGCCGGTCACCGGTACGTTCGACCTGATCTCCCTCGTGACGGCGATCCAGTCGGATGTCACACCGGAGGCGGGTCTCGGGCCGGAACACCTCGCGATCGTCGGGCTCTGTCAACGGATGCAGTCCGTCGCGGAGATAGCGGCGCATCTCGACCTGCCGGTGGGCACCATCCGGGTGCTCCTGGGCGACCTGGTGGCCCGCAACCTGGTGCAGGTCCGCGAGCCGCGGGCCACCGGCGGCCTTCCCGACGACAGTATTTTCGAGGCGGTTATCAATGGACTTCGGGCACTCTGAGCATCCGGCGGAGACGGTGCCCACCGCGATCAAGATCCTGATCGCGGGTGGTTTCGGCGTGGGCAAGACAACCATGGTCGGTGCGGTCAGCGAGACCCGCCCGCTGCGCACCGAGGAGGTCCTCACCGAGACGGGGGTCGGCATCGACGACCTGTCCGGGGTGGAGGACAAGGTGACCACGACCGTGGCGATGGACTTCGGCCGGATCACCATCAGCGACGACCTGGTGCTCTACCTCTTCGGCACGCCGGGCCAGGACCGGTTCTGGTTCGTCTGGGACGAGCTGGCGCTCGGGGCGATCGGTGCGGTGGTCCTCGCCGACACCCGCCGGCTGGCCGACTGTTTCCCCTCGATCGACTACTTCGAGGGGCGGGGCACCCCGTTCGTGGTGGCGGTGAACTGTTTCGAGGGGGCCCGGCGGTACCGGCTGGACGAGGTGCAGGCGGCGCTGAACCTGGACCCGGACGTCCCGGTGCTGCTCTGCGACGCCCGGCAGCGGCAGTCCAGCAAGGACGTGCTCATCACCCTGCTGGAGCACGCGATGAAGACGCGGGCCGCGCGCAACACCGCGGAGTGACCACGGGCCCGCCGCCCGGGGACGGCGGGCCGCGACGGGGACCGGGCTGACGGGCCCGGCCGGGTGGCGGGGGTGGCCCGACGGGTGCGCCGCTACGCCCGGTCATCGCTCATCTGCGCCGGGGACACCTCGGCCGGCGCGGCGGCGTCCGGTCCCGCGGACCGTTCGACGGCCAGGCAGACCAGCGCGCCGAGCGCGGCCGTGCCGACCAGGAGCAACAGGACGTCGCGGACGGTGCCCACGGTCGGGACGGTGCCGCTGCCCCCCTGGAGCAGCGCCCCCGTCACCGCCGTACCCACCATCGAGCCGACCTGCATGGACGTGACCAGCACCCCGGCCGCGCCGCCGGCGGACTCCGGCCGGACCCGGTGGAGCGCGACGGTGGCCAGCGGGGTGAAGAGGAAGGCGTTGCCGGTCCCGATCACCACCATCGGCCCGACCAGTCCGGCCCAGCCGGCCTCCGCCCTGATCTGGGTGAACGTCCAGAGCAGGCCGGCGACCGTGGCGGCCATCCCGAAGAGCAGCAGGTGCCTGCCCTCGACCCGCTCGGAGAGCTTGCCGGCCACCGGGTCGAACGCGACCGAGAAGATCGACGCCACCATCAACAGCAACCCGGCCCGCCAGGCGCCGAACTGCAACACGGACTGGAACGTCACCGAGAGCACGACGATGAGCCCGATCACGGTCAGCGAGACCACGACCGAGAAGACGTTCATCACCGCGAAGTTGCGGTCCCGGAAGAGCGCGAACGGCACCAGCGGCTCGCGGTGCTGGCGTCGCCGTTGCTGCGCCAGGAAGACGGCGAAGACCACCAGTCCGGCCGCGATCACCGCCCAGATGCCGCCGCTCCACGAGTAGCGTGCGCCCTGACTGACCCCGAAGGCCAGCAGGAGCAGGAAGACGGTGGCCAGCACGACGCCGACGACGTCGAGTCGGTGTTCCTTCCTCCCCCCGGTCGTCGGGATGGTCACCGCGGCGAGTGCCAGCATGACCACGCCGATCGGGATGTTGACCAGGAAGACCCAGCGCCAGTCGAGGCTGCCGACCAGGAAACCGCCGACGACCGGGCCGAGCACCGCCGCCGAGCCGCCGACGCCGCCCCGGATGCCGAGGGCCATGCCGCGCCGTTCCGGCGGGAACGCTTCGACCAGCAGGGCCATCGTCTGCGGGACGAAGAGCGCCGCGCCTACCCCCTGGATCGCGCGGGCGGCGACGAGCTGGGCCGGGCTGTCGGCCAGGCCGCCGGCGAGACTGAAGACGGTGAAGATCCCGACGCCGATGAGGAAGAGCCGCCGGCGCCCGTACAGGTCACCGAGCCGGCCCGCCGTGATCAGCAGGGCGGCCAGCGCGAGGAGGTAGCTGCTCAACGCCCAGACCACCTGGTCCAGGGAGGCGTCGAGGTCCCGGACGATGTCGGGGACGGCGATGGCCAGCACCGCGATGTCCAGTTGGGACATGAAGTACGCCAGGCACAGGACGGCCAGGATGGCCCACGGGTTGCCGCGCAGTCTCGTCGTCACCGGTCACGCCAGATCATCGGGGGCACCTTGTTGGTCCGTTCCACGCGGTGCAGTCTTTCCACCCGGGCGACCGTCACCGCCTCCGGGTAGGTCTGCAGGATCGGTGGGAGGTCGTACCAGGTCCGTACCAGCCACTCCCGGAGCCGGGTCGGATCCGCCTCCCCGGTGACGTGCACGGCCATCTGGCGTACCGAGTGTCGCGACTCCGGGCTGCGGGTGAGGACGAGCTGCGCCTCGGTCACGCCGGGATGCTCCCGTACCCCGGCGAGGATCTCGCCGATGCCGAAGAGCGAGCCGTACAGCTTGATGGCGTCGTCGGCCCGGCCGACGACCCGTAGCGCCCGCGGTCGCCCGCACCGGCACGAGGCGGCGGCGACCCGGTCGCCGAGCCGGTAGCGGATCGTCGGCACGGTCCACCCGTCGCCGGTCCGGGACAGCAGCGCCCCGTCGTCGTCGGGTTCCAGGACCTGGTCCGGCATGAGGTGCAGGACGGACAGGTCACAGCCGGGGTCGTTGGTGGCGATGACGAAGGTCTCCACCGACCCGTAGTTGGCCCAGAAGCGCGCCTGCGGGAAGGCCGCTCGGACGGTGGCCTCCTTCGCCGGGGTCCACGGCTCGGCCATCCAGATCACCCGACGGACGTCGAGGCCGACACCGTGGTCGAGCACGCCCCGGGCCAGGTCGGTCAGGGCGGTGGGCGTACCGGCCAGCGCGTCGACGCCGACCTCCCGGAAGACGGGCAGCCAGTCCGCGATCTCGTCCGGGTGGTACGGCCCGGCCGGCACGACGTGGCACCGGCTACGCTCGGCCAGCGTCTGCATGTAGTAGTGCGACGCCCACAGCCGCCCCGGCGTGAAGAGGTTGAGCAGCACGTTCCCCGGTTCGAGGGGCCGCCAGACGCGGTGCAGCCGGTCGATGGCCTGGTGGTGGGCGACGAAGGTCAGCTTCGGCCGTCCGGTGGTGCCGCCGCTGGACATCACCGCCGCCCCGCCGTCGGCGGTGAGGTGCCGTGACACCGCGAGGATCTCGGCCGGCCCGGTGACGGCGAGATCCGCCAGCCCGGTGACGGAGTCCGGCACCGGTGCCCCGCCGATCGCGGCCAGCTCCTTCGCCTGGACCAGCAGGGCCTCCCAGGGCAGCTCGCCGATGGTCATCGACTGACCCGGTCGGCCAGCCAGCGCGCGTGACCCCGCTGGTACGCCTCGAACCGGGCGCTGACCAGGGAGCGGGCGACGACGTCCTGCTCGGCGTCCATGGAGAACCCGATCGCGCCGTCCACCTCGATCTCGGAGAGCCAGAACCGCTCGCCGTCGGAGATGAAGTCGACCGAGAAGTAGGGCGTGGGCAGGCGCTCGGTCAGGTAGGCGATGGTGCTGTCGAGTTCGGCCGGTAGGTCGGTGAACCCGCGTTCGTGCCGACCGCCCACGGTCTTGGTGACCATGAGGCAGTAGCCCTCCTTGGTGCCCTGCAACACGGTGTGCGCCCGGCCGTCGACCACGTAGACGCGGGTCTCGCGGGGATCCCTGACGTAGGGCTGGGCCACCAGCGGCGTCTCGGCACCACCGGCCAGACCGATCACGCCGCGGAGGTCGTGCACGTTGTGCACCACGGAGATGCCGAGGCCCATGCCCCAGTTCGCCGGCTTGACGATCATCGGGTAGTCGAGGCCGGCGAAGGCCTCGTCGTAGTGCCCGGTCATCGCCTCGCGCCCGCTGGCCACCCGGACGGTGGGCAGCGGTGGCACCGGGCTCTGCGCCAGGTGCACGACGGTGGCCAGCTTGTCCTCGCCGAGGTAGGTCAGCCAGGGCGGGATCGGCAGGTAGAAGCCGAGCGTCTCCAGGACGGTGAAGAGGTACACCTGGTTCGCGACGTCGACCACCTGGTGCGGCAGGGAGTAGATGGCCGTGACGAAGATGGTGTCCTCCGGCGTGACCCGCTCGCCGTTGAGGTACACCCTGGGCCGCGCCGGGTCGGTGCCGTCGACCGCGACCTCCTCCGGCTTGTGCAGGCTCATCCGCAGCCCGAGGGTGGTGGCGATCTCGCGGTAGGCGCCCCAGACGCCCTGCTCCTCGTAGTCGCGCTGCCAGGCGGTGCCCCGGTCGGGGTAGATCCAGCACAGTCTCGTCGCGGGGCTGGGCGATGTGGTCAACGGGTCTCCTTGACGAAGTCGCGGAGCACCGAGGTGAACTTCTCGGGCTCCTCCAGGAACGGCATGTGCCCGCTGTGCGCGAAGCTCTCCAGCCGGGCGTCGGGCATCGCCCCGTGCAGCCAGGCGCCTACCTCGGTGGGGTAGACCTGGCTGCGGGCCCCGTGGACGAGGAGGGTGGGCAGCGAGGTGGTGGTCAGCTGTTCCCGCCAGTCCCGGGTCAGCACGTCCAGCCAGAGCGCCAGCACGGCGACGACCGAACACCTCCTGGTCTCGGCGACGAGCCGCTGGAGCCGCGCCGGGTCGGGCTCGGTTCCGGCGGCGAAGGAGCGGCGGACCAGGTCGTCGAGGAACCCCTGCGGGTCGGCCCAGATGGCGCGCTGGGTGTGGATCGCGCCGGCCGCGTCGAGACCGCCGAAGGCGGCGTGCGTCCAGTCCCCGTCGGCCAGGATCCGAGGCGACATCTCGACCGAGACCAGCCGGGACACCCGGTCGGTGCCGAAGAGGTCCAGGTACGTCCAGGCGACGCCCGCGCCGAGCGACCAGCCGACGAGGGTGACGTCCCGCAGGTCGAGGCGGTCGACGACGGCCCGGACCGACCGCGCCGCGTCGTCGATGGTCCAGCCCGGCTGCGGATCCGGGCTGCCGCCGTGACCGGGTAGATCCACCAGCAGCACGTCGTGGTCCTGGCTGAGGTCCGTCGCCACCTCGTCGAAGTACGCCGAGGTCATCGCCAGGCCGGGGACGAACAACAGGGTCGGGGTACGGCTCAGTCGGCGGTGGCGGAGCAGGTTCGCGCTCCGGTCGGTGGCCACGGCTGGTTCCCCTTCCGACGAGGACACCCACTGCCTGCGCAGGAGCGACTTGTGCGGCTTGCCCACCGCGGTGTAGGCGAGGGCCGTCACGAGATGGATCGGACCGGTCAGGGCGTGCCCGTCGAGCACCGCGCGGATCGACGCTTCGACCTCCGCCGGGGCCACCTGCGGCTCGGGGCGGGCCACGATGACGACCCGGTTGCCACCGGCGCCGGGCTCGACCGGCAGGGCGACCGACTCCCGTACCGGGCAGTGCTGCTGGATCTCCTCGTCCAGCATCGGCGCGAGGAGCAGGCCCGCCCTGGCCGCCAGCGCCTCGCTGACCCGGCCGAGGATGCGGTAGGAACCGTCGGCGTTGCGCTGGGCGACGTCGCCGGTCCAGTACTCGCCGTCGCGGAAGGTGCGCGCGTGCGCCTCCGGGTTGTTGAGGTAGCCCTCGCTGGTGTACGCGGAGCGCAGCACCAGCTCCCCGACGCAGGCCCCGGCCGGGCCCGGGTCGCCGGTCGACACCGGCGCCAACCGGGCGCTCACCCCGCGCACGAGCGCCATGTCCGCGTCGGTCTGCACCGTGTCGGTCAGGTTCACCGCCGCCAGACCGAACTCGGTCGAGCCGTAGAGCTGCCGGATCCGTACCCCGAGCACCGAGTCGCAGTCGCGGATCAGCTGCGGGCTGACGTAGGTGCCGCCGCAGAAGGGCAGCCGCAGCGAGCTGACATCCGCGCCGCCGGTCTGCCGGGCGGCCTCGATGAGCTGCTCGTAGTGACGCGGCAGCGCGCTCGTCACGGTCGCCCCGCTGTCCGCCAGCGCCCGCAGCTGCGCCGTCGGGCCGGCCTGCGGGTCGCCGAGCACCAGCTCGCCGCCGCCGAGCAGGGCGGAGAAGACGTGCAGGTCCGTGGCGTGCGCGACGTCCAGCGGGTGGCGGCAGAAGAAGACGTCCTGCGCGGTGAGCCCGGTGTGCCGGATCCACCGGCGGCGCTCGGCCACGAACCGGTCCTGCCGCCAGGCCATCATCTTCGGGAAGCCGGTCGAGCCCGAGGTCCAGAGCAGCCGGAAGCGGCCCCGGGCGGGCGGGTCCGACGTGGGCGGGAGCGGGTCGGCGGTCAGCAGGTCGGCGAGGTCCAGCACCGGTGTCGTGCCGGGCAGGGGAGCGCGGCGGCCGTCCGCGACGACCACCGTCGGCCCGGTCAGCTCCAGCGCGGTACGCACGTCGCCGGGGCCGAACTCCCGGATCATCGGCACGTAGCTCGCCCCGAGTCGGGCGACGGCCAGGATCAGGGCGACGTAGCCGATGCTGTTGTCCATCGAGACCGCCACCACGTGGCCGTCGCCCACCCCGGCCCGGCTGAGACCGCCGGCCACCCGGTCGGCCATGGCGCAGAGCTGCGCGTACGTCGCGGTGTCGCCGTCGGTGGTGCGGACCGCGGGAGCCCGCGGGTCGCGGTGGGCGACGGCGCGCACGGCGTCCTGGAGCACGGCATTCCCCCTCGTCGTCGGTGGGTACGGCACCCCGACCGGGGCTAGGCGGCTGCCCAGCCCGCGTAGGTGGCGAACCGCCAGTCCTTGACCAGGCAGTCGACGTGGTCGAAGCCGGCCTCGCGCAGCCACCGCAACTGGCTCTCCAGGTCGGCGCAGATGTCGTGCCGCATGCGTTCCCGACCCGCCGCCCACTCGTCGGGTGGCGTGTCGGAGTCGATCACGTGCCGTTCGTGGCGTCGGTCGTAGACCGCCTCCAACGCCGGGAACGGAGCCAGGATCTGGTCGACGTTGACGAACACGCCGCCGGGTCTCAGGGCGCTCAGGATCCGTTTGAAGAGATCCTGTTTGTCGGTGTGGGGCAGGTGGTGGATGGCCAGTCCGGAGACGACCGCGTCGAAGGGCTCGTCGGGCAGCGCCTGGGTGAGATCGGTGACCCGGATGTCGATGCCGCCGTCACCGGCGAAGCGCTGCCGCGCCTTCGTCAGCATGAGTTCGGAGCGATCGACCAGGATCAACCGTGCATGCGGCAGGCTACGGCGCAGGGTGGCGCTGAGCAGACCGGTCCCGGCACCGAGGTCGAGAATCCTGCCGTCGGGCGGGACGACCGCCGCGACGGCCTCCGCCGCGCTCGAGTAGAGCAGGTCGAACGAGGGGATGAGCTGACGTCGTAGTCCGTCGTACGACTCGGGATTCCAGAGATCCTTGTCGTTGGCGGGCGGACGTGCCATGCGGCACCCTCCTGGTGGGAGCTTGTGCGCGGGTCGGCAGAAGTCGATTCATGATCGCGTGGTTGCGAAGGGCATCGTGACACGGTGCGTCGGGGTGGTCCGCCTCGCTTCGGCAAGCGTTATGTAATCGAAACACGTCCATGTCTCGATCATTTGGGAGTTGCTTCCATACCCGCTTTGACATTCACATCTGCAAATTGCTCCATCAGGGGCGGCGGGCGCCGCCGGAGCGGGTCGTCATCGGCCGGGATGCCGTGCCGGGCCGGTCGGGGATGCTGCGCCGGGAAGTGCCACCGTGCTGGTTCGCCGTGCCGCCCTGAGGTTGGCGGTCGCCGAGGAGGGGTCGGTACATCGGCGGCTATTTATTGACATAAGGCGATGCGCGTTCTTACCATGGGCGAGGAAAGCGCTTTCCAGATCGTAGGCCACCACCCGCCGGATCGCCAGGCACCCGCAACCGGACCGTCCCGTCCCGGATCGCCCGGCGCAGGTCCCGCTCTGCCCGCGCGTCCCGCCCGCCTGGCGTCCGCCCCGCGAAAGGCGGAACTCCGTGACCACCACCAGCACACCGCCCCGCCCGCCCCGATGGCGGCAGCACGCCGCCGCCGGTCTGATCGCCGCGCTCACCCTCTCCGCCGCCGCCCTGGCCCAGCCGGCCGCGGCCACCGCCGCCCCGGTGGGACCCGCCCCGGCCGCCGCCACCCCGGACGGGTTCGCCACCGTCGACGCCCTCGGCCAGAACGGCACCACCGGTGGCGCCGGTGGGCCGGTCGTCACCGTCACCACCGCCGCCCAGTTCCTGGACTACGTCTCCCGCCCCGGCCCGTACGTCGTCCAGGTTTCCGGGACCATCAACCTGCCCGCCGGCGCCAACGACGGGATGCACGACGTCGCCTCCGACAAGACCATCGTCGGGCTCGGCGCGAACGCCACCCTCTCCGGCGGCGGGCTGAACATCGGCCTACCGGTCGACGACGACGTGACCTCGCCCCCGGCGAACGCCGTGCACAACATCATCATCCGGAACGTGCACATCACCGGGGCCACCGACGACCTGATCAACGTCCAGATGTTCTCGCACCACATCTGGATCGACCACAACGAGTTCTCCAACGGCGACGACGGCGCGGTCGACATCAAACGCGGCTCCGACTTCGTCACCGTCTCCTGGAACCACTTCCACGACCACGACAAGACGCTGCTGCTCGGTCACGACGACGACAACGCGGCGCAGGACGTCGGGCGGCTGCGGGTCACCTACCACCACAACTACTTCAACGCCTCGGACCAGCGGAACCCCCGGGTGCGCTTCTCCGCGCTGGCCCACGTCTACAACAACTACTACTACGACAACAGCTACGGCGTCGCCTCCACCAACGACTCGGCCGTGCTGATGGAGAACAACTACTTCTACAGCGTGAACAATCCGGGCCGGGTCGACTTCAGCGGGCCCCTGGGCCGGATCGTCCAGCGCGGCAACATCCTGGTCGCCTGCAACCACGCCATCGAGACCCGGGGCACCGTGCCCGACCCGCGCACGTACTACCCGTACACCCTGGACCCGGCGGCGAACGTGCCGACGATCGTCCCGGCCGGCGCCGGGGTCGGCCGGATCTCACCGACCACCGGGGCGGCCTCCACCGCCGCGCCCGGCAGCACCGCCCAGGCGGACGGGTTCGCCGGCGTCGACGCGCTCGGCCAGAACGGCACCACCGGCGGCGTCGGCGGCCCGGTGGTCACCGCGACCAACGCGAACGACTTCCTGGAGTACATCGACACCGTCGGGCCGATGATCATCCAGGTCACCGGTCGGATCCAGATCAGCAGCAAACAGGGCGTCCGCCCGAACAAGACCATCATCGGCGTCGGGAACGCCGAGATCACCGGAGGCGGCCTGGACTTCTACCGGTCGTACAACGTGATCGTCCGGAACATCAACTTCACGGACGCCGAGGACGACGCGATCAACGTCGGCCAGAACTCGCACCACATCTGGATCGACCACAACCGGTTCTCCGGTGCGGTGGACGGCTCGGTCGACGTGGTCCGGGGCGCGGACTACGTGACGGTCTCCTGGAACCACTTCGACCACTCCGACAAGAGCATGCTGATCGGCCACTCCGACGGTTCCGGGTCGACCGACATCGGGAAGCTGAAGGTCAGCATCCATCACAACTTCTTCGACAACAGCCGGCAGCGGCACCCCAGGATCCGGTTCGCCGAGCCGGTGCACGTCTACAACAACTACTTCCTCGGCAACGAGCTGTACGGGGTCGCCTCCACCGAGAACGCCGGAGTCGTGGTGGAGGGCAACTACTTCCGCGACGTGCCGCACCCGATCCACTCGGCCAGCGGATACGCCGACAGCGGCCCGGGGCGGGCGGTCCAGCGCAACAACGTCTTCGTCAACTCCGGTGCCCCGGAGACCGCCGGCACGGTGACCGAGCCGCGCGTGTACTACCCGTACACCCTCGACCCGGCGGCGAACGTGCCCGCCCTGGTGACCGCGGGTGCCGGCGTGGGCCGGCTCTGACCGTCCGACGGCCACCCGTCCCGGACGCCGAAGGGGTCCCCGGTTCATCGTTCGTGATGAACCGGGGACCCCTGCTGGCAGCGAACGGGTGCGTCAGCCGGCGATCATCCGGCGCAGCACGTACTGGAGGATGCCGCCGTGGCGGTAGTAGTCCGCCTCGCCCGGGGTGTCGATCCGGACCACGGCGTCGAACTCCACGCCGGTGTCGGTGGTGACCTTCACGGTGCGCGGGGTCTCGCCGTCGTTCAGCGCGGTCACTCCGGCGATCGAGAAGGTCTCGGTGCCGGTCAGACCCATGCTGTCGGCGGTCTCGCCGGCCGGGAACTGGAGCGGCAGCACGCCCATGCCGATCAGGTTCGACCGGTGGATCCGCTCGTACGACTCGGCGATGACCGCCCGGACGCCGAGCAGCATGGTGCCCTTGGCCGCCCAGTCCCGCGACGAACCGGAGCCGTACTCCTTGCCGGCCAGCACCACCAGCGGGATGCCCGCCTCCTGGTACGCCACCGAGGCGTCGTAGATCGAGCTCTGCTCACCGGTGAGGTGGTTGACGGTGACGCCGCCCTCCACGCCGGGGACGAGTTGGTTGCGCAGCCGGATGTTGGCGAAGGTGCCCCGGATCATCACCTCGTGGTTGCCCCGGCGCGAGCCGTACGAGTTGAACTCGTGGCGCGGCACGCCGTGCTCGGCGAGGTACGTCCCGGCGGGGGAGTCCGCCTTGATCGAACCGGCCGGGGAGATGTGGTCGGTGGTGACCGAGTCGCCCAGCTTGGCCAGCACCCGCGCGCCGTCGATGTCGACGACCGGCGTCGGGTCCTTCTCCATGCCCTCGAAGTACGGGGGCTTGCGGACGTAGGTGGACCCGTCCTCCCAGGCGAACGTGTCGCCGGTCGGGGTGGGCAGCGACTGCCAGCGCTCGTCACCGGCGAAGACGTCCGCGTACGCCGCGCTGAACCCGGCCGCGCCGATCGCCGAGGCGATCACGTCCTGGATCTCGGCGGTGTTCGGCCAGATCTCCCGCAGGTAGACCGGGTTGCCCTCGGTGTCCTCGCCGATCGGCTCGTTGGCCAGGTCGATGTCCATCGTGCCGGCGAGGGCGTACGCCACCACCAGCGGCGGGGAGGCCAGGTAGTTCATCTTGACGTCCGGGTTGATCCGGCCCTCGAAGTTCCGGTTGCCCGACAGCACCGAGACGACCGCGAGGTCGGCCTCGTTGACGGCGGCGGAGATCTCCTCCGGCAGCGGACCCGAGTTGCCGATGCAGGTGGTGCAGCCGTAGCCGACCAGGTGGAAGCCGAGCTTCTCCAGGTACGGCGTGAGGCCGGCCCGCTCGTAGTAGTCCATGACGACCTTGGAGCCGGGGGCGAGGGTGGTCTTCACCCACGGCTTCCGGTTGAGGCCCTTCTCCACCGCGTTGCGGGCCAGCAGCGCCGCACCGATCATGACCTGCGGGTTGGAGGTGTTGGTGCAGGAGGTGATCGCGGCGATCACCACCGCGCCGTGGTCCAGCTCGAACTCGGTGCCGTCGGCCCCGGTCACCCGGGTCGGGTTGCTGGCCCGGCCCCCCGCGCCGACCGCGCCGTTGACCAGCTCGCGCGGGGCGTCGGCCGGGTCGTTCGCCCCGTCGACGGCGGGCGAGTCGCTGGCCGGGAAGGACTCGGCGCTGGCCTCGTCGGCGCGACCCTGCACGCCGAACGGCTTCTCCTGCTGCGGGACGCCGGGCTTCCGGTCGTCGCCGCCGGTCTCGTCGGCGGCCACGTAGTCGGTCAGCGCCGAGCGGAACAGCGTCTTGGCGTTGCCCAGCGGCACCCGGTCCTGCGGACGCTTCGGCCCGGCCAGGGACGGCTCGATGGTGCCCAGGTCCAGTTCCAGGCGCTCGGAGTAGTCCGGCTCGGCCGCCGGGTCGTGCCAGAGGCCCTGCTCCTTGGCGTACGCCTCGACCAGCGCGACCTGCTGCGGGTCGCGGCCGGTCAGCTCCAGGTAGCGGACGGTCTCGGCGTCGATCGGGAAGATCGCCACGGTGGAGCCGTACTCCGGGGACATGTTGCCGATGGTGGCCCGGTTGGCCAGCGGCACGGCGCTCACGCCGGGGCCGTAGAACTCGACGAACTTGCCGACCACACCGTGCTTGCGCAGCATCTCGGTGATGGTCAGCACCAGGTCGGTGGCGGTGGTGCCGGCGGGCATCTCACCGGAGAGCTTGAAGCCGACCACGCGCGGGATGAGCATGCTGACCGGCTGGCCCAGCATCGCCGCCTCGGCCTCGATGCCGCCGACGCCCCAGCCCAGCACACCCAGGCCGTTGACCATGGTGGTGTGCGAGTCGGTGCCGACGACGGTGTCCGGGTACGCCTGGCCGTTGCGCTCCATCACGGTACGGGCCAGGTACTCGATGTTGACCTGGTGCACGATGCCGGTGCCCGGCGGCACGACCTTGAACTCGTTGAACGCGGTCTGGCCCCAGCGCAGGAACTGGTAGCGCTCCCTGTTGCGCTCGTACTCCAGCTCGACGTTGCGGGCGAAGGCGTCCTCGCGGCCGAACAGGTCGGCGATGACCGAGTGGTCGATGACCAGCTCGGCCGGGGCGAGCGGGTTCACCTTGGCCGGGTCGCCGCCCAGGTCGCGGACGGCCTCGCGCATGGTGGCCAGGTCGACCACGCAGGGCACGCCGGTGAAGTCCTGCATCAGCACCCGGGCCGGGGTGAACTGGATCTCGACGCTCGGGGAGGCGCTCGCGTCCCACGCGCCGAGCTGGCGGATGTGGTCGGCGGTGATGTTCGCGCCGTCCTCGGTCCGCAGCAGGTTCTCCAGCAGGATCTTGAGGCTGTAGGGCAGCCGTTCGTGGCCGTCCACCTTGCTGATCTTGAAAATCTCGTAGCTCGCGTCTCCGACGCGTAGCTGGGTCTTCGCACCGAAGGTGTCGAGGCTCGCCACGTCGTACTCCTTCACACCAGCGACCGTGAGTAGTCCTGAGCAGTCTGTCGCACCGGTCGGGGTGCCGCCCCGGTTAGGCGACACTAACCAGCGATTCCGTCGTCCTACAAAACCGTACGTCCGTCTTGCTATTCGTGCAACCGGGTGTCAGGCTCTGGGACGGGGAGGTGGCTCCATGATCCATCACGGCCCACTGGCCGGCCCGTGCGGGGCGCGGGACGCCTCCCGGGCCTTCTCTGCGGCCCGACCGGGCCCCGCTCGCCGCCGGGGACGTCGAAGCCCCTTCGCCGGGCTACCGAAGGCCGCCGCCCGGGACGTCGAACCCCCTCCGCCGGGGCCACCGAAGGCCGCCGCCGGGCCACCGAAGCCGCTGTCGCCGGGTGCGCACGACGCCGGGCCGGCCCCCTGGGGTGCGGGGCCGGCCCGGCGTGGTGGGTCGGTCGATCGGTGGGTGGTGGTTCTGGGTCAGGCGGCGTAGCCGCGGGTGGCGGTCCAGTCGGCGAGGGCTTCGGTGGTGATCCAGTAGGAGGACTGGTCGGGGTTGGCGGAGTCGGCGATCTTGACGGTGTCGGCGTTGTCGCGGTAGCCGACGACGCTGATGTAGTGGCCGCCCTCGAAGGAGTGCGGGGTGCCGTCGGTGTCGGTGGCGGTGCCGGCGATGTTGGCGACGATCGCGCGGCCGTTGTCGACGGCGTTGCGGACGTCCTTGCGGAGGGTGTCGGTCTGCTTGTCGTCGGCGGTGGGGGTGGGGATCTCGATGGTGCGCCAGTTGTCGGTGCCGGCCTTGGCGTTGAGGGCCTTGGTGATCTGGTGGACGCTGTCGGTGCCGTTCTCGGTGGTGCCCATCTCGCGGGCGAGGTCGTCCTGGCTGGTGTTCTTGTCGAGGGTGGTGAGGGCGTTGCGGGCGGCGGCGGGGCCGCAGTAGTAGAAGTTCGGCTGCGACTCGTAGCGCACGCGCAGCTCCTTGCCGCGCTTACCGCCGTCACGGTCGTGGCCGCCACGGTCGGCGCCGACCGACGAGGTCGGTGTGTGCGAGGTGGTGGCGGCGAAGGCGGTGGCCGGGGCGGCGATGGCGCCGCCGACGAGGGTGGCGCCGGCGATGGTCAGGGTGGCCTTACGGATCAGCGTGGTCATGGGGGTGTCCTGCCTTTCCGTTCGGGGGTGCGTGACGCAGGGGGCCACGCGCGGGGAAGGGCCGGGCACGGGGGTGCCACGGCAACGATCCACGGGGGTGCGGAGAAGACGTGAAAAGGGCGCGGGTCCGGGGCTTCGGCCGACTCGGGTGCGCCGGGGAGATACAACGCCACCGTACGGGCCGGCATTCCGGGACCGGGGTACCCGGCCGGGTCGGCGGGGTGCGGGGGCGAACCTTGTACAACGCCCCCACCCCCGGGCCGATTCCCGCAGCCCACCGAGGCCGGACCGGACACCGGTGAGCCGGCCGGCGTCGCGGACATCACGGTCGTCACCGGTCGGGGGCAATCTGCCACCATGCCCGGTATGGAGATGTGGCACAACCCGTCCTGTTCGAAGTGCGCCGGTGCGCGGGAGACCCTCGATGCCGCGCGGGTGCCGTACCGGCTGCGGCCCTACCTGGACCGGCCACCGAGCGCGACGGAACTGACCGAGGTGCTGCGCCGCCTCGACGCCCGGCCGTGGGACGTCTGTCGGCTCGGTGAGCGGACCGCCGTCGAGCGGGGCATGGCCGACTGGCCGCGCGACGAGGCGTCCGTACCGCGCTGGATCGAGGCGATGGTGGCCGCGCCGGAGCTGATCCAGCGGCCGATCCTGCTGCTCGACGACGGCGGCGCGCTGGTCGCCCGTACCCCGGAGGCGGTGGCCGAGGCGGTGGACCGGTCCGGCGCGACCCGCTGACGGAACCACGGGCCGGCCCCGGGGCGTGGGTGTCGCCCTCCGGGGCCCGGTGTTTCCGCACACCGGGTACGGGAAAGCGGGCGGCGACGACCGGCCGACGAGGGGAGAGTCCGGTGCCATACCAGGTGTCCACCGCCGCGCCCGAACGGCGGACGCGGGTGTCCGCCGCGCCGCTGTGGTGCGACGCGCGGGAGTTCGGACTCCGGGGAGACGGGGTCACCAACGACCAACCCGCACTCGCCGCCCTGGTGGACCGCCTCGGCGAGGCGTACGCCGCCGACGGCCAGCCCCGCGTCATCCACTGCCCACCGGGCAGCTACTCGATCCGGGACGCCGGCACGGTCTGGCGCAGCGGGGTGTCGCTGGTCGGCTCCGGTCCGGCGGCCACCCGGTTCCTGCTGAGCAACGAGGGCAACCGGGCCGACCCCACCCCGCTGGCCTTCTGGACCACCGTCCAGCACGGCGCGGACCGGGACCGGCACATCGCCGACTGCACCTTCGCCGACTTCGAGATCGACGGCTCCGGGGTGGCGACCGCCGACTACAACTACCTCGCCAAGGGCCTCGGCCTCCAGTACGTGGTCCGGGGCGTGTTCCGCAACCTCTACATCCACCACACCGGGGCCACCGGACTCGGTTGCGACTTCCTCCAGGACAGCCTGATCGAGGGGGTGGTGGTGGTCGGCTGCGGTCGCCTGGACAACGGCCAGCAGATGGGCGGGGCCGGGATCGGCATCGGGGTCGGCGGCTGGGGCGGGGTCGAGCGGTGCACCATCGCCCACTGCACCACGGTCGGCAACGGCACCAACGGCATCTTCCTGGAACTCCAGAAGGACTTCTGGTCCCCGCCGCGCGGCTACCGCATCGTCGGCTGCCACAGCGAGGGCAACCGCTTCGGCATCTCCGACTGGGGCGTGGACGGGCTGATCGTGTCGGCCTGCACCCTCATCGGCAACCTGGAGGCCGGCTTCGACGTCTCCGCCAACGGCACCGCGGGCGTCGCCGGCCGGGGTGGGATCGTCAGCGACTGCGTCATCGACGGCAACGTCCGGGACGGGGTCAGCATGGGCAACACGCCGGGTCCGTACACGGTGCGCGGCAACCGGATCAGCCGGAACGGAGCGCACGGTTACCACGAGCACGACCTCGGCCACGGGTACACCGGGCCGGCGAGCGACGTCACCATCGACGGCAACGAGTTCTGGGACAACGCCCTGGACGCGATCCGGGTCGACCGGCCCATGGTCGACGTCACGATCACCGGCAACCGGATCCGTAACAACGGTCGGCGGTGCGCCGCCGCGGTCGGCGGCAGCGGCGGGTCGGTCCGCTACGGCCACCGGTCGGTGACCGACCCGGCCGCGCACTGGCCGGTGGACGGGCACCGGGGCAAGGTGGTGCGGGTCGGCACCCGGCAGGCGGTGGTGAGCGGCAACACCGCGACCGAGCTGAGGCTGGCCGAACTGCGTCCGGACACCACCACCGGCTGGAACGAGGACGTCCCGTCGCCCGGTACGGCCTACGACCTGCCCGCGGCACCGGCGGTGCGGGCCGGAATCACCGTGAACGCGAGCGTCGACTCGGCCACCGTGCGGGGCAACCGGATCTGGGACAACCGCGCCGAGCGTACCCAGACCCACGGGCTGTGGATCACGGAGCGGGGGCGGTGCGTCGCCTGCCGGGTCGAGGACAACGACCTCGCCGGCAACATCGTGGACGCCCTGCGCCTGGACACCCCACCGGTGGGCGGCCACTGGCACCGCAACCACACCGACCAGCGGTGACCGCTCAGCTCTCCCCGTCGGCCGGTGCGGTCGTGGTGGCTCCCGCGTGCCGGTCGCGCAGCCGGGCCCGGATCTCCTCCGGGGTGTACGCCCGGCGCCGCCGTTCCGCGCGGGCGACGACCACGCCGGTCGCCGCGACGCCGACCACACCGGCCAGCCCGAGGAGCTTCCACCACTGCATCCGTTGCCGCATGCGCCTAGGGTAGTGCCCCATGAGCATCAGCCTGGACGAGGCGGTCGAGCTGACCCGTACCGGCGACGTGTGGGTGTTCCGGGGCCGCAGCGTGCCGGACCGCGCCATCCAGCTCACCACCAACAGTCCGGTCAACCACGTCGGCATGGCCGTGGTGCTGGACGACCTGCCGCCGCTGATGTGGCACGCGGAACTGGGCCGTTCCCTGCCCGACATGTGGACCGGCACCCACCAGCGTGGCGTGCAGTTGCACGACCTGCGGGACGCGGTCTGCGTCTGGGCCGAGCGGTACGGTCAGCGGGCCTGGCTGCGGCAGCTCGAACCGCCGGCCGCTCCGGCGATGGAGGAGGCCGTGCTGCGCACCGTGGCCCGGCTCGACGGTACGCCCTTCCCGTCCACCGCCCAGCTCGCCTGGCGCTGGCTGCGTGGCCGGGTTCCGGCGCTGCCCCGACCGGCGCTGCCCGGCTGGCGCCCCCTTGCGCCGGCACCCGTCGGCGGGCCGGCACCGATGGCGGACCGCTCGCTGGAGACCGCGTACTGCGCGGAGGTGGTCGCGGTGACCTACGAGGCGATGGGACTGCTCCCGGCGGGGCGGCGGCCGAACTGGTACGACCCGGGCCGGTTCTGGAGCGGCGACGACCTCGGCCTGGAGGCGGGTGCGACGCTCGGCGCCGAGATCGAGGTGCAGATCCCCGCCCGGTGAGGTTTGCTCGGACCTCCGCGCGGCAACTCCTGGCGTCGTGACAGCCTCCACCGACCTTGACACGCTCACCGACTTCTTCGACCGGTACGGCGTGGCGCTGACCACCGGTGACATCTCCGCCATCGCCGGCTGCTACGCCCTGCCCGGCCTGGTGGTGGCCGACACCTACAGCTTCTCGTTCAGTTCCCCCGCCGCGGTGGCGCTCTCGTTCGTGGGCGCCGCACCCGACTACCAGGACCGCGAACTGGTCGCCGCCAACGCGGTGATCCTCCAGGTGGAACCGGTCTCCCCGCTGCTGGCCCTGGTGGCGGTGCAGTGGGAGTTCCTGGACAGCCTGGGTCGGGCGGTGCCCGGCGAGCGGTACCGCTACCTGCTGCGCGCCACCGACGACGGGCCGGTGATCTGCACCGTCATCCGGGCCGGTTGATCCGTCGGGCGGGCACCGAAGGGCCGGGTGTCGCCCCGGGTGGGCCCCGGGCGGGTGCGGCGACCGGCCGGGCTGGCTAGGCTTCCCGGTCGGGGACCGACGAGGGAGGACCATGGCCGGGAAGCGTCGTGCGCGGAACGGGTCCACTGTGGCCCTGCTCTCGCCCTGGGCGGTGGTGTCGGTCGGTGTGCTGGTGATGGTCGTCCTGCTGGGCGTCGCCCTCGGCACGGCCGTCGGCGACCGGCCGTCGGACCGACCCGGGCCGCCCCTGGGGGCCGAGCCGCTGCCGGCGATCTCCGCGTCCTCCTTCGCCGCGTCGCGCAGCGCGGCCCCGACGGCGAGCCGGTCGGCCCGTCCCACCCCGACCCCGTCGACGAGTCCGACCCGTACGGCGTCCCCGACCCCGTCGCGCAGCCCCAGCCCGGTCGAGTCGGGCCCGGCTCCGTTGCTCAGCCAGCCGTCGTCCCCGTCGGCGCAGGTCACCGGGGTCTACCGGGCGGTGGAGACCTACTCCGGGGCGTTCATCGGTGAGGTGCGGCTGACCAACCCCTCGGACGCGCCCCGCCCCTGGACGGTGCGGGTGGAGGTGTCCGGCGCGCGCCTGGTGTCGGCCTGGGTGGACGGTTCGGCGCAGGCCGAGGTCGCCGGTTCCCGATCCCTGTTCACCTTCACCAGCGGGGCCACCCTCGCCCCCGGGGCCTCGGCGTCGCTGCGGTTCCACCTGGCCGACACCGGTGCCGCCACCCGTCCCACGAGCTGCGCGGTCGACGGCGCCCCCTGCGGTCGCTGACCCGCCGGATGGTGGCGGGGGACACCGGACGGGACCTCCCTCTGCAAGTCGGTCGCAACATTTCGACTTGGTTTGCAAACTATTGCAGAACCTTTCGGTAAGGACTAGCGTGCGGGCCAATCTACGACCACGGAAAGGCCGTCGATGAAACCCCCGCGACAATCCTCCAAGGCCCTTTTCGGCCTGGTCTCCCTGCTCACCCTGGCCCTCGTCGGCACCCCCGTTGCCGCGAACCCCCGCGGTGCCGACAGCGCCGGGCGACCCGACCCCCTCGCCGTGGCCGGTGCGCCACAGTGGCGCAGCGAGCCGAGCGCCGAGGCGATGCTCCGGGCCGGCGCCAACGAGGCGCGTGCCGAACAGTTCTACTTCGTCCTGCCGGACCGGTTCGCCAACGGCGACCCGCGCAACGACCGCGGTGGCCTGACCGGCGACCGGCTGAAGACCGGTCTCGACCCCGCCGACAAGGGCTTCTACCACGGTGGCGACCTGAAGGGCCTGATCGACCGGCTCGACTACGTCCAGGGGCTCGGCACCACCGCGATCTGGCTCGCCCCCATCTTCAAGAACCGGCCCGTGCAGGGCACCGGCGACGACGTCTCGGCCGGCTACCACGGTTACTGGATCACCGACTTCACCCAGGTGGATCCGCACTTCGGCACCAACGAGGAGCTCCGGCGCCTGGTCCAGCTCGCCCACCGGCGGGGGATCAAGGTCTACCTGGACGTCATCGTCAACCACACCGCCGACGTCATCAGGTACGCCGAGGACAAGTACGCGTACGTCGACAAGAAGACCAGCCCGTACACCGACGCGCAGGGGCGCCCCTTCGAGGACCGCAACTACGCCGACGGGAGCCGGGACTTCCCCAAGGTGACCCCGGACGCCGGCCCGTACACCCCGACCTTCGCCAGCGGGGCGGACCGGACGGTCAAGGTCCCGGCCTGGCTGAACGATGCCACGATGTACCACAACCGGGGCGACTCCACCTTCGCCGGGGAGAACAGCGAGTACGGCGACTTCTTCGGCCTCGACGACCTGTGGACCGAGCGCCCCGAGGTGGTGCGCGGGCTGACCAAGGTCTACGGCGACTGGATCGCCAGCACCGGCGTCGACGGGTTCCGGCTGGACACCGTCAAGCACGTCAACCTCGACTTCTGGCCGCAGTTCGCCCAGGGCGTCGAACGCGCCGCCGAGAAGGCCGGCAAGAAGGACTTCTTCATGTTCGGCGAGGTCTACAGCGCCGACCCGGAGATCACCTCCACCTACGTCCGGCAGGGCGGCCTGCCGGCCACCCTCGACTTCGGGTTCCAGGAGGCGGCCCGGGGCTACACCGCCGGCAACGGCTCGGCGAAGGCCCTCGCCGACGTGTACGCCCGTGACGACCTCTACTCCTCGCGGGACACCGACGCCGACCGGTCGACCACCTTCCTCGGCAACCACGACATGGGCCGGATCGGTTCCTTCATCGCGGGCGGCGGCACCGACCCGGGCACCCACCTGCGCCGCGACCAGCTCGCCCACGAGCTGATGTTCCTCACCCGGGGGCAGCCGGTGGTCTACTCCGGCGACGAGCAGGGCTTCACCGGCCCCGGCGGCGACAAGGACGCCCGGCAGGACATGTTCGCGTCGAGGACCCCCGACTACCTCGACGACGACCTGATCGGCACCGACCGCACCCACGCCGTCGACCAGTACGACCGCGACCACCCGCTCTACCGGACCATCGCCGGGCTGGGCGCGCTGCGCAGGGCGCACCCGGCGCTGCGCGACGGCATCCAGGTCACCCGGCACGCCGCCGACGGTCCCGGGGTCTTCGCCTTCTCCCGGATCGACCCGAAGCAGCGCGTCGAGTACGTCGTCGCGGTGAACAACGCCGGCACCGCGCAGACCGTCACGGTGGACACCTGGTCGGCCAACGCCACCTTCACCGGTGTCCACGGGGCCACCGGCACCACGACCGCCGCCGGGGACGGGAAGCTGACCGTCACCGTGCCGCCGCTGTCGGCGGTGGTGCACCGGGCCGGCACGCCGATCCCGCAGCCGACCGCCGCTTTGGGCATCACCATCAGCGCACCGGCCGCCGACGCCGCCGTGGCCACCCGCGCCGCGGTCACCGCGCGGGTCACCGGTGACCCGATCGCCACCGTCGCGGTCGCCGCCCGGGTCGGCGGCGGACAGTGGACGCTGCTCGGCACCGCCGAGCAGGCCCCGTACACGCTGCACCACGACCTGACCGGGCTGCCCGGCGGGACGAGGATCGAGTACAAGGCCGTGGTCCGGGACGGCGGGGGCCGCACCGCGAGCACCCGCTCCACCGCCATCGTGGGCACCCCCGACCAGGGCGCCTCCCGCGACTGGGCGATCGTGCACTACCAGCGCCCCGACGGGGACTACGCCGACTGGAGCCTCTACGCCTGGGGCGACATCGATCCGGCGTACGTCACCGAGTGGCCCAAGGGGCAGCCGTTCGCCGGGCAGGACGCCTACGGCCGGTTCGCCTGGGTGAAGCTCAAGCCGGGCGCGCAGTCCGTGGGCTTCCTGATGGTCGACGCCGACGGGAACAAGGACGTCGCCCAGGACCGGACCATCGACGTCACGCGGACCGGGGAGGTCTGGATCAAACAGGGGGACCCGACCGTGCACCTCAGCTACTCCGACGCCGTCGGGCAGCCCGCCCCGCCGGTCGAGGAGGGGGTCGCGCTGATCCACTACCGGCGGGCCGACGGCAACTACGACGGCTGGGGCCTGCACCTCTGGGACGGCGCGGCCAACCCGACCGACTGGGCCGCACCGCTGCGGCCGGCGAAGGTCGACGCGTTCGGCGCGGTGTTCCGGGTGCCGCTCGCGGCCGGGGCCACCGGACTGAGCTACATCATCCACTCCGGGGACGAGAAGGACCTGCCGCAGGACCAGCGGCTCGACTTCGCCAGCGCCGGGCGGGAGGTGTGGCTGTTGGCCGCCACCCCGGGTCGGCTGCTCCCGGCGACCACCAGCGGCGCCGCGAAGGACGTCGACATCACCAAGCAGAAGGCGCACTGGATCGACCGGTCCACCGTGGCCTGGGCCACCGGCCCGACGGACGGCACGACGTACGCCCTGGTCAGTGCCGCCGCCGGCGGGGTGACCGTGGTCGACGGCGAGCTGTCCGGGACGTACACCTCGCTGCCGCTGACCGCGGTGCGCAACGGGCTCACCGAGGCCCAGCGCGCGCGGTTCCCGCACCTCTGGGCCCACCAGGCGTTCACCCTCACCGACCGGGACCTGGCGAAGGTGCCGGCCGCGCTGCGCGGGCAGCTCCTGGTGACCGAGCGGGACCACGAGGGCACCCTGCTCGGCGCGACCGGGGTGCAGATCCCCGGCGTGCTCGACGACGTCTACTCCCGGGCCACCTCGGCACAGCTGGGCCCCACCTTCGACGGGTCGCGCCCCACGCTGGCGGTCTGGGCGCCCACCGCCCGGACCGTCGCGCTGGAACTGTTCGACCAGCCGACGGCACAGCCGCGTGTCGTGTCGATGCGCCGGGACGACCGCACCGGCGTCTGGTCGGTCCGCGGCGAGCGGAACTGGACCGGAAAGTACTACCGCTACCGGGTGCAGGCCTGGCAGCCCGCCGCGCAGAAGCTGGTCACCGCCTCGGTGACCGACCCGTACTCGGTGGCGCTGACGCCGAACTCCACGCACAGCCAGCTCGTCGACCTGACCGACCCGGCGCTCGCCCCGGCCGGGTGGGCGAAGCTGCGCAAGCCGGCGGCGGTGCCGTCGTCGAAGGTGCAGATCACCGAACTGTCGGTGCGGGACTTCTCCATCGCCGACAGCACCGTGCCGGAGCGGCGTCGGGGTACCTTCCTCGCCTTCACCGACCCGGCCACCGCCGGCATGACCCACCTGCGCAAGCTCGGCGCCGCCGGGGTCACCCACCTGCACCTGCTGCCCGTGTTCGACTTCGCCACCATCCCCGAGCGGCGCAGTGAGCAGAAGCAGCCCGCCTGCGACCTGGCGACGCTGCCGCCGGACTCCGACCAGCAGCAGAAGTGCGTCGCCGGGGTCGCCGACACCGACGGCTACAACTGGGGGTACGACCCGCTGCACTACACCGTCCCCGAGGGCGGGTACGCCGCCGACCCGGGCGGCGCGGCGCGGACCGCCGAGTTCCGGCAGATGGTCGCCGGGGTCAACCAGGCCGGACTGCGGGTGGTGATGGACGTGGTCTACAACCACACCTCGGCCGCCGGTACCGACCCCAAGTCGGTGCTCGACCAGGTGGTGCCCGGCTACTACCACCGGCTGCTGGAGGACGGCGCGGTCGCCAACTCCACCTGCTGCGCCAACACCGCCCCGGAGCACGCCATGATGGGCAAGCTCGTGGTGGACTCCGTCGTCACCTGGGCGAAGGCGTACAAGGTGGACGGCTTCCGGTTCGACCTGATGGGTCACCACCCGAAGGCGAACATGCTCGACGTGCGTCGGGCGCTGGACCGGCTGACCCCCGCCCGGGACGGGGTGGACGGGAAGTCGATCCTGCTCTACGGCGAGGGCTGGAACTTCGGCGAGGTGGCGAACGACGCCCGGTTCGTCCAGGCCACCCAGGCCAACATGGCCGGCACCGGCATCGGCACCTTCAACGACCGGCTCCGCGACGCGGTGCGCGGTGGCGGGCCGTTCGACGCCAACCCACGGGTGCAGGGCTTCGCCTCCGGGCTGTTCACCGACCCGAACGGCGACCCGGTCAACGGCACCGCCGAGCAGCAGCGTGCCCGGCTGCTGCACTCCCAGGACCAGATCAAGGTCGGTCTGGTCGGCAACCTCGCCGGCTACCGGTTCACCGACACCTCGGGCCGGACGGTGACCGGCGCACAGGTCGACTACAACGGCTCGCCGGCCGGTTACACCGCCGCGCCGGGGGAGGCGGTGACCTACGTCGACGCGCACGACAACGAGATCCTGTACGACGCGCTGGCGTACAAGCTGCCGCAGGACACCCCGATGACGGACCGGGCCCGGATGCAGGTGCTCGCCCTCTCCACCGTGGTGCTGGGGCAGGGGAGCGGCTTCGTGACCACCGGCACCGAGCGGCTGCGGTCGAAGTCGCTGGACCGCAACTCGTACAACTCCGGTGACTGGTTCAACCAGATCCGGTGGGACTGCGCCCAGGGCAACGGCTTCGGCGCCGGCCTGCCCCCGGCGGCGGACAACCAGGACAAGTGGCCGTACGCGAAGCCGCTGCTGGCGGATCCGAAGCTGGTGCCGGACTGCGCGGCGGTGAACCTGACCGACGCCCGGTACGCCGAGCTGCTGCGCGTGCGGGGATCGTCGCCGGTCTTCGGGCTGACCGACGCCGCTGCGGTGCAGAAGCGGGTGGCCTTCCCGCTCTCCGGAGCACAGGAGACGCCGGGCGTGCTCACCATGACGCTCGACGGTCGAGGGCTGGACCGGCAGTGGACGTCGGTGACGGTGGTCTTCAACAGCACCCCGCAGACGGCGAAGCAGCAGGTCACCGGCTTGCGTGGGGCGGATGTGGCGCTGCACCCGGTGCTGCGGGACTCGGCGGATCCGGTGCTGCGGACCGCCTCGTTCGACCGGGCCGACGGTACGTTCACGGTTCCGGCCCGCAGCGTGGCGGTCTTCGTCCAGCGGTGAGCCGACGGTGAACCGGCCCCCTTCCGCGTCTCGCGGAAGGGGGCCGGTTCTGGTTTCCCCCGTCGTGCCGGCGGTGCCGGCCGTACGGCGGCGGTCAGCCGAAGCAGTTCGGCACGGGCGAGCCCGCGCAGTTGTTCGGGTCGTTCGCGGTGATGGCCGACTCCTCGTCGACCGTCACCCCGTTCGGGAAGGTGAACACCCCACCACCGGTGAGCCGGGCGAAGTTGTGGTTGACCTTCGACGAGTCCAGGGTGACCTGGCCGAACAGGTTGAAGATGCCGCCGCCGACGCCGAACGGCCCGAGGGCCTCGTTACCGGCGATGTGGCTGTCCCGGATCGTCACGACGCTGAGCGTGTTGAAGATGCCGCCGCCGAAGAACCCGGCGGTGTTGTCCTTGACCCCGCTCTTGTCCAGCGTGACCGCGCTGCCGAACGCCACGGCCAGGCCGCCGCCGACGCCGGCGGTGCTGTTCTTGTCGACCGACGTGTGGCTCAGGGTCACCTGGGCGTCGACCGCAGCCACCCCGCCGCCGGCCAGCAGCGCCGAGTTGCCGCTGATCTGCGCGTGACGGGCGTTGGTGGTGCCCCCGAGGTCGAGCAGACCGCCGCCGAAACCGAGCGTCTCGTTGTCGGTGATCCTGGTCTTCTCGAGCAGGATCGTCCCGGCGTCGATGTCGTCCTCGAAGATCCGCGGCGCGCCGTTGGAGATGCCGGCACCGCCGATGATGGCGCTGTTGTCCTCGATCTTCGACTCGTCGACCTTCAGCAGGCCGGCGTTGAGAATGCCGCCGCCGAAGAAGAAGGCGCTGTTGCCGGAGACGGTGCTGTGGCTGAGCTTCGTGGTGCCGAAGTTCGCCAGACCCCCACCGTTGCCACCCGAGTGGTTGTGCACGATCGCGGTGTTCACGATGTCGGCGCTGCCACCGGCCTGCACCAGGATGCCGGCCCCGTCGGCGACGCCCGGCTCCTCGACCAGCGGCCGGACCACGCCGGCGCGCGGGGTGGCCTTGACCACGGCCTTCTTCGCGGTTTGCACCTTGTCCGCGCCGACGGCCGCCTGCTCGACCGACTTCCCGGCGGCGGCCGCCCTGGTCATCTGGACCGAGTTCGAGTACAGCGACCAGACCGCCTCCGGGGTCGGAGCGTTGAGGTACCGGTCGGTCTGCCCGCCCTTGATGGTGAGCCCCTCGAGGGTGAGGTGACCGCCGGCACCGACGTTGAGGATGCGGAACTCGTCGGCGGTGACCTCCCGGCCGATCGTGGTGTGGTCACCCTTGAGGGTGATGTGCTCCTCGATCACCGGAAGCCCGTTGCCGTAGTCGTTGCGGGACAGGTTGTAGGTGCACCCCTTCGCGAGCTTCAGCACCCCACCGTCGCTGTTGTTGGCGAAGAGGATCGCCTGGATGAGCTTGTCGGTGTCACAGGGCACCTCCTTCCCCTGCTCGTGGTCCCGCCCGGGTTCCTTCTTGTCGCCCTTGCCGTTCTCGCCGTTGTTGCCGTTCTCGCCCTTGCGGCCCTCCGGGCTCTCCTTGCCGCCCTCCGGGCTCTCCTTGCCGCCCTTGCCGGGACGGCTCGTCTCGTTGCCGCCCTGGTCGCCGCCGGTGATGGCCTGCTGCGCGGCGGCCCAGCTCAGCCCGCTCACTCCGACCGCTCCGGCGCTGCCGGCGACGCCCACCGCGGCCATGCTGACCACGCCCGTCAACCCCGCCACGCCACTGACGATCCGGAGCCGGCGACGGCGCCTGGCCGCCGCCCGGTCGGAGGCTTCGTTGTTTGATAGGTAGTTGGACATCGGAGCTCTCTGCCCTCTCCTCGTACCAGACAAGGTCGCTCCGCCATGCGAGGCGCCCTTCGCTACAAATCGGTTGTAGCTGCTGAACCACACCGTATGAGAAGGTTGCTCGCTATGAGGGCATATCCGAAAGTTGCCCGCATTGGGGGATTTCGAGGGACGGGTGCCCCAGCGCGCGATGAAACGGTCGCACGGCGAACGGCCCCTTCCCGCCGTACCGGGAAGGGGCCGTCTCGATATATGTGGATCAGCCGGTTGCCTCGGCACCGGCGGAGCGCTCCGGGCCGGGCAGGCCGGGCACGGAGTGGACGGGTGCGGCGGGCCGGAAGCTCCCGGACCGCCACGAAGGGGAAGACGTTTCCGACCACACGATAGGTGACGCAGAGCGCAGCGCTGCCGGATTCCGCCGGGAAACCCCAGGACGGGAAGATCCGGGCAGCGCCGGGGCCGGTGGAGAGCCGGTCAGCCGGGCAGGCGCGGACCCGCCTCACGCTGTTCGGCCAGCCAGGTCTCCACCTCGTCCGCCTGCCGGGGCAGGCCGGCGGAGAGGTTCACCGCGCCGGTGGCGGTCACCAGGACGTCGTCCTCGATCCGGATGCCCATGCCGCGCAGCTCCTCCGGGACCAGGTCGTCCTCCGGCTGGAAGTACAGCCCCGGCTCGACGGTGAGGACGAACCCCTCGCCGAGGGTGCCGTCGCGGTACTTCTCCTTGCGGGCGTTCGAGCAGTCGTGCACGTCGATGCCGAGCATGTGCCCGAACCCGTGCAGCGTCCAGCGCCGGTAGATCGTCGACTTCTCGTCCATCGCCTCGTCCACGCTCACCGGCAGCAGGCCCAGGTCCGCCAGGCCCTCGGCGAGCACCCGCATGCAGGTCCGGTGCACGTCCTTGAACGCGACCCCGGGGCGGATGGCCTCGATGCCGGCCTGCTGGGAGGCGTAGACCACGTCGTAGACCTGACGTTGCAGAGCGGTGAACCGGCCACCCACCGGCAGCACCCGGGTGACGTCGGCGGTGTAGAGGTGGCGGTTCTCCACCCCCATGTCCATCAGCAGCAGCTCACCCGGGCGGGTGGTGCCGTGGTTGTGCACCCAGTGCAGGATCGTGGCGTGCTCGCCGGCCCCGACGATCGAGCCGTACCCCACGTCGTTGCCGTCGTGGCGGGCCCGCAGCGCGAAGATCCCCTCCAACAGCCGCTCGGAGACCCCCCGGTCGGCCGGGAGCACCCGGGCGACGTCCTCGAAGCCCCGGACGGTCGCGTCGACCGCCTCCTGGAGCTGCGCGATCTCCCACTCGTCCTTGACCAGCTTCAGCTCGGAGATCGCGGCGGCCAGCTCGTGGTCCCGGCCCGGCTCTCCCTCGGCGCGCGCGCCGTCCCACGGCCGTACCGCCGCGTCCACCCGGGCGTCGAAACCCCGCAGCACCCGGGTACGCCCCGGCGCGACGTCGGCCAGCACCGCGTCCAGTTCGGTCAGGTCGGCGGTGGGCAGACCGAGCTCGGTCGACTTCTCGGCGAGCGTGTGCCGCCGCCCGACCCACAGCTCGCCGTGCCGGCTGCGGAAGAACTCGTCGTTCTCCCGGGAGGAGCGGGGGCGCATGTAGAGGACGGCGTCGTGGCCGGAGCCGTTCGGCCGCAGCACCAGCACGCTGTCCGGGTCGTGGTCACCGGTCAGGTAGGCGAAGTCGCTGCCGGCCCGGAAGCGGTACTCGGTGTCGTTGGCGCGCACCTTCTCCCCACCGGTCGGGACGACCAGCGTCTCGCCGGGGAAGGCCGCCGAGAGCGCCGCCCGCCGCTTGGCGTAGTTGGGCACCTCGGGGCGTGGACCCACCGGCAGGGTGGTGTCCCGCCAGCCCTGACGCATGAAGGCCAGGAAGGCCTCCGGGAAGTCCGGGTCGTGCGATTCGGTGCCGTCCGTCGGCTTCGCGTCGGTCCGCTTCTCAGCCATGGTCCGCTCCCTCCGGTGGCGTCGCTCGTGCAGACGGTACCGCGCGCACCGGGCACCGGGAGAGCCCGTGGTGCCGCGACGGGGCGTTCGGGCGCGTGGAAAGATGGCCAACATGTGCGGACTCCTGGCCTTTTTCAGCGCGCGCGGCGACGCCGGCGCGCACCGCGACGCCATCGCCGGAGCATTGGAATGCCTGCACCACCGCGGGCCGGACGAGACCGGGGTCGAGCTGGTCGGTGACGCGACCGGCCGGTACGCGGACGGGGTGTTCGCCCACAAGCGGCTCGCCATCATCGACGTGGCGTCCAGCCACGAGCCGCTGCCCTACGCGGGCGGCCGGTACCTGCTCACCTTCAACGGTGAGATCTACAACTACATCGAGCTGCGCGAGGAGCTGATCCGCAACTTCGGCGCCCAGTTCGCCACGGCCGGTGACGGTGAGGTGATCGTCGCCGGCTACCACTACTGGGGCGAGCAGGTGCTCACCCGGCTGCGCGGCATGTTCGCCTTCGTCATCTGGGACCGGCAGGAGCGGCGGGCCTTCGGCGCCCGGGACCACTTCGGCATCAAGCCGCTGCACTACCTGGAGACCATGGACGGTCTCTACCTGGCCTCGGAGAAGAAGGCGCTGCTGCCGTTCGCGCAGTCCGCCTACGCCGGCGACGCCGGAGTGGACACCGCCAACCTCTCGCACTACCTGACGTTGCAGTACGTTCCGGAGCCCGGCACCCTGCACCAGGGCATCAGTCGGATCGGCTCGGGCGAGTACCTCACCTGGACCCCGGGCGGCCGGATCGACGTGCGACGGTGGTACCGGCCGGTGTTCCGGCCCGCCCCCGTCTCCGACGAGCAGCGCCTCTACCACCAGATCCGGGAGACGCTGCGGGAGAGCGTCCGGATGCACATGCGCTCGGACGTGCCGGTCGGCTCGTTCCTCTCCAGCGGCATCGACTCCACCGCCGTGGTGGCCCTGGCCCGCGAGTTCAACCCGAACATCCTCACCTTCACCGTCGGGTACGACGTCCCCGGCTACTCCGAGATCGACGTCGCCCAGGAGTCGGCCCGGCACCTCGAGGTGACCACCATCCCGACCAAGATCGGGCCGCAGGACATGATCGAGGCGCTGCCGAAGATTGTCTGGCACCTGGACGACCCGGTCGCCGACCCGGCGCTGGTGCCGCTCTACTTCGTCGCCAAGAAGGCCGCCGAGCACGTCACCGTGGTGCTCTCCGGCGAGGGCGCCGACGAGTTCTTCGGCGGCTACACGATCTACCGCGAGCCGCTCTCGCTGAGCAGCGTCAACGGCCTGCCCGACGGGGTGCAGAAGGGGCTGCGGGCGGTGTCGAAGGCCATTCCGCAGGGCGTCAAGGGCAAGAGCTTCCTGGAGCGCGGCACCACCCCGATCGAGCAGCGCTACTACGGCAACGCCCGGATGTTCACCGAGGAGGAGAAGCAGCACCTGCTGCGCCGGTACGACCCCTCGGTGCGCTACACCGACGTCACCGCCCCGATCTACGCCGAGTGCACCGAGCTGGACGACGTCACCAAGATGCAGTACGTCGACCTCTACACCTGGCTGCGCGGGGACATCCTGGTCAAGGCGGACCGGATCTCGATGGCGCACTCGCTGGAGGTGCGGGTGCCCTTCCTGGACCGCGAGGTCTTCGAGGTGGCCGCCGGCATCCCGGTCGACCTGAAGCTGCCGCCCCGCTCCGACGCCACCAAGTACGCCATGCGGCAGGCGTTGCAGGGCGTGGTGCCCCCGGCCATCGTCAACCGGCGCAAGCTCGGCTTCCCGACCCCGACCCGGGTCTGGCTGCGCGGCGAGATGTACGAGTGGGCCCGCTGGGTGCTCTCCACCTCCGGCGCCGGTGACCTGCTCGACCTGTCGTACGCGATGCGGCTGCTGGAGGAGCACAAGCGGGAGGAGGCGGACCACTCCCGCAAGGTGTGGACGGTGCTGATCTTCTGCATCTGGCACGCCATCTTCGTCGCCAAGACCCTCGACCCGGGCATCCAGCGCAACCAGTCGGCGCTGCTGACCAAGCCCGTGGTGGGTTCCATGGTCCGCTGACCCAGCGGTCACGGCACCCCCCGGCGTGGGGGAGAGGGATGGGGAGGCGATGGGTTACGCGGTGGTGCTCGGTGAGGCACTGGTCGACCTGCTCGACGCCGAGTGCGCCGGCGAGCCGGTCTACCGGCAGGCGATCGGCGGCGGCCCGCTCAACGTCGCGGTCGGGGTGGCCCGCCTCGGTGGGGACGCCCGGTTCGTCGGCTCCCTCGGCGACGACGTGCTCGCCGACCGGATCCGGGCGTTCCTCACCACGGCCGGGGTCGACGTCGCCGGAACGGTCACCGTGCCCGCGCCGACCGCGCTCGCCGTGGCCACCTTCGCCGGGGCGGAACCCGACTTCCGCTTCTACGGCGAGCCGCCCTCCTACGGGCAGTTGACCGCCGACGACGTCGACGTGACGCTGGTCGAGGGCGCGGACGTGCTCTACTGCGGGTCGATCGTGCTGCTCTGCCCGGCGACCCTCGCCGCCGCCCGGCGGGCCTGGTGCCTCGCCACCGGCGTGCGGGTCTTCGACCCGAACATCCGTCCCCGGCTGCTGGCCGGGCCGGAGGCGCTCGCGGCGGTACGCCACACCACCGCCGAGTTCGCCGCCACCGCGCACCTGGTCAAGCTCAGCGCGGCCGACGCCGAGGTGCTCTACCCCGGCGAGCCGGTCGAGCGGGTCGCCGCCCACCTGCGCGACCTGGGCGCCGGCACCGTCGTGGTCACCCTCGGCGCGCAGGGCGCGCTGGTCACGGCCGACACCGATCCGGTACGTGTGCCCGCGCCCACCGTCCGCGCGGTGGACGCCACCGGTGCGGGTGACTCGGTGATGGCCGCGCTGGTCGCCGGTCTACTGGCCGACGGTCAGCCCGCCGAGCCGGCCGACTGGAGCGACCGGGTGACGTTCGCGCTCCAGGTCGCCGGCGTGGTCTGCGAGGCCCCCGGCGGTGCGGTCGCCATGCCCACCCGGCAGCAGGTCGCCCGCCGCTTCCCCACCTGACCGACCTCCGGCCTCCCGTCGCCCGGTCGGCCTGCTCTTCGACGGTCAACGGCTCCCCGGGGTCGGCCCGCCCCGGCGGTCGGCCTGCGACCCCGAGCCGGCGGATCGCTCGGAGCGGCCGGCTCGCCCCAGCCGTCAGCGTGCCCTCGAGGGGTCGGCGGTCGGCCGTGCGACCGAACGTGCTGGTCGGTGGCGGATCGATCCGTGCCGCGACGTCCTCGCTCCGGCGGAACGGTGTCGCTGGTCGGACGCTGTCGAGCTGCCCCGTCTGTGCGGTCGGCGCGGGCGCGCCCGGCAGTACACCCGGTGGGCACGGTGGGCAGCGCGGCGGAGTGCGGCTTGGAGCGCGCCGGAGAGTGCAGCCCGGTGACCGACCGGCACGGCACCCGTGGGTTCCCGGAGGAGCTGGCGACCACGCAGTAGCCATGGGCGGCGATCGCTGCCCCGTTCGTGCGGGCAGCTCCGAAGGATGCCAGGGGTGACATGCCGGCCCGGCGGCCAGGTCATCCGGCGGCCCGGCCACCGGCGGCCAGGTCATCCGGCGGCCCGGCCACCGGCGGCCAGGTCATCCGGCGGCCCGGCCACCGGTGCCCGGCATCCGGCGGCCCGGTCACCGGCATCCGGCGGGTGGTCAGCCGGTGCCGTCGAGTTCGGCGTACCCGCGTCGGGCGGCCACCAGCGCGGCACGGGCCCCGAACGGCGCCTCGGCGGCGACCCGCTCCGGGGGCGCACCACCGGTGTGGCCGGCCCGGATCAGCCAGGCCAGGTCGGCGAGCTGCCCGTGCTGGGCCCGGACGAACGCGACGTCCACCGGGTCACCGTGGCCGGGCACGACCGTGGTGGTCGGGGTGGTGAGCCGGAGCAGCGCCGCCACCGCCTCCGGCCACTGCAACGGGTACGACTCCTCGAAGGCCGGCGGCCCGCTCTGCTCCACCAGGTCCCCGGCGACCAGGACGTCCGCGTCCGGCACGTGCACGACCAGGTCACCGGCGGTGTGTCCCCGGCCGGGATGGTGCAGCACCACCCGACGGCCCCCCACGTCCAGCACCGTCTCGGTGTGCACGGTGTGGGTGGGCGCCAGCAGCGGCGTCCGGGCCAGCTCGGCGGCGAGGGCCGGCTGCTCCGCCCGCATCTCCGCGTACGCCAGGTGGCGCAGCTCGTCGGGGCGGTCGCGGAGCCAACCGGCGGTCAGCTCGTGCGCGTACACCGGCCGGGGCGGGTCGGCGGCGAGGGTGGCGTTGCCGAAGCAGTGGTCGAAGTGGTGGTGGGTGTTCACCAGCGTCCACGGGTGCCCGGTGACCGCCCGGACGGCGGCGGCCAGCGCGGTGGCCTGCCCCGCCGTGGAGAGGGTGTCCACCAGCAGCGCGGCCCCGTCGCCGACGACCAGCGTGACGTTGACGTCGAGCAGCGGCTCGCGCAGCACGTGCACGCCGTCGCGGATCTCGACGAACCGGATGGTCACGACGACCCGGAGGCGCGCTCCACGAAGCGCTGCCGGTCCAGCAGTACCCGTTCCACCCGACCCAGGGCCACCGTCTCGCCGCCGTCGTCGACGGTGACGACGAAGACCAGTCGCCGGCCGTCCACCTCGTCCAGCCGCGCCTCGGCGAACACGGTACGTCCGACCGGGGTGGGTGTCCGGTGCTCCAGTTCCACCCGGACGCCGACGGTGGTCGTGCCCGGCGGCAGGTGCCGGGCGGTGGCCGCGACGGTGGCCGCCTCGGCCAGCGCGAGGACCCGGGGCGTGCCCAGCACCGGCACGTCACCGGAGCCGACCGCCTGCGCGGTGTCGGCGTCGGTCACGGTGAGTTCGACCCGGGCCCTGAGCCCGGGGGTGACAGTCTGCTCCGGCATGGCGACAGCCTACGCCGACCGCTGTACCGCCGGTCGGCGTTCGTCGATGTACTGGCCGCCGTTAACCTGAATGGTGATGTCCGTAGTCACTGACCCCCAGCCCCCTGCCCCGTCCGGTCCACCGGTGTCGTCCGACGGCGGACGCCGCCGCGTGGTCGCCATGTCGATCTGGAGCGCCCTGTTCGTCGCCGGTTGGTTGACGATCGGCCTACCGACAGACCCGGCGTACGCCTTCGTCTGGATCTGGTCCGCCGTCATCGCCTGGAACTGGGGTCGCCCGTGGCGTAGCCACCTGCGCTTCGCCCGGGACTGGCTGCCGGTGGTGCTGCTCCTCGCCGCCTACAACCTCTCCCGGGGGTTCGCCGACAACGGCGCGATCCCCTACTCCTACGACCTGATCGTCGCCGACCGGTTCCTGGTCGGCTGGGCGACCGGCGGCGAGGTCCCCACCATCTGGTTGCAGGAGCGGTTCTACAAGCCGCAGGTGCAGTGGTGGGACGTGTTGGCCGCCTGGGTCTACTTCTCGCACTTCGTGGCGACGCTGGCGGCGGCGGTGGTGCTCTGGATGCGCGACCGTGCCCGCTGGGGGGCGTACATGCGGCGGTGGGGGTTCCTCTGCGCCGCCGGTCTGGCCACCTACTTCCTCTACCCGGCCGCCCCGCCCTGGTGGGCGGCGCAGAACGGGCTCCTCGGCGAGGTCGCCCGGATCTCCACCCGGGGGTGGAAGGAGTTCGGCATGCACGGTGCGGGCAACATGCTCAACGCCGGGCAGATCGCCTCGAACCCGGTGGCCGCGATGCCGTCCCTGCACACCGCCTGGGCGCTGTTCGTGGTGCTGTTCTTCCTCACCTCGACCCGCCGCCGCTGGTGGCCGCTGCTGCTGTCGTACCCGCTGGCGATGACCTTCACCCTGGTCTACTCCGGCGAGCACTACATCATCGACGTGCTGGTGGGCTGGGCGTACGTGGGGATGACCTTCCTGGTGGTCGGCCTGGCGGAGCGGTGGTGGGCGGCCCGGCGCGCCCGCCGTGCCCCGACCGGGCCGGTCGGGACCGACCCCGCCGACGCCGGAACCCGGGCGGACGACGGGCCGACCGGGGGCACCGTCGGCAACGGACCGTCCCCGACCGGGGAGCCGACGGTGCCGGTCAGCCGCTGAGCCGGGCGGAACGGGCCCGCGCGGTCAGTTCGGCGGCGAGGGCCCACGCCTCGGTCAGGTCCCGGTGCACGGCTGCCGCGCCGGCCCCGCCCGCCGTGTCGGCGTGCACGGTGGCCAGGCCCAGCCGCCGTTGCAGCGGCCCCTGGACCACCCGGACGCTCTGGATCCGGGCGTACGGCACGATGGTGAGCTGCCGGGTGACCAGACCCGAACGGACCGCGAAGACCCGCTCGGCCAGCCCGGCGCCGAGGACCCGCCGGCTCAGTGGCCGCAACCAGCGGGCCTGCGGCGGCGGTGCGGTCAGCGGCAGCGCGGAGACGACCACGCCGGGCAGCACCTCGGCGGCGATCATCTCGCCGGTGGGCAGGTCGCCCACGGGCAGGAGCCGGTCCGGACGGTTGCGGTCGTCCGGCTCGGCCGCCGAGTAACCGGCCACCTCCAGCCGCAACCGCAGCCAGCCCTTGGCCCGCCAGAGCAGCGGCCACGTCACGCCGACCGCCTGCACCCGGTTGAGCGGTACGGTCTGCACCCGGGTCTCCAGCAGGCCGTTGCGGATCCGTAGCCGGTCGCCGTCCCGGTCGAGCCGGAAGTTCCAGTCGTCGAGGACCCGCCGGACCGGTTGCAGCAGCACCCCGGCCATCGCGGTGACCGTGCTGGCCACCGCGATGAACGACCAGGAACCCTCGGAGAGGAACTGCGTCACCACGAACGCCACGCCCACCGGCAACAGGAACGCCTGCGGGGTGAGGAGTTGGCTGACCAGCAGGTCGCGGTTGCCGACGGCGTGCAGCGGCCCGCCGACCGGCTCCGGCGGCCCGGCCGCCGTGGTCTGCGGGGCGGGTGCGCGGTGCGGGGCGGAACCGGCCAGGTCGAGCAGGCGGGTCCGCAGGGCGGTCGCGCCGGCCACGCTCAGGAACGCCAGCGGCGCCTCGGTCTTGCCGCCGCCGACCACCTCGAGCCGAAGCTCGGCCAGACCGGTGAGCTGGGCGAGCAGTGGACGGACCACCTCGACGGCCTGCAACCGCTCCAGCGGGATGGCCCGGGTACGCCGCCACACCAGGCCCTCGTAGACGCGCAGTTCCCGACCGACCACGTGGTAGCCGGTGTTGTACCAGCTGACCACCGAGAGGACCGTGGCGCCGAGGGCGAGCACCGCGACCATCGCCGCGAAGGTGCCGAAGCCGACCCGGGACAGCGTCGACCAGGAGAGTCCGGCGATCACCACCACCAGCGACTTCGCCCCGTGCAGGACGGGACTCAGCGGGTGCAGGCGTTGCCGTGGCTCGACGTGTTCCGGCGCCGGAGCGGCCGGGACGGGCCACGGTTGCGGTGCGTCCGGGTGTTCCGGCGCCGGGGCGGCGGCCGGGACGGGCGACAGGTGCGGAATGCTCGGGTGTTCCGGCGCCGGGGCGGCGGCCGGAACGGGCGACGGGTGCGGGGTCTCCGGCCCGGTCTCCTCGGCCGGGCCGCCGCTCACAGGCCCTCCGCGCGGTCTTCGCCCAGCGCGGTGAGCCGGTCGCGCAGTCGGGACGCCTCGGCCGGACGCAGTCCGGGCACCCGGGCGTCGCTCGCGGCGGCGGCGGTGTGCAGCTGCACGGTGGCCAGCCGGAAGGCCCGTTCCAACGGGCCGGCGGTCACGTCCACGAACTGCATCCGGCCGTACGGCACGATCGACAGCCGGCGGACCAGCAGCCCGTGCCGGACCAGCAGGTCGTCGTCGCGTTCGGCGTACCCCCAGGCGTGTACGGCCCGGACGATCGCCACCGCCCGCCAGAGACTCAGCAACACGACGAGCCCCAGCCCGGCCCCGAACAGCCAGTGCCCGCTCAGCGCCCAGGCCACCGCGAGGCCGACCACCACGACGGAGACGCCGATGCCCAGCCGGACCAGTTCCACCCAGATCAGGTCGGTGGAGACCCGTTGCCAGTCGACCGTCTCCGGCCATGGTTCGAGCGGGTCGGCCGGGGTGGGGACGGGCCCGTCGTCGTGCTCGGTGCTCACCGGCGTGCCCCGCTGCGATCACTCACCCGTTGAGCGTAACGATCCGGGTACCGGTTCGACCTCCCGGAGAAAGCTCCGTGCGGTGAGAAATCCACCGAGCGTGTCCCGGTGCTCGGCGCACGCGAGCCAGGTCTTGCGTCGGTCGGGGTCGTGCAACCGGGGATTGTTCCACCGCAGGAACCAGACCGCCGGGGTGCGGCAGCCGCGTGCCGAGCAGACGGGAGGGCCGTCGGGAGCGGGGGCGGAGTCGGTCATCGGGGCCAGTCTAGGTGGCACACCGGAAGGTTGAGCGCCGGGCGGCCACGGGGGGAGCCGCCCGGCGACGGCTGAATCGTACACGTGGCGGCGACGTTCGGACACCCCTGGCCGGCGATTCGGCGTCCGGACGCGGCGCGGTCAAAATCGGCTTCTCGCCCGGCTGGCACTCAGCCGGGCATGCGAGGCTTGACCCGCACCCCGTCGCCCGAGATCACGAGCACGCTGTGGAGGACCGGTGGCCCAGCCGACCACGCCCGACCCGACCGCGACCGGCGCCGCCCCGGCGCCACCGAGCACACCCGCCGAGGACGCCACCCTGCTGGAGCGGGCGTTGTTCGAGATCAAGCGGGTCATCGTCGGGCAGGACCGGATGGTCGAGCGGATGTTCGTCGCCCTGCTGGCCCGGGGTCACTGCCTGATCGAGGGCGTGCCGGGGGTGGCCAAGACACTGGCCGTGGAGACCCTGGCCACGGTCGTGGGCGGGTCCTTCGCCCGGATCCAGTTCACCCCCGACCTGGTGCCCGCCGACATCATGGGCACCCGCATCTACCGGCAGTCCAGCGAGAAGTTCGACGTGGAGCTGGGGCCGGTCTTCGTCAACTTCCTGCTCGCCGACGAGATCAACCGGGCACCGGCGAAGGTGCAGTCGGCGCTGCTGGAGGTGATGAGCGAGCGGCAGGTGTCGATCGGCGGGGAGAGCCACCGGGTGCCGGACCCGTTCCTGGTGATGGCCACCCAGAACCCGATCGAGCAGGAGGGGGTCTATCCGCTGCCCGAGGCGCAGCGGGACCGCTTCCTGATGAAGATCGTCGTCGGCTACCCGACGGACGCCGAGGAGCGGGAGATCGTCTACCGGATGGGCGTCACCGCGCCCGTGCCGACGCCGGTGTTCACCACCACCGACCTGCTCGCCCTGCAACGCCGGGCGGACCAGGTCTTCGTGCACAACGCCCTGATCGACTACGCCGTCCGGCTGGTGCTGGCCACCCGTACCCCGGCTGAGCACGGGATGCCCGACGTCGCCCAGCTCATCCAGTACGGCGCGAGTCCCCGGGCCTCGCTCGGCCTGGTCCGGGCCAGCCGCGCGCTGGCCCTGCTGCGGGGCCGGGACTACGCGCTGCCCCAGGACGTGCAGGACATCGCCCCGGACATCCTGCGGCACCGGCTGGTGCTCAGCTACGACGCGCTCGCCGACGACGTCCCGGCCGACCACATCGTGCACCGGGTGATGTCGACCATCCCGCTCCCGTCGGTGGCACCCCGGCAGCAGGCGACGCCGACCGCCGGGCCCGCGCCGGGCGGGCCGCCGAACGCCGGCCCGGCCCCTGCCGGCTGGCCCGGGCAGCGGCCGTGACCCCACCCGTCCGCCAGCCCGCCGGCGCCACCCCCGGACGGAGCGAGGCGGTCCTCTCCCGCCTGCAACTCCTGGTCACCCGCAAACTCGACGGCCTGCTCCAGGGCGACTACGCCGGGCTCCTGCCGGGGCCGGGCAGCGAGGCGGGGGAGTCCCGCGAGTACCGCCCCGGCGACGACGTGCGCCGGATGGACTGGCCGGTCACCGCGCGGACGACGACGCCGCACGTGCGGCGTACGGTGGCCGACCGGGAGCTGGAGACGTGGCTCGCGGTGGACCTCTCGGCCAGCCTGGACTTCGGCACCGGGCAGTGGCTCAAGCGCGAGGTGGCGGTCGCGGCGGTGGCGGCCCTGGCGCACCTGACCGTCCGGGGCGGCAACCGCATCGGCGCGGTGGTCGGTACCGGTGGGGCACGGCCCGCGTCCCGCCGGTGGGGTGCTGCGCCTCCCGCCGCCCCGGTCGTGCGGCGGTTGCCGGCCCGCAGCGGGCGCAAGGAGGCCCAGGGGCTGGTCCGGGCCGTCGCCGGCACCGAGATCGGACCGGGCCGGGCCGACCTCGGCGCCCTGGTCGACCTGCTCAACCGGCCGCCCCGGCGCCGTGGCGTGGCGGTGGTGATCTCGGACTTCCTCGCACCGCCGGAGCAGTGGGGACGACCGGTCCGTAAGCTGCGGGTCCGGCACGACGTGCTGGCGATCGAGGTGGTCGACCCGCGTGAGCTGGACCTGCCCGACGTGGGGGTGCTGCCGGTGGTGGACCCGGAGACCGGGGAACTGCACGAGGTGCAGACCGCCGATCCGCGGCTGCGCCGCCGGTACGCCGAGGCGGCCGCCGCCCAGCGCGCGGCGATCGCCCGGGAGCTGCGGGCGGCGGGCGCCGCCCACCTGCGTCTGCGTACCGACACCGACTGGCTGCTGGACATGGTGCGTTTCGTGGCCGCGCAACGGCACGCCCGCACCCGGGGGACGACTCGATGATCCGTTTGATGCAACCGTGGTGGCTGCTGAGCCTGCTGCCCGTGCTCGCCGTCGCCGCGCTGTACGTCTGGCGGCAACGCCACCGCCGGGCGTACGCGATGCGGTTCACCAACGTGGACCTGCTGCGCACGCTCGCGCCGAAGGGGCTGGGCTGGCGGCGGCACGCGGCGGCGGCGGCGCTGCTGCTCTGCCTGTTGACGCTGGCCACCGCCACCGCCCGGCCGGCGATCGACACCCGGGAGCCGCTGGAGCGGGCGACCGTCATGCTCGCGATCGACGTGTCGCTGTCCATGCAGGCCGACGACGTGACCCCGAACCGGTTGCAGGCCGCCCAGGAGGCGGCGAAGCAGTTCGTCGGCGAGCTGCCGGAGACGTACAACCTGGGTTTGGTCTCCTTCGCCAAGTCGGCGAACGTGCTGGTGCCGCCGACGAAGGACCGGGCGGCGGTGACGGCGGCCATCGACGGGCTGGTGCTGGCCGAGGCGACGGCCACCGGCGAGGCGGTCTTCACCTGCCTGGAGGCGATCCGGTCGGTGCCGGCCGACGGCGCGGCGGGTATCCCGCCGGCCCGGATCGTGCTGCTCTCCGACGGGTTCCGCACTGCGGGCCGGTCGGTGGAGGAGGCCGCGGCGGCGGCCCAGGCGGCGAACGTGTCGGTCTCCACGATCGCCTTCGGCACCGACTCGGGTCAGGTGGACATCGGCGGACAGGTCCAGCGGGTGCCGGTGGACCGGCTGGCCCTGGCCGACCTGGCGGAGACCACCGAGGGGCACTTCTACGAGGCGGCCTCGGTGACCGAGTTGAAGCAGGTGTATCAGGACATGGGCAGCTCGATCGGGTTCCGGACCGAACCCCGGGAGATCACCCAGTGGTACGCGGGGGTGGCGCTGCTCTTCGCGCTCGCGGCGGCCGGGGCGAGTCTGCTCTGGACCTCGCGCATCCTCTGAGCCGGACGCCCGCCGGTGCGGGACCGCCGTCGCCGCGCTGGGCGCGTGCCGACGGCGGTCCCGCCGCCGGGCGGTGGCCACGGCGGCGGACGCGGGCGACTCCCGCCCGGGGGTTCAGTGGCTTCCGCTGGTGAGGACGAAGAGGACGGCGACCCAGACGGCGGCGAGGGTGAAGCCCAGCGGGGCGACGTAGCGGCTCATGGACGCACTCCGGTGGCGACTCGAGACGGCCCCGGCGCAGGGCCGGAACCGGGGGAGGGGGACAGGACGCGCACACCACTCGTGACCGGGGGGCTCCACCCGCGACCACCCGGCTGACGGGTCGACCGGCGCCACGGCAGGGTGGCCGCAGCGGCGGTGCGGGGAGCGGGAACGGGTCAGTTCAGGCTGAGTCGTGACTCAGCGGAACTGACGGACGGCCCGGCCACGACTGGGAGGATCGCTATCTCGCACAGCGATCACCTCCAGCGGTCGGCGGGGTCCGGAACGCGGATCATCGTACAACGGCGTCCGGTGTGGCCCCCGCCGGGTCGCGCCACGCGCACGACCCCGCCCGGGTTCACGCTTACCTGCCGGTAACCCCTAGTCTCCAACCCGTCTGTGCAGTCGTTTTCGCGCAAGGGGGACTCGTGGCCCGTACCGTGCTGGTGACCGGGGGTAACCGGGGGATCGGCCTGGCCATCGCGCAGGCCTTCGCCAAGCAGGGCGACCGGGTCGCGGTGACCCACCGCTCCGGGGACGCCCCGGAGGGGCTGTTCGGGGTCCGCTGCGACGTCACCGACTCGGCCTCGGTCGACGAGGCGTTCACCGCCGTGGAGGCGGAGCTGGGCGGTGTCGAGGTCCTGGTCGCCAACGCCGGCATCACCGACGACACGCTGCTCATGCGGATGTCCGAGGAGCAGTTCACCCGGGTGCTGGACACCAACCTGACCGGCGCCTTCCGCTGCGCACAGCGCGCCTCCCGCAAGATGCTCCGCGCCCGCTGGGGCCGGATGGTCTTCGTTTCCTCGGTGGTCGGCCTCTACGGCGGCATGGGCCAGGTCAACTACGCGGCCAGCAAGGCCGGCATGGTCGGCGTGGCCCGGTCGATCACCCGTGAGCTGGGCTCCCGCAACATCACCGCCAACGTGGTCGCACCCGGGTTCGTCGACACCGACATGACCGCGGCGCTGCCGCAGGAGCGGCGCGACCAGTACCTGAGCGCCATCCCCGCCGGCCGGTTCGCCACCGCCGACGAGGTGGCCGGGGTCGTCACCTGGTTGGCCGGCGACAGCGCGGCGTACGTCTCCGGCGCCGTCATCCCGGTCGACGGCGGCCTCGGCATGGGCCACTGACGCCGGCCACCCGCACGACACAACCACGGAGGGACCCTCATGTCCGGACTGCTGGCCGGTAAGCGGCTGCTGGTCACCGGCGTCATCACCGACGCCTCGATCGCCTTCTCGGTGGCGAAGCTGGCCCAGGAGAACGGTGCGCAGGTCGTGCTCACCGGGTACGGGCGGCTCTCGCTGGTCGAGCGGATCGCCAGGCGGCTGCCCCAGCCGGCGCCGGTGATCGAACTCGACGTCACCAACGCCGAGCAGCTCGCCGGCCTCCCGGACAAGGTCCGTGAGCACGCCGACGGCCTGGACGGGGTGGTGCACTCGATCGGCTTCGCCCCGCAGAGCTGCCTCGGTGGCGGGTTCCTCGACGCTCCCTGGGAGGACGTGGCGACCGCGCTGCACGTCTCCACGTACTCCTACAAGTCGCTGGCCATGGCGGCGCTGCCGCTGATGTCCCCGGGCGGCGCCGTGGTCGGCCTCACCTTCGACGCGACGAAGGCGTGGCCGGTCTACGACTGGATGGGCGTGGCCAAGGCCGGGCTGGAGTCCGCCTCCCGCTACCTGGCCCTGCACCTCGGCCCGAAGGGCATCCGGAGCAACCTGGTCGCCGCCGGCCCGCTGCGCACCATCGCGGCGAAGTCCATCCCCGGCTTCGACCAGTTCGAGACGGCGTGGACCGAGCGGGCCCCGCTGGGCTGGAGCCTCACCGACCAGGAGCCGGCCGCGCGGGCCTGCCTGGCGCTGCTCTCCGACTGGTTCCCGGCCACCACCGGCGAGATCGTCCACGTCGACGGCGGGTACCACGCCCTCGGCGCCTGACCGCTCGCACGACGCCCCCGCTGTCGGCTGCGCCACAGCGGGGGCCCGGCTGCCGCACGGGGGCGAGGGGCCGTCGCCCGGTCGTCCGGCTGCTCGGGGAAGAATGGGGCCATGGCGTACGACGCGGTGGTGCTGGTCTCCTTCGGTGGCCCGGAGCGGCCCGAGGACGTGATGCCGTTCCTCCAGAACGTGACCCGGGGCCGGGGCGTCCCCCCGGAGCGGCTCGCCGAGGTCGCCGAGCACTACCAGCACTTCGGCGGGGTCTCCCCGATCAACCAGCAGTGCCGTGACCTGCTCGCCGCGATCCGGGCCGACTTCGCCGCCAACGGCCTCGACCTGCCGGTGTACTGGGGCAACCGCAACTGGCACCCGATGCTCGCCGACACCGTCGCCCAGATGCGCGACGACGGGGTACGCCGGGCGCTGGCCTTCGTCACCAGCGCGTACGGCGGCTACTCCTCCTGCCGTCAGTACCAGGAGGACATCGCTGCGGCGCGGGCGGCGGTCGGTCCGGACGCCCCGGTGGTCGACAAGCTCCGCCAGTTCTGGGACCATCCGGGCTTCGTCGAGCCGCACGCCGACGCGGTCCGGGCGGCGCTGGCCCGGCTCGACCCGGCGCGGCGGGCCACCACCCGGGTGGTCTTCACCGCGCACTCGGTGCCCACCTCGATGGCGGCCAGCGCCGGTCCGCACGGCGGCCGGTACGAGGCCCAACTGCGCGAGACGGCCCGGCTGGTCGCCGCCGCCGCAGCCCCCGACCTGCGGTACGACCTGGTGTGGCAGAGCCGCTCCGGGCCGCCGCAGGTGCCGTGGCTGGAGCCGGACGTCAACGACCACCTGGCCGAGCTCCCCGGGGAGGGCGTCACCAGCGTGGTGGTCAGCCCGATCGGCTTCGTCTCCGACCACCTGGAGGTGGTCTGGGACCTGGACACCGAGGCCCTGGCCACGGCCCGGCAACTCGGCCTGGAGTTCGTCCGGGCCGGCACCCCCGGCACCGACCCCCGGTTCGTGACGATGGTCCGGGAACTGGTCACCGAGCGGCTCGACCCGGACGCCGCGTCGCCGCGACGACTCGGCGAACTGCCCTGCTGGGACAGCTGCCCGACGGCGTGCTGCGCCCCCGCCCGCCGCCCCCGACCCGCCACCGACGCCCGCCCCGACCACCCCTGAGGAACCCGATGATCGAACGGAAGCCGGTGGCCAGTTGGCTCACCGACATGGACGGCGTGCTGGTGCACGAGGGCCAGCCGGTGCCGGGTGCCCCGGAGTTCGTCAACCGGCTGCGCGCCTCCGGCAAGCCGTTCCTGGTGCTGACCAACAACTCCATCTACACCCCACGCGACCTCTGCGCCCGGCTCAAACGGATGGGCTTCGAGGTGCCCGAGCACGCGATCTGGACGGCCGCGCTGGCCACCGCCCAGTTCCTGGCCGACCAGCGTCCCGGCGGCACCGCGTACGTGATCGGCGAGGCCGGGCTGACCACCGCGCTGCACGCGGTCGGGTACGTGCTCACCGACTTCGAGCCGGACTACGTGGTGCTGGGGGAGACCCGCACCTACAGCTTCGAGGCGATCACCAAGGCGGTCCGGCTGATCAACGGCGGGGCCCGGTTCATCTGCACCAACCCGGACGTCACCGGTCCGTCGGTGGAGGGGGCGCTGCCGGCGGCCGGCTCGGTCGCGGCGATGATCTCCAAGGCGACCGGGGTGGAACCGTACTTCGTCGGCAAGCCGAACCCGATGATGATGCGTTCGGCGTTGAACACCATCGAGGCGCACTCCGAGAACACCGCGATGATCGGCGACCGGATGGACACCGACATCCTCTGCGGCCTCGAGGCGGGGCTGGAGACGATCCTCGTACTCACCGGGATCAGCACCCGGGAGGAGGCGGAACGGTACCCGTACCGGCCGTCGCGGATCGTCGACTCGGTGGTCGACCTGATCGACGAGATCTGAGCCGTACCCGGTCGCTCAGGGGCGCAGCGGGGCGTTGCAGGCGGCGGCCAGGGCACGCCGGCACGCCGTGGTCAGCGGGCGCAGGGCGGCGTCGCGCTGCTGGGCCTCGTACCCGTTGACCGACCCGCCCGGCGCGGCGTGCTCGGCCAGCGCGAGTACCCGGTCGAGGACGGCGGCGCGGGCGAACAGTCGCCGCGACCGGGGGTCGAAACCGGGCGGCAGATCGGTCGTGCCGTCCGGGCGGCGCAGCGCGGCCAGCGCGCCGGCCAACTCGGGTCGCCACTGGGCGACGTCCAGCCGGGTCAGCGCGGCAGTGGTCTCGGCCAGGGCGGTGGCCAGCTCCGCCTCCGCCTCGGCGGCACAGGGCATCGCCAGCGAGGCGGCGGGGGCGTCGACCGGCAGCGGGTAGCACCGCCACAGCACCGTCTCCCAGGTCATCCCGGAACCGGAGGTGTGGGAGCGGACCTCCGGGATCAGGCCCAGCCCGCCGGCGACGACCGCCTCACCGGCGAGCAGCGCCGCACCGGTGAAGTCTCCCGGACCGGGCAGGCCGCGTGGGTCGCCGGGTGCGGGCAGCACCAGCCGGATCTCGTCCGGGGAGAGCCGGGCCAGGGTGGGCAGTGCGTCGCGCAGCGACACGTCCGTCCAGGTGCCGGGGGCGTCGGCGACGAGGTGTTCCTCGTCGCCGGCCACCGCGTCGGGCACCTCGTCGAACGGGACGAGTCCGGCGCGCCACGCACGCACCCAGGCCACGAACCGGCTCGACCGGCGCGGAGCGAGAGTGACCGCGCCCGTTGCGGGAGACATGCAGAGAAGGGTACGTCGTGACGGCGGCTCTGTCTCGACCGTCGCGGGGGCCGTACCGCCTGCCCCGGCTTGCCCTGTTTCGACCCGTGGTGAACCGGGCACCGGGCGGCGTGCCTGCGCCGTCCGGCCCGGACGGGCGGCTACCGTCACGGCCATGGGGAGGCGATACGGCGAGGACGTGCTGGCCGGGGACTGGCGGCGACGCAGGACGGTGCCCGAGGTGGACGCCGAACCGGACCTGGTGGTCGAGGACGCCGACTCGGGCTTCTGCGGCGCGGTCGTCGGGTTCGAGGCCGGTGCGGTGGTACTGGAGGACCGGCACGGCCGGCGGCGCAACTTTCCGCTGCTGCCGGCGGCGTTCCTGCTCGACGGCGAACCGGTCACGCTGCGCCGCCCGGCGCGCGCCCCGGTGCCGGCCGCCCGCCGCCGCACCGCCTCCGGCTCGATCGCCGTCGAGGGGGTCCGCGCCCAGGTGGCGAAGGCCAGCCGGATCTGGGTGGAAGGGGTGCACGACGCCGCCCTGGTGGAACGGATCTGGGGCGACGACCTGCGCGTCGAGGGGGTCGTCGTGGAGCCGCTGGACGGCATCGACGCCCTCGACGCCGAGGTGCGCGCCTTCGCCCCCGGCCCGACCCGACGGCTCGGGGTGCTCGTCGACCACCTGGTGCCCGGCTCCAAGGAGAGCCGGATCGTGGCCCGGGTCGCGTCACCGCACGTGCTGGTGACCGGGCATCCCTACGTCGACGTCTGGCAGGCCGTGAAGCCCGCCGCGCTCGGCATCCGGGCCTGGCCGGTGGTGCCGCCGGGACGCCCGTGGAAGGAGGGGGTCTGTGCTGCCCTCGGGGTGGGCGGCCCGGCGGACATGTGGCGGCACATCCTCTCCCACGTCGACAGCTTCGCCGACGTGGAGACCCCGCTGATCAACGCGATGGAACGCCTCATCGACTTCGTCACCGAGCCGCCCGTCCCCTCCGACCACTGACCGCACCCGGCCCCGCCTCGGCCGGGGACGGTCAGGGGGCTTCGTCACCCGGCCCCGCCTCGGGCCGGGGACGGTCAGGGGGCTTCGTCCGGGGTGCGGGTGAAGACGAAGGTCGCCACGTCCAGGGCGACCGCCCGGCCGCTGCCGTCGCGCAGCACGGTGAGGACCTCGCCGTCCTCCCCGCCGGAGCAGCCCCGCCAGCGGTCCGGCCCCTCGGGGGCGAAGCGGAGCATCCGCTCGCCCCGGCCGTACGTCACCAGGTGCCCCGTGCCGCCGTCCCAGGTGACGTCGATCGGCTGACCCATCCACCACCAGCGCCCGGTCAGCTCGGCCACCTCGGCCGGGGGCGGTGCGGTGGCCGGCCGCCACGGCACCGTCCGGGTCGGCTCGGTGTCCAGCACGGTGGTGAGCACCTGCAGGCCGAGCGCGCCGATCGAGCCGGCCCGGAAGCCGTAGGAGTTGGCGAAGCCGACGATGCCGGTGCGGGACGGGCGGTGCACCGCCAGGGCGGCGACGTACCCGGGCATCGAGCCGCCGTGGCCCACGTACACCCGGTCGCCCTGGCGGCAGAGCTCCAGCCCGAGGCCGTGGCCGCCGCGCCAGGAGTCGAGGTCGCTGATCACGACGGGCGAGCACATCTCGGTCAGGGTCGCGGCGGCGAGCACCTCCGGTGCCGGGTCGGCGAGGAAGGCCGCCCAGGTCGCCAGGTCGGTGGCGGTCGCCCAGAGCTGGCCGGCGGGGGCCATCGCGCCGGTGTCGGTCCGGGGCTCCTCGCGGAGCGTGCCGTGCCAGGGGTGCACCACGTAGCCCCGGGCGAACGGCTCGGTGGCCTGGTACGTGGTGCGGCGCATGCCGAGCGGTTCGAGGATCCGTTCCCGCAGCAGCGCGAACCACGGCGTACCGGTGATCGTCTCCAGCACTCCGCCGAGCAGCCCGTACGCCAGGTTGGAGTAGTGGTAGCCCCGGTGCGGCGGGTACGCCAGCTTCTCCGCCGTCACCCCGGCGAGCAGGGTGGGCAGGTCGACGCCCTCGGCGCGTTCCCACCACTGGCCGTCCGGCTCCCGCTGCAGGCCGCTGGCGTGGCCGAGGAGTTGGCGCAGGGTGAGCGCGCCGAACGGGGTGCCGGGCAGGTGCCGGTCGAGAGGGTCGTCGAGGGCCAGCCGCCCGGCGTCGCGCTCCTGCATCACCAGCACCGCGGTCATGGTCTTGCTGATCGATCCGAGCCGGAACTGGAGTTCGGCGTCCGGGCGCGGGTGCTCTCCGGCGGTGCTGAGATGGACGAGTGCCCCGTCGCGGACCACGCCGATCAGCAGAGCGGGGGCCCGGCCGGTGAGCTGGGCCTCGGCCACGAGGCCGTCCACTCGACGGATGGTCTCGGGTAACAGGGACATGTCGCTCCTTCAGGGCGGGTACGGGACGTCACCCCGAGCTTACTGATCTTCAAAGTGGGAGAGGGGTGCGTCGGCGTGCCAGTATCGGAGACGTGGACGCAGTGCTCTGGATCGTGCTGGGTGTGGTGCTGGCGGTCGCCGAGATCTTCACGGCGACGCTGTTCCTGATCATGTTCGCGGTCGGCGCGTTCGCCGCAGCCGGCGCGGCGGCGCTCGGCGCCCCGGTGGCGATCCAGGCGGTGGTCTTCGCGGCCGTCTCGGCGCTGACCGTGCTCGCGGCCCGGCCGACCATCAGGAAGCACCGCCGTTCGACGACCGAGGACGGTGGGCAGGCGTTCGGCGTGGAGGCGCTGGAGGGGGCGACCGCGTTGGTGCTGGAGCAGGTCGACACCGACAGCGGGCTGGTCAAGATCGACGGTGAGTTGTGGAGCGCCCGGCCGTACGACGCCACGCAGGTGTTCACCCCGGGCCAGCGGGTGCAGGTCATCCAGGTCCGGGGTGCGACCGCCCTGGTCTGGCAGGACGACGTCTCCCCGGGGGAGCTTCCCCCGTCGGTGGGGTAGCGCATGGACCCGGTGGTCGCGGGGCTGGTCGGCATCCTGGCGCTGATCGCGCTGAGCGGGCTGGTCCGGGCGGTGCGGGTCGTGCCGCAGGACCATCAGGACGTGGTCGAGCGGCTCGGCAAGTACGACCGGACGCTCGGTCCGGGCCGGACCGTGCTGGTGCCGTTCATCGACGCGGTGCGTAACCGGGTCGACCTGCGCGAGCGGGTGGTCAGCTTCCCGCCGCAGCCGGTGATCACCTCGGACAACCTGGTCGTCTCGATCGACACGGTGCTCCACTTCACGGTGGTCGACCCGGTTCGGGCCACCTACGAGATCGCGAACTTCCTCCAGGCGATCGAGCAGCTCACCGTGACCACGCTGCGGAACGTGGTCGGCTCGCTCGACCTGGAGCGGGCGTTGACCAGCCGGGAGGAGATCAACCGGGAGCTCCTGGGCGTGCTCGGCCGGACCACCGGCCGCTGGGGCGTGCGGGTGAGTCGGGCGGAGGTCGGGTCGATCGAGCCGCCGCCCGGGTATCCGGGGTCCGAGGAAAGAACAGATGCGCGCCCGTGGTGACCGGCGGGCCCGCGTCCACCCGGCCGAGCCGGGTCGCGCAGGTCAGCTCCAGGTCCGAGGCATGACCGCTCTGGTGTGGCACGACGATAATTCTCCGGGGGAGTCTCCCCAGTCGGAAGGGTGAACGGTATGGAATTGGTGATCGCGGTACTGCTCATCGCCGTGGCCCTGATCGGGGTGGTGGCGCTGGCGAAGGCGGTGCGGATCGTGCCGCAGCAGCGTCAGGACGTGGTGGAACGGTTCGGTCGTTACCGGCGCACGCTGAACCCGGGGCTGAACCTGCTGGTCCCGTTCGTCGACGCCGTGCGGACGAAGGTCGACCTGCGCGAGCAGGTGGTCAGCTTCCCGCCGCAGCCGGTGATCACCTCGGACAACCTGGTCGTCTCGATCGACACGGTGCTCTACTTCAAGGTGATCGACTCGGTCCGGGCCACCTACGAGATCTCGAACTTCCTCCAGGCGATCGAGCAGCTCACCGTGACCACGCTGCGGAACGTGATCGGCTCGCTCGACCTGGAGCGGGCGCTGACCAGCCGGGAGGAGATCAACCGGCACCTCTCCGGGGTGCTGGACGAGACCACCGGCCGCTGGGGCATCAAGGTCACCCGGGTGGAGATCAAGGCCATCGAGCCGCCGGCCAGCATCCGCGACTCGATGGAGAAGCAGATGCGCGCCGAACGGGACCGCCGCGCCGCGATCCTCACCGCCGAGGGGCACAAGCAGTCGCAGATCCTCACCGCCGAGGGCGAGAAGCAGTCCGCGGTGCTGCGCGCCGACGGTGACCGGCAGGCCCGGATCCTCCAGGCCGAGGGCCAGGCGAAGGCGATCCGCACCGTCTTCGACGCGATCCACCAGGCCAACCCGAGCCAGAAGGTGCTCGCCTACCAGTACCTCCAGGCGCTGCCGCAGATCGCCAACGGCACCGCCAACAAGGTCTGGATCGTGCCGGCCGAGCTGACCAAGGCCCTGGAGGGCATGGGTGGCGCGCTCGGCGGTCTGAGCCAGATGGTCGGTGACGTCCCGACGCCGCAGGCCTCGTCCGGGGCGAGCGACGTCGAGCGGGAGGCGGCCGAGGCCGCGCAGGCCGCCGCTGCCGCCGCCCAGAAGATCCACGACGAGGTCCGCGTCGCCGAGGCGCAGGTCACCGGCGGCAACGGTCCGCAGGGGCTGCCCGCGCCGGAGCCGGTTTCCCCGGAGAGCATGCTGCGCGACCCGGCCGACCAGCGCGAACGGGGCTGACCAGGGCGAACGGCACCGCCCCCGGGACCGGGGGCAAAAAGCGAATATCGCTCATACGGCGCTCCGGTGCCTGCCACGATCGGTGATGAGACCGATGGTGACCAGGTGCCGGAGCGCCGTACGCGTGCCTGGCCACCGGGCCGGTCCACCTCGCCGCCCGTGTGGCCGGTGGGGCCGACCGGCCCCGGAGCAGTGAGCGAGGTGACGCATGAACGATCCGACGAGACCGGTCCGTTCCCGCGCGGCCGTCCCCGGGGCGCACGACCCCACGGGGCCGGTCGGCTCACGCCGTACCGGGGGTGGGTTCGGGGTGTTGCCCTTCGTCGTCGAACCGACGCCGGGCGGCCCGGCCACGAACGCCACCTGGGCCTGGTCGATGCGGCGGCTCGCCCGCGCGTCGGTGTGGCTGCTGCCGGTGTACGCGATCCTCTACGGCACGGTGGCCCTGGCCAGTGACGGCGGCGTCGGCAACGACCCGTACCCGGCCGACGGCCGGCCGCTCTACCTGGTCGGCTGGGTGGCGGCGGTCTGGACCGGCCTGCTGGCCCTGCTGGCGCTGGCCGGGCTGCTGGTGACCACCCGCAGCCGTCGCAGCGCCGCCACCGGGCTGCTGGTCAGCCTCGCCGGGACGGTGCTCATGCTGCCGTTCGCCGGGCTCACCGAGCAGACCCCGGTCTTCGGCACCACCGCCCGGAGCCTGGTCCTGATCGGCGCGGCCTGCTACAGCGCCGGCTGGGCCCTCACCGGCTGGGCGGTCGCCCGCTCCGGGGTGTTCAGCATCGGCGACGGGATGATGCTGGTCATCGCGGCGCCCCTGCTCGGCCTCGGCGGCGCCCTGTTCGGCTCGTTGCAGACCTTCGGCGCGATGTTCGCCCTGGTCGCCGGGATCGGCATCGCCTACCGGGCGGGCCGGCTGGTGCCGAAGCAGATCGTCCGGGACGCCGCCGCCGCGAGTCTCGCCACCCCCGCGCCCCCGGCCGGCTCCCGATGAGCGGACCGCCCCCGGGCCGAACCGGACGACAGGTGCCACCGGATCCCGGACCGGGCAGCGACGGCCGACGGGCCGGCGTGAGTTTCCTGGCAACCTGCGTCAAGGAGTGGGCGATCCTGGTGAAACCGCGTCAACCTGGGGAAATGCGTTCCCGATCGCTGGTGGGGCGGCTGGCTACCGTGGTGCTCTGCGGAGTCCTCGCCGGGCTCGTCCTGGCCGCCGCCGTCCTCCCCGGCAACCTGTTGTTCGGTCTGGCCGTCAAGTCGGCCAGCGACACCTGGGGTGGCCTGCCCCAGGAACTGCGCACCCCGGATCCCGCCCAGCGCACCGTCGTCTACGCGCGGGACGGGCGGACGCCGATCACCAATTTCTACGACGTCAACCGCCGGGACGTGCCGCTGGCCGAGATCGCACCGGTGATGCGGCAGGCGATCGTGGCCGCCGAGGACCGGCGCTTCTACTCCCACGGCGGGGTGGACCTGCGCGGGCTGGCCCGCGCCCTGGTCACCAACGCCAAGGAGGGGACGACGCAGGGCGCCTCCACGCTGACCATGCAGTACGTCCGCAACGTGCTCAAGAGCGATCCCGAGCGCACCGCCGAGGAGCGGGAGAACGCGACCGAGGTCAGCGTCGGGCGCAAGCTCCAGGAGATGCGGTACGCCGCCGCGTTGGAGCAGACCCTCGACAAGGACGAGATCCTCAACCGCTACCTCAACATCGCGTACTTCGGCTCCGGGGCGTACGGCATCGCGGCGGCCAGCGAGCGGTACTTCAGCGTCACCCCGGCGGAGCTGACCCTCGCCCAGGCCGCCCTGCTGGCCGGTCTGGTGCAGTCGCCCAACGAGTACACCCCGATCGACGGCGACCGGGACGCGGCGCTGGTCCGCCGCTCGTACGTGCTCGACTCGATGGTGGTGACCGGCGCGATCACCGCCGAGCAGGCGGAGCAGGCCCGCGCCGAGGAGTTGACGCTCGACCCGACCGAACAGCCCAACGGCTGCACCGCCATTCCCGGCGGCCACGCCGACTGGGGCTTCTTCTGCGACTACCTGCGCAGCTGGTGGCTGGAGCAGCCGGCCTTCGGCAGCACGGTCGCCGAACGCGAGCAGGCCCTGCGCCGGGGCGGGTACACCATCGTGACCTCGCTGGACCCGCAGGTGCAGGCGAGCGCGGTGCGTCAGTCGCTGGCGGTCTTCGACGCCGACGAGCCCCGGGCCCTGCCGATCGCCGCCGTCGAGCCGGGGACCGGCCGGGTACTGGCGATGGCCGTCAACCGGAACTACAGTCTCGCCGCCAACCCCGCCGGTCAGGACAACCGCCCGAACACGGTCAACCAGCTCGTTGCCGGCGGCGGGGCCATCGACGGCTACCAGGCCGGTTCGACGTTCAAGCTGTTCACCATGCTCGCCGCCCTGGAGTCGGGGCTGCCCCTGAACACCGAGTACTACGCGCCGACCCGGCTGCCCACCCGGTACCCCGCCGAGGGGACGACGGCGGTCTGCGGTGACCGGTGGTGCCCGGCCAACGCCGACCCGGCCAGCATGAACGGCTACCGGACCATGTGGGACGGCTTCGGCCGCTCGGTGAACACCTACTTCGTCCGCCTCTCCGAGGACGTCGGACCGGCCAAGGTGGTCGAGATGGCGCAGCGGCTCGGCATCAGGTTCCGCTCCGACCTCGACGAGAACCTGGCCCGCACCGACGCCGCCGACTGGGGGGCGTTCACCCTGGGCGTGTCGGCCACCACCCCGTTGGACCTGGCCAACGCGTACGCCACGGTGGCCGCCGAGGGCACGTACTGTGCCCCGCTGCCGGTGCTCTCGGTGGCCGGACCGGACGGCACGAAGCTGCCGGTCGGCGACCCGTCCTGCCGGCGGGTGCTCGACGCCGACGTGGCGCGGGCGGCCACCGACGCGGCCCGCTGCCCGGTCGGCCAGGATCCCGCGTACGGCCGGTGCACCGGTGGGACCGCCACCGACGCCGACCGGATCGTCGACGGTCGCCCACTGGCCGGCAAGTCCGGCACCTCGGACCAGGACGCCGCCAAGTCGTTCGTCGCGTACACCCCGCAGGTCGCGGTGGCCGGCATCGCGGCCAACCCCGACGACCCCACCGACCGGGTGGGCATCGCGGCGCAGTCCGGCGTGGTGGCGGCGGTGGCCCGGGTCGTCGTGACCGCCACCGAGGGCAAGCCGGAGGTGGACTTCACGCCGCCGAGCCGGGACATGGCCCTCGGCGACGAACCCGAGCGGCGAACTCCGCCCACCCGCTCCGATGACCCGCTCGACCTCGACCTGCGCGACTGGTTCGACCGGCTCCGTACGCCCCGCTGAGCCGGAGTACCGCACCCGCCGTCCCGTTCCCTTCCGTCCTCTGCGGATGACCTCTGTCGGGTGTCGGACTCGGTGTGTGGGGGCGCCGGGTTCCGGCCACTAGCGTCGATCGGATATGCCTGACACGGGACGCCGATCGAGCACTGTGGAGGACCGCATGTTGGCGGAGACGTTGGGCGCGTTGGCTGCCGCCGGGGGCACGGCACTGGTGGGGGCGGTGGCCACCGACGGCTGGCAGGTGACCAAGCGAGGATTCGGCCGGCTGCTCGGGCGGGGTGACCAGCACCGGACCAGTGCCGTCGAGGAGCGGTTGGAGGGCACCCGCGCGGCGTTGGAAGCCGCCGGGCCGCAGGACGAGCGGGTGCGCGTGCAGCAGGAGGCGGCCTGGACCGCCCGGCTGGAGGACCTGCTGACCGAGCACCCGCAGGCCGCCGAGGAGTTGCGTGCGCTGGTGCGGCAGGTCACCGAGGCCGCCGGAAACCAGTCGGCGGGGCACGTGACGCAGCACGCGACCGCCCACGACCACAGCCAGCAGGCGGTGCAGGGCCACGGCCAGCAGACGAACATCTTCGGCGGTCGTGGCGGCCGGGCGTGACGACGGCCGGCACCGGGCCGGGTGGGGACACGCGGTCCGTCCCCGGCGTCACCCAGACGGTGCGGACCAGCGACCAGGGCAGCACCGGTGCCCAGGGCTCGGGCAACCAGTTGAACGTGTTCCTGAACACGCCACCGACCCAACCTGGGCCGGTCGACGGCAGCGTGCCGCCGGCCACGTTGGCCGAGCGGGTCGCGGGCGCCCTGCCCCCGGTCTGGAACGTGGGCCCGCGCAACCCCGGCTTCACCGGCCGGGAACGGGAACTCGCCCGGCTCCGGGAACAGTTGTGTACGGGTGGCGCGGCCGTGGTGCAGGCCCTGCACGGCATGGGCGGGATCGGCAAGACCCAACTCGCCACCGAGTACGCCCATCGCCACGCCGCCGACTACGACGTCGTGTGGTGGATACCGGCCGAACAGGCCGGGTTGATCGGCGCGCAGTACGCCGCCCTCGGTGCCAGCCTCGGTGTCGTCGACGCGGATACCGACAGCGCGATCGCGGCCCACGCCGTCCGGAGCTATCTGCGCAGCCGGAACCGCTGGCTGCTGGTCTTCGACAACGCCGTATCACCGGGGGACATCAGCCAGTGGCTGCCCGGAGGGCCGGGGCACGTTCTCATCACCTCCCGGCACCAACGCTGGCAGCAGATCGCCGTGGCGGTCGAGGTCGACGTGCTGCCCCGGGAGGAGTCCGTCCTCCTGCTGACCGCCCACCACGCGATGCTCGACTCGGGCGAGGCCGGCGAGCTCGCCGACGCGCTGGGTGATCTGCCGCTGGCGTTGGTGCAGGCCGCCAGCTTCCTCGCCGAGACCGGGATGTCGACGCAGGAGTACCGGGAAGCGCTGGCAGACGTGGCCGCTGAACTGCTCGACGAGGGACGGCCGCCCAGCTATCTTCGGTCGCTGGCCGCCACGGTCGCGGTCAGCACCACCCGGCTGGCCGACATTGATCCGGCGTCGTTGGCGATCCTCCGGTTGTGCGCGTTCCTGGCCCCGGAGCCCGTACCGATAGACCTGCTGGTCCCGATCGTGAAGTTGGAGAGCGCTGGGCAGGACGACTCGTGGGGCCTCGGCCCTCTGACGGCAGTCGTCGACAAGCCCCTGTCACTGCGGCGCAGTATCGCCCGGATCGGCAACTACGGCCTGGCCAAGGTATCCGTCGAGGGCATCACCGTGCATCGGTTGGTGCAGGCTGTGCTCCGCGACCAGCTGTCGCCCACGACCGCCGGCCACCTGCGCGCGAGGATCGCGAACGTCCTCGGCACAGCAGAACCCGGTGACCCGCGAGATCCCACCGCTTGGCCGGGTTGGGTACGGCTGTTGCCGCACCTGCTCGCTGCTGACCCCGCCGCCTCGGACAACACCGGCGTGCGGGACCTCGCCTGTCGGGCAATCATATTCATGATGGCCCGCGGCAACACCCGGTCTGCGCAGCGCTTGGCCGAGCATCTCTACGGGCAGTGGAAGAACAGCCTCGGGCCGGACCATCCACACACCCTCAAAGCGGTCACCGAGCTGGTCTGGGCATACCGTGACCTGGGCGAGATGGATCGGCTACGGCCTCTCATCGAGGACACCCTGGCCCGGCAGGAATCGACGCTCGGTAAGGATCATCCTGACACGTTGCGATCGGCCAGCTACCTTGGCGTCGTGCTCTCCGGCGAGGATGAGTTCGAGGCGGCGCGGCGTATCGAGGAAGATGTGCTGGAGCGGCGGCGCCGGCTGCTGGGTGAGGATCATCCGGACACGCTGCATTCGGTGGTCAATCTGGCGAACACGCTCCGTAGCTTGGATGAACTCGGTTCGGCGCGGCGGATGGTGGAGGATGTGCTGGAACGGTGGCGTCTGTCGTTGGGTGAGGACCATCCGTACATCTTGCATGCGGTCGCCAACCTGGCGGATACGCTTCACGCTCTGGGTGACTTTGGTTCGGCGCGGCGTCTGAAAGAGGACGTGCTGGAGCGGCGACGTCGGTTATTGGGTGAGGACCATCTCGACACGTCCGTTGCCGCCGTCGACCTCGCGGTGACCCTCGCGGCCCTCAATCAGAGGATTCCGGCCCGACGCTTGGCTGAGCAGGGTTTTAACGGACTACGGACGGTGTTCGGGAACGAGCATTTCCTCACCCGCTGGGCACGTCTGCACCTGAACCGGATCGCTGGCTCGATGGGCGGGAGGGGCGTCCCGAAGCGGCGTCGTCGATGACGGCCGGTTCTCCGGTTGGGTACATGCGCGACTGACGGCGGCGGTCGGGCTGGCCTGAGGCGACCGGGACGCAGACCGGCCGACCGGCGTAGGTCAGCGGGCGACAGCGGTGACGCTGGTGCGGACCAGGTCCGCGACGTGGGCGAACTCGCCGGCCGCGATGGCCTTCCGGGGCACCATCCAGCTGCCGCCCACGGCGAGCACCGACGGCAGCCGGAGGTAGTCGGCGGCCGAGTCGGGGCCGATGCCGCCGGTGGGGACGAAGGAAACCTGCGGGAACGGCGCGGAGAGCGCGGCGACCGCCGGGGCCCCGCCGGAGGTGCCGGCCGGGAAGAACTTGAGCACGTCGACGCCCGCGTCGAGGGCCGTCATGATCTCCGTCGCGGTGCTCGCGCCGGGCAGCACGAAGATCCCGTGCTCCTGGCAGCGACGGACGACGGCCGCGCTGAAGCCGGGAGAGACGACGAAGCGTGCGCCGGCCCGGACCGCCTGGTCCACCTGGTCGACGCTGGTGACGGTGCCCGCGCCGACGGTGACGCCGCCGTGGGCGGCCATCCGGGCGATCGCCTCGGCCGCCGCCGGGGTGCGGAAGGTGACCTCGGCGACCGGCAGGCCGCCGGTGGCCAGCGCGTCCGCGAGGGGTTCGGCGTGCGCGGCGTCGTCGAGGACGACGACCGGAACGAGGCGGTACGCGCGCAGCAGCTCAGTCGTTTCCATCGGGGTCCTCTCGGGGTCGGGTGGTGGTCAGGCGTACCGGGACGTCGGCCCGGCCGGTGACGCCGTACTGGGCGAGGACGGCGACGCCGAGGACGGTCGCCTCGGGCTCGTCGACGAACCGGAGCCGGCGGCGGGTGGCGTCCTGCCGCAGCCGACGCCAGGTCGGCCAGCCGGCGGCCACCCCCGCGACGGTGACGTCGGCGATGTCGACGCCGCCGAGCCGTCCCAACCGGGCGGTGGTCGTCTCGGCCTCGACCGCGAGTCCCTTGAGCAGGCTGGTCATCACGTGGGCCCGGGTGGCGTCCATCGGCATGGCGGCGATTCGCAGGCTCCGCGACTCGGCCTCGATGGTGGCCGGGTCGACCTGCTCGACGACCCGGTCCAGTTCCGCCCACATCGTCTCGTCGGCGACGCCGGAGTAGAGCATGTCGTGCCAGGCCTGGTAGTACCGGCCGGACGGGGTCGCGCGGTGCACGAACCGCAGGCCGCCGGCCACGAAGACCCCGGTGTCCAGCCCCGGATCGACCACGTCGGGCAGGGCGTCGACCAGCAGCACCTGCGCCTCGGAGGTGCCGGCCGACACGTAGACGTCACCGGCGGCGCGGACACCGGTGCCGAAGGCCCCGCACATGTGGTCGTGGCCGCCGGCCACCACGGGCACCCCGGCCGGCAACACGCCCGCGCCGGAGGTGCGGCCCACGACCGTGGCGCTGTCGACCAGGTCGGGCAGGGCCAGCGCGGTCAGGCCGAGGTCCGGTAGGGCGTCGGTGCGCAGCAGGCCGGCGCGGACGTCGAGCAGCCCGGTGCGCGAGGCGTGCGAGACGTTGAGGAACACCGGGGCCGCGCGGTCGGCGAGCAGGTCCCGGGCGACGAAGTCGGCGAGCGAGGTGAAGGTGCGCGCCGTCGCCAGGCCGTCGGGAAGGTGCTCGGCCAACCAGCGCAGCTTGAACACCGAGAAGGTCTCGTCCGTGTCGGCCCACCCGCTGTCGTCGCCCAGGGCGGCCCTGGCCTGCTGGCCGTGCCCGGCGAACCAGGCCAGCACGGGCGCGGTGACGGTGCCGTCGGGGGCGAGCGGCACGACCTCCTCACCGACCGACCCGACCCCGACCCCGGCCAGCTCGGCGGGGCGTACCGCCGGGTCGGCCAGCAGTCGGGTCAGCAGCTCACCGACGGCCGCCGCGAGTCGGGTGGCGTCCCGACGGCCGCCCCACGGGTCGGGTTCGACCAGGGTGGGCGCGTGCCGGAGGGCGACCAGCCGGCCGGCGTCGGCGTCGTAGCAGCCGACCTTCGTCCGCGTGGTGCCGATGTCGACGCCGATGAACTGACTCATCCCGCGTCCGCCCCCCGGCTCACGGTGACCCGCTCCCGGAGCCGCTCGACCAGTGCCGGGTCGACGTCGGGTTCCAGGGACGCGGCGTTGGCGGCCCCCATCGCCGAGGCGAGGACCAGGGCCGCCGCCGGGTCGTCGCCCCGGCCGAGCGCGACCGCGAGACCGGCCAGGAAGGAGTCGCCGGATCCGGTCGCGTTGACCGTCGCCACGCGCGGGGTGTCCACCACCAGGTCGTCGGTGCCGTCGGTCCAGACCGCCCCGTCGACGCCGAGGGTCACCACGAAGGTGACACCGGTCCGGGCGTGCAGCTCGCGGACGGCGGCCGTGGTCGCGGCCCGGTCGGGCAGCGGGCGGCCCAGGACGCCGGAGAGTTCCTCGGCGTTGGGTTTGACCACCAGCCGGCCGGCGGGCCGGGTGTCCCGGGCGTCGTCGACGACCCGGGCCAGGGGCTCGCCGTGGGCGTCGACGATGGCCGTCGCGCCCCGGTCGAGCGCCAGCCGGGCGACGCGGGCGTGCAGGTCGGCGGCGCACCCCGGCGGCAGGCTGCCGGTGGCGACCACGACGTCCCCCGGGGACACCGTCTCCGCCAGGCCGGCGAGCAGCCGTTCCTGGTCGGCGTCGGTGACCTCGGGGCCGCGTTCGTTGAGCACCGTCGACCGACCGGTGGCCCGGTCGATGACGACCGGGGTCACCCGGGTCTCCCCGGTGATCCCGACGTGCCGGTCGTGCACGCCGAGGTCGCCGCACCCGTCGCGGATCACCTGCCCGGTGGCGCCGCCGACGAAGCCGTGCGCGGTGACCGTGGCACCGAGGCGACGGGCCCCCCGGCAGACGATCAGCCCCTTGCCGCCGGGCAGACTGCGGACCTCCGCCACCCGGTTGACCTCGAACGGCCGGAACCGTTCCACCACCTGGAGCCGGTCGACGGCCGGGTTGGGGCAGACCACGTGCAGCGTGAACGCCGGCATCGTCACTACTCGGAGTCGAGCTGGTAGAGGGCGTACAACTCCTCGTCGCTCGCGCCGAGCACCTCGTCCTCGCGCTCGCGGAACGTCCGCACGGTGTCCCGGACCAGGTCGTCGAGGCGCTCGGGCTGCGGCGGCAGGTTCATCGCCGCGTACGGGTTGCCGCCGGCCCCGAGGGGCTCCGCCGAGCAGTAGTTGTCGCCCCGCTGGTAGCCGACCGCGTACAGCGCCATGATCACCACGTCCAGGTCGAGCAGGCCGTGCCCGAGGGCCCGCCGGTTGGTGTCGGCCAGGTGCAGGTTGATCATACGGTCGCCGTGGTCGAGGAGGGTGGCACCGATGTGCAGCTCTCCGCTGAGCATGTGGTAGAGATCCCCGTTGATGTGTGCGATGGCGGGGTGGTCCACCAGGTCGAGCAGGCGCAGCGCCTCGGCGAAGGTGTGCACCACGCTGGTCTCCTCGGGCCGGATCGGCTCGACCGCGCCCCGGATGCCGGCGGCGGCGAAGTCGTCGGCCACCAGGCGCATGGTCTGGGCGGACCGCTCCAGCTCGTAGGAGTCGAACGCCGTGGGACGGCCCACCGAACCGGCGCCGAAGAGCAGGTACGACCCGCCCACCGCGGCGGTGAACTCGGCCTGACGGCGGAAGTACTCGATGGCACGGGCCCGGACGTGCGGCAGGTTGTGCGCGAACTCCTGGTTCGGGGTGACCATGCCGCAGACCCCGGAGACGGTGATGCCGTGGTCGCCGAGGACCCGGAGCGTCTCGTCGGGCCGGTACCCGAGGTCGGGGGAGTAGAGGTTGCCGTGCAGCTCGACGTACCGCACGTCGTTGCGCTCCAGGCGGGCCGCGGTGGCCGCCAGCTCCTCGGTGCCGAAGCCCCAGTTGCTCCAGCCGAACTTCAGCCGGGGCTCGTCGGCGGTGTGGCCGCGTCGGGCCTCGACGAAGGCCCGGACGACGCGCTGGTCGTGCTGGCGGAAGGGTTGCGGTTTCATGGTGGCGGGTCCTTTCCCCGTAGCGGAGGTCACGCCTTCCGGCGGATGAGCTGCTGACGCAGGGTGCGCGGGTGCAGGTGACGCAGGTTCCCCTGGCGCCACTGGTCGAAGATCGCCGCCAGGACGATGACCAGGCCGATGCTGAGCTGCTGGAGGAAGGGCGAGAGCGCGAGCAGGATGAACGCGTTGCGCAGCACGCCCAGCAGGCAGGCACCGAGGAACGCGCCGACGATCGAGCCCCGGCCACCGGAGAGGCTGGCGCCGCCGATCACGGCCGCCGCGATGACGTCCAACTCGTAGCCCAGGCCGGCCTGCGCCTCGGCCACGCCCACCTGGGTGGAGAAGACGATGCCGGCGACACCGGCGAGGGTGCCGATCAGGACGAAGGTGAGCACCCGGGTCCAGGCGACCGGGATGCCGCCGGTGCGGGCGGCGGCATCGTTGTCGCCGATCGCGGTCACCCGCAGGCCGAAGACGGTACGGGTGAGCAGCAGCTGGCCGAGCAGCACCAGCACCAGGAAGATGATGACGCTCACCGGGATGCCGCCGAAGACCCGGCCCTGACCGATGAAGGACAGCTCGCTCGGCATGCTCTGCGGCAGGCCGCCGGTGATCAGCTGGGTCAGGCCCCGCGCGATGGAGAGCATGCCCAGGGTGACGATGAACGAGCTGACCCGGCCGAGGACCACGACGGACCCGACGGCGAAACCGCACAGCGCGCCGACGCCGACGCCGACGGCCGCGGCCACCCAGGGGTTGGCCCCGCTGCCGTACACCGAGCCGGCGGTGACCGCCGAGAGCGCCAGCACCGAGCCGACCGAGAGGTCGATCTCCTTGGCGATCAGGACGAACGTCTGACCGACGGCGATGATGCCGACGACGACCACGGTCTGGAGGACGTTGTAGAGGTTGTCCTTGCGCAGGAAGTTCTCGTTGGCGAGGCTGACCGCCAGGGCCAGCACGACGATCACACCGAACAGTCCGGTTTCCTGGCGCTTGACGAGCGACAGGGCGCTGTCCTTCCAGGAGCGCTCCTGCCGCTTGGCGAGAGTGGCACTCATGTCGTTCCTTCGGTCGCGCCCATGGCCGCGGCGACGATGGGCTGGGGTCCGGCGTTGTTCGGGGCATCGAGGGTGACGCGTCCGTTGCGAACGACCACCACGCGGTCGGCCAGCTCGACGACCTCTTCGAGTTCGGACGAGATGAACCACACCGCCAGGCCCTCCTCGTGGGCGAGGGCGCGCAGCGTCGCGTAGATCTCCGCCTTGGTGCCCACGTCGACGCCGCGCGTCGGCTCGTCGAGGATCAGCACCTTCGGCCGGGCGGCGAGTACCCGGGCGAGCAGCACCTTCTGCTGGTTGCCGCCGGAGAGCGAGGTGATGAGCGCCTCGCTGGAGGCGGCCTTCACACCGAAGCGTTCGGTCAGCTCCCGCGCCTTGGCACTGGTGCGGCGGGGGGAGACCCAGCCGAGCCGACCCAGGCTGGACAGCACCCGGACGGTCAGGTTGTAGCCGACGCTCTGGGCGTGGAAGACCTCGGTACGGCGCTCCTCGGCGACGTAGGCGAGACCGAGCCGCTGGGCCCGGCCGGGGCCGGAGATCCGCACCGGTCGGCCCGCGACGCTGATGCTGCCGCGGGTCGTTCGGCGCAGGCCGATCACCGCCTCGGCGATCTCGGTACGACCGGCTCCGACCAGCCCGGACATGCCGACGATCTCGCCACGGCGGACGGTGAAGCTGACGTCGGTGAAGCCCTCGCCGGTCAGGCCGCGCACGTCCAGGGCCACCTCGGCCCCGGCGATCGAGTCGGCCCGGTCGGCGACCACCTCCGCCACGACCGCCCGCTTGCGCTCACCGGCCATCAGCGCGACGGCGCGCTGCTGGTCGATCTCGTCCGGTGGCCCGGCGGCGACGAAGGTGCCGTCGCGCAGTACGACGACGTTGTCGACGATCGAGTAGACCTCGGCCAGCCGGTGACTGACCAGGACGACCGCCACCCCCTCGTCCCGCAGCCGGGCCATCACCGCGAAGAGCCGCTCGGACTCCTCGTGGGTGAGGCTGGAGTTCGGCTCGTCGAGGAAGAGGACCTTCGGCTGGCGGGAGAGCGCCCGGACGATGTCGACCATCTGCCGGGACGCCGCCGACAGGTCACGGCAAAGAGTCGACGGATCGGGCAGGTAGTCGCTCATCCCCAACCGGGCGAGCAGCTCCCGGGCCCGGTGGACGTTCGCCCCGCGTCGTGCGACGCCGAAGCCGGACCGTTCCCCCAGGTCGTAGAGGAACAGGTTGTCGGCGATGGTCAGCTCGCTGATCAGCAGCGGTTCCTGGTTCACCACGACCACCCCGGCGGCGATCGCCTCCAGCGGGTTGCCGAAGGAGACCTCCCGGCCGTCGAGGACGAGCCGACCGGTGTCCGGCTGCATCTGGCCGGAGCAGAGACGGATGAGGGTGGACTTGCCGGCGCCGTTCTCGCCGAGCAGGCCGGTGACCTGGCCGGCCGGGAACTCCAGCGACACGTCGCGGAGCGCCCGGACGGCGCCGAAGGACTTGGTCAGGCCGACGGCCACGAGGGTCGCCGACCTGACGCCGTCCACATGGGGTGTCGGTTCCATGAGGGGATGGCTCTCCCGATCAGGACGCGCCCGGGGTGCCGAGCGGCAGGGTCGAAGGGTCGTGCTCGGCGAGGTTGTCCTTGGTGACGAAGGGGGCGACGGCCTCCTGCTTCACCTGGGCCGGCTGGTCACCGGTGACCGCCGCGTTGAACAGCTCGATCGCGAGGTTGTAGCCCTGGCCGAAGGCGTCCTGGCCGATCACGCCGTACATCGAGCCGTTCTTGATGGCCTCGATGTTCTCGGTGGTGATGTCGTACCCGATCACCTTCACGGTGTCCTGCTTGTTGGCCGCGGCCACGGCCTGGGCCGCGCCGAACGGGCCACCGGCGGTGGCGTAGATACCGACCAGGTCGGGGCTGGACTGGAGGAAGTTCTGCGCGGCCGAGAAGGTGTTGGACGCGGAGTCCTTGGCCTCGACGCCCTGGTTGACCGGGGTCAGCTTCGAGCCCTTGAGCCCGTCGATGAAGCCCTGGCGGCGCTGCTCGGAGCCGGGCGCGGTGAACTGGCTGACGATGATGCCGACCTTGCCGGCCTTGTCACCGGCGGCCTTGACCATCTCCTGAGCCGCGGTCTGGCCGGCCTTGTACTGCTCCTGGGCGTAGTTGATGGTCCCGCCCGAGGTGCCCACGCAGTCGAAGAGCGTGTTGTAGGCGCCCATCTTGATGCCCTTGGCGGAGAGGTTCTTGATGTCGGCGCAGTTGCCCTCGCCGGCGATGAAGAACCCGACGCCCTTGTAGCCCTGCGCGTCGGCGGCGCGGATCGCGCTGGAGACCGTCTGGACGTCGATGTTGTCGCCCGCGACGATCCAGTCGACCTTGCCCTTCTTGTCACCCAGGACCCGGTCGGCGTAGTCGGCGCCGGACTTCACCGAGACCCAGTAGGGGTTGTTGGCGAAGCCGATCATCGCGATCTTGACCTCGGAGTCCGGGGCCTGGTCGGTGGGCGTGGGACGCCCGGCGATCGGCTCGGCCGCCTCGCCGTTGCCCGCGTCGTCCCCGCCACCGCAGGCCGCGACGGCCAGGGTGACGGTCAGCAGTGCGGCGACGCTACGGGCGAGCGTCTTGCCGCGTGTCCGGTTGGACATCGTTCCTCCAGGGGTGGTGGGGCTGGGGCGTGACCCCGGTGGTCGTCGAGGATTCGGTGCTCCGCCGCAGGGCCGTGGCCCGTGGGTGGTGGTGGGCCCCGGCGGTAGTGGTTCCCGCACGCGGGGTACCCGGGGGCCGGCTGTTAGGGAGCAACACTACATTCGGGGCTCCGGTTGTCAACGGTAGGTTTCCTGAACGTTAGCGCGGTGAGCAGGCACTTAGTAGTCTCGCTACCGCTCTATGTCTTGTATATGCAGAGATATCGGTTATAGCGCCCCGGAGGGTTCTGCCAATCGGGGCGAATCATGGCAGTTCTGCTACAAACAGCCCACGGGCGAGATGCGAGAGGGTGACACGAGGTTGTAACTTTGCTACAAAGTGAGCCGACAGGCGCGCACCGCATCGGGGTCCGCGTCGACCGGAGCAGGAGGAACACGGTGACCACACCGCACCAGGGACCCGACCTGGTCATCACCCCCGGGGGGATGGTCGGGCGCACCGGTCGCTACGAGAAGAGGCTGGCTGACCTCAGCGGGCTGTTCACCGACGAGGCGGCGTTCACCGCGCGCCTGGCCACCGAGGCGGACCGGGTCATCTACCACGTCGACGAGTTCCGACCGTCGACCGAGGCGGGCGACCTGATCACCGGGATCTCCACCCTGTCGCCCGGCCGGGTCGGTGCGGAGTTCCACATGACCCGGGGCCACATCCACGCCCAGCAGGACCGCACCGAGATCTACCACTGCCTGTCCGGCCACGGGCTGATGCTGATGGAGACCCTCGACGGTCAGACCGTGGTGACCGAGATGCGTCCGGGCGTCGTCGCGTACGTGCCGCCGGTGCACATCCACCGCAGCGTGAACCTGGGCGACACCGACCTGGTCACGCTCTTCTGCTACCCGGCCGACGCCGGCCAGGACTACGACATCATCGCCCGCTCCGGCGGCATGCGGCACCGGGTCGTGGCCGAGGGCGACGGCTGGCGCCTGAAGGAGAACGGGTCCTATGTCCCCCGCTGAGCTGACCGGCCCCGCCCTGGCCCGCATGATCGACATCAGTGCCGTCCAGGCCCAGCACGGACGCGCGGACGTCGAGGAGCTGGCCCGCCACGCCCTGACCGGTGACTTCGTCGCCGCGCACGTCCTGCCGTCCTGGGTGCCGGTGCTGCGCCCGCTGCTCGCCGGGTCGCACACCAACGCCGGATCGCCGGTCGGCTTCCCCTCCGGCGGCTCGGCCACCCCGGTCAAGGTGACCGAGGCCCGCTGGCTGCTCGACGCGGGCGTCCAGGAGATGGACGTGGTGATGAACGTCGGGCTGGTCCGCTCCGGCGAACTCGCCGCGGCCACCCGCGACGTCGCCGCCGTGCTGGAGGCCGTCGACAACCGGGTACCCGTCAAGGTCATCCTCGAGGTGGGCCTGCTCGACGACGGGCAGCTCTGGGACGCGGCCCGGGTGGCCGTCGACGCCGGTGCCGCCTCGCTGAAGACCGGCACTGGCTGGCAGGGAGTGCCGACGACACCCGAGCACGTCCGCGTGATCCGTGCGATCGCCGGCCCGGAGCGGGAGATCAAGGCATCCGGCGGCATCCGGTCGCTGACCCAGGTGCACGCCCTGCTCGACGCCGGGGCGACCCGGTTCGGCATCAACACCGCGTGCGCCGTCCAGCTGGTCGCGGAGGCGGGGTCGTGACCCCCGACGACCTGCGGCCGGCCACCCGGCCGACGATGTACTTCATCGGCGTCAGCACCACGTCGTCGGCGATCCACCGGGTCTTCGCGGCGTGGCGTCCCCTCCTCGGTCTGGAGGAGGTCGACCTGGTCGGCATCGACGTACCGGTGGGCGCGGATCCGGCCGTCTACCGGCAGGTCGTCGCCCACCTGCGCGACGACGAACACTCGCGCGGCGCGCTGGTCACCACCCACAAGCTCGACCTCTACGCGGCCAGCCGCGACCTGTTCCGCCGGGTGAACGACGACGCCGCCCGGCTGCGCGAGACCAGCGCGCTGGTGGCCCGGGACGGCTGGGTCGACGGCCTGGCCCTGGACACCGTCACCAGTCAGATGGCCCTGCGGTCGATCGTGCCGGACATGGCCGGCCGGGACGTGCTGGTGATGGGGGCCGGCGGTGCCGCCCTCGCCCTCTGCGACTACTTCGCCCACCGGGCCGGTGCCGACGCCCCCGGCCGGGTCGTCGTCACCGACATCGCCGACCAGCGACTCGCGGCGATCACCGACGACGTCGCCGCCGGCGACCCGGCGATCACCTGGCGGACCCACCGCCTCGCCCCCGGCGACGTGCACGACGACCTGCTCGCCGGCCTCGCCCCGGGCGCCCTGGTGGTCAACGCCACCGGCATGGGCAAGGACCGGCCCGGCTCCCCGCTCAGCGACGACGCCACCTTCCCGCCCGGCGGCTACGCCTGGGAGTTCAACTACCGGGGGGAACTGGGCTTCCTGCGCCAGGCCCGGGCGCGGGCCGAGGCCGACGCGCTGACCGTCGCCGACGGCTGGCGCTACTTCGTGCACGGCTGGACCCGGGCCATCGACGCGGTCTTCGACCTCGACATCCCGACCGAGGGCCCGGACTTCGAGCGGCTCGACGACGCGGCCCGGGAGGTCCGGTGACCCTCCGGGTGCGGTGGCTCGGGCAGGCCGGGTTCTGGCTCACCGCCACCGGCCCCGGCGGCGACGCGCACCTGCTCGTCGACCCGTACCTGTCGGACTCGCTGGCCCGCAAGTACGCCGGCACGACGTTCCCGCACCTGCGGATGCTCCCCGCCCCGGTCACCCCGACGGAGCTGCCACCGCTGCGCGCGGTGCTCTGCTCGCACGCGCACACCGACCACATGGACCCGGACACCCTCGTCCCGCTGATGGCGGCCCAGCCGGACCTGCGGCTGGCCTGCCCCCGCGCGGTCCTCGACGAGGCGCTGCGCCGCTCCCGTGTCCCCCGGTCGCGGATCGACGGCCTCGCCGACGGCGACCGGGTCGACTACCGGCCCTTCACGGTCACGGCGGTGCCGGCCGCCCACGAGGAGCGCGTCCGGGACGGCAACGGCGACGACCACTTCCTCGGCTACGTCGTCGAGGCCGGCGGTGTCCGCGTCTACCACTCCGGCGACTGCGCCCCGTGGGACGGTCAGCCCGAGCTGCTCGCCGCCCTGGCCGTCGACGTGGCGCTGCTGCCGGTCAACGGGCGCGACGCCCACCGCCTCGCCCACGGCGTGCCCGGCAACTTCGACTTCGCCGAGGCCGTCGAGCTCTGTGCGCGCGCCGGAATCGACACCCTGGTGCCACATCATTGGGGCATGTTTGACTTCAACACCGTCGATCCGGCCACCTTCGACCTCGACGCCGCCGCCCGGCGGGGCGTCACGGTCCGCGTCCCCCGCCACGACGGCACCCTCGCCCTGGCGGTCGCCCGATGAACGTCGGAACCGTGCTGGAGCGCATCAACAAGGGCCTGGAGTCGTTGCGCCGCTCCGAGCGCAAGGTCGCTGACGCGGTGCTCGCCGACCCGCACGGGACGGTGCGGATGACGCTGGCCGAACTCGCCGAGACGGTCGGGGTCAGCCAGCCGACGATAGTCCGGTTCACCAACGCGATCGGCTGCGACGGATTCCACGACTTCCGCATCCAGTTGGCGCAGAGCGTCGCGCTCGGCATCCCCGCCACCCAGTCGGTGATCGAGGCCCAGGACGACACCGCCACCACGGTCAGCAAGGTCTTCGACTTCTCGATCACCTCGCTCGACCACGTCCGACGTCACCTCGACCTGAACGCGCTCGACCGGGCGGTGGGGGCCATCGCCGCGGCCAGCCGCGTCATCTTCATCGGGCTCGGCGCCTCGGGCATCGTGGCCATGGACGCGGAGCAGAAGTTCCCGCTGCTCGGCGTGCCCTGCTCGGCGTACGTCGACACGCACCAGCAGTTCATCGCCGCCTCCACCAGCACCCCGTCCACCGTCCTGGTGGCCATCTCGAACACCGGTCGCACCACCTCGCTGCTGGAGACCGCGCGGGTCGCCCGGGACCGGGGGGCGACCGTCGTCGCCATCACCGGCGGCCTGTCCCCGCTGGCCGAGCTGAGCGACATCGCCCTGGTCGTCGAGTCCCTGGACAACACCGACGTCTACACGCCGACGATCTCGCGACTGGCGCAGCTCGTGGTCGTCGACACCATCGCCACCATGACCCTGCTCCGCCGGGGCGAGTCGGCGCTCGGGGACGTGCGCGACATGAAGACGATGCTGGCGCAGATGCGCTCCGGACTGCCGTACCAGGGCGTCCCGAAGCGGAGGGAGCTGGCGTGAGCGACGTCGTGCTCGCCGTGGACCTGGGCACCGGTGGCTGCAAGGCCGCGCTCGTCGACCCGGCCGCCCGGGTGGTCGCCACCACCTTCGCCGCCTACCCCACCAGCTATCCGGCACCGGGACGGCACGAACAGCGCCCGGCGGACTGGTGGGCCGCGGTCGTCCGCTCGGCCCGGGACCTGCTGGCCGCCGACGCCGGCCGGCACCGCGTCGTCGCGGTCGGGCTCTCCGGTCACAGCCTGGCGATGGTGCCGGTCGACGCGGAGGGCACGCCGCTGCTGGACGCGGTGCCGATCTGGTCGGACACCCGGGGGGAGGACGCGGCGGCGGCGTACTTCGCCGACGCGGACGAGACCGACTGGTACGCCCGCACCGGCAACGGCTTCCCGCGCGGCATGTACACCGTCTTCAAGGCCGCCTGGCTGCGCGCCGCGCACCCGGACGTCGCCGCCCGGACGACGCGGATCCTCGGCAGCAAGGACTGGGTCAACGCCCGCCTCACCGGGGTCCAGCGCACCGACCCGAGCTACGCCTCGGGCAGCGGCGCGTACGACCTCGCCAGCCGGCGGATGCTGCCCGACGTGCTGGCCGCCCTCGGGCTGCCGGCCGACTGGTGGCCGCCGGTCGTGCCGTCGGCCGGGGTGGTCGGCCGGCTCACCCCGGACGCCGCGACCGCCACCGGCCTGCCCGCCGGGGTGCCCGTGGTGGCCGGCGGGGTCGACAACTCGTGCATGTCGCTCGGCGCGGGCCTGGACCGGCCCGGCCAGGCGTACGTCTCGCTGGGTTCGTCCAACTGGGTCACGGTGGCCGGGACCGAACCGGTGCTCGACCCGGTGGGCCGACCGTACGTCTTCGACCACGTCCTGCCCGGCCTCTACATCTCGGCCCTGTCGACCTTCGGTGGTGGCAGCAGCCTGACCTGGCTGGCCGCCCTGCTCGGCCGGGAGGACGACCTCGACGCCCTGCTCGACGAGGCCGCCGCCGTGCCGGTGGGCGCGGGCGGGTTGACCTGCGTGCCCACCCTCGCCGGGGGGACCGTCGCCGAGGGCGGGCCGGGTGTGCGGGGCGCCTACCTGGGGCTGGACCTCGGGCACACGCACGGCCACCTGACCCGCGCCCTGGTGGAGGGGATCGGCTTCAGCCTGGCCGACGCCGCGCGGACGATGCTCGCCGGAGCGCCGGCCGACCGGGAGGTCACCGCCACCGGCGGCGGTGCGCGTGGCCGGCTGATGCTCCAGGTGCTCGCCGACCTCGTCGGCCGTCCGGTCGCCCGTCCGGAGGCCGCGCAGCACGGAGCCGCGCTCGGCGCCGCGGCCCTCGCCCTGCTCGGCACGGGCATCTGGACGGACACCGCACCCCTGCGGTCGGCCCGGCGCACGGCGCTGCGCGTCGACCCGCGACCGGAGCTCACCGCCGCCTACGCGGCACCCCGCGCCCGGTTCGACGCCGCCCGTGCGGCGACCCGGACGCACGCCGCGACCGCGGCCGAACACGACCGAACACCGACCCAGGAGTAGTCAGCATGCCCCTCGCCGACCCACGTCCCATCCTCGCCGCCGCCCGCAGCGCGCGACACGGCGTCGGGGCCTTCAACGCGACCCTGCTGGAACACGCCGAGGCACTCGTCAGCGGGGCGGAGGCGGCCCGCGCTCCGCTGGTGTTGCAGATCAGCGAGAACGCGGTCCGCTACCACGGCGGGCTGCGTCCGCTCGCGCTGGCCGCGCGGAGCCTCGCCGAGGCGGCGGCGGTCCCGGTGGCGCTGCACCTCGACCACGCCGAGGACGTCGACCTCGTGCACGAGGCGGTGGATCTCGGGTTCACCTCCGTCATGTACGACGGCTCCCGACTGCCCGACGACGAGAACCGGGCGGTCACCCGCCAGGTCGTCGCCCACTGCCACGCCCACGGCGTCGCGGTCGAGGCGGAACTCGGCGAGGTCGGCGGCAAGGACGGCGTACACGCCCCGGGCGTGCGGACCGACCCGGCCGAGGCGCGCCGGTTCTGCGAGGAGACCGGCGTCGACTCGCTCGCCGTCGCGGTCGGCACCTCGCACGCGATGGCCTCCCGGGACGCGGTGGTCGACCTGGACCTGGTCGCCGCGATCGCCGAGCTGGTGCCGGTGCCCCTGGTGCTGCACGGCTCCTCCGGGGTGGACGACGGGACCCTGCGGGCCGTGGTGGCCCGGGGGATGACGAAGGTCAACATCGCCACCCACCTCAACAAGGTGTTCACCGGTGTGGTGCGCGACCGGCTCGCCGCCGATCCGAAGCTGCTCGACGCGCGCAAGTACGTCGCCCCGGCCCGCGACGCCATGGCGAAGGAGGTCGAGCGCCTGATCACGCTGCTCGGCCCGGCCACACCGGCGGCCCGGTCGTGACCGCGCCCCGGATCCTGGTCACCCCCCGGTCGATGTCGACCCCGGACTCGCCCGCCGTGGCCCGGTTGCGGGCGGCCGGCTTCACCGTGGTCACCCCCACTCCGGGGCGCCAGCCGACCGGGGCGGACCTCGCCGCGACGGTCCCGGGCGTCGTCGGCTGGGTCGCCGGGGTGGAACGGATCGGCGCGGACGTGCTGGCGCACGCCGACGCCCTGAAGGTGATCAGTCGCAACGGTGCCGGCCGCGACGCCATCGACGCCACCGCCGCCGACGCGGCCGGTGTCCAGGTGCTCACCGCCCGGGGCGCCAACGCACAGGGCGTCGCCGAACTCGCCCTCGCGCTCGCCCTGACGGGTCTGCGCGGACTGCCCGAGGCCAGCGCGGCCCTCCGCGCCGGTCACTGGCGACGCAGCACCGGGCGCGAGGCCGCCGGCCGGACCCTCGGGGTGGTCGGGTTCGGCGCGATCGGGCGGCGGCTCGCCCAGCTGGCGCAGGGCCTCGGCATGCTCGTCGTGGCGCACGACCCGTACGTCACCGACGGCGGTGACGTGCCGCTGCTGCCCCTGGCGGAGCTGCTGAGCCGTAGCGAGGTGGTGTCGCTGCACGTCCCGCCGTCACCGGACGGGCCGTTGCTGGGAGCCGCCGAACTGGCCCTGCTCCGCGACGACGTGGTCCTGCTCAACACCGCCCGGTCGACCCTCGTCGACGAGGTGGCCCTGCTGGCCCGACTGGAGTCCGGCCAGATCGCGCTGTACTCGGTCGACGCCTTCGACCGGGAGCCGCCGGAGCCGTCGGCCCTGCTTGCCCACCCCCGGGTCGTGCCGACGCCGCACCTGGGCGCGGCGACGGTCGAGAGCGTCCGGCGGGCCTCGGACGCGGCGGTGGACAACCTGCTCGCCACCCTCGCCACCCTCGGGGTCCGGGGCGGGTAGCCGGGGCTGGTGCCCGTCCTCCTGACCACGACGACGGGGGGCGGGGCGTCCGACCCTGTCCCGGACAGGGACCGGCGCAGGTCACGGCCATCCGACCCGGCCGAACAATGTCTGTGACCTGAATTCGAGGACGATTCCGATCCGGCGAATCATGTCGTGGAACATTCACTAATTCTGTCGTGGAATTTCCGCGTACGGCGTTTTCACGCTTTCGGGGGAATTGGCGGGCGCATTTTCTGGTCTATCGTCCTCGTAATGGTGGTTGTCGCAGTCTCGCAATCCCCCGTGGGGTAGGCGATTTCCGTCTGCGCAACGGCGTGCGGGTACGAGGAAGGAGAACGCGTGTCCGAACAGGAGCAGGCGGTGGGCAGGACATCCCTGGCGGCTCGGGTGGCCGGCGCGCCGGCCGTACCGGTCGAGGTGCCGGCGGCGAACGAGGAATGGAACGAGGGAATACCCCACGGTTTCGCCCGGGTCTACTACGGAGACGGCCCGCCCGGAATCCGGCGACCGGTGATCATGGCCGACGGTTTCAACCTCGGCCGCAGCGACCTGGACTGGCTCTATCAGGGGCTGGACGGGGTCTTCCCGTTGCTGACCACGCTGAGGCGGCAGGGCAGGACCGTGATCCTCCTCGGTTTCGACGAACGCACCGCACCGATCACGGTCAACGCTCAGGCGGCGATCGCGGTGATCCAGCGGACCATCGCGGCCCAGGTCGACGACGTCCCCCTGACCGTCGGCGGATTCAGCATGGGCGGTCTCATCACCCGCTACGCGCTCGCCAGGATGGAACACGAGAACATCACGCACCGGACCGGTCTCTACTTCTCCTACGACACTCCGCACCGGGGCGGCCACATCCCGATCGGCATCCAGGCGTTCGCCCACTTCATCCCGGGGCCCGCGAACGACTTCGCCATCCAGATGAACAGTCCCGCCGCCAAGGAGATGTTGTGGCGGCACTACGACAGCGAGGACGGCACGAGCCGTCGCCACCCCGACCGGGACGAGTTCCTCGACCAGTTGCGGGCCGTCGGCGGATGGCCGGTCGGCCCCCGCAAGATCGGGGTCGCCAACGGCTCGGGCGAGGGTATGCCGATTCCCGTCGAACCGGGTGAGTTCGCGTTGACCGTCGACGGACTGCTCTTTCCCGGCACCAACTTCCGCATCCAGGCGGCCGGTGACGACGTCACCGTCGCCGAGTTGGTCCGGACCCTCCCACCCGCCCGCAAGGTCATCACCACCAGCGGATTCCCGGAGATCGACGGCGCACCGGGAGGCACCCTGGACTCCTACCGGATCATCGCCGAGGCGCTGAAGGAGAACGGCGGCCGGGTCGACCTGCGCAAACCGACCGTGTGCTTCGTCCCCACCGTGAGTGCGGTCGCGATCCGGGATCTCGACGACCAGGACGACCTGTACGCCAAGGTCGACGCGCTCGACCCGAACGAGAGCGAACTCGACGAGTTCCTCTGTTCCTCCACCACCACCGCGCACACCGCGGTCACCGAGGAACTCTGCGTCTGGATCCTCGACCGCCTACCCGGCTGATCCCATCCCGCAGGGTGCCGGCGCGACCTCCGTCACGGCCGCGCCGGCACCGCACCTCGCCCGGCCCCGCACGTCAAGGAAAGCCGCAGGTGAGGAATGGTCCCGCCGTTACCGTTGGCGGCCGGGAACCGCGCGGACCGGTCAGTCGGCCACGGGCCGGCGGGCCAGCAGGCACGCCTGCGGGACACCGGTCTCCCCGCTGACCAGCCGCGCGGTGACGGTGAACCCGGCCCGCTCCAGCAGCCCGGCGACCCGCTCCGGCGGATGCCGGTAGGACTCGACGGTGACCGGGTGGCCGTAGGCGTGGTCGCGGCGCACCAGTTCGTCGCCGGCGTGGAACCCGAGGAGCAGGTGCCCACCGGGCGCGAGGGTGCGGTGGAACTCCGCGACGACGGTCGGGAGGACCTGCGGTGGGGTGTGCACGATCGACCACCAGGCGACGATCCCGCCGAGCCGCGCGTCGGGCAGCGGCAGGTCGGTCATCGACCCGACCTCGAAGCGCAGGGCGGGGTGGGAGCGGCGGGCGATCGCCACCATCGCCGGCGACAGGTCGATGCCGGTGACCGACAGGCCGAGGGCGGCGAGATGCCCGGTGACGTGGCCCGGCCCGCAGCCGAGGTCGGCGACCGGGAGGCCGCCGTCGGCCAGGACCAGTTCGGCGAGGGCGGTCAGCATGCCCCGACCGACCGCGTCCGTCGCGAAACGGGGCGGCACGAGGTCGTGGTAGCTCTCCGCGACGGTGTCGTACAGCACGCGGACACTGTCGAGATGGTGGTCGGTCACCGGCTGACGATAGTCGCGCCCCCGGTGTCACGGACGTCGCCCGGCCACCTCCCCGGTGGCGGCAGCCGGCAGCCGGTGGCGGCCCGGGTCGGCGAGGGCGGCGGTGAGCAGGTCGACGTACTCGGCGCACCAGCGGGCCACCGTGGAGCGGTCGTACAGGTCGGTGGAGTACTCCACCACCCCCCGCAGCACCGACCCGACGGGCGAGAACACCACCCCCAGGTCGCGGCGGGCGCAGGCCAGGCCCAGGTCCACCACCTCCGTGTCCAGGCCGGGCAGTCGCAACGACGGGAGGCCCGGGTTCCAGCCGAACAGGGCGGTGCCGACCGGCGGCGGCTCCCCGGGTCGCCACGCCGGGTCGACGGCCGAGTAGATCGCCCCCACCGGCGCCGGCTGGTGGCGCAGCGCGTCCAGGAACGCCCGGTCGGTGCGGGCCACCAGGTCGGCGAAGGAGGCCGTCCCGGTCAGCGGCACCCGGAGCGGGACGACACTGGTGAACAGGCCGACCACCGGTTCGACGTCGGCGGCGTCCCGGTGCGCGTACGGGGCGGCGAGCACCACGTCGGCCGTCCCACCGAGCCGGCCGAGCAGCAGCGCCCAGCCGCTGGCCAGGACGGGCAGGACACTGCCGGACGGTCCGACGGCCCGGTGCACCCGCTCGGCGAGGACGGGCGGGAGGTCGAAGGCGTACTCGTCGCCGTCGCCGCTCAGCTTCGCCGGCCGGGGCCGGTCGGTCGGCAGGGTCACGCTCCTCGGCGCGCCCGCCAACTGCTCCCGCCAGTACTGCCGGACCGGCTCCGGCGTGCCGGCGTCGCGCTGCCGGCGGGCGTACCCGGTGTACCGGAGGCCACCGGCCGGCTCCCGGCGGAGCGGTCGCCCCGACCTCGCCGTCGGGTACGCCTCCTCCAGCTCGCGCAGCACCTGCTGGATCGACCAGCCGTCGCCGTTGAGGTGGTGGACGACGAGCATGAGCACGTGCCGGTCACCGGTTAGCCGGGCCAGTCGGGCGCGCAGCCACGGCCCGTCGTCCGGGAAGGGTTCCCGGCCGGTCGCCACGCACCAGGCGTCCACCTCGGACTCCGGCACGTCCGTCACGGGCAGGACCAGCGGTCGGTGGGGGAGCACCTGCTGGGTCACCGTGCCGTCCCGCTCGACCAGCCGGGTCCGCAGCGCGCCGTGCCGGGCGACCAGGGCGTCCAGCGCCGCGCGCAGCGCCGGCACGTCGAGGTCGCCGGTGAGGGCGATCCGGACCGGCATGTGCACGGCGGCCGGGTTCGGGGCCCGACGCTGCCCGTGCCACATCAGCTCCTGCTGGTACGTGGCCGGCGCGCTCTCCTCGGTGCCCGCTCCGGCGGCGGCGGTCGGATCGGCGGGCCCGTCCTCGCCGACCGTCTCCGGGGCGGTGAGGGCGGCGGCCATCGCCCGGATGCCGGGAGCCTGGAGTACCCGGTGCACGCCGACCTCGCTGCCCAGCGCCCCGGACAGCCGGTTGGCGAGCCGGACGGCGGCCAGCGAGTGTCCACCGGCGGTGAAGAACGGCGTGTCCAGCGGCAGCCGGGGCACGCCCAGCTCGGCGCACCAGGCGTCGTGGACGAGCTGTTCGACCCCGGGCTGCGGGCCCTGGTCGCCGGTCGTCACCTCCGGTGCGGGCAACCGGGCCACGTCGACCTTGCCGTTCCCGCCGAGGGGTAGCCGGTCCAGCAGCACCCAGGCCCGGGGCACCAGGTACGGCGGGAGCCGGTCGGCCAGGGCGGCGGTCAACCGGGCGGTGCGGGAGGCCGCCGCTCCACCGTCGTCGTCGGCGACCACGTACGCGGCGAGGTACGGCTCGTCACCCCGGTCGTACCGGGCGACGACGGTGGCCTGCCGGACGCCGGGCAGCCGGACCAGCGCCCCGGCCGCCTCGCCCGGCTCGACCCGGTGACCGGCGATCTTGACCTGGTCGTCGAGGCGGCCCAGGAACTCCAGGGTCCCGTCGCCGCGTACCCGCACCCGGTCCCCGGTCCGGTACATCCGGGCCCCCGGCACGGGCGAGTACGGGTCGGGCGGGAAACCGGCGGCGGTCTCCGCCGGCCGGCCGAGGTAGCCCCGGGCCAGCCCGTCGCCGCCCACGTGCAGCTCGCCGGCCGCCCCGGGCGGGACGGGCCGGCCGTCCGGGTCGAGCACGTACAGCCGGTGGCCGGCGGCGGGCCGGCCGATGTCGATCGGGCCGGTGCCGTCGCAGCGGACCGGCCCGGCGGTGGTGACGACGGCCGCCTCGGTGGGGCCGTACGCGTTGACGACGGTGGCGGGGAAGCCGGCCGGCGGCCGGCGGCGCAGCTGGCTGCCCCCGACCACCAGGGTCCGCAGCGTGGCGGGGGGCGGCACGGGTGCGGCGAAGACCAGCTCCGCGAGGGGCGCCGGCAGGAACGCCACGGTCACCCCGCACTCGGCCCACCAGGCGCACAGCGCCGCCGGGTCGGCGCGGACCTCGTCCGGTACGAGCTGGACGGTCGCTCCGGCGGCGAGCGCCGGCCAGATCTCGGCGAGGTTCGCGTCGAAGCCGAGGCCGAGCCCGTGGGCGACGACGTCCGCGCCGGTCAGCCCGAGCGCCGCCACGTGCCAGGTGACAACGCGGACGGCCGGGCGGTGCGGTACCAGCACCCCCTTGGGGCGGCCGGTGGAGCCGGAGGTGTAGACGCACCAGGCCAGGTGCTCCGGTCCGGGTACGGCGGGCGGGTCGGTGCCGGTCGGCGGCGGGAGCGGATCCGCGTCGCCGGGTATCTCCTCGATCAGCAGCCGCGGGGTGGCCACCGGGTGATCGAACGCCGTGGAGGTGACCAGCAGCCGAGCCTCACTGTCGGCGAGGAGGGCGGCCAGCCGGGCGGGCGGCAGGTCGGGGTCGAGCGGCAGGAAGGCGGCGCCGGCCAGCAGCACCCCGAGCTGCGCCGCGACCAGCTCCGGCCGGCGGGGCAGCAGCACCGCGACCAGGTCGTCCGCCCCGACGCCCGCGCCGGTGATCCGGCGGGCCAGCGCCTCGGCCCGCAACCGCAGGTCCCGGTACGTCCAGCGGGTCGTGCCACCGACCACCGCCGGCGCGTCCGGCGTCCGTGTGGCTTGCCGGAGGACGAGGTCGTGCAGTCGGTCGGCGGAGACGCCGGCGTCCCGTCCGACGGTGGGTCCGGCGTCCTGTCCGGCGGTAAGTCCGGCGTCCTGTCCGGCGGTAAGTCCGGCGTCCTGTCCGACGGTGGGTCCGGCGTCCTGTCCGGCGGTCGAGCCGGTGTCCCACCCGCCGGGCACCTCGACGGTGTCGGACAGCCGGGACAGGGGGACGTCCGGCTCCCGGGTCAGCCGGTCGAGCAGCCGGATCCAGTGGTCGATCAGCCGGCGCACCGTCACCGGGTCGAAGACCTCGGTGCGGTACTCGACATGGCAGCGGACGGTGTCGACGTGCGACAGGTAGACCATGAGGTCGACCGGGGCCTTGTCCAGCCCCACCGGCAGCGGTTCGGCGGTCACGCCGGGCAGCTCGAAGGCGAAGGCCCCGCCGGTCTCGTACTCGACGACGACGTCGAAGAGCGGGTGCCGGCCGGCCTCCCGGTGCGGGGCGAGCGCGCGGACCAGGGCGTCGAACGGCACGGCGGCGTGCTCGTAGGCGTCGGCGGCGGTGGCGCGGACCCGGGTGAGGACTTCGCGGAAGGTCGGGTCGCCGGTGAGGTCCAGGCGCAACGGCAGGGTGTCGACGAAGAAGCCGACCAGGTCGGCGGTGCGCTCGTCCCGGCCGTCGAAGCCGGTGCCGACGACCAGGTCCGGTTGCCCGCTGAACCGGAACAGCGTGACGCCGAAGGCGCCGAGCAGGGTGGTGAACGGGGTGACCCGCTCGGCCCCGCTGAACCGCCGGATCCGGCCGGTCAGCTCGGCCGGGACCTCGGCGAAGACACTCCGGCCGGCCGGCGAGGGCAGGGCCGGACGGGGCAGGTCGGAGGGGAGGACGAGGGTGGGCGGCGGCGGGTCGAACCGGGCCAGCCAGTACCGGAGGTCCCCGTCGTCGACGACGGCACGCCGTCCGGCGGCGGCGGTCCGGGCCAGCTCCGGATAGGTGACGGGCAGGGGGGCCAGCTCCGGGGCGGTGCCGACCACCCGGGCCCGGTAGGCGGCCGAGACCTCCCGGGTGAGGACGGCGTACGAGCCGCCGTCGGTGGACAGGTGGTGGAACGCCAGCACCAGCACGTGCTGGGTGGCGGAGAGCCGCAGCAGCGTGAACGCGAACACCGGCCCCTCGGCCAGGTCGAAGACCCGTCGACTCTCCCCGGCCATCACCTCCGCGACGGCCGGGGACTCCGCCTGTCCGGTCAGGTCCCGTACCGGCAACTCCACCGGCACCACCGGCCGGACGACCTGGCACGGCTCGCCGTCGACCTCCCGGTAGGTGGCGCGCAGCGGGGCGTGCCGGGCCACCACGTCACCGAGCGCGCCGCGCAGCGCCGCCACGTCCAGCGGGCCGCGCAGGCGCACCGCCACCGCCTCGGTGTAGGCGGGGGTGCCGGGATGGAGCTGCTCGACCAGCCACAACCGGCGTTGGCCGGGCGTGAGCGGAGCGATCTCCTCCCGGCCCACCGGCCGGTCGGCGACCGGTGCGGTACGGCGGCGCGGCGTGGCCCGGCGCAGCACGTCGATGAAGGGCAGGCCGGCCCGGACGGCGGGGGCGGGCAGGCCGAAGTCCACGAAGCAGGCGATCTCGTCGGCCCCCGCGTCGAGTACCGCGTCCAGCACCGGACGGCAGCTCTCCGGGGTGCCGATCAGCGCCCGCTGCTCGCAGTACCGCTGGTATGCCCGGGACAGCACGAAGCGGACGTCCTCGTCCGGGGTGCCGGCCAGGTCGATGCTCATCCCGAGACTGTTCACCACCTGGCCGAGCAGGCTGAACGACGACCGCAGGTACGCGCAGAACGGCTCGAACGCCGCCTCGCGTACCCGGTCGAGGTCGTCACCGAGGTACGTGTGCAGCAGCACCACCACCCGACCGGCGGCCGGGTCGAGGCCGTGTTCGGCGCGGGTCCGCCGGTACAGGGCGATGTTCTCGGCGAGGTGGGCGACGTCCTGGGTCATCAGGTTCGTCACCACCCCGACGTCGCGCCGGGCGGCCTCCCGGTAGCTGTCCGGGTTGCCGACGATCGCGGTGAAGAACGGCGGGGCGTCCTGCACGGGCCGGGGAAAGAGCCGGACGTCCACCGGGTCGCCGCTGCCGGACCGGGCGCTGACCGCCTCGCCCCGCCAGAGCCGGCGCACCGTCTCCAGGTGTTCGTACATCACCTGCTTGTGCCGGCCGAAGTTCTCCGGTTGGAAGACGAAGTCGTTGGCGTGCCAGCCGGGGGCGCAGCCGAGCCCGACCCGGCCACCGGAGAGGTTGTCCACCATGGACCACTCCTCGGCCACCCGGACCGGGTGGTGCAGGGGCAGCACCACCGACCCGGCGTTGAGCCGGATCCGGCTGGTCCGTACGGCGAGCGCGGCGGCGAGCACCGACGGGTTCGGGAAGATGCCCCCGAAGGAGTGGAAGTGCCGTTCCGGGAACCACACGGCGTGGAACCCGTGGGTGTCGGCGTACTGGGCGGCGTCGAGGATCAGGCCGTACCGGTCGTCGGCGCGCTGGTCCGGGTAGTCGCCGAAGAAGTACAGACTGACGTCGACGGTGTCCTCGGCCGGTTCCGGCTCCACCTCCGGTTCCCGGGCCGGTGCCATCGGCGTCGGCACCGGTACGGCGACCGTCGGCACCGGTACGGGAGCCGCCGAACCGAGCAGGGCGAGTTGCTGCTGCATCAGGTCGAGTTGCCGGTGGATGATCGCGCTCAGGTCGTATCCCGGTACCGCCGCCCCGGCCGGGCCGCCTGCCGCCGTTCCTTCCGGTCGGGCGGCGGCCCCCGGATCGGCTGTGGACGGTACGGGTGCCACGGGTGCTTCGGCGGCCCGACTCGCCGGTTCCCGAGGCGACGCCGCCGCCGGGGACGGGCCGGACCCGGCGGGCGGGCGGTCGGACCCGGCGGGCGGGCGGCCGGACCCGGCGACGATCCGTTCGGCGAGCCGGCGCGGCGTGTCGACGGTTTCGAAGAGGTCCCGGATCGGGACCCGCACCCCGTAGGCGTGGTCGATCTCGCGGGACATGCTGATCAGCAGCAGCGAGTCCGCGCCGAGGGCGAAGAACGTTTCGTCGGCACCGACCGCCGCGACGTCCAGCCCCAGCTTGCTGGCGGTCAGCGTACGGACCCGGTCCAGTACCGCCGGGCTGGCGGCGACCCGGGCGGTGGGGTCGGGTGCGGCGTCCTGTGCAGCTGCCCGCACCGACGGGGCAGGGCTGTCCGCTGCCGGGGCCGAGAAGAGGGCAGGGCTGGGTGTCGCTGCCGGGGACAGGGCAGGGCGGTCCGCTGCCGGGACAAGGGTGGCGTCGATCCAGTACCGGCGACGCTGGAACGGGTAGCCGGGCAACGACAACCGGCGCCCGGCGCAGTCCCCGGTGACCGCCGTCCAGTCCACCGGCGCGCCGCCGCAGTACAGCTCTGCCACCGCCTGCCACACCCCGTCGACCGGGTCGGAGCCGCGCCGCTGGGACGGGATCCAGGTCGCCGTCGACCGGGTGGTCCGGGCCAGCCGGGTGAGCCCGGCGTCCGGTCCCGCCTCGACGAACGTCCGGCAGTCCCGGTCGACGGCCGTCCGGACGGCGGCGTGGAACTCGACGGTCCCGCGCGCCTGCCGGTACAGGTGCTCGCCGTCGGGCCGCCAGCCCGGCTCGCGGACCCGACCGTCGAGCGTGCTGACCACCGGCACCCGGACCGGCCGCAGGTCCACCCGGTCGGCCAGGTCCCGCAGCCGGTCCCGCAGCGGCTCGATCGCCGCACAGTGGAAGGCGCGGGTCACCGGCAACCGTCGGGTCGACAGGCCGCGCCGCGCGGCCCGGTCGGCGACGGCCGCGACCTCGTCGGGCGCCCCGGCCAGCACGTGCCGGTCGGGGCCGTTCACCACGGCCACCTCCACGGCGGTGCCCGCGACCAGCTCGTCGACGACCGTCCGCCCGGCGAGCACCGCCAGCATCGCGCCCGGTCCCAGCTCGTCGTGCAGGAGCCGGCCGCGCCAGGCGGCGAGACGTACCGCGTCGGCGAACGGGAGCGCACCGGACACGGCGAGGGCGGTGTACTCGCCGACGCTGTGGCCGAGCACGTAGTCGGGGGTGATGCCCCAGGAGCGCCAGAGTTCGGCCAGGGCCAACCCGACGACGACCAGCACCGGCTGGGCCAGGTCGGTGGCGGCACCGACCGGGTCGGGGGCCTCCCGCAGCCGGGCGAGGAGGTCACCGCCGACCGCGTCCCGGTAGGCGGACGCGGCCTCGGCCAGCACGTCCCGGACCACCGGGAAGCGCTCCGCGAGCGGTAGCAGCACCGGACGCAGGTCTCCCTGTCCGGGGAAGGCCAGGACGATCTGCCCGGCGCCGGCCGTGCCGGTGACCACGGTGTCCGGGGTGGCGGTGCCGGCGAGGAACCCGTCCAGTGCCGAGGCGAGGGCGGCGGGGGAGCCGCCCCGGGCGACGAGGCGGTGGCGCAGGTGCCGGCGACCCCGGCCCGTGGTCGTCACCAGGTCCGCCAGCGCCAGGTCGGGGTGGGCCCGCAGGTGGTCCCGGTGGCGGGCGGCGAGCGCGGTGAGCGCTGCCGGGTCGGCTGCCGAGAGCGGCAGCAGGCCGGGTGCGGTCCCCGGGCGGGCGGTCCCCGGGCGGGCGGTGCCCGTCGGCTCGGGGGGCTGCTCGACGATGACGTGGGCGTTGGTGCCGCCGACGCCGAGGGCGCTCACCGCAGCCCGGCGTGGGCCGCCCGGTCCGGGCCATCCGGCGCCGGTGGTGGTCACCGCGAAGGGGGCCAGGTCGACCGCAGGCCGGGTGAAGTTGATCTGCGGGGGGATCCGGCCAGTCCGGACCGCCAGTACCGCCTTGACCAGTCCGGCCATGCCGGCACAGCTGTCCAGGTGGCCGATGTTCGCCTTGACCGACCCGAGGAACGGCCGGGCCGACGCGTACGCCTCGGCGAGGGCGTGGTGTTCCACCGGATCGCCGAGGGCGGTGCCGGTGCCGTGCGCCTCGACGTACCCGATCGACGACGCGGGCACGGCGGCGTCCCGCAGTGCCTGCCGGATCACCTCGACCTGCCCGGTCACGCTCGGCGCGGTGAAGCCGACCTTGCCCGCGCCGTCGTTGTTCACCGCCGAGCCGAGGAGCACCGCGTACACCGGGTCGCCGTCGGCGACGGCGCGGGCGTACGGCTTGAGCACCACCGCCGCGACCCCGTTGCCGCCGACGGTGCCGTCGGCGTCGGCGTCGAAGGGCCGGCACCGGCCCCGGGCGGAGAGGATCGACCCGGGGGTGTGCCGGTAGCCGGTGACCTGGGGGACGTGCACGGCGACCGCGCCGGCCAACGCGAGGTCGGCGTCCCCGGTGAGCAGCGCGCGGGCGGCCAGGTGCACCGCGACCAGGGACGTGGAACAGGCGGTCTGCACGGTCACCGCCGGCCCGGTCAGCCCCAGCCGGTACGCGACCCGGGTGGCGAGGAAGTCCGGCTGGTTGCCCAGCGCCGCGCCGATCACCGTGGCCGGGTCGTCGGCACGGGTGGCCGCGTCGAGGTTGTTCCGCAGGTAGGTGTGGTGGGTGTAGAGGTTCATCCCGCCACCGGCGAAGAGCCCGACCCGGTGCCGGTCGCCGGCACCGGCGTATCCGGCGTCCTCCAGCGCGTGCTGGCAGGTCTCCAGGAAGAGCCGGTGCTGCGGGTCGAGCAGTTCGGCCTCCCGGGCGCTGATGCCGAAGAAGCCCGCGTCGAAGCCGGTGACGTCGTCGAGGACGCCGCTGGCCGCGACGAACCCGGGGGTGTCCCGGTCGGGCACCACGGCGGCGGCCAGTTCCTCGGGGGTGAAGAAACGGACGCTCTCCACGCCGGCGAGGAGGTTCGCCCAGAACTCGTCGACGTTGGCGGCACCGGGGAAGCGGCCCGCCATGCCGATGACGGCGATCCGGTGGTCCCGGTCCACCGGGGCGGGGCCGGTGGGGTCGGCGGGGGCGGTGTCGGTGAGGTGCCGGACGAGCGCGTCGACGGTCGGGTGCGCGAAGAACGCCGGTGGCGGGACCGGCCGGCCGAGGGCCTGTTCGAGCAGGGCTCGGAGCCGGACGATCTCCACCGAGCCGACGCCGAGTTCCCAGAACGGCCGGTCGGTGTCGACCGGGCCGCGGAGCAGGTCGCCGAGGGCGTCCAGGACCGCCCGGCGAACCGCCGCCCGGGAGGCGGGGGCGACCGTGGGCGACTCCGGTGGGGGAGCGGGCGCGTCGTCGGCCGGGCGGCGGTCGACGTCGCCGGAGGTGAAGCGGCGGCGCAGCGCGGCCCGTTGGATCTTCCCCCCGGTGGTGCGCGGGAACTCGTCGGCGGGTACCGCGACCACCCGGGCCGGCGCGGTACCCCAGCGTCGGGCCACGGCAGCGGTGACGTCCCGGGCCACCTGTCGGGCCGTGCGTCCCGCCGCCGGGTCGGGGACGTGGAACACGACCAGCGACTCGGTCCCGGTACGGGGATCCGGTACGCCGCAGGCGGCGACCAGGCCGGCGGTGACCCCGGGCACCTCTCCGGCGACCTGCTCGACCTCGTGGCAGGGCAGGTTGTGACCGTTGATGATGATCAGGTCCTTCTCCCGTCCGGTCACCGTGATCCGGCCGTCCACCATGTACGCCAGGTCGCCGGTGTCCCACCAGCCGCCGGGACGCCGGGCGGTACGGGTCGCCTCCGGGTCGGCGAGGTAGCCGGGGGTGAGCCGGGGCGAGCGGACCTGGAGCCGCCCGATCCGCCCCTCGGGCAGCACCTCCTCGTCCCGGCCGACGATGCGCAGGGTGGCACCGGGAGCAGGACCGCCGACGGAGAGGAACTCGACGCACTCGGCGGGGTCGTCGTCGGCGGTGGCCCACGCCACGTCGCCGTCGAGGCTGGCGGCGCGGACCCGCTGCCGACAGCCCGGCTCGCCGAACGAGGCGAAGGTGATCGCGGTGCTGGTCTCGGACATGCCCCAGGCGGGGGTCATCGCGGCGGCCGGTACGCCGGTCGCCGCCACGAACGCGTCGAAGGTCTCCGGTAGGCACTGCTCGCCGCCACTGACCATCCGGCGTACGTGCCGCAGCTCCCACCGGCGGCCCGGGTCGCGGGTCACCGCGTCGGCCACCAGCCGGAGCCCGAAGTTCGGCGACCAGCTGTGGGTGACCCGGTGCCGGCGCATCAGCTCCAGCCAGCGCAGCGGGTCGGCCAGCACCCGGTCGGTGTCGACGTGGACGCTGGTCGCGCCGAGGAACACCCCGCCGAGGTGGTAGAGGAGCAGCCCGGCGACGTGGTCCACCGGCAGCCAGTTGAGCAGCACGTCGCCGGGGCGGATGTCGAGCATCTCCCGCGCGCCGACGGCGTACTGGGACAACCCGAGGTGGGTCAGCGGGATGATCTTCGGGGTGCCGGTGCTGCCGGAGGAGAGTTGCAGCACCGCCACCTCCTCCGGCGTGGCGCGGTGGTCCGCGTCCGGCGCGGGTCGGGGACCGTCGGCCAGTTCGGTGCCGGTGACCACCCGCCCACCGGGCAGGAGGCGGCGCAGTCCCGCCACGTCGGCCGTCCCGGCGACGACGACCGGTTCGCCGAGCGCGCGCCAGGCGTGCCGGAGCGCGTCGGCCGCCGGGGAGTCCTCCGCGTGCCCGGGTACGGCGGCGGTGGTCAGCGGGACCACTCCGGCCAGCACGCAGCCGAAGAACGCCGGCCAGTACTCGACGGACGCCCCGAGCCGCAGGATCGCGTACCCGGCGGGGGACACCTCCCGGGCCCGCAGGCCGTCGCGGATCGCACGGGCCCGGTCGAGCAGGTCGGGGTGGGCCAGGAAGTCGGTGCCCCCGTCGGCGGAGACCAGGTGCAGGCCGGCGTCGGGGAACCGCTCCGCCGCCCGGGCCAGCGCCTCGCCCAGGGTCCGGGGGTGCTCTGGGTCGTCGGGCAGGTCACCCCCGTGGCTGACGGCGGGACGACGGCCGGACGGGTGTGGAACGGTCACGGGGCTACCTCGGCTGGTTGTCGGCGTGCTGCGGCCCGGAGGCGGACGTGGACGACGAGGAACGCGAGCGCGACGGCCAGGGCGAGCCCGTGGGCGGCCCCGACGACCGGGAGCGGCGGGAACCGGTCCAGCAGCGCGGCGCAGACGATCATGCCGAGTCCGAAGCCGGCGTTCTGGGCCGCGCTGGCGAAGCCGAACAGCCGGGGCCGCAGGTCGGCGTCGACCGCCTGGAGGCGGGTGGTGTAGCTGATCTCGGCGTACCCGTCGGCCGCGCCGGCCGCCAGGGTCACCGGGACCAGCAACCAGACCGGCAGGCCGGTGAAGGCGAGCACGAAACAGACCGACATCAGGCAGGTGGCCACGCCGAAGGGCAGTTCGGTGGGCCCCCCGCCGGCGCGTCGGGCCCGTCGGGCCCGTCGGGCAGCCCAGCGCCCGGCGAGCAGGCTGCCCGCCGCCCAGGCGGTGGTGAAGACGGCGGCGAACGTGGCGGGGGAGTCGGGACGGACCAGGGTCGCGTACACCGGCAGCCCGATGTTGTGCGACGCGGAGCCGAGGGCGTCGGCGGCCCGTACCGCGATCATCGCCGGCACCACCGGGGCGACCGCCCGGAGCAGGGCGAACCGGCCGGGCGCGGAGCCGGCGGCGGTGGACCGCCCGGGGCCGGTGTCGGTGGGTCGCCCGGGACCGGCCGGGCGGTCGACGGCGGGGGTGCGCCGGGCCACCGGGAGCAGCAGCAGGGCGGAGAGCAGGTAGGTGGCGGCGTCGACCAGGAACGCCACGTGGTAGCCGAGCCACCCGACGAGCACCCCCGCCGAGGCGAACCCGAGCAGCATCCCCACCGAGCGGAGCGACACCACCAGACCGTTGGCCCGGGTCAGCCGGTCCGGACCGACCATGGTGGGCAGGTGCGCGCGCATCGCCACACCCCAGAGCGTCTGGCCGGCGCCGAGCGTGACCGCGAGCCCGTACAGCACCGGGGTCCGCGCCCCGGCCGGGGCCGTGACGAGCAGGACGAGCATGCCGGCCGCGAACAGGTCGGCGCCGATCATCAGGTACGGGCGACGGTGCCGGGCGGCGAGCCGGCCGGCGACCGGCCCGGTGAGGAACCCGGCGGCCAGGCGGACGGCCATGAAGACGCCGGTCTGCACCGTGGAGCTGGTCAGGTGCAGCACGAACAGGCCCAGCGCCACCAGGTTCAGGAAGCTGCCGAAGGTCGACACGGCGTGTGCGGTGGCCACGAGACGCAGGTCGCCCCACGCCCGGTCCACTCCCCTTGCCTTGCTCAAGACCGGCCCGCCCCCCATGCGCGTGTGGGACATGATGCCGCTTCTGGTGAGCCACTTCAATGCCTCGATCACCGTTGCACGCGCGGTGAGCCCATCGGCACGTTCCCGGTCGAGGGTGGATCCCGATCTCCGGCGGAGCACCGCGCCGAGTGGGTGCCGAACGTGGGTGACCGTCCCTGATGGATGCGTGCCACAATCGCCGCGTGACATCGCCTCCGTCGCCAGGCGTGCCCGACCGGCCCGATGCGACTCCTGCGGAACCCGGCTGGGTGGCACCGCCCGGCTACGGATATCCGCCCCCGCCACCGACCTATCCCGCCCCCGGTGTTCCGGGAGCCCCGGTGCCTGGCATGCCACCATTCCCGCCGGCGGCACCGAAGAGCAGGGCGCCTCTCGTCATCGGTCTGGTCGCCGCCCTGCTGGGGTTGTGCCTGCTCGGGATCTGCGCCATCGGGGTACGCGCGGCGATGGTCTACAACTCCGCACAGGAGTCGTCGGGTGGATCGGCCGGCGTCGCGGTGCCCGGTCCGTCGTGGACGGCGCCCGCACCTCCGTCGGTCCGGGACACGTACTCGCCGCCGGAGCCGATCCCCACGACCAGCGCGCCGGCACCACTGCCGGCCCGGATCGGGCAGTGCATCAGTGTCAGCGTGACCGGCGACTTCCAGGGGATCGGCAACTGCAACGGCACCATGGGCACCTACCGGGTGGTGTCGGTGGACATCGCCCAGAACACCTGTGCCGACCCCAGGTCCGCGTACATCACCGAGGACGGTTACCGGCTGTGCCTCGAGCGACACCTGGTCCGCAACCGGTGCTACACGTTCCCGACCGGCAACGGCTGGATCGTCGGCGCCCCGAAGTGCAAGGCGAAGGGAACGGTGCACGTCATCGACATCGTCCCCGGTGCCTCGAACGGGGACCGGTGCACCCGGGACTACCGGTGGAACCGCTGGTACCGGTTCACGAACCCGACCGTCGTCTACTGCGTCATGAAGTACTGACGACCCGCGCCGGGCGGGTCAGGAGAGGGCTGCCTCAGTCGTCCCGTCCCAGCTCCCAGAAGGTGACCGCTGCGGCGGCGGCCACGTTCAGGGAGTCGACGCCCCGGCGCATCGGGATGACGACCCGTACGTCACTGGCTCGCATCGCCGTCTCGGTCAGCCCGGCACCCTCCGCGCCGAGCAGCAGCGCGGCCCGCCGTCGCTGCTGCTCAGCCAGCCGCTGGATCGGCACCGCGTCGGGGGACGGCGTGAGCGCCAGGACGGTGAACCCGGCCGCGCGTACCTCGGTCAGGGCCTGTGGCCAGGGATCGAGTGTGGCGTACGGGATCGCGAACACCTCACCCATGCTGACCCGCACGCTGCGGCGATACAGTGGATCGGCGCAGGTCGGGGAGAGCAGCACGGCATCGATCCCCAGAGCGGCGGCGCCCCGGAAGATGGCGCCGAGATTCGTGTGGTTGTTCACGTCCTCGAGGATCGCGACGCGGCGCGCGTCGGCGAGGATGTCCGACGCCGACGGCAGGGGCCGCCGGTGGAAGCTCGCCAGCACACCCCGGTGCACGTGGAAGCCCGTCACCCGGGCCAACACGTCCGGCGCGGCGGCGTACGCGGGGGCGTCCAGGTCGAGCAGGTCCGCAAGTTGGTCGACTCGTTTGCCATCGACCAGGAACGAACGCGGACGGTAGCCGGCGCGTAGGGCACGACGCAGGACCAACTCACCCTCGGCGATGAAGAGCCCGTGCGGGGGTTCCCAGCGGGTACGCAGTTCGACGTCGGTCAGGGCGTGGTAGTCGCCGAGGCGGGGGTCGTCGGGGTCGGTCACGGTCACGAGCGGCACGGGCCGATTCTCCCGGAGCGGCCGACGGGCCCGCGTACCAGGGCGGCCGATCCCGCCGACCGGTCCCGCCCTCGTCAGTGCTGCGCTCGAGGCGGTGTCACGCACTGTAGCGTGTCGCCCGTGTTCCCTACCGTGCGTGAGGTGCTGGCGCTGGACCCGGTCCGGCACGGTGCACCGCGCCTGGTCGCCGGGGAGCGGGCGGTGGACCGGCGGGTGCGCTGGGTGCACGTCGCCGAGGTGCCCGACATCGCCACCCTGCTGCGCGGCGGCGAACTGGTCCTGACCACCGGCATCGGACTGCCCGCCGACGACGCGGGGCTGCGCGCGTTCATCGAGACGCTCGCCGACGTCGAGGTCTCCGGTCTCGTCGTCGAGCTGGGCCGCCGGTACTTCGGCGGGGTGCCCCGGGTGATGGCCGCCGCCGCCGCGCGACGCGGGCTGCCCCTGGTGGAGCTGCGCCGGGCCACCCCGTTCGTGCGGATCACCGAGGCGGTGCACGCGCTGATCGTCGACGCCCAGCTGCACGAGCTGCGGGCCACCGAGGAGATCCACCAGCGGTTCACCGAACTGTCCGTCTCCGGCGCCGGGCCGCAGGAGGTGGTCCGGCAGGCCGCCGGGCTGGCCGGCTGCCCGGTGGTGCTGGAGAACCTGGCCCGTCAGGTGCTCGCCTACGACCCGGCGGGGGAGAGCGCCGAACTGCTGCTCGACGGCTGGGAACAGCACTCCCGGCGGATCCAGCCCGCCGGACGCACCGCGTACGACGTGGACAGCGGCTGGCTGGTCACCACGGTCGGCGCGCGGGAACAGGACTGGGGACGACTGCTGCTGCGCTGGCCGGGCCGGGAGATGGCCACCGTCCCGCCCGGCGAGGTCACCCCGCCGACCCGGCTGACCATCCTGGTCGAACGGGCCGCCTCCACCCTGGCGCTCGGCCGGCTGATCCGTCGGGACGCCGAGGGGCTGGAACGGCAGCTGCACCGGACCCTGCTCACCGCCCTGCTCGACCACTCCCGGCCGGTGGACGAGGTGGCCCTGCGGGCCCGCGCGCTCGGGGTGACCCTGGACCGGCGGCACCTGGTCGGCGTGGTGGTCCGGCACCGTGCCGACGACGGGGAGGAGGGGCCCGAGGAGGCCGGACCGGCGCGGCTGCGGGACCTGGCCGAGGCGGTCGGCCAGGCGCTGCGGGAGGCCCGGCTGACCGCGCTCACCAGCGCCCTGGACGACCAGGCGGTGGGGGCGCTGCTCGCGCTCGCCGACCCGGCCGCCGAGGCGAAGGCGCTGGCCGCGTTCGCCGCCGCGCTGCGCCGGGTCCGCGTGGACGCCCGATCCGCCCCTGGTACGCCCGGCGCGGTGATCGTGGCGGCCGGGTCCGGGGTGGGCGGCCTCCGCGAGGCCCACCGGTCACTGGTCGAGGCACGGCAGGTCGCCGACGCCGCCCGCCGGGACCGGCGGGACCTGCCGGTGTTCCGGCTGCCGCACGTCGGGCTGGCCGGGCTGCTGCACCTGCTGCGGGACGACCCCCGGGTGCAGACGTTCGTGGAGCGGGAACTCGGGCCCCTGCTGGCGTACGACGCGCGGCACCCCCGGGACCAGCTGCTCGGGACGCTCCGGGTCTATCTGGAGCAGGGCCGGAACAAGTCCGCGGCGGCGGCTGCCGCGCACCTGTCCCGGCCGGCGTTCTACGAGCGGCTGGCCCGGATCGCCCGCATCCTCGACGCCGACCTCGACTCGGTGGACGCCTGTCTCTCCCTGCACGTCGCCCTGCTCGCCCTGGACGCCGTCCGCACCCGCTGACCGTTCCGGCCCGTCCCCGTCGGTCACCGCCACCGCCGGGTGGCGGTGGGGTGCCCGGCACTGTCACGACGGCTGGGCCAACCCGCCCAGCTGGTCGCCGACCGGGCCGTCCACTCGGGTCGGCCAGTGGGCCGGCCGGCAGGATGGTGCGCATGGTCGTTGACGCGCGGGTGCTCGCCGATGTCCTGGACCGGTTGCGACCGGAGGTGCCGGGCGTCGAGGTGGACGGGTGGGCGCCCTCGGTGCAGGGTGCGGTGGGGAAGGTCGTCGGCGTCCGCGACGGGGGCGGGTCGCCGCACGTGTTGAAGATCTATCCCGCGACCGCCCGACGGCGGCGGGACACCGAGGTGCTGGCCCTTCGGCTGCTGGCTGACGTACCGGGGATCGTGGGGCCCCGACCGGTGGGATACGGACAGCTCGACGGACCGGCGGGGGTCGCTTTCCTGCTCATGACCCGCCTGGACGGTGTGCGCTGGGCGGACCGCCGCGCGGAACTCGACCCGGCGCGGACGACGGCGCTGACCCGCGAGGTGGGCCGGGCTCTGCGGCGGTTGCACACGGTGGCTGGTCGACAGTTCGGTGACCTGCTCGAGGACGGCGCCCGGTGGCCAACCGCGTGGGACCGGGTGGCGGCCCGGACCGGTGACCTGATCGCCGAGCACCTACGGGCTGGCGGCCCCTCGCGCCTGGCCGACCGGGTCCGACGGTTCGTCGAGCGCCACCGGCAGGCGGTGGCGTCAGGTCCGGGGCCGATGTTGTGCCACAACGACTTCGTCGGCAGCAACCTGCTGGTCCCCGCCACCGGGGAACCCCGGCTGTGCGGGGTGGTCGACCTGGAACGCGCGTCCTGGAACGACCCGCTGAGCGATCTGGCCCAGACCCGGCTGCACGTGCGCCAGCACCGGCCCGCCGACACCGTCGCCCTGGTCGAGGGGTACGGCGTCGGCGGCCCTGACGAGCACCGGCGGCTGGACGTCCACGAGGTACTGCACGCGCTGGCGGAGCGGAACTGGGTCGCCTACGACCGTCCCGCCGGCTGGCGGGAGTCGATCGCCGCCCTGGACGTCCTCCTGACCGGCCGCACCTGACCGGGCGTGCCGCAGACGGTCCTGGCCGGACCGGCCGGGCCGAGCTCGGCCACAGGTGGCGAGGCCGGGACGCCGCCACCGTCCACCGCGTCCCGGCACGGGCCGTTCAGGCCAACCCCTCCAGGGCCTTGGCGTAGGCCGGGGGGACGAAGTTCGGCCCGCCCGGGGTGAACACGTCGGAGTCCGCCACCGCTGACCGGGCGGTGTCCGGCACCGCCTCGACCAGGGCCCGGACCACCGGCGCGTCGCGCCACTGCTCCTGCTCGGCCAGCAGGCTCAACGCCACCACCGACTCCTCGACCTCGCCGACGCACTCGAACGGCTTGTGTCCGTCCACCCCGAGCAGTTCCCGGTAGCCGGGGACCTGCGTGTCGTCGGCGAGCAGGTCGCCGCCGAAGATGTGGGTGATCCGCTCCCGGGGCACGAACGGGGCGAGGGCGAGGAAGACGAACCGGCACTTCGGGCAGTCCCGGCACCAGCGGGCGCTCGGGTCGTGCAGCTTGAACGCCGCGTTGCAGCTGGTCACCACGTCGTCGTAGCGGGTGAAGGCGGCGAAGAGGCGGGCGATGTGCAGCTCCGACAGGGAACGCAGCAGGGAGAAGTACGGCTCGGTGAGCCCGGCGTGCTCGGCGAGCGCGGCCCGGAGCAGCCCCTCCGCCTCGACGCCCTTGGACCACTGGTGGTTGATCTCGTGACCGTTCCAGATCAGGTTCGGGTCGGAGGCGGAGCGCTCGTTGGACATCACCACCGGCCCGAGTCCGTGCAGCACGGCGGTGGCCACCGCGATCAGCGAGTTGATCGCGGTGACCGGGATGTGGCCGTTGCGGGCACCCGCCTTGTTCAACGCGAACAGCGCCGGGTCGAGTCGTCGCCGGGCGGCCAGCGGGGTCAGCCCGGACGCCGCGTTCACCGCGTCGATCACATGGTTCGGGTTGACCGAGAAGGGCACCGGGTCCATGCCGGCCCGACGCAGGGCCTCCAGGCTGACGATGGAGTCCTTGCCGCCGCCGACCGCCGACAGGGGACGCCGGTCGGCGGTGTCCACCATCGCCGCCGGGGGCACCGAGCCGGCCGGGATCTCCGGGGTCAGCTCCAGCACGTACGGCAGGTCGTTGCGGTAGGCGTACTCGGCGAGACCCCTGGTGTAGACGGCGGTGAGCAGCGCGGCGGCGGCCGGGCCGAGCGGCGCGGGCGCGACCAGGCGGGGCGGGGCGGCGGCCTTGTAGTAGCTCACCCCGGCGGCCAGGTGCAGCAGGTCCAGCACCCGGTCGAGGGTGGCGAGGGTGGCCTCCGACGGCGGCGCGGGCGGGGGCGGAAGGGTGATCACCTCGGTGAACCGCACCTCGCCGTCCGGGCCGGTCAGCGCGTAGTCCAGCCGCACCTCGCCGGTGGCCGGATCGATCGAGCGGGACGGAAAGGTGAAGGCGTCCATCCGCCGGAGCTGTTCGTTGGGCACACGCCATACTAGGCCGTGACAAATGAGCCCGTACCTGGCTGGAGGAGATCCCCCGTGCGCCTGTCTGACCTGCGCGGACGTTCCGTCGCCGTCTGGGGGACCGGCCGGGAGGGCCGGGCCGCGGTGACCGCCGTCGCGGCGCACGGTCCGGCGGCCCTGGTCGCCGTCGACGACAGCGCGAACTTCCTCTCGCTGGACTGGTCCGGGCCGCTGGCCGAGGCCGCGCCGCTGGTCACCGGGGAGGAGGGCTTCGCCCGGCTGGCCGCCGCCGACGTGGTGGTCCGTTCGCCGGGGGTGCCGCAGACCCACCCGTGGCTGGTCGAGCTGCGCCGCCGGGGTGGCACCGTCACCGGCGGCAGCGCGCTCTGGATGGCCGACCACGCCGCGCGCACCGTCGGGGTCACCGGCAGCAAGGGCAAGAGCACCACGTCCAGCCTGATCTCCCACCTGCTCACCGCGCTCGGCCGGCCGAACGTGTTCGGCGGCAACATCGGGGTGCCCCTGCTCGACCTGCCCGAGGCCGAGCTGTACGTGCTGGAACTCTCCAGCTACCAGTGCAGCGACCTGACCGACTCGCCCCGGGTGGCGGTGGTCACCGCCCTGTTCCCGGAGCACCTCGACGCGCACGGCGGCGAGCGGGAGTACTACCGGGACAAGCTCAACCTGCTCGCCCACGGCCCGGAGACGGTGGTGGTCAACGGCACCGACGAGCGGCTCGCCGCCGAGCTGGGCGACCGTCCGGCGGTGCGCGCCGGCCGTCCCGACGGCTTCCACGTCGCCCCCGGTCCGGACGGCACGCCGTGGTTCCACGCCGCCGACCGGCCGCTCTTCGCCCGTACGACGCTGCCGCTGGTCGGCGCGCACAACGCGGGCAACCTCTGCGTGGCCCTGGCGGTGCTCGACGCGCTCGACGTGGACGTGCCGGCCCGCTCCGACGAGGTCGCGGCGGCGGTCGCCGGGTTCCGGGGACTCGCCCACCGGCTCACCGAGATCGCCGACCCGTCCGGGCTGACCTTCGTCGACGACACCCTCGCCACCAGCCCGTACGCGGCGATGCACGCGATCGACGCGTACGAGACCCGCCCGCTGACGGTGATCGTGGGCGGCACCGACCGGGGACTCGACTACACCCCGCTCCGGGAGCACCTGGCGGAGCGGGAGATCACCGTGATCGGCATCCCGGACAGCGGTCCCCGGATCGTCGAGGCTCTCGCCGGGCTGCCCCGGGTGCGTACCGAACTCGCCGACGACCTGGTCGCGGCGGTCCGCCTGGCCCGCAAGCTCACCCCCGCCGACGGGGTGGTGCTGCTGTCTCCGGCCGCGCCGAGCTACGGCCGGTTCCGCAACTTCGAGCACCGTTCCGAGGTGTTCGCCGAGGCCGTCCGGGACACCGCCTGACCTGCTCTTCCGGCCCGTCGGCATGATGGGCGGGGCCGGGGGACCCGGCGGGAGGGGGACGGCATGGGTGTCGCGGTGGTCGACCAGGACTGGCCGAGGGCCCGGCGGGCGGTGCTGGCCGACGCGGCCGGGGTCGGGGTGGCGGTCGGCGCGCTGGGGTTGTCGTTCGGGGCGTTGGCGGTGGTGTCCGGCTTCTCGGTGTGGCAGGCGGGTGCGCTGTCGCTGTTGATGTTCTCCGGGGCGTCCCAGTTCGCGGTGGTCGGTGTGCTGGCGGCCGGGGGAGGGGCGGTCACCGGCGCGGCCACCGCCACGTTGCTGGGCGTGCGCAACGCCCTGTACGGGCTGAACCTCTCCGCGCTGCTGCGGGTACGCGGCCTGCGTCGGCTGTTCGGCGCGCAGCTCGTGATCGACGAGAGCTCGGCGATGGCCCTGGTCCGGGACGAGCCCCGGCAGGCCCGGCTGGCGTTCTGGGCCACCGGCGTCTCGGTCTTCGGGTGCTGGAACCTGGCCACCCTGGCCGGGGCGTTCGGCGCGCGGGTGCTGCCCGACCCGGAGGCGCTCGGGCTCGACGTGGCCGCCCCGGCGGCGTTCCTCGCCCTGCTCATGCCCCGGCTGCGGGACCGGCGGCTCTGGGCGGTCGCGGTCGCCGCCGCGGCGACCGCGCTGCTCACCGTCCCGGTGCTGCCCGCCGGTCTCCCGGTCCTGGCGGCCGGACTGGTCGCGGTGGTCGTGGCCCTGCGCGGCGGTCGACGCGAGCAGCCGGTGCGCCAGCCGGTCGGGGTCGCGCCGGTCCGCCCCGACCCGGTCGCCGACCGGGACGGCACGGACCGGCGTCCGGAGGCCGGGACCGTACCGCTGCCGGGCCCGGAGCGGGACGGTGAGCGCTGATGTGGACCGCGATCCTGCTCGGCGCCCTCGGCGTCTACCTGCTCAAACTCGTCGGCCTCGCGGTTCCCCGGTCGGTGCTGGAGAACCCCCGGGTGGAGGAGGCCTCCGCCCTGCTGCCGGTGGCCCTGCTGGCCGCGCTGGTCGCCGTGCAGACCTTCGCCACCGGGCCGCACCTGGTGCTGGACGCGCGGGCGGCCGGCTTCGGGGTCGCCCTGATGGCCGTGCTGCTGCGCGCCCCCTTCCTGCTGGTGGTCGCCCTCGGCGCGGGCACCGCCGCCCTGCTGCGCCTGCTCACCTGAGCCCTCGGCCGACGGCGGCGGTCAGGACGGGCCGTGCGGGGTCGCGGCCTCCGGGACGAGTTCGGCGACGATCTCGTCGCCCTCGGCGTCGTCGGTCGGCCGGAAGCCCGTCGACTCGTAGAGCCGTCGCGCCGGGGTGTTCTCCGGGTGGTACGACAGCCGGATCACCCGGCAGTCCGGCTGCGTCGCCAACCAGGCCGTGACGGTCCGCAGGAGGGCGCGACCGAGTCCCCGGCCCTGCTCGGCGGCGTCGATCAGCATGCCACCGAGCCAGTACGAGCCGTCCTCGTCCACGCCCCACATGACGTGCCCGACCACCGTGTCGTCGGCGTGGACGGCCAGGGACCTCCACACGTCCTCCCGCGTGGAGAGCAGCAGGTAGCGGGCTGCCAGGGCGGCGACGAACCCGCGTTGGTCGTCGCGGGGCGCGATGTCGGCGACGGCACGCCAGTTCTCGTCGTCCACGTCGCGCAGGGTGACGCGTCGTCCGGTCCGGTCGCAGAGCCCATGATCGATCACCGGGCGATGCTAGGCCCGGTCGGGCGACGTCCGCGAGCCGAATTCGCCGCTGTCGTGCCGGGGAGCCGACCCGACCGGACGGAGTTCGCCGTACGGGCCGATGTCGGTGAGCCGTGGCACGCCCTCACCCCAGGTGTCCGGGACGGGGCCTCCGGTGCTGGGCCGTGTGGCGGAGCAGCCTCAGCAGACCCGCCCCCGCCAGGTACGCCACCAGCGCGGTCACCGGCAGGCCCAGTGGCTCGGGCGCGTCCTTCGGGGTCACCGCGTTGACCACGAGTGCGGCGACCACGGCCCCGTACCCGAGCGCCGCCGACCCGCCCCGCAGCCGCCCGCCCGCACCGCCCCCGCCGGTCGGGCCGCCGGCGCTCCGGCCGGCACCGGCCTCCACCCGGCCGAAGACCGCGACCAGCGCCGCCAGCACCACGACGAGCATCAGCAGCCAGGGCACCCGCCAGGCCAGCCAGGCCGGTGAGCCGGCCGGCGGGGTGGGCAGCAGGCCCACCGCGTCGAGCCCGCCGACCAGCAGGATCGCCGCGCTCAGGTGCCAGAGGAAGACGGTCAGCACCACCGCGTTGACCGCGATCACCGCCTGCCAGGGGCCGGGCCGGCGCAGCCAGCGCTCGGCCCGGTCGCGGAGCACCACGATCAGTCCGAGTTGGGCGGTGGTCAGGACGAGCAGCGCCAGGCTCGGCGGCGCGGCGTTGTCCAGCCGTTCGCCGGGGACGTTGAGCATGCTCACCGGGTACGGCCCGACGGTGGTCAGCAGCACCAGCACGGCCACCCCGCCGAGCAGCAGCGCCCACCCGACCCGTGGGGTCGGCGGCAGCCGGCGCTGTGCCGGGTCGGTCTCGCGCCGGGCGTCGTACCAGGCGTAGCCGAGCTGGTGCACGGCCAGCCAGCCGAGCAGGTAGTTGCCGTTCGCGAGCACGGCGTGGTCGGTGGCCCGGGCCAGGTCGCCCAGGCCGACCAGGGCGGCCAGCGCCGCCGGTACGGCCAGCCCGTACCGCCGGTGCAGGGCGTAGGTGAGCGGGGTCAGCGGGACGACGAGCAGGTAGGCGGCGAGGAACCACAGCGGCACGGTGGCGAACCAGGCCACGGTGCGGATCATCGACGGGTCGGCCCCGGCGACGCGGGCGAGAAGAGCACCGACGGCGAGCACCAGGACGAGGAGCGTGGTCGGCCGGATCAGCCGGGCGCTGCGGTCGAGCAGCCAGTCGGCGGCGTCGCCGCCCCGGGCCCGGCGGGCGGCGAGCGAGGCGGCGTTGGCGAACCCGCCGACGACGAAGAAGACCGGCATCACCTGGGCGAGCCAGGTCAGCGGGTACGCCCAGGGCAGGTCGGGCAGGGCGGAGCGGCCGGTCGGCCGTCCGGCCGGGTCGTACCCGATGACGGCGACGGTCCAGTGCCCGAGCACGACGACGGTGATCGCCACCGCGCGGAGCAGGTCGACGTACCGTTCCCGGTCGGCCGGCGTCCGCTCGGCGAGGTGCCGCAGGCGGCGCATGGCGTCAGGCTATGCCACCGGGGCTGCCGGGGGCACCAGCAGCGCGTGCAGGGCAGCCGGATCCTCCACCCCGGGCAGGTCGCGGGCGGCGAGCCAGGCGGCGGCGGCCGCGCCGTCGCCGGCCCGGCGCAGGGGCGCGGCCGGCCAGCGGCGGCGCAGTTCGGCCTGGAGCGCGGTGGCCAGCGGGGTGTCCCCGGTGAGCAGCCCGCCGCCGAGGACGAGCGGGCCGGTGGCGTCCGCGGGGCGGATCCGGGAGGCGTTCTCCGCCAGGTGCCCGGCGGCCTCGGCGACGAGGGCGACGGCGGTCGGCTCGTCCTGCCGGGCGGCGTCGACGACCAGCGGGGCCAGCCGGGCCAGCTCGACCGGGGGACGCCGGGTGACCGCCTGGACCAGTGCGTCGACGGTGTCCCGGGGGCGCGGGGCGATCTCGGCGTGCCCGATCAGTTCGGTGAGGATCCGGGTGCCGAGTCGGCCCGGCCGCTGGGCCCGGTCCAGGTCGGCCAGCACCCGTCGGACCGCCTCGCGGCCCAGCCAGAACCCGGAACCGGCGTCGCCGAGCAGCCACCCGTGTCCGTCCGCCACCCGGTCCAACCGCAGGCCGTGTACCTGTGCGGCGATGGCTCCGGTACCGGCGACGAGCACGGTGCCGTCCGGGTCGGGGCTGCCGGAGGCATAGGCGATCAGGGCGTCGCCGTGCACCGTGTACGGGCAGCGCAGTCCCGCGTCGTGCCAGGACTGGTCGAAGGCGGCCCGTCCGGCGGGGTCGGCGAGGAGCCGACCCGCCCCGGCGAGTCCGATCACCCCGGCGGTGACCCGGGCCGGGTCGGTGCCGGCCAGGGCGGCCCGCAGGGCGGTACGGAGTTCGGCGGCGGCGCGCTCGGCGCCGTGGCTGGTGGGGTTGCCGCCGCCGGCGTGACCGGTGCCGAGGCGTTCCCCGGCGGTGGTGACGACGGCGGCCCGGGTGGAGGTACCGCCGACGTCCAGGCCGACCACGATGCTGCCGGACATGCCGAGGAACCTCCCGGAGATCGTCGCTGGGGCGATTCATGCTGGTCGACCCGGGTGCCGCTGGCAAGGGGCGGGTGGACCACGGAGGGTATGGCGCGGGTAACAGTTTGAAAACTTCGCCCACGGTCTTGACACGGAGGGCCCTTTAGTAAGAACTTTTACCACTAACAGTTAACACTCTTTTCGATAAGGTGGGGCTCCGATGGTCGGTCACGAGGTGGACGCCACCGCCGCTGCGGTGGTCCACACCGACGGGCCCGACCGCCGGGTTCCGCTCGGGGTCGCCGACGGCGTGCTCGCCCGCGTCCGCACCGGCGCGGGCGAGTTGACCGGGGCGCTGCGCCGGGTCGCCGAGCACGTGCTCAGCGACCCGGAGGCGGCGGCCCGGGCCACCATCGTGGAACTCGCCGAACGCAGTGGCACCTCGCCGGCCACGGTCACCCGGTTCTGCCGGGCGATGGGCTTCGAGGGCTACGCCGACCTGCGGCTCGGCATCGCCGGCGAGACCGGTCGGGCCCGCTCCGCCGGCTGGACCGTCGACATCGGCCGGGAGATCCAGCCGGGTGACCCGCTCGAACGGGTGCTCGGGCAGATCATGGCCGCCGACACCCGGGCCATGCACGACACCGCCGCCCTGCTGGACCTGGCCGAGGTGGAACGGGCCGCCGTCGCCGTCGCCGGGGCCGACCGGGTGAACATCTTCGGGGCCAGCGGCAGCGCGCTGGTCGGCGAGGAGATGCAGTTCAGCCTGCACCGCATCGGCGTGGCCGCGTGGGCCTGGAACGACGTGCACGAAGGGCTGGCCAGTGCCGCGCTGCTGCGCCCCGGCGACGTGGCGCTGGGCATCTCGCACACCGGGCAGACCCGGGAGACCATCGAGATGCTCGCCGAGGCGGGCAGCCGGGGCGCGACCACCGTGGCGCTGACCGGCTTCCCCCGCTCGCCCCTGGCCGAACTGGCCGACGTCGTCCTGCTCACGGCCAGCCAGGCCACCACCTTCCGTCCCGACGCGTTGTCCGCCCGCCACCCCCAGCTGGTCGTGCTCGACCTGCTCTACGTGGCGGTCGCGCAACGCACCCACGACCGCGCCCACGCGGCGTTCCGGCGTACCGCGCAGGCGGTCGACGGGCACAAGGCCGCGCGGGCGGCCCTGCCATGACCCACGTCCGGTGGCCCACCGGGCCCACCCGCCGCACCGGCTGACCCGCACCACCGGTTCGGGACGGTCCGTCAATCGACCCGGCCTGATCCGCTCGCACCCGATCCGACTCTGACGTCAAGGAGACGACGATGTCCGTTACCCCCGAGCTCCCGGCCGACCTGAGCCGCCGCACCGTGCTGCGCCGCGCCGCCGCCGCGGGCCTGCTGGCCACTCCGGCCGTCGGCCTGCTCAGCGGCTGCGTCGGCGGCGGCGACGACGAGCCGGTCGAGCAGGCCGCCGGCGAGAAGTCCGCCACCAACCCGCTGGGCGTCAAGGAGGACGCCGCGCTGGAGGTGGTCATCTTCAACGGCGGCCTGGGCACCAAGTACGCCACCGACGTGCACATCCCGTCGTACAAGAAGGCGTTCCCCAAGGCCGAGGTGAAGCACTCGGCGACCGAGGAGGTCGGCACCGTCCTCCAGCCCCGGTTCACCAGCAACACCCCGCCGGACATGGTCAACAACGCCGGCTCGAAGCTGATGGACCAGGGCGCGCTGGTGCAGGCCGGTCAGGTGCAGGACCTCACCGATCTGTTCGACGCCCCCTCGCTGGACGACCCGTCGAAGAAGGTGCGGGACCTGCTCATCCCCGGCACCGTCGAGCAGGGCACCTTCAACGGCAAGCCGTTCGTGCTGAACTACGCGTTCACCGTCTTCGGCCTCTGGTACGACAGCGCGCTGTTCGAGAAGAACGGCTGGACCGTGCCGAAGACCTGGGCCGACTTCACCGCCCTCTGCGACAAGATCAAGGCTGCCGGGATCACCCCGTACTCGTACGCCGGGGCGAACGCCGCCTACTACCAGTACCTCGTCCTGCTCACCAGCGCCGCCAAGATCGGCGGCCCGGACGTGCTCAAGAACATCGACAACCTGGAGGACGGCGCCTGGCAGGCCGAGCCGGTCAAGCAGGCCGCCGCCGCGTGGGCCGAGATCGGCGCGAAGTACGGCAACAAGGCGCACCTGGGTCTCAAGCACACCGAGGTCCAGCTCCAGCAGAACCAGGGCAAGGTGGCGATCTACCCGAGCGGTTCCTGGCTGGAGAACGAGCAGGCCAAGGACACCCCGCCCGGTTTCAAGTACGCGGTGATGCCGGTGCCGAGCGTGACCGCGTCCGACGCGCTGCCGCAGACCGCGATCTACGCGGCGGCCGGCGAGATGTACTTCGTGGCCGCCAAGGGCAAGAACCCGCGCGGCGGTATGGAGTACCTGCGGCACATGCTCTCCAAGGCCGGTGCGAAGGGCTTCACCGAGCTGACCAAGGTGCTCACGGTGGTCCAGGGCGCGGTCGACGGCGTGGACATCTCGCCCGGCCTGACCAGCGGCAACGCCGTGCTGGCGGCGGCCGGCAAGGACTACTTCAGCTACCGCTTCGACGCCTGGTACAAGAAGCTCGACGACGAGGCCCGCGCCGCGACCAACGAGCTGATGTTCTCCGGGGGCTCCGCGCAGAAGTTCTGCGACCGGATGCAGAAGGTCGCCGACGCGGTCAAGAAGGACTCCTCCATCGAGAAGTTCAAGCGCTGACCCGGGCGTAGCGAGGCGAGCGGAGACGAGACAACCATGCGGCATGGCAGGTACCCGTTCATCATCGGCTTCCTGGCGGCGCCGGTCGCGATCTACGTGACCTTCGTGCTGGGGCCGTACGCCCAGGCCTTCTACCTCGCCACCACCAACTGGCGCGGGGTCAGCGCGAACCCGGAGTTCATCGGTCTGGAGAACTTCGCCCGACTGCTGGACGACGACGTCTTCTGGAAGGCCATCCGGCACCACGGGCTCCTGCTGCTCGCCCTGCCGCTGCTCACGATCCTCCTCGCGCTCTTCTTCGCCTTCATGCTCAACGTGGGCGGGGGGAGCCGGGGCGGCGTGATGACCGGGGTCTGGGGGTCGAAGTTCTACCGGGTGGTGTTCTTCTTCCCTCAGGTCCTGGCGGTGGTCATCGTCGGGGTGATCTTCAGTCGGGTCTACGCACCGGACGACAGCGGCCTGCTCAACGGGGCGCTGGGCGCGGTCGGGCTCGATCCGGTGCTCTTCATGGCCAACCCGGACATCGCGCTCTGGTCGATCATCGCGGTGCTGGTCTGGCAGGCGGTCGGCTTCTACGTGGTGCTCTTCTCGGCCGGCATGTCCTCGGTGCCGAAGGACATCTACGAGGCGGCCACCATCGACGGTGCCGGGCGGACGGCGATGTTCTTCCGGGTGACCCTGCCGCTGCTCTGGGACACCCTCCAGGTCGCCTGGGTCTACCTGGGCATCGCCGCCTTCGACGCCTTCGCCATCGTGCAGGTGCTCTCCGTCGACCAGGGCGGTCCCGACGGGGCCACCACGGTGCTCGGCATCGAGATCTACCGCAACGCGTTCAGCTACTCCCAGTTCGGCTACGCCTCGGCGATGGGCGTGGCGCTGTTCTTCCTGACGATCACGTTCGCCGCGCTCACCCTGCGCGTCAGCAAGCGTGACACGATCGAGCTGTAGAGGCGGCACCGATGACGACGGAGATCGCACCCAGCGCGCCGACCGCCCCGGTCGGATCCGCCCCGGGGGGTCGTAAGCACACCGCCGCCCGCCGGCAGCGCTCCGAGGTGGGATTGTTGACCGGGCTGGGCCAGCTGGCCCTGGTGGTCTGGGCGATCCTGGTGATCGCCCCGCTGCTCTGGACGGTCCTCGCCTCGTTCAAGAGCAACACCGAGATCTTTCTCGGCAACCCGTTCGCGCTGCCCGGCGCGTTCAGCTTCGACAGCTACGTCCGGGCGTGGAGCGAGGCGAACGTCGGGCGGTACTTCCTCAACAGCGTGTTCGTGGTGACGCTGAGCACCGCCGGCACCATGCTGCTCGGGTCGATGGCCGCGTACGTGCTGGCCCGCTACCCGTTCCCGGGCAACCGGGTGATCTACTACCTGTTCGTCTCCGGGTTGGCGTTCCCGGTCTTCCTCGCCCTGGTGCCGCTCTTCCTGGTGGTCAACAACCTCGGGCTGCTGAACACGTACACCGGGCTGATCCTGGTCTACATCGCGTACTCGCTGCCGTTCACGGTGTTCTTCCTGGCCGCGTTCTTCAAGACGCTGCCGAACTCGGTGGCCGAGGCCGCGATGATCGACGGGGCCTCGCACACCCGGCTGTTCTTCCAGGTCATGATGCCGATGGCCCGTCCGGGCCTGGTCAGCATCGCGATCTTCAACATCATCGGTCAGTGGAACCAGTACCTGCTGCCGGTGGCGCTGATGCAGGGCGAGGGGGCGGACCGCAAGTGGGTGCTCACCCAGGGCATCGCCAGCATCTCCACCTCGGCGGGTTACCAGGCCGACTGGGCGGCGCTCTTCGCGGCGCTCACCCTCTCCATCCTGCCGATGATCATCGTGTACGCCTTCTTCCAGCGTCAGATCCAGTCCGGCCTCACCGCCGGAGCGGTCAAGTAGTCGCCGTGGTCGCGGGCCGCCGGAGAGCTGGGGTGAAGGGCGATCTCGATGTTCCGGCGGCGCCTCGACCCCGGCGCGGCCCGCGCCCGCCTGTCGCTTTCGTCCAAGACCCCGGGTGGCTCGCCCGATAACCTCCGGAGGCGGCCGGGGACGGGCTGGTCCTCCGGCCGGTCTGCGGTACTCGACGACGGATGCGGAGATTGTGGTGACGCGCGAACTGGTGTGGACCGGGTTCATCTCGCTGGACGGGATCGTGGACTCGCCCGGGGGGACGGCCGAGGGACACCCGAGCGGGGGATGGGTGTTCCGAACGCCGTTCGACGCCGGTTCCTTCTCCCTCAAGGGCGAGGAGCTCCAGGAGACCACCGCGCTGATGTTCGGACGCCGCAGCTACGAGGCCTTCGCCTCGGTGTGGCCGAAGTCCGACGATCACGCGGAGTACCGGGAACTCCCGAAGTACGTGGTGTCCACGACGGTGGCCGACGACGCCCTCGTCGACCAGTGGGGTGACCAGCACATCCTGCGCTCGGTGGCGGACGTCGCCGCGCTCAAGGAGACCGCCGGTGGTGCGATCTTCGTCCACGGCAGCGCCGAGCTGGCGCGCGGCCTGGCCGACGCCGGTCTCGTCGACCGGTACAACCTGCTGGTCTTCCCGGTGCTGCTCGGCGAGGGGAAGAGCGTGTTCCCCCGGCGGGGGCAGGCGGAGCAGCGGCTAGCGTTGCGCGAGTCGGCCGCCTACCCCAACGGCGTCCTCAAGGCCGTGTACGACGTCGTCCGCTAGGTGCGACAACGCGATCGCACCGCCGAGGCGGCCCCGGAGCTGCCCGGCGGTGCGTCCCACGTACCGCCGGAGCGCCCGCGCGAGGTGCGGTTCGTCGTAGTAGCCGAGCAGAGCCACCACGACGCTCACCTCCTGGCCCGACGACAGCAGGTCCGCGGCGGTCCGGGCGCGTTCGATCTGCCCGACAGCACCGCGGGTGAGCCCGGTGACGGTACGGAACCTCCGTTCCAGGGTCCGGGACCCTCCGGCGGGGAGACGGCCGTCCAGGGCCGCCGTCACCAGCGGATCCCGTACGAGGACGCCGCTGCGGACGAGCTGCGCCACCAGCGCTTCGGCATCGTCGTCGACGCGTGGCGTCTGCCAGCGCTCGCCGTCGAGCCAGAACCGCCCCGCCGCCGTGTCGGGCAGCTCCAGACCCGAATTGACGAACGACGACGTGGGCGCCATCCGCAACGCGGTGCCGACGGCGAACTGGACGCCGACGAAACGGGCATCCGCCGGAACGGGCGCCATTCGGGCGCGCTCCTCCGGACCCGTGACGGCCGCGTACGACGTCCCGTCGCTCTCCCAGAACACGAGCCCCCAGGTCTCGCTCGCGACCGAGGTCATCTGCGGCCCCCCGGCGCTGCGGCTGGCCCACACCGAGGAGATCCACGGAGACTCCGAGGAGCGCGACGTGATCAGCAGTCCCACGTCGGGAACCCTATGACACCGGGTGGTCCGCACCGTCGGGGTGCAGCGGGCGGGTGAGCGACCCACCCGCACGGGGCCGACGGGGTTCCGGGCGACGGCCGGGCCTCGCTGGTTCGTGGGCCGACCCCGGTCGGGGCAGGTGTGCCCCGCGCACCGGTCGGTGCGTGTCGGTGGGCGGGGGCAGGATGGAGGCGTGCTGGTCGCGGTGGTGGCGGGGGAGGGCGGCGGGGGCGTGCTGTGCCCGCTGCGACCGGACGGGCAGCCGGCCGGGCCGCCCGAGCCGGTGACCGACCTCGCCGCCGCCGTCGCCGCGCGGGAGGCCGCCGACCGGCCCCGCTGGGTCTGGGCGTCGGCGGCGACGGTCTACCCCGCTCTGCTGCGGGCCGGGGTCCGGGTCGAGCGCTGCCACGACCTCGAGCTGACCGAGGCGCTGCTGCTCGGACACGCCGGCCGCTGGGGCGAGCCGCGCTCGCTCGCGGCGGCCTGGGCCCGGCTGACCGGCGCGCCGGTGCCGCCGGACCCGCCGCCGCGCCCACCCGCACCGCCCGGCGACGGCCAGGGGGCGCTCTTCGACGCACCGTCCGGCCCGACCGGTCCGGGCATCGCGGCGTCGACCCGGGTGTACGCCGACCAGCTCGCCCGGATCGCCGTCACCACCCACCCCGGCCGGTTCCGGCTCCTGGTGGCCGCCGAGTCGGCGGGCGCGCTGATCGGGGTGGAGATGGGGGCGGTCGGGCTGCCCTGGCGGGTCGACGTGCACGACGCCATCCTCACCGAGTTGCTCGGCGAGCCGTCCCCGGTGGGCGGCCCGCCGCGCCGGCTGGCCGAGCTGGGGGCCCGGATCGCCGAGGCGTTCGGGCTGCGGCAGCTGCACGCCGACTCTCCGGCCGAGCTGCTGCGCGCCTTCGCCCGAGCCGGCGTCGACCTGCCGAACACCCGGGCCTGGGTACTGCGCGGGGTGGAGCATCCGGCGGTACCGCTGGTCCTGGAGTACAAGGAGCTCTACCGGATCTGGACGGCACACGGGTGGGCCTGGCGGGACGCCTGGATCCGCGACGGCCGGTTCCGCCCCGAGTACGTGCCCGGCGGGGTGGTCTCCGGCCGGTGGGCCACCCGGGGCGGTGGGGCGTTGCAGATCCCGAAGGTGATCCGCCGGGCGGTGGTGGCCGATCCGGGGTGGCGGTTCGTGGTGGCCGACGCCGGGCAGTTGGAGCCCCGGGTGCTCGCCGCGGTCTCCGGCGACGAGCGGTTGGCGGCGGCCGGCGGAGCCGGCGACCTCTACGCCGCCCTGGCCCGGGACGCCTTCGGCGGGGACCGGGCGCGGGCCAAGCTCGCCCTGCTCGGTGCGATGTACGGGCAGACCGGCGGCGCGGCGGTGCCGGCGCTGGCCGTGCTGCGCCGGCACTATCCCACCGCCTTCTCCTACGTCGAGGCGGCGGCCCGCACCGGGGAGGCCGGCGGGCTGGTCCGGTCCTGGCTGGGGCGGACCTGCCCACCCGGGTCGGTCGGTCCCGGTGACGACCCGGCGGGGGAGGACGGCCACGTCGACCCGCAGGGGCCCCGGGCGCGGGCGGCCCGCTCCCGGGGGCGGTTCACCCGCAACTTCGTCATCCAGGCGACCGCCGCCGAGTGGGCGTCCACCCTGCTCGCCACGCTGCGGACCGCGCTGGCCGGCACCGACGCCGAGCTGGTCTTCTTCCAGCACGACGAGGTGGTCGTGCACTGTCCGGCGGGTCAGGCGGACGCGGTGACCCGGGCGGTGGGCGACGCCGGCACCCGGGCGGCGGCGCTGCTGTTCGGGGCCACCCCGGTCCGGTTCCCGCTGGACCTGTCGGTGGTCGACTGCTACGCCGACGCCGACTGAGCGCCGGGACGGGTGGCAGGCGGAAACGTGTACTAAATATCCGATTCGCCCCGCCACCGATGGGGTGCGGCGGTCGTTGCACCCGGTGTGCGAATCGCAGGAATGATCATCGCGGCAGGCGGGGGCCGGCGGATCGGCGGGCCCGAGGCACTGCTGCGCCTCGGGGATCGTCCCCTGGTGGACCGGATGGTCGACACGATGACCGAGGCGGGCTGCACGCCGACCGTGGTCGTCCTCGGCGCGGCCGCCGACGAGGTGCGCCGGACCGCCGACCTGACCGGGGCGACAGTGGTGGTGAACCAGGCCTGGGGAACCGGGGTCGGCTCGTCCATCCGGGCCGGTCTCGCCGCGCTCACCGACGACGCCATCGAGGCCGTCGTGGTGGTCCCGGTGGACATGCCCGGCCTCACCACGGAGGCGGTCCGCCGGGTGGTCGCGCTGCCGTACCCGGACGTGCTGGTCTGCGCCACCTACGGCGGGCTGCGCGGTTACCCGATGCTCTTCGGACGCCGGCACTGGGCCGGCATCGCCACGCTGGCCCGCGCCGATGTCGGCGCGCGACCGTACCTGCTGGCCCACAAGGACCTGATCGTCGACATCGGCTGCGACGCGGTGGCCGACGGCAGCCGGGTCGACTCCCCGGAGCTGCTGACGCTCTACGGGCTCACCGTTCCACCGCAACGGATGGGTGCCTGAACGGACGTCCGGACCGTCCGCCCTGACTGATCAGCCAGAGTTGGCTGGCGCCGCCGGCTGACGGGCCGCGCGGGCCCGCCGCTGACTGCTATAACAGGGCGCCGACCTGCGGGATCACACGACGGGGGACACGATGGAGTTCGACGACGCCGGGCCCGACGAGGGCCGCCTGCCGGCCTGGTCCCGGCGGGCGGTGCTCGGCACCGGTCTGGTGGCGGGAACCGGCCTGGTGACCGGAACGGTGCCGATGCGGGGTGGGCCGGCCGTCGCCGCGGTGCCGGGCCCTCGCTGGGTGACCCCCACGGCGTCGGTCGTGGACCCGGCCCACGAGCTGAGCCCACCGCTGCCGGGCGACCAGATCGGCCGGGCGCCCCGGGTGAGCGGGTCCCGGCTGCGTGCGCTGACCCCGAAGCGCCGGTCCGAGGTCGAGTCGTCGGCGCCGGGCGAGGGACGCACCTTCAGCCCGTCCTCGACCATTCCCTTCCAGTTCCGGTACGACGACTTCGAGATCCGGGACCTGCCGACCGAACTGCGGCCGTACTACCGGGCCACACCGGTGCCGCTGGTGGACACCGGCACGCACGACGCCGAGGGCGTGCGGACGATGGTCACGGGCGGCAGGATGCACGACCACCCGGTCGCCCAGGCCCAGTACGGCATCGCCCTGCTGGAGAGCCACCGGCTGACCGGCAACGTCGCGTATCTCGAACGCGCCATCAAGCAGGCGCAGCGCCTGGTCGACCGGCGCAAGGTGCGGGACGCCGCCTGGTTCTACCCGTACGGCTTCGACTACGCCCTGCACGCCGTGTACGACCTGTTCCGGCCGCCGTGGTACTCGTGCATGGCGCAGGGGCAGGCGCTCAGCCTCTTCGTCCGGCTCCACGAGGTCACCGGCAACTCCTCCTGGCGGACCGCCGCCGACGCGACCTTCGCGTCGTTCCTGCTCCCGCCGGTCGCCGGCAAGCCCTGGGGCGTCTGGACGGTGGACGGGCTGCTCTGGCTCGAGGAGTACCCGTACCCCAACGCGGTGAAGGGCGACCGCACCTACAACGGGCACATGTTCGCGGCGTTCGGGCTCTGGGACTACTGGCGGCTCACCGGCAACACCGACGCCAAGCTGCTCCTGCAGGGCGCGCTGACCACCGCGCGGGACGCGTACGGGGCCATCCGGAACCGCAACTGGCGCAGCAAGTACTGCCTGCTGCACGCCCGGGACTCCGGGAACTACCACACCACGCACAGCATCCAGCACGTGCAGCTCTACGGGATGACCGGCGACGAGTACTTCGCCCGGATCGCCGACCTGTACTACACCGACTTCCCGCCCATCGGCGTCAAGGCCAACGTGCGGATGACCCCCGGTACGCACACCGCGTACAAGTTCTCCAGCACCGGCTCCGCGCTCGGCAGTCGCAACCTGACGCTGACCCGCAACAGCACCGCGCCCTGCACCGAGCGGCAGCGGGTCAGCGGTCGTAGCGGCATCTGGTACGCGATCAGCGCCGGCACCTTCGCCGGGTACCACCTCCAGGAGACCCGGGGCGCGCGGTACGCGATCGGGGTCAACGCCGCGATGACCTACCTCGTACCCCGGCTCGGCACGGTCGTCCCGGCGTCGCTGGTCTCGTACTCGATCGACGCCAACGGCGCGATGGCCTCGGCACCGACCGGCCTGGTCGCCGGTGACCAGGCCGCGTTCGACATGCGCGCGGTGCTGAACGGGGTCGAGCACCTGCGGCTCGCCTCCGGTGACCACGCCGGCCGCTGGGTCGGCTACTCCACCATCACACCGGCCTCGTAGGGGAGCCCGGTCGACAGGTGACCGTCCGGGGGCGGGTTCCGCTGGCACTGGCGTCCGCGCTGGTGCTCGCGGCCTGCACCCGGTCGGCACCACCGCCACCGCCACCGCCGTCGCCCACCCCGCCCGCCTTCGCCAGCGAGATCCGGCCGGTGACCGAGGCGGAGGTGGCGCGCAGTTGGCGGCCGGGGTGTCCGGTGGGCCCCGAGCGGCTGCGGCTGGTCCGGCTGACCCACTGGGACTTCGCGGGACAGCCGCGCACCGGCACCCTGGTCGTGCACGAGGCGGTCGCCGCCGACGTGGTCACCGTCTTCGACGCCCTCTTCCGGCAGCGCTTCCCGATCCGGCAGATGCGGCCGGTGGACGTCTACGGCGGTGACGACGCCGCGTCGATGGCCGCCGACAACACCTCCGGGTTCAACTGCCGTCGGGCGGTGACCGAGGGGGCGGCGAGCTGGTCGACCCATGCCTACGGGCGGGCGATCGACGTCAACCCGGTGGAGAACCCGTACCTGTTCGGCGGTCAGGTCCTCCCTCCGGCCGGCGCCGCGTACGTCGACCGAGCCGCGTACCGGCCGGGGATGGCGGTACCGGACGGCGTCCTCGTCCGGGCCTTCGAGGCGGTCGGCTGGTCCTGGGGCGGTGTCTGGTCCCACCCCGACTACCAGCACTTCACCACCGGGCGCTGACGCCGTAACCGCGTCCGTCCTGCTGCCATGCGGCGCAACGTATCGAAACGCGTCTGTCTAACTCTTGACATTCATGAATGAGTTCGCCAGTATCCGAAATTGGTGTAAGCGCTTTCACTCTGTGCCCGTCTCGGTCTGCCCGAGCGAATGGCCGAACACGGGCCGGTTGCATTGGAGGTTGTCCCATGGCGACGTGGACGCGGCCACTGGCGGCGCTCGGACTCGCCGCTGTCCTGCTCGTCGCCGGCTGCGGCCGGGACGAGGACAGCGGCGCGGAGGGCCCCGGCAGGAGCATCGGCGAGGGCCGGGCGACCGGCGAGGTCACCGTCTGGGCGATGGGCACGGAGGGCGAGAAACTGGGCGTCCTCGCCGACGCCTTCATGAAGGAGAACCCGGACGCCAGGGTCAAGGTGACCCCGATCCCGTGGGACGGGGCGCACGACAAGATCGCCACCGCGATCGCCGGCCGGCAGACCCCCGACATCAGCCTGGTCGGCACCACCTGGATGGGGGAGTTCGCCACCACCGGTGGGCTCGACCCCACCCCGGCCGACCTGGTCGCAAAGGACGACTTCTTCCCCGGTGCCTGGGACACCACCCTGGTCGACGGCACCTCCTACGGCGTCCCCTGGTACGTCGAGACCCGCCTGCTCTACGTCAACAAGGCGGTCGCGGCGAAGGCCGGGATCACCACCGCCCCGCAGACCTGGGAGGACCTGAAGACCGCGATCACCGCGCTGAAGACCCGAGGTGGCGCCCGGTGGGGCGTCTCCTTTCCGCCCGGCGGCCCCGGCTCCTGGCAGACGGTGCTCCCGTTCGTCTGGCAGAACGGCGGGGACGTCCTCTCCGGCGACAGGTTCGCCCTCGACAGCCCCGCCACCGTCGAGGCGCTCGGCTACTACCAGTCCTACTTCGCCGAGGGCCTGAGCCCGAAGGACCTGCCGCAGGGCACCCTTGACGCGGAGTTCGTCAAGGGCGACGTCGGGGCGTTCGTCTCCGGCCCCTGGCACCTCAACCTGCTCAGGGAGCAGGGCGCGGCCGACAACTTCCAGCTCTGGCACATGCCCAGGCGGAAGTCGGCCACCTCGTTCGTCGGCGGCGGCAACCTCGCGGTCTTCAAGGACGCCAAGAACCGCGACGCGGCCTGGAAGTTCGTCGAGTACCTGTCCCGCCCGGACGTGCAGATCACCTGGTACCGGACGGCGTCGGACCTGCCGTCGGTGAAGCAGGCGTGGGAGGACCCGGTGCTGGCCGACGACCCGCACCTGGCCGCGTTCGGCAGGCAACTGGAGGACGCGAAGTCGCCCCCGGCGATCGCCACCTGGGAGCAGGTCGCGGTCGGCCTGGAGAGCGAGGTGGAGAAGCTCACCAAGACCCGCACCAGCCCGCAGGACGCGGCCCGCGCGATCCAGCAGAAGGCCACCGCGATCGGGACCGGAGCCTGACGTGCCGGCACCGGGCCGGAACCGCACCGGGCGTGGCGGCGCGACCCACCGGGGGCTCACCGGCTGGGCGTTCGCGCTGCCGTTCGCCGTACCGTTTGCGATCTTCCTGGTCGGCCCGGTGCTCGTCTCGCTGCTGATGAGTCTCACCGACATCCGCCTGGCCGACCTGCGCACCCCGCTGGCCGTGGAGTTCGTCGGGTTGGAGAACTACCTGCGCCTGGCCGACGACGAGGTGTTCCTGAAGTCGGTCCGGAACACCGCGCTGGTGGTGCTCCTCGGTATCCCGCTCACCCTGGGGCTCGGCCTGGCTGTGGCCCTCGGGGTGAACTCCGGGCTGACCCGGTTCACGGCGCTGTTCCGGGTCGGCTACTACCTGCCGGTGGTGACCAGCATCGTCGCCGTCTCGGTGGTCTGGCGGTTCGTCTACCAGAAGGACGCCGGCCTGGTGAACGGGTTCCTCGGGCTGTTCGGGATCACCGGCCCGAACTGGCTGGAGAGCCCAGGCCTGGCCCTGCCCGCGCTGATCGTGATGATCGTCTGGCGCGGACTCGGATTCCAGATGGTGATCTTCCTGGCCGGGCTCCAGGCCATCCCCGAGCAGCTCTACGAGGCGGCCCGGATCGACGGGGCCAGCGCCTGGCAGCGGTTCCGGTACATCACCCTGCCGATGCTCAAGCCCACCCTGCTGCTCTCCACCGTCATCGGCACGGTGGGCCTGATGCTGGTCTTCGAGGAACCCTTCGTGATGACCCAGGGCGGACCGCTGCACTCCACCGTCTCCGTCTCGCAGTACGTCTACAGCCAGTTCGGGTTCGGCAACTACGGCTACGCCTCCGCGATGAGCTACGTGCTCTTCCTCGCCGTCGCGGCGCTCGGCGTGGGCTGGTTCCGCCTGCTCAAGTCGGACTCCTGAGGAGCGGCACGTGGCCACCCCCGTGATCGACGACGCCACCGTCCGGCCGGCGCCGGCGACGGGCCGTACCCGCCGTTCCCGTGACCGGGTCGCGGCGACCGTCCTGCACCTGCTGCTCGGCGCCGGGCTGCTGCTGATGGTCGGCCCGTTCCTGTGGATGCTGGTCTCCTCGGTCAAGCCCGAGGGCGAGATCCGCCGGGTCCCGCCGACCTGGTGGCCGGAGGCGGCCACGCTGGAGAACTACCGGGAACTGTTCGGCCGGCTGGACTTCCCGCAGTACTTCACCAACTCGGCGGTCGTCGCCACCCTGGTGACCGTCGGCAACGTGCTGATCTGCGCGGCCACCGGGTACGCCCTGGCCAAGCTGCCGTTCCGGGGTCGGCGCGGGCTCTTCGTCGCCGTGGTCGGGACGATCATGGTGCCGCCGGTGGTCTGGTTCATCCCGGTCTTCGTGCTGGTCAGCAATCTCGGCCTGGTCAACACGTACGCGGGCCTGGTACTGCCGAACATCGCCCAGGCGATCAACGTCTTCCTGATGCGGCAGTTCATGCTCTCCGTACCCGACGAACTGTTGGAGTCGGCACGGATCGACGGGGCCGGCGAGTGGCGGATCTTCTGGCGGATCGTGCTGCCGCTGTCCCGGCCGGCCATGGCCACCGTCGGCATCCTCACCTTCCTCGGCTCGTGGAACAACTTCCTCTGGCCGCTCGCGGTCGCCACCACGGAGGACAGGTACACCCTGCCGGTGGCGCTCGCGCTCTACAGCGTGGGGCAGAACGAGGCCCGGTACGGGCTGCTGCTGGCCGGTTCGGTCGTCGTGGTGCTGCCGATCCTGCTCGTCTTCCTGGTCCTGCAACGCCACTTCGTACGGGGCATCGCCACCACCGGTCTCAAGTGACCCACACCCGCAGGAGGTTCCGATGAAACGCAGGTCCGTGCTGACGCTGGCCGCCGGTGCGTCGGCGGCGCTGCTCGTCCCGTCCGGGGCGACCGCGGCCCCGGCCGACCTGTCCGGCGGCCGTGACCGGCGACTGCTGCTGCGCTACGCGGCCGACACCTGGCGGTCGATGACCGCCATGGTGGACCCCGGCACCGGCCTGGTCGCCGACAACATCGACGCCGACCTGACCGCGGCGACCCGGTCCCGGTACACCTCGCCGACCAACGTCGGCTGCCTGATCTGGTCGGCGGTCGCCGCCCGGGAGCTGGGCGTGATCTCCCGGGGCACGGCACGCCGGTACATCAGGGCGGCCCTGGACACGCTGGCCCGCCTGGAGCGCCACCCGTACTCCGGGATGTTCTACAACTGGTACGACCCGGCCACCGGGCAGCTGCTGCGCACCTGGCCGGTGGACGGCTCGACGGTGCACCCCTTCCTGTCCAGCGTGGACAACGCCTGGCTCGCCGCCGCGCTGATGGTGCTCGGCAACGACGACCCGGCACTGCGCGCCCCGGCCGGACGGATCCTCGCCGGGATGGACTTCGGCTTCTACTACGACGCCAACGCCCGGGGTGCCGACTTCGGCGCCGGCCTGCTGCGCGGCGGGTTCTGGCCGGAACGACCGCCGAACGGCGGGGTCGAGGACAACTACCGTGGCCGGGGCCCGAACGTCTGGTACACCGGCCACCACTACGGCACGCTCAACAGCGAGACCCGGATCGGCAGCTACGTGGCGATCGCACTCGGCCAGGTGCCCCGGGAGCACTACTTCGCCATGTGGCGCACCTTCGAGCCGAACTGCGACTGGTCGTGGCAGGAGATGAAACCGGTCGGCGAGCACCGCGAACTGCTCGGCATCCGGGTCTTCGAGGGCGCGTACCGGCACCGGGGGCGGCAGTACGTGCCGAGCTGGGGCGGCTCGATGTTCGAGGCGCTGATGCCGGACCTGCTCGTGCCGGAGGCGCGGTGGGCACCGGACAGCTGGGGCCGCAACCACCCGGTGTTCGTCCAGGGGCAGATCGACCACGGCCTGCACGAGGCCCGGTACGGGCACTGGGGCTTCTCGCCGTCCTCCGACCCGGCCGGCGGCTACCGGGAGTACGGCGTCGACCCGATGGGCCTGGACACCGACGGCTACACCAGCGACCAGGAGCGCACCCGGGTCAACCTCGGCTTCGAGGGCTGCCGGGACGCCGACCCGCTCCCGACCGGCTACGGCGACGGCGTGGTCACCCCGCACGCGGTCTTCCTCGCCCTGCCGTACGCGCCGGGCGAGGCGGTGGACCAGTTGGCCCGGCTCCGCGCCGACTTCGACTGCTACGGCCCGGGCGGCTTCCACGACGCGGTGGCGGTGCGCAGCGGCGCCGTCGCCCACCGGCACCTCGCCCTCGATCAGGGCATGGTGCTGGGCGCGCTGGGCAACCTGCTCGCCGGTGACGCGCTGCGGCGCCGGTTCGCCCCGGGCCGGGCGACCGAACAGCTCCGCCCGCTGCTCGGGATCGAGGAGTTCGCCGTACCGGTCGGGTGAGCACCACCCGGGATCGTGCCGCCGGTCCGACCGGCGGCACGCCCGGGAGTCGACGGGGTGACCGGAAGTCGGCGCCGCGGCCGGGAGTCGACGGCCCACCACCACGAGGGAGAGGACGAGGATGGGCAACGAGCAGGTGGCCACGCCGACCGGGGACGCCCGCGCGGACTGGGAGGCCCGCATCGGGCTGCGCCGGCAGGACGGCGGTGGCCGGGAACCGCTGCCGCCGCCGAGCGGGCTGCGCGCCTCGGGCGGACGCGGACAGGTGACCCTCGACTGGGCTCCGGTGCCCGGCGCGGTCGGCTACCTCGTCCACCGGGCGGACCGGTCGGACGGCCCGTACCTCCCCCTCGACCACCAGGGCGGCGACGTGCTGGCGGTGCCGCACCCGCCGTACGCCGACACCACCGGCGAGCCGGGCCGCACCTACCACTACGCGGTGGCCACGCTGGCCGACGTGGACGTGTGCGGGCAGCCGGGGGCCGGCGTGGCCACCGCGTCGGTGCCCGACGGCCCGGCCGCCGTCCGGGTCACCGTCGACGCCGCCGGTTCCGACGGGCCGGTGCACCGCCCGTGGCGTCGCATGATCGGCGCCGAACGCCTGAGCCAGCTGCGCTGCGCCGACACCACCGGCGGACGGCCGATCGGCACGGAGTTCGCCGAGGCCCTGGCGATCGTCCGCCGGGAACTGGGCGTCCGGACGGTCCGCGCGCACGCCGTCCTGCACGACGACGTCGGGGTCTACCGGGAGGTCGACGGCCGGCCGGTGTACGACTTCTCCCGGGTCGACGAGATCTACGACACCCTGCTCGGCCTCGGTCTGCGTCCGGTCGTGGAACTCTCCTTCATGCCGGCCGACCTGGCCCGGGACCCGGCCCGCACGGTCTTCGCCTACGGCGCGATCGTCTCCCCGCCCCGGGACTGGGACCGCTGGGCGGACCTGGTCCGCGCCCTCGTCGCGCACCTGGTCGACCGGTACGGGCTGACCGAGGTGCGCGGCTGGGAGTTCGAGGTGTGGAACGAGGCGAACCTGGAGGTGTTCTGGGCCGGCACCCGGGAGGAGTACCTGCGGCTGTACGAGGTGTCCGCCCGCGCGGTCCGGGACGTCGACCCGGAGCTGCGGGTGGGCGGCCCCGGGTCGGCCGCCGCCGCCTGGAACGGCGCGCTGCTGGAGCACGTGGCCCGCACCGGCGCTCCGATCGACTTCCTCTCCACCCACACCTACGGCAGCCCGCCGCTGGACCTGCGTCCGCTCTGCGTGGCCGCCGGCCGGCCCGACCTGGAGCTGCTCTGGACCGAGTGGGGCATCACCCCCACCCACTTCAACCCGGTCACCGACGGGGTGTTCGCCGCAGCCTTCCTGCTGCGCGGGATGCGCTCGGCCGCGGGCCGGGTCGAGGCGCTGGCCTACTGGGTGGCCTCCGACCACTTCGAGGAGCTGGGCCGGCCGCCCCGGCTGTTCCACGGCGGCTTCGGCCTGCTGACCGTCGGCAACCTGCGCAAGCCCCGGTTCTGGGCGCTGGCCGCGCTCGACCGGCTCGGTGACGACCAGCTGCCGGTGACCGTCGACGGCGACGGGGCGGGCTCCCTGGTCGAGACGTGGGCGGCCCGGCACGCCGACGGCCGGGTGCACGTCCTGATCTGGAACGGCACGCTGGACCAGTCGAAGTCGGGTGGTGCACGGGCGCTGGACCGGGACGTGCGGGTGGACGTCGGTGGGCTCGCCGACCGGCCGTACCGGGTGGCGCACTGGCGGGTCGACGCCACGCACTCCAACATCGAGGCGGTCTGGGCGCGACACGGCGGCGGGGACTGGCCGGACGACGCCCAGTGGTCGCTGCTGCGGGCGGCCGACGGCTTCGACCGGTACGAGCCGGACACCGAGACGCGTCCGGCGGACGGTGTCCTCGGCTGGGCCTTCTCGCTGCCCATGCCGGGGTTCTCGCTGCTGGAGCTGGTGCCGCTCGACTGAGCCACCCGACGACGGTCCCGGCGGAGGCGACTGGGGGTGGCGGCGGTGGCGGCGGTCCCCGGCGGCTGCGGCGGCAGTGCGGTGTCGCCGCCCCCGGCGGCGGTGCGGTGTCGCCGCCCCGGACTCCGGCGGTCCGCGCCGGGAGCCACCGTGACCAGGCCCGACCCACCCGGAGGCCGTAGCCTGGAGGACGGGAGAGTGTCGACGACGCGGAGTGGTGGGTGACGAGACCGGACAGGAACGCGGTCGGACGGTCGGACGGGCCGCACCGTCGCCGTCCGACCGTCTACCAGGTGGCGGAGTTGGCGGGAGTGTCGATCGCCACGGTCTCCCGGGCCCTGCGGGCCGACGAGCCGGTGGCGCCGGAGACCCGGCAGCGGGTGCTGGCCGCCGCCCGGACCCTGAACTGGTGGCCGAGTCGGGCCGCGCAGACCCTGGCCGGTGAGGCGCACGACGCGGTGGCGATCATCATGCCCGACCTGGCCGGCCCCTACTACGCCCAGGTCGTCGCCGGGTTCGAGTCGGAGGTGGTCGGGCGGGACAGCGTGGTGATGGTGCTGGCCACGCACGGACGGGCCGCGTCCGAACGGCTGGTGCGCGATCTCGCGTCCCGGATCGACGGGCTGGTCGTGATGGGGGAGAGCGTCCCGGAGCCGACCCTGCACGAGGTGGCCGCACAGGTGCCGGTGGTGCTGCTGGCCCGCCCGGCGCTGCCCGATGTCACCACGGTCAGCTGCGAGAACGTCCGGGCGGCGGAGGAGCTGACCCGGCACCTCTTCGACCACGGACGGCGCCGGCTGCGCTTCGTCGGTGACCCGGAGGGCACCCCGGACGTGCGGGAACGGTGGACCGGGTTCGTCCGGGCGCACACCGACGCGGGCGTGCCGTTGGTCGCCGGGCCGGTGGAGTGTGAGCGCCTCGAGGCGGAGAGCGGCTACCGGGCGGGACTGGTGGTCCTCCAGGATCCCAGCGTGGACGCCGTCTTCTGCGCCAACGACGAACTCGCCTCCGGGGTGTACCGGGCCGCCGCCGAGGCCGGGCGGACCGTGCCCGGGGACCTCGCGGTCACCGGCTGGGACGACGTGACCCTCGCCGCCCACCTGTCGCCGCGCCTGACCACGGTGCGTCAGCCGATGCGGGAGCTGGGAGCCGCCGCGGCGCGGCTGCTCTTCGAGCAGATCGGCGGGGCCCGGACACCGCGCACCGTGCAGCTCGACACCGAGCTGGTGATCCGGGCCAGCTGCGGCTGCCCGGCCTGACCGGGAGACCCGGGAGGCCCACCCCCGGGAGACGCCGGGAAGCTCCGGGAGTTCCGCGCTCCGGCCGTCGCCGGGGGCGCGGGGGCCGTCACGGCCGGTCGGTCGGGAACAGGCCGGCGAGCAGGTCCTCGACGCGGGCCCTGATCTCGTCGCGGATCGGGCGGACGGCGTCGACGCCCCTGCCGGCCGGGTCCTCGAGCTTCCAGTCCTCGTAGCGCTTGCCCGGGAAGACCGGGCAGACGTCGCCGCAGCCCATCGTGACGACGACGTCGGAGGACTCGACGGTGTCGTGCCCGAGCAGCTTGGGCCGCTGGTCGGTGAGGTCGACGCCGACCTCGCGCATGGCTTCGACGGCGGCCGGGTTGACGTTCTCGGCGGGGGCGGAGCCGGCCGAGCGGACCTCGACCCGGTCGCCGGCGAGGTGGCGCAACCAGCCGGCGGCCATCTGGGAACGGCCGGCGTTGTGGACGCAGACGAACAGGACGCTGGGCCGGTCGGACACGGGGATTCCCTCTCGGTCGACGGTGCGGGCGATGGGCTGGGACCGGGCCGGCCGGGTGGCGAGCCGGTACGGCGTGCCGGTCACGGCCGCCGCCCGGGGGCCGGGGTGGGGAAGAGACGCCGGCGCAGGGCCAGGCTGACGTACACGAGCGCGACGAGCACCGGGACCTCGATGAGCGGGCCGACCACGCCGGCGAGGGCCTGGCCGCTGGTGACGCCGAAGGTACCGATCGCCACGGCGATGGCGAGTTCGAAGTTGTTGCCGGCTGCGGTGAAGGCGAGGGTGGTGGTGCGCGCGTAGCCCAGGCCGACGGCGCGGCCGAGGGCGTAGGAACCGGCCCACATGATCGTGAAGTACGCGAGCAGCGGTACGGCGATCAGCGCCACGTCCCACGGCCGGTCGGCGATGGCGTCGCCCTGGAGCGCGAACAGGACGACGATGGTGAACAGCAGGCCGTAGAGGGCGACCGGACCGATCCTGGGCAGGAGGGTCGACTCGTACCAGGTGCGCCCCCGGGTCCGTTCGCCGAGGCGACGGGTGAGGTAGCCGGCCAGCAGCGGGACGCCCAGGAAGACGAGGACGTTGCCGGCGATGGCCCAGCCGGATACCTCCAGCCGGGCGCCGTCGAGGTGCAGCCAGCCCGGCAGCACGGACAGGTAGAACCAGCCGAGCAGGCCGAACGCGAGGACCTGGAACACCGAGTTGAGCGCGACCAGGACGGCGGCGGCCTCGCGGTCGCCGCAGGCCAGGTCGTTCCAGATGATGACCATGGCGATGCAGCGGGCCAGCCCGACGATGATCAGGCCGGTCCGGTACTCGGCGTGGTCGGCCAGGAAGATCCAGGCGAGGGCGAACATGACGGCCGGGCCGAGCACCCAGTTGAGCAGCAGCGACGAGACGAGCAGGCGGCGGTCGCCGGTCACCGCGTCGAGCCGGTCGTAGCGGACCCTGGCCAGCACCGGGTACATCATGACCAGCAGGCCGAGGGCGATCGGCACGGAGACGCCGCCGACCGTCACCGCTTCCAGCGCGTCGTCCAGGCCCGGGACGACCCGGCCGAGCAGCAGTCCGGCCGCCATGGCCAGGCCGATCCACAGCGGCAGGAACCGGTCGAGCCGGGACAGCCGGGCGACGACCGGCGCAGGGGCGTCGTCGGTGGTGGTGGCGGTACGGGTCATGTCAGCCGGCCCGGAGGGTGTCGGTGGTGGTGGCGGTACGGTTCACGTCAGCCGGCCGGAAGGTGTCGGCGGTGGTCCGCGCCTGCGCGGCGAGGTCGGCGAGGTGCAGGGCGGCGCCCTGGACGGCCTCGGGGACGAGCCGGTAGTAGGTGAACCGGCCGCGCGGCTCGGCGACCACGACACCGGCCTCCCGCAACTGCCGGAGGTGCCCGGACACGTTCGGCTGCTTGGCGCCGGTGTCGGCGACCAGGTGGGAGGTGGTGGCCGGGCCGTCGGCGAGGATCCGGACGATCCGCGCGCGCAGCGGGTCGGCCAGCAGCCGCACCACATCAGGACTCGCTGATATCAGCGGAACCTGATTCGTGGGTGGGTGGCGGTCGCCGGCCGGGGGCGGGCCGGGCGCGGTGGAGCGGGGCTGCGCGGACACGGAGCCGACGAGCAGGTCGCCCAGGGGGGCGAGGGCTTCCCGGCGTGCGCGGTAGTAGACCCAGGTGCCGCGCCGCTCGGTGTCCACCATGCCGGCCTCGCGGAGCACCCGCAGGTGGTGCGAGATGGTCGCGCCGGTGACCTCGAAAGCCCCGGTCAGGTCGCAGACGCAGACCTCGGGGGTGGAGGCGATCAGCGACAGCAGGCGCAGCCGGACAGGGTCGCCGAGCGCCCTGAACAAAGGGGCGAGTTCACCGGCGACCTGTGGCGCGAGCGCCTGTGCCCCCAGCGGGGGGCGGCAGGCGAGCGTCGCGGCGGTCGCCTGCACCGGAGGAGCGGACATGGGCCTAGCTTGACAGGCGTCTAATCAATGAGCAAGCGGCGCATGCTGGTTCGACCAGGATCGGCGTGCCCGGCCGAGCAGCGGCGCGGCGGGCACGCCTGCTACTGCCCCGGTCGGCTCAGATCTCGGTGGTGAAGCGGTCCAGCACCGAGGGGGCGACCAGGCCGATGGCGGCGAGGACGGAGACCACGGTGAGCACCGAGCGGACCACCACGACCTCGGTCTTGCTGCCGGCGCGCAGCGCGATGCTGTTCGGCAGGCCGATCGGCGTCCACATCCGACGCTTGATCGGAATGGGCCAGAGGATCGGCACCCCGGCCTTGGTGACCATGTCGCCGATGATGTGCACGAAGCAGCCCACCCCCATGGCGAGCCCGATCATCGGGTAGCCCCGGTCGCCGGGCAGGTTCGCGAAGGTGTACCAGGCGGCGGCGGCCGACGTCAGCGTCACGATCACCCAGCCGGCCCGCTCCGCCCAGCGGTCGAAGAGGCCGCGCAGGGCGAGGCCGATCATGAAGAACAGGATGCCGACCACCGCCCACTTGCCGTACGCGGTGCAGAGCGCGGTGGTGCCCCAGCCCACCAGGACGGTGAACGGGATGGTGTGGGTCAGCGTCCGGTGCCCGTTGCTGCGTTTCGGGTCGCGGCTGAGCTTGGTCGCGTAGTAGACGCCCAGCGAGATCTTCTCGATCACCTCGGCCACGAAGAGCGAGAAGACCCCGAAGGTGCGGGCGACCGTGGCGCCGCCCTGGTTGCGGGTCACCTTTCCGGAGAGGTCGAGGTCGGGGAAGAGGGCACCACCCGCACAGACCGCCGTACCGACGGCGAGCGCCAGGGTGGACTGCTCGTAGTCGGCGAAGTGTTCCAGCGCCAACGACCCGCTCAGCCACACCGCCGCGCCGGAGAGCGCGTGCGACGGTCCCATCATGTCGGTCATCCTCCCCCGGAGATCGTGATCGACAAGTTACGGCACCGGGGCGACATTCCGGCTGTCGGGTTCTCGTCCGTCGGTGGTGGACGGCGCGGTCCGACCGCGGCCTGCGGGAAGGCCGCGGTCGGACCGGGTCACCGTGGCGGGAAGCGCAGGACGCGGTCGTCGGTCGCCGCCGGGGAGCCGCGCCCGTCGCGGTTGCTGGTGGTGACCCAGAGCCACCCGTCCGGCCCGTACTCCACCGTGCGCAGCCGGCCGTACGTGCCGACCAGCTCGGCCACCGGCGTGCCGGCGCCACCGGCGTTGGTCAGCGGTACGGTCCACAGCCGGGTCCCGCGCAGTGCGGCCACGAAGAGCCGGCTGCCGGCGACCGCCGCGCCGCTCGGCGACGCCTGTGCGGTCGTCCAGACCAGCAGCGGGTTGCGGAACCGGGGGTCGTTGGCCTGGCCCTCGACGATCGGCCAGCCGTAGTTGCCGCCCCGGACGATGACGTTGACCTCGTCCCAGGAGTTCTGCCCGAACTCGGTGGCGAGCAGCCGGCCCTGGGCGTCCCAGGTCAGACCCTGCACATTGCGGTGACCCAGGCTGTAGACCAGGGAGCCGGCGAACGGGTTGTCCGTCGGGACCGATCCGTCCGGGCGCATCCGCAGGATCTTGCCGTTGCGGCTCTGCAGGTTCTGCGAGGTGGACGTCTGCCCGGCGTCGCCGACCCCGGCGTAGAGCATCCCGTCCGGGCCGAAGGCGATCCGGCCGCCGTTGTGGATGCTGGCCTTGGCCAGTCCGGTGAGGATCGGCTGCTGGGTCTGCGGGGAGGTGAGCCGGAAGCGGACGATCCGGTTGTCGGTCGAGGTGGTGAGGTAGACGTAAACGTAGCCGTCCTGGGCGTGCGTGGGGGAGACCGCGAGACCGAGCAGTCCACCCTCACCACCGGGAGCCACCCCGGCGATCTGGGTCACCGGCGTGGGCGCCTGACCGGGCCGCACCCGGACCACCTGGCCGGAGTTGCGCTGCGCCACCAGGGCGGAGCCGTCGGGGAGGAAGTCCATCCCCCACGGCACCGTCAGGTTGCTGGCGACCACCTGCGGTCGCGTGAAGTCGAAGTCACCGAGGGCCTCGACCGTGGCGTCGGGACGCGGTACCTGCTGCGCCGGGTCGGCGAGCGCTGCGGCGCCGCCCCCAGCCGCTGCGACGCCGACCGCCGTCGCTGCCACGATCATCAACCGGACTCTCACGACATACACCACCATTCTATCAGCGATTACCGTCAATATATATCGCGTTCAGTGATCAAAGCGATACGGAAAGCGCAATCCGTCCGTGGGGCGCCCCTCGGGCTCGCCGGCGAATATCATCGTCAATGATCGATATTCGCCGGCAGCTGCGGGACAACGGGGACCGCAACGGAGATCGATCGGGAAGGCAGCAGATGCGGACACCACAGGTCAACCCGAGCCGGTACGGCGGCGCACGTCGCCTCGGCGCGCTGGCCCTCGCCGTCGCGGTCGGGACGGCGTCGCTCGTCGGTGCCGGCGCACCGGCGGCGGCCGAGCCCGCGACGATCCTCGGCGCCGGTGCGTCGACCGCCATCCCGGGCAGCTACATCGTGGTGCTGAAGGACAGCATCGCGCTGCGGGACAGTGGCATCCTGACCTCCGACGGCCGGGTGCCGCGCGGCCGGATGTCCCCATCGGCTCGTCAGGCGGCCCGGGACGCGGTGGACCGGGCGGCGAACACCCTGGCCGACCGGTACGGCGCGACGGTGGACCTCCGCTACAGCGCCGCGCTGCGCGGGTTCACGATCCGGGCCGACGAGGCGACAGCCCGGCGGATCGCCGCCGACGGGTCGGTGGCCTTCGTGGAGCAGAACCGCCGGACCCGACTGGACGACGACCGGAGCGCTCCGGTCACCACGCTGGGCACCCAGCCGAACCCGCCGTCCTGGGGGCTGGACCGGGTGGACCAGACCAGCCTGCCGCTGAACAGCACGTTCAACTACCCCTCCTCGGGCGGCCAGGGCGTGCACGCGTACGTCATCGACTCCGGGCTCCGCCTCACCCACCAGGACTTCGGCACCCGGGTGGTCAACGGCATCGACGTGGTGGACGGCGGCACCGCCGACGACTGCTACGGGCACGGCAGCCACGTCGCCGGCACGCTGGGCGGCACCACGTACGGGGTGGCCAAGAGCGTCACCCTGGTCGCGGTCCGCGTCTGGGCGTGCGACGCCACCGGAGACATCGCCACGACCACCCAGGCGATCGACTGGGTCACCGCGAACGCGCAGCAGCCCGCCGTGGCGAACATGAGCTTCGGCAACTCCACCACCCTCAACCCCGGCGCGTACGTGGCCGCGACCAACGGGTTGATCAACTCAGGGGTGACCGTGGTCGCGTCTGCCGGCAACGACGGCGGGGACGCCTGCGTGAAGACGCCGGCCTACATCCCGGCGGTACTCACCGTCGGGTCCACCTGGTCGGACGACGGCGCCGCCTGGCTGAGCAACCACGGCCCGTGCGTGGACCTGTTCGCGCCCGGTCAGAGCATCGTCTCCGCCGCCCACAACACCGACACCGCCTGGACGACGAAGTCCGGCACCTCGATGGCCGCACCACACGTGGCCGGCGCCGCCGCGCTGATCCTCGCCGCCAATCCGACCTGGACCCCGGCACAGGTGCACGCCCAGGTGATCGTCAATGCCACCTCCGGCGTGGTCTTCAACACCCGACCCAACACGACCAGCCGGATGCTGTACGTACCCTCCTGAACGGACGACGGTCCACCCGATCCGGTCCCTCCTAACCAGGAACACCAGCGCCCCCGCTCGGCCGTGCGTCCCGGCCGGCGGGGGCGCCCGCGTCGGTCACGCATCGTGCCCGGGTGGTCCGCCAGGGGTGCCTGATCGATCACCCCGGTAGCACTCGGTGATTGATCCTTGACGACGTGTGCCGGCCCCCTCTAGGTTCCGTGATCACGTGCTGCGTGACGGGGGAGGCCCACGGTGGTCGATGGTGCGGGTGCGTCGTCGGTGTTCGCGTCCCTGAACAGGACGACCCGACGACTCTGTCTCTTCTGGACCGTCCTGATGACGGTGACTCTGCTTCCCGGCACGCCGGCGCAGGCACGCCCATCCGGACCGGGACTGCCGAGGGACCGGACCGTGCCGGTCGAGCGGCTGGCCCCGAAGAAGCGGGGCGTGTCCCCATCGGACCGGCAGCAGTGGTCACCCTCGTCGGCTGCTCTGCCGGGGCCGGGCTCCGCGGTCGTCCCGGTGGACCGGGCACCGGCCCCCGGCGGTGAGGTGGACCGGACCATGGTGGGTGACCTGCCGGTCCGTCTGTCGGTCGACCCGGATTCCGCAGTGCCGGCACCGCAGGAGCTTGAACTGCGGGTCACCGACCAGAGCGAGGCGCAGGCGGCCGGTGTCCCTGTCCTCCTCCGGATGGACCGCCTGGACGACGGACTGAGCCACACCCGGGTACGGATCGAAGTGCAGTACTCGGGCTTCCGGGCGGTGTACGGCGCGGACTGGGCGTCCCGTCTCCGGTTGGTGCGGATGAAGCCGTGCGTGGGTGGACAGGTCGCCACCACCACCGCGTGCGGCGTCGACACGGTCCTGCCGTCGTCGTCGAATGACGCGAACGCGGGAGTCGTGTCGGCGAGTCTGGATCTGGCGCCATTGATGGACGGCGGTGTCACGTCCGCAAACCCGGGTGGCGGCGAGGCCGTCGCGGACGCCGTCCTGGCCCTCACCTCGGGCACCGACAGCGAGACGGGTTCCTTCGCCAAGACCTCGCTGACCGGGGCATCCGCCTGGCAGGCGGGACAGTCGTCCGGCGACTTCGGCTACTCGTACCCGCTGGAGCTGCCGGCGGCTCCCAGCGACCTCGCGCCCGAGGTCACCTTCGGCTACTCCTCCGGGTCGGTGGACGGCCGCACCAACGCCGAAAGCGGGCAGACCTCCTGGCTGGGCGAGGGCTGGAACCACGAGCCCGGCTACATCGAGCGGTCGTACCGGTCCTGCAAGGAGGACCAGCTCCCCGTCCCGTCGCACACCAACGCCACCGGCGACCTGTGCTGGCGCCAGGAGAACGCGACGCTGTTCTGGCAGGGTCGGTCCACCGAGCTGATCCGCGACAGCGCCACGGCGGCGTGGCGGTTGGCCGAGGACGACGGCAGCCGCATCGAACTGCTTCAGAACGGCGTCGACTGGGACGACGTCCAGAACGTCTTCTCTCCCGGTGACTTCGACGGTGACGGGCACGCCGACGTCATGCTCCGGTACGCCTCGAGCCTCCAGCTCCACCTGCTGCGCGGTGACGGCGCGGGCGGCTTCCTGAACAGCGGTCAGGCACCCCGAATCGCCTCGCTGACCACCGCCGATCTGGTCTTCTCTCCCGGTGACTTCGACGGTGACGGCCACGTCGACGTCCTGTGGCGTCGTCCCACGGACGGCTCGCTGTGGCTGCTGCGCGGTAATGGCACCGGCGGCTGGACAAGCGGCACCAGCCAGCAGGTCGGCTCGTTCTCCGGGGCCAACGCGATCTTCGGCCGAGGCGACTTCAGCGGCGATGGCAAGGTGGACGTCCTGTGGCGTCGGTCGTCCGACGGCGCCCTGATGATGATCCGCGGCAACGGGACCGGCGGTTGGGCAACCGGCCTGAGCGAACAGATCGGCGCGGGCTGGCACAGCATGGACCAGCTCCTGTCACCAGGTGACTTCACCGGTGACGGCAAGGTCGACGTCCTTGCCCGGAACGCCACCTCGAAGGATCTGCACCTCTACGCGGGGAATGGTGCGGGGGGCTTTCTCCCCGGCAACGGTGGGCAGGTTGCCAGCGGTCCTGACCTCGCCGACGTCGTCTTCTCCGGCGGGGACCATGACGGCGACGGCAAGTCGGACATCGTGTGGCGGCACCAGACCAACGAGTCGCTCCACCTGCTCGCCGGCAACGGAACCGGTGGCTGGAAGACCGGCACGTCGGTGGACATCACCAGTGCCCTCCGGCACACCAACGGCGACAACAACGGGGAACACTGGCGGCTCACCACTCCTGAGGGCGTGCAGTACTACTTCGGCCGGGACCGGCTGCCGGGCTGGGCCGCCACCAACCGGGAGACGAACTCGGTCTGGACCGTGCCGGTCTTCGGCAACAGCTTCGGCGAGCCCTGCTACCGCGGCTCCGGCTTCACCGCCTCCCGGTGCAGCCAGGCCTGGCGCTGGAACCTCGACCACGTCGTCGACCCGCACCAGAACGCGATGACGTACTGGTACGACCGGGAACAGGCCCGTACCGGTCTGGCCGACAGCGCCAGCTCCACCGTCGTCTACGAACGTGGCGGCTACCTCCGCCGGATCGAGTACGGCCTGCGGCTCGGCCAGGAGATCACCGGCAATCCCCACATGCGGGTGCTGTTCGAACCCGGCGACCGCTGCCTGACGTCGTGCTGGTCCGGGACGACGCCCAACGCGGCGAACTGGCCCGACACTCCCTGGGACCTCCACTGCGCCACCACGGCGTCCTCCTGCGCGGGTAACGTCAACCCGTCGTTCTGGACGACGAAGCGCCTGGCGGAGGTGACCGCCGACGTCTGGAACGGCAGCGCTCGGGTGCCGGTCGACGAGTGGACTCTCACCCACCAGTTCCCGGCCACCGGCGAGGCAGCGGTCAGTCCGGCCCTGTGGCTGGCGAGCATCGTCCGGACCGGCAAGGACGGCGGCAGCAAGGCCCTGCCCAGGATCGAGTTCGGCGGCACCCGGTACGCCAACCGCACCGACCACAACGTGTCGGCAGCGGTGCCGCTGGTGAACCGCTTCCGGATCACCCGGGTCAGCGACGAGCACGGCGGCGAGACCACGGTCACCTACGAGGGCTCCGACTGCACCGTGGCGTCCCAGGCGGCCCCGTCCGCCAACCCCAAGCGCTGCTTCCCGCAGTACTACTACCCACCATTGGCCCCCGCGCCGGGCTGGTCCTGGTGGAACAAGTACCGGGTGTCCAAGGTCGTCGACAGGGACCTCGTCGGCGGCAGCCCCGACGTCGAGCAGACCTACGCCTACTCCACCAGCGGGTCGTCCTCCACGGTGCTGTGGCACCACGGCGACGGCGCGGGCACCTGGTCGACTCCGCTGGAGAAGCGCTCCTGGTCGGACTTCCGGGGCTGGCCCACGGTCACCGTCACCACCGGTGTCACCGGCCAGACCCGGTCGCAGACCCGGTCGCTGTACTTCCGGGGCATGGACGAGGACCGTACCGACGGCGGTGAGGGCCTCCGGGACGTCAAGATCACCAATTCGCTGGGCGAGGTGACCGAGGATCACCCCCACCTAGCGGGCATGCTCCACGAGGAGATCGAGTACGACGGCGCCGACGGCATCGCCCTGCACAAGTCGATCACTACCCCGTGGCAGCACCGGACCGGCCACCGCCAGTCGACCGCCGACGTCGCCCAGCCGTCCAACGCCTACGCCTACTACACGGAACCGGCGACGACCCGGGAGATGACCTGGCTGGCCGGCTCGTCGAGCTGGCGTACCACCCGGGCGGTCAACACCTACGAGACGACGTACGGCAGCCTCACCAGGACCGAGGATCTCGGCGACGTCGACGTCACCACCGACGACACCTGCACGACCGTCCAGTACGCCCGCAACCCCGCCCTGTGGTTGATCGACTTCCCGTCCGAGACTGTCACCACCAACTGCGCTGCCACGCCCGGCCCGGCCGACACCCTCACCGGTAACCGCACCTACTACGACGGCAGCACCACGATGGGCGTGATGGGCAGCCGGGGACTGTCCACCCGGTCGGACGAGATGGCCGGCTCGAACGGCAGCACGCCCACCTGGCTCAAGCGCACCACCGCCACCTACGACGCCCTGGGCCGGATGCTCACCGAGACCGACGCGCTCGACGAGACCACGACGGTCGCGTACACCCCGGCGTCGGGTGGACGGGTCACCAGCGTCAGCGAGACCAACCCGAAGTCGCACACCAGCACGGCGACCCTGAACCTGCGGGGCCTGCCGGTCACCGTGACCGACGCCAACAACAAGGTCACCACCACCAGCTACGACCCCCTCGGTCGTCAGCTGAAGGTATGGGCACCCGGCCGCCCCACCAGCGGCACCCCCAACACCGAGTACGTCTACGGCACCGACAGCCACACCGTCGCCCACTACCTGGAGACGAAGGTCCTGGGGCCGAACGGCAACCAGATCAGCTCCTTCGAGATCTACGACGGCCACCTGCGTCTGCGGCAGACCCAGGCCACCGCCCCGGACGGCAAGCGGGTCGTCGCCGACGTCCGGTACGACTCGCGCGGTCTGGTGGCCAAGGAGTCCGCGTTCTACAACAACGCCAGCGCGCCCACCAGCACCCTGGTGACGTTCGCCGACTCCGCCGTGCCCACCCAGCGCCGGTACGAGTACGACGGCACCGAGGACCTGACCCGCGACGCCCTCTGGTCGCTGAACGTCGAGAAGTGGCACACCGCCCTCACCTACGACGGTGACCGCATCAACGTGGACCCGCCGGCCGGCGGCATCCCCACCACCACCATCGAGGACGCCCTCGGTCGCACCACGGCCTTCCGCCAGTACCTCGGCACCGGCCCCAGCGGCAGCCACGACGAGACGACGTACGCCTACGACCGGCTCGACCAACTGACCACCGTCACCAGGGCCAGCAACACCTGGACCCACACCTACGACCGGCTCGGCCGCCTGACCGCGACCGACGATCCCGACGCCGGTGACCAGACCTTCGGGTACGACGCCAACGACCAGCTCGTCACCTCGACGGACGGTCGTGGCGAGGTGCTGCACCGCAGTTACGACCCGTTGGGGCGACTGACCGGACTGCGGGACGACAACGCCACCGGCGCCCTGCGCGCCTCCTGGGTCTACGACACCCTCGCCAAGGGCTACCCGACCTCGGCGACCCGGCACCACACCTCCGGCAGCTACGTCCGGCAGGTCGCCGGTTACACCGATCTCTACCAACCGACCGGGGCCACCGACACCATCCCGGCCAGCCAGGGGCTGCTCGCCGGCACGTACACCACCGGCTACGGCTACCACCCCAACGGGGCCCTCGCCACCACCGAGCTGCCCGCCAAGGGCGGTCTGCCGGCGGAGACGGTCACCGGCACCTACACCGCCCAGGGCTACCTGTCCGGGGTCAGTGGCCTCTCCACCTACCTGGCCAGCGCCCAGTACCACTGGCACGGCGCGCTCAAGCAGCAGACGCTGGGCAGCAGCACCAAGCGGGCCCGGATCACCACCACGATCGAGGACGCCACCGGCCGCCTCACCAAGTCCGAGGTGCACACCGAGAACCAGACCACCCCGGACACCTGGGACGAGCGACTCACCGAGCAGTACAGCTACGACGCCGACGGCAACGTCCGTGGCATCGCCGAGACCAGCGGCGCGACCGTCGTGGCGAACCAGTGCTTCGGCTACGACTACCTCCAGCGACTGACCGAGGCGTGGACCACCACCGCCGGCGCCTGTCAGGCCACCCCCAGCCAGGCGATCGTCGGCGGGGCGGACGCCTACTGGCACTCGTACACCTACGACAGCGCCGGTAACCGGGCCACCGACACCCGGCACAGCGCCGGCGGGAACACCACCCGCACCTACACCTACCCGGCCCCGGGCTCGGCCCGTCCGCACGCGGTCACCAGCATCACCACCAGCGGCGGCGGTCCCACCACCAGCCACACCTACGACAACGGCGGCTTCCAGGCCACCCGGACCGGCGGCGGCACCCCCAACCAGACCCTGACCTACGACGCCGAGGGCCTGCTCGCGCAGCTCACCAACGGCACTACCGCCCACACGTACCTGTACGACGCCGACGGCGGGCGACTCATCGCCGACAACCCGGGGACCGAGAAGATCCTCTACCTGGGGGAGAGCGAGTACCGGCTCAGCCACACCACCGGCCAGGTCACCGCCACCCGCTACTACCCGAACGCAGTACGCACCACCACCGACGGCCTGACCTGGATGGCCGCCAACCACCACGGCACCACCCAGTTGGCGATCAACTCCGGTGACCTGAGCGTCACCCGGCGGCGGATGACCCCGTTCGGCGAGAACCGTGGTGCCCCGCCGGGCACCTGGCCGGACGACAAGGGCTTCGTCGGCGGGACCATCGACCCCACCGGCTACACCCACCTCGGCGCGCGCGAGTACGACCCCAGCACCGGCCGGTTCCTCTCCGTCGACCCCCTCGTCGACTACGGCGACCCGCAGAGCCTGAACGCCTACGCGTACGCCGGCAACAACCCGATCCGCTACTCCGACCCGGACGGCCTGCGCCGCATCGAACACGCGGGCGGCGGCGCGGGCGGTTCGCTGGGGGGCGGGTTCGGGTTCTCGTTGTCGGCGATCGGCAAGAGCCTGGCGAAGGGTTTCCGCAAGTTCACCGGTAGAAGCAAGAAGAGCTCCAAGAAGAGTCCCGCGTCCACTGGCAAGGGCAAGTCCTACGGCAAGTCGCCGAAGGACGAGATGCGGGAGATGCGGCAGTTGCGGGCGAAGCGGGCCGCAACCTCCAAGCCCAAGGCTCCCCGCCCCGCACCCAAGCCGAAGCCGAAGCCGACCAAGACGACAACCAAGCCACCGTCGAAGAGCAAGCCCAAGAGCACCGTCAAGAAGCAGGTCAAGAAGGCGGTCAAGGACGAGCTATCCGAGAGCTCGTGCGAGCACAGCTTCGCTCCCGACACCGAAGTCCTGCTGGCCGACGGTGACACCCGGCGGATCGACCAGGTCATCGAGGGCGACCAGGTGCTGGCGCACGAGCCGGAAACCGGGCAGACCAGTGCCGAGGCCGTCACCGACCTGCACGTCAACCGGGACGTCGAGCTGACCGACCTGTCGGTACGCACCGAGGACGGCGAGTTCGTCACCCTGGAGACGACTCAGAACCACCCCTTCTGGAGTGAGAGCCGCCAGGAGTGGGTCAACGCGGGCGAACTCCGCCCGACCGAGCTGCTGAAGACCTCCTCCGGCGAGATCGTCTCGGTCGCCAAGGTCCGCAACTTCCTCGGCGACGCCACCATGCACGACCTCACCGTCGCCAACATCCACACGTACTATGTGATTGCAGGCGGCAATCCGGTCCTGGTGCACAACTGTGATGGTCCTGGACTGCTAAGCAAGGACCATCAGGCTATCGGCGACCCTAGCGCGAAGGGGGGAATTTACGCGCTTGTTGGTGGTAGCGGTAAGGTCTATCGGACGGGCAAAGCGTCGAACCTGGTGTCACGTAAGTCCGACCACAAGAGGGACTTCCCGAGCCTTCACTTCGTGGTGCTCTATCGGACGGATGATCGTGCGGTTCGGAAGGGCCTTGAGGAGATGGTCGAAAACTGGTACACGCCATTGTTACTGAAGGATCGGGCCATTAGCTTGCGAAATGAGAAGCGTGGCAGATACATCAGCACTGCGCGTGCGTGGCTTCAAAGTAATATGTAGGGAGTATGTCTGTGGGTGCCTCGGGTGTGGGTCCTTTCGACAATGACGGGGCGTTAGACCTATGTGATGAACTGAAAGAAGCTGGAGGCTCGGAGGCGTACGGAATTTTGCAATCCTCACTGGCGGCCGCGCAGGAAGTAGGTGGAGATCACTATCTGGAGAAGGAAGAAGCTGAGGCTGCTATTGCGGCCGCTGCTATCGTGGCTGCTCGAAGAGTCGGCAACGAGGTGATGCTGGACGAGTTTGGTCTTGGCGGAGTCGTTCCAGAGCATGTCAACGAACTCGCCAACCTTGCAGTCGGCGCCTTGCTGCGCGTGATCTCTGCGGAATCCGAACTCAACGAGGTCTGGGCGGAAACTAAGGAAGGCGACGAGTGGCGTGCTGGTGTGAGAAGCATCGTGGACGTCCTCCGCGGCTAAGCGGTGTCTCGTAACCTTGGCCGCTTTCTGTCCCTTGGTGCATGACCCCACCACGTCCGGTCGGTTGGATTCAGGCTGTTTCCCGCGAGTGGGCTACTGGTAGTAGGGTGCTGGCCGCCTGACGACGTGGGGGGACGGGGATGCTCTTCAAGGTAGGCAGCCGGGAGACCTGGGATCGCGGCCTCCCTACCTCGCCGATGTTCTGTGGGCAGGTCCTGCTGCTTGAGGAGCTTGTCGAGACGCCAAGCGGGATCTACGACACCGGACAAGACGAGGTGCAGGTGGATCCGGAGGCGCTGCGGGTGTTCCTACGCGCCGTGTTCACATACGGATCAAAGCGGCTCTTGGTCGCTGAGGGTGATGGTGCGGGGAGCGGTTCAGGTGGCATAATTCCTAAACTATCGCGCCAGCGGTGACGGGTTGGTGGTGCCGGACCGGTTTCAGGACATCACGGATTGTCTTGACCGGATCACCTAAGAGTTGTCGGTGCCCTGTGTCTGTCTGCGGAAAAGGATCGCTCAGGATGCCCGGGTGCAGGTGATCGACGCCCGCACCCGCCTCGTCATTGCCCTCGGCGACCCCCAGCCCGGCAACCGCAATGACACGATCGTCTACCGGACCAGCAGGATCGACCAGAAACTGGCCGGGCGGTCAGTCATTGCAGACGGCGGTTACCGCGGCAACCCGGAGGTGATCATCCCGTACCGCAAGAACCGCGACGGCAGTCCGCTACCGGCCTGGAAGTGGACTTACTGCTCCGAAACGTGATTGGTCGATCGCTGGGCGCGCATCCAAGAGTTGAGGGTGCTCAGGTCGTCGGGAGTGGCTCTGGTTAGTGGCTGTGTTGGTGACGAGCCACGACGCAGCGGGCGGGAAAGATCACGTGGCCCGTGAGGTTTCGTCGGCTGTGGACCTGGGGCAGGGGCAGAAGCGGTGCGGTCATGATCAGGTGACGCCGAGAGCAATGGCGAGTTTGGCGACCGTCGCCGGGGCAGCGGGGTCGCGGGCCACCTGAGCGAGCACCTCGCGGGCGGCGGGGCGCTGGCGGATCTCGGCCGGTGCCGTCCGGTCTGCTTCGACGAGGACCCGGCCCGCGTTGACCGGATCGTCGGCCTGAAGGTAGGCGCGGGCGGCGTCGATCAGGTGGGCGGCGCGGTGTTCGAGGGGCAGCCACCGCCAGCCGTCCCGTCTGGTCGTCGTCTCGTGCCAGGCGACCGCCCCCTGGGCCTCGCCCAGGTCCACAGCGGCGGCGACCCGGGCCAGGTCGACGGCGGTCGGCCCGAAGGCGGTCCGATGGTGGTCATGGCCGTCGCCCACCCGGGCGGCCAGGTCGGCGGCCTCGTCGAGCAGGTCGGCGACGGTACGGTCGTCAGCGGCACCGGCCGCCGCCAGAGCGGCCTGGACCAGCAGTGCCCCGCACAGCGACAGGTGCGGTGGCGGGCCGGCGTCCGGGTCGGGCGGGGCGATCCGGTACGCGGCGGCCAGCATCGCCGACGTCGTGAGGCGTACCCGACCGGTCGCGCGGAGCGCCTGACCGAGTTGCACGGCTGCGGCGGCAACCAGCGCCCGTTCGCCGGACGCCAAGGCCATGGCCCGATCGGCGGCGAGCCAGCCCAGGTCCGCCTCATCGAGTTTCACCAGCAGCGATGCGGTCACCCGGTACACCTCGACCAGTGCCGTGCGACCCGCAACCGGGTCGTGTGCGTGGGCGCGCTGCGCGCCGACCAACAGCTCCGGCAGCATGGCGATCAGTTGTGGGTAGCGGGCGTGCTGGTATGTGGTCCACGCATGCCCTACGCCGGCCATGAGCCGGGCGGCGGGCGCCGCTGCATGGTGCGCAGGCCGTTCGACGTTGGCCTCGTACATGGCCAGTGCCGCCCGGATTCGCTCGACCCCCGCGATCCGCTCGGTCACGTCGGCGGGCCGGCTGCCCTGGCCGAGCAGTACCACCGGATCGATCCGCAGGACGGCGGCGATGTTCTGGAGGGTCGACACCCGGTCGAGGGACCGGACACCCCGCTCGACCTTGTCCACCCAGCTTTTGGATTTGCCGAGCCGGTCGGCGAACACCTGCTGCGACAGCTTCCGCCGGCCACGCCAGTACGCCACCCGTCGACCGATCGGCAGCAGGTCACTGTTCACGATGCCACCGCCGGTCCGGTGCCGCTGAGGCCTGGGGCCGAACACTGTAGGAGCAGGCCACCGGGGATGACCGACACGAGCGGGACGCTCGGAGCGCGACTCATCGCCAACGCGCCGGCCGGGAGTTGCCCACGTACGGGCGCGCCCTACGAGTCCCGCAACCGGGGCAGCTCAACACCGCCCCACACCTCCTGCACCACCGCGACTTCACCCTGAAAAGGAACAGGCCAGCCGCGAAACCGGCCGTTCCGACCGCCAGTACAAGGGATGGGATCACGTTCGTTGCCTCCTCAAGCTCGACCGTGACGGCCGAAGCAGAGCTTTCTCCAGCTTGCGATCCCAGCGCGGGTTTTTGTCGATGCTCAACCGGGGGCGGGCCTGCTCGGCGGACACCGCACCAGCCTGCCTGTCATACCTAATAGTGTCAAGTATGACAGCTGTTGAAGGTGATAGTGCCGCACCGCATAGCTTCGGGGCATGGTCCGCAGGCTGTACGGGAGCGCAGAGCTACAGGAGCGGCTGGGCGTTTCTCGTGCCCGAATCGTGCAGATCGTCGCCAGGCCGGATTTTCCCCCTCCGTTCGACCGGCTGGCTGGCGGGACGGTGTGGCTGGTTGAAGACGTGGAAGCCTGGATCGAGGTCCACCGCCCGCATCAGGCCAGAGGCGTGGACCCGGACGCACAGTGAGCTGAGTTCGGGTCTCCCGGAACGCGCGGGGGATGGCTTCGGGCGTCGGGCGATTGTCGCCTCGGCCTGATCGTGATGGCTTGTTGAGCCTGGCTAAACGATCGTTGTCCGATCATGGCTTGGTCCGCGCCGACGGTTGGCGGATCGTTAGGGAGTCGACGGATCACCGGGCGGACGGGCTGCGGGAGAGCACTTTGGATCGTCCGCATCCGCGTCCTCGGTCACGACCGAGGAGTTCCGCTACGCGCCCCACGGGGTTCCGCCGGAGCGCTCCACGACGCTCGTCCCAGCCGAACAAACGGAGAGAACCATGCCGCAGTACTTTCTGACCGTTCCGCACGACACCGCAGCGGAGCCGACGATGGAGTCAATGCAGGCCATGGACCCTGAGGAACTCGAAGCGCTGTTCGCCGCAGTGGATCGCTTCAACACCGCACTGCACGACGCCGGAGCCTTCGTCCACGCCGGGGGCCTTCAGCCGCCGTCGACGGCGATCACCGTCGACGCCACGGGCCCGACCGTCACCCGCACTCCCGGCCCCTTCGTCGAGGCTACCGAGTACGTCGGCGGGTTCTGGATCGTCGACGTGAAGGACGAGCAGGCGGCTCTCGACTGGGCCGAGCAGTGCTCGACGGCGCTGCGGTCGCGGATCGAGGTCCGCGCCCTTCAGGAGAGCCCCGAGTAGGTTCGACCGGACCCGTCGAGGGCTTCCCGGGTGGGAACTCCTCGTCCGACTCGCCGGCCGGCTACACCGCCAGCAGGTTGCCCTCCGGGATGGCGATCTTCGGTCGTACGCCGGCCAGGGGCGCGGCGGTCCGCCGGACCCGCAGCGGCACGTGCTCCCGGCGGGCGGTGGCGTAGCTGGCGGCGGTGGACGTGGCGATGGTCTGCCAGCCGTACCGCTCGCCGACCATGGTGCGGGCGTGGCGGGCGACCCGGCGGGCGAAGACCTCGTCGCCGACGAGCCGGTCGACCGCGCCGGCCAGGGCGTCCGGGTCGCTGTGCGGGAAGGTCATGCCGGTCACGCCGGGCTCGACGATCTCGGCGAGACCGCCGGTGGCGGCCACCGCGAGGGGTGCGCCGGCCGCCGCCGCCTCCAGGGCGACCATGCCGAACGGCTCGTAGAGGCTGGGCACGACGGTGGCGTCGGTGGCGCCGAGCAGGGCCGGGAGCTGCGACTCGGTCAGGAAGCCGGTGAACCGGACCGTCTCCGCCAGCCCCAGGCCGTCCACCCGGGCCCGCAGCTCGTCCTTGTACGGGCCGTCCCCGGCGATCACCACCCGCAGCCCGGGGTGCCGGCTGCGCAGCTGCGGTACGGCCTCCACCAGGTGCTGCACGCCCTTCTCGTAGACGAGGCGGCCGGCGTACCCGACCAGGGGGCCGTCGGCGGCGAACCGGGCGCGGGCGGCGGTGACCGCGCGGGGGCGGGCCTGCCAGGCGCGGGCGTCCACGCCGTTGGGCACCACGTCGACCCGGTCGGCGGACAGGTCGAAGAGGGTGGCCACCTGGTCCCGCATGTAGCCCGAGCAGGCGATGACCCGGGTGGAGGAGGTGCTGAGCCAGTGTTCGACGCCGTGGATGGTGCGGTTCGTCTCCTCCGGCAGCCAGCCCTGGTGCCGGCCGGCCTCGGTGGCGTGGATGGTGGTGACCAGGGGCAGGTCGAGGTGTTCGCTGATGGTGACGGCGGTGTGCGCGACCAGCCAGTCGTGGGCGTGCACCACGTCGTACTCGCCGGACTCGGCGGCGCGCAGCGCGGTGCGGGTGAGCGTGTGGTTGAACGCCATGGTCCAGGCGAGCAGGGACGGGGTGGCCAGCGGGAAGGTCACCGGGTCCTCGGGGGCGCGCAGGATCCGCACGCCGTCGGCGTACTCCTCCAGCGGTGCGCCGTCGGCGTGCCGGGTGACCACGGTGACCTGGTGCCCGGCGGCGGCCAGGGCGACGGAGAGGGCGTGCACGTGCCGGCCGAGTCCGCCCACGAGTACCGGCGGGTACTCCCACGAGAGCATCAGCACCCGCTGCTGCCGGGCGGGGTGGATGTCGATCACATCGGCGTCTGGTGACATGCGGCCCCCCTTGGAGTTGTCCCCTGTGCGCGGCGACGGGTTCCGCTGCCCGGATCTCCGTCGCCGCGCCCTGGTCGGGGCCAATCCTGCCGCCGCCTCGATAACCAGCGGAGACATCGCCGTTGCGGCTCTGTAAAGCGGCCCTATCGGGTACGACGACGGCAGCGCAGCAGCTCGGCGACCGACCACGCCTGGAACGGGCAGCCGGTCGCGCCGTGCGGCGGCAGGCCGTCCGCCGTTTCACTGACCGAACCTAGGCCATATTCCGTCAAGTGTGCCTCAATGGCTACAAAAACCTCATCAACTGAAATCTTGCCTCGACGGCAGGCGTCCACGTACGGGCCGAGCAGCCACGGCCAGACCGTCCCCTGGTGGTAGCCACCGTCCCGCTCGGCCGGGCCGCCCCGGTGCCGCCCGGCGAAACCGGGGGAGTCGGGGGAGAGGCTGCGCAAGCCCAGCGGCGTGAGCAGCCCGGCCGCCACCCGGCGCAGCGTCGCCTCGTCCGGCTCCAGCGGCGCGTACGGCAACGACCAGGCGAGGAGTTGGTTCGGGCGGAGCAGGTCGTCGTCGTGGTGCGGCGCGCCGCCCAGCGGGTACGTCGGCGCCGGCCCGTCCACCACGTCGTACAGCCAGCCCGTCGGGGCGGGGAAGCGTGCTTGGAACGCGGTCACCGCCCGTTCGTGCCGCCGCCGCAGCTCCCCGGCGTCCTGCCCGACCCGCTCGGTCAGCCCGGCGAGCCCGGCCAGCCCGTTGACCCAGAGCGCGTTCACCTCGACCGGCTTGCCGACACGGGGCGTCACCGGAACCCCGTACACCCGGGCGTCCATCCAGGTCAGTGCGGTGTCGGGGGTGCCGCCCTGGGTGAGCAGCCCGTCGGCCGGGTCGACCGCGATGCCGTACCGGGTGCCGACGGTGTGCGCGTCGACCACCCCGCGCAGCGCCGGCAGCAACTCGGCGGCGAGGTCGGTGTCCCCGGTGACGGTGACGTGCCGCTCGACCGCGTGCAGGAACCACAGCGTCGCGTCGACGGTGTTGTACTCGACGCGTCCGGTGTCGGCGGTGTTCGCCAGCATCCCCTCCGACAACGTCGCCGCGTACGAGCGCAGCAGCTCCCGGCCCTCGGTGGTCCGGTCGGTGCACAGGAACAGCCCCTCGTACGAGGTCATGGTGTCCCGCGACCAGGCCCCGAACCACGGGTAGCCGGCGACCACGTCGACCGGCGCCTGCCCGGTGCGCACCACGAACGCGTCGGCGGCCAGGGTCAGCGTCGCCTCCACCGCGTCGGCCGGGCGGGCGGCGGCCACCACCCGCCGGTTGCGGCGCCGGGCGGTCGCCACCACCTCGGTGGCCGGTGGCGGCCGGCGGTCGAGCTGGTCGGCCCAGGCCAGCACGGAGACGTTGTCGCCGGGTTGCGTCAACTGCCCGGCGAACCGGCCGGCGTACCAGAGGTCCTCCTCGCCGGCCAGGCCGCGGGCGGCCTCCTCCCGGTGGTGGACGCCGTGCCACCACTGGCCCTCCGGCGTCCAGTCCGGGCCGGACAGGCGGAACGCGCCCTCGATCACGGCCCCGCCGTCGACCGGCTCCATCCGGGGCGCGGGGCCGTCCGCGCGGCGCTCGGCGTGGGCGTCCCGCCAGGTGCAGACCGCCGCCAGCTCCAGCCGCACCGGCGGACCGGAGAGCAGCCGGTGCACCACCGCCACACACGGGTGACCGGGCAGCATGGCCAGCTCCCGTTCGACCACCACGTCGCCGATCCGCCACCGCCAGCGGGGCAGCCCGTCGACCAGGGCGAAGTGCTCCAGCAGTTCGTGGCCGCGCGGGTCGACCTCGCCGGAGGACCATTCGTGGACGCCGAGGCGCACCTGCGCGCCGGAGGGGAGCAGCACCGAGGCGTCCAGGCTGGCCAGCCCGACCCGCCGGGTCGCCGGGGTTTCGCCGGCCACCACCAGCAACCCGTGGTAGCGGCGGGTACGCAGACCGCTGACGGTGCCCATGGCGTACCCGCCCCGGCCGTCGGGCACCAGCCACTCGCGGGCGGCCCCGCCGGCCAGCTGGCCACAGACCTGCGGACCGAAACCGATGTCGATCAACTTTCCTCCAGCAGCAGGGACGTGCAACACGCCACGACGACGGCGGCCGCGGTGGTCAAGTGACCGCGCGGCGTCGAAGATGTGCGGGTGATCACTGACGTCTCTCCTCCCATCCCGCCGCCCCCGGACGCGGAGCGGATCCGCCTGGCCCAGGCCGACTCGGGGGAGCAGGACTGGCGCGCATGGGGCCCCTATCTCTCGGAACGGGCCTGGGGGACGGTGCGGGAGGACTACAGCGAACACGGGACGGCCTGGGACTATTTTCCCCACGACCACGCGCGGTCCCGAGCGTACCGGTGGAGCGAGGACGGCATGGCGGGCGTCTGCGACGACCGGCAGACGTTCTGCTTCGCGCTGGCGCTCTGGAACGGCCGCGACCCGATCCTCAAGGAGCGGATGTTCGGCCTCGGGGGAGACAGCGGCAACCACGGCGAGGACGCCAAGGACTACTGGTGGTACGAGGACTCCACCCCCACCCACTCCTTCATGCGCTGGCGGTACCACTACCCGCAGGCCGCCTTCCCGTACGACGAACTGGTCTCGGTGAACGGGCTGCGCGGCCGGGACGACACCGAGTACGAGCTGGTCGACACCGGCATCTTCGACGACGACCGGTACTGGGCGGTCACCGTCGACTACGCCAAGGCGTCCCCGACTGACCTGTGCATGGTGGTCACCGTGGCCAACCGGGGTGACCGGGCCGCCCGGCTGCACGTGCTGCCCACCCTCTGGTTCCGCAACACCTGGGCCTGGGGGCTGCCCGGCAGCGACCGGGTGCCCACCCTGGTCGGCGAGGAGGGCCGGCTGGTCGGCGAGCACCGGGTGCTCGGTCAGCTCGTGCTCGCCGGGGACGGCACGCCCACCCCGCTGCTCTGCGACAACGAGAGCAACGCCGAACGGCTCTGGGGGCTGCCGGGCCGCTCCCGCTACCCGAAGGACGGCATCAACGACCACGTGGTCGACGGGGCCGCCACGGTCAACCCGGAGCGCACCGGCACCAAGGGCGCGCTGCACTACGTGCTGGACGTGCCGGCCGGGGGACAGCGGCAGATCCGGCTGCGGCTGACCCGTACCGGGCCGCCGCCCGGTGGTGCCCCGGCCCCCGCGCTCGACCTCGGGGCCGGTTTCGAGGCGACGGTGCGGAACCGGCGGTTCGAGGCGGACCGGTTCTTCGCCGGAGTCATCCCGGCCGCCGCCAGCGAGGACGAGGCCCTGGTGGCCCGCCAGGCCATCGCCGGGCTGATGTGGGGCAAGCAGTTCTACCACTTCGACGTGCGGCGGTGGCTCGACGGCGACCCGGGCTCCACCCCGCCGCCGGCCGGACGGCGGCACGGGCGCAACAGCGCCTGGTGGCACATGAACAGCTTCGACGTCATCTCCATGCCGGACCCGTGGGAGTACCCCTGGTACGCCGCCTGGGACCTGGCGTTCCACTGTGTCAGCATCGCCCGGGTCGACCCGGGCTTCGCCAAGGCGCAACTGCTGCTCCTGCTGCGCGAGTGGTACCTGCACCCCAACGGGCAGATCCCGGCGTACGAGTGGGCGTTCGGCGACGTGAACCCGCCGGTGCACGCCTGGGCCGCGCTGAAGGTCTTCGAGATCGACGGCGGCCGGGACCACGAGTTCCTCGCCCGGGTGCTGCACAAGCTGCTGCTCAACTTCACCTGGTGGGTCAACCGCAAGGACACCGGCGGCAGCAACGTCTTCGAGGGCGGGTTCCTCGGGCTGGACAACGTCGGCCCGTTCGACCGGTCGGCCGCGCTGCCGGTGGCCGGGGTGCTGGAACAGTCCGACGGCACCGGCTGGATGGCCATGTACGCGCTGAACCTGCTCGACATGTCGATCATCCTCGCCGAGCGGGACCGGTCGTACGTCGACGTCGCGACGAAGTTCTTCGAGCACTTCGCGTACATCGCCGCCGCCGCGTACGACCAGGGGCTCTGGGACGCCGAGGACGCCTTCTTCTACGACGTGCTCCGGCTGGCCGACGGTACGAAGGTGCCGCTGAAGGTGCGTTCGGTGGTGGGGCTGCTGCCGTTGGCGGCGACCACCCGGCTCACCGCGCGGACCCTGCACCAGCTGCCGGAGCTGGGCGCACGGCTGCGCTGGTTCCTCGCCAACCGGCCCGAGTACGCCGACGTGCTCGGCGCCCGCCGGATCGGCCCGGACGGCCGGCAGCACCGACTGCTGTCCATGGTCGGCCCGGAGCAGGTGGTCCGGCTGCTGGCCCGGATGCTCGACCCGGACGAGTTCCTCTCCGAGTACGGGCTGCGCACCCTCTCCCGCGCACACGCCGAGCGGCCGTTCTCGGTCACCCTCGGCGGGCAGGAGTTCAGCGTCGGGTACGAGCCGGCCGAGTCGACCAGTGGCCTCTTCGGCGGCAACTCCAACTGGCGCGGGCCGATCTGGATGCCGACGAACTTCCTGCTGGTCAGCGCGTTGCGCGACTATGCCGCCTTCTTCGGCGACGACCTACAGGTGGAGTACCCGACGGGTTCCGGGGTCAAGTACAGCCTCGACGAGATCGCCGACGACCTCTCCGCCCGCCTGATCGCCCTGTTCACCCGGGACGGCTGGGGGCGGCGGCCGATCTACGGGGCCTGCCGGCTCTTCCAGACCCATCCGGACTGGCGGGACCTGATCGCTTTCCCGGAGTACTTCCACGGGGACAACGGCGCGGGGCTCGGCGCGTGGCACCAGACCGGGTGGACGGCCCTGGTCGCCGACCTGATCCTCACCCTGCGGAGGTGAGGGCGCCGGCAGGGGCCCCGCCACGCCGGAACGCGGTGACCGGGGCCCCTGCCACCACCCGACCCGGTCACCGACGGTGTCGCCGGGACGGGGTCGGACCGGTCAGCTGACCGTCGACAGCAGCTCCTGGCAGGCCGACTCGCAGGAGCGGCAGGCCTCGGCGCAGATCGCGCAGTGTTCGTACCTGCCAGCGTGGCCGGCGCACTCGTCGCCGCAGGAGCGGCAGGCGGTGATGCAGGCCTCCAGCAGGCTGCGGGTGATGTTGGCGTCGTAACCGGTGTGCCGGGACAGCACGCGGGCGGTGGTCGCGCAGATGTCCGCGCAGTCCAGGTTCGTCCGGATGCACTTGGTCAACTCGGCGACCGCCGCCTCGCTCAGACAGGCGTCGGCGCAGGCGGTGCAGGCCTGGGCGCAGGCGTTCAGTTCGTCGATCACCCGCGCGAGCTGCACTCGGTCCAGGTTGATGTCCGCCGGGTACGTCCTGAGCATCGGGTTCGTCATCGTTGTCACGTTCTGTCACCCCTCCCCGGGAGTCGTCGTCGTTCTCCCTGACGCGATACCCGTTGCGCGGCCCGGAAACCGGGATGAGCCCGGCCGGTCCGGCCGAGTACGGTGTCCGGGCCGCGCGCGGGAGGGGTGGAAACGTGGATCAGGGGCAGCGTCACCACGGCAGGGTGCTCGTCTTCGACGCCGACGACACGCTCTGGGAGAACAACGTCCTGTTCGAGCGGGTCATCGACGACTTCCTGGGCTGGGTGGCCCACCCCACCCTGGACCGGGCCGAGATCCGGGCCATTCTCGACGACATCGAGCGGGCCAACACGGTGGTCCACGGCTACGGCAGCAAGGTCTTCCTGCACAGCCTCGGCGAGTGCCTGGAGCGGCTGCGGGAGCGTCCGGCCACCGAGCGGGAGCGTCAGGAGATCGAGGATCTCGCGGTGGCCCTGGCCCACCACGAGGTAGAGCTGATGCCGGGCGTCGCGGAGACCCTCGACGAGCTGGCCGGGCGGCATGAACTGCTCCTGCTCACCAAGGGCGACCCGGAGGAGCAGCGGCGCAAGCTGGACGCCTCCGGCCTGCTGCACCACTTCCGCGCCGCCCACGTGGTGATGGAGAAGGACACCGACACCTACCGCCGCCTGGCCCGGGACCACCCCTTCGATCCGGCGGTGGCGTGGATGATCGGCAACTCCCCGAAGTCGGACATCCTGCCGGCCCGGGCGGCGGGGATGGGGGCGGTCTTCATCCCGAACGCCGAGACCTGGGTACTGGAGCACGCCGAGCTGGACCCGGACGACGCCGGGGTGCTGCACCTCGCCGCCTTTCCCGATCTGCTCCGGCACTTCTGACCCCCGGTGGTGGCGTTCTCCGACCGCTGAGGTGGCGTGACCGGACCGGAGACGTGGGATCGTAGAATGTCTCACATTCTTTTCCCGGCTAAAGGCGGCTGCTGTTCCCGCCCTCGATCAGCGCCGGGGTGACTGATTCTGTTACACCGACATGCCGGTCGACGTGCTAGATATTGCTCACCATTTCCCATAGCCGAAAATTCTTGTCCGGTAAATCGCCGTCTGCCTAATCTGGGGGCCGCGTTGGCGGTTCGTCGGGGTGAGCCGGAGACGCGGCAGGAGTCCGTGGTGGAGCACCGTGGAGCTGAGTGCATGCGGGCCGCCTCGCCACACCGGGTCCAACGTGGGGCGTCGTGCCACGCCCCGGGCCCGAGTGGCGAAACCGCTGCCACCGGCGGACGACTGGAGGTCAGGGCCGGGGAGTTGCGGACCCGGTCCTGACCGAACCTCCCGCTTCGCTGCGTGGTCCGGGCCGGGCCGGCGGGGCGGAACCGGCCAGGATCCCGCGTCCGTATCACCTGCCCCCACTCGCGGGAACCCTGTTGCACCGCGACCGGCGTCACGGGTTCCACGGCACCACCCGATGCCGTTCTGCGGATCGTGTCGTCGGCAACGACGACATTCCTACCCGGTGTGATGCTGGCACCGACGCGCTCCTGTCCTGACGCGTCCTTTGCTCTGCACCCCTCCACGCGCCAGACACCGTCGGTGATCGGTAGCTCTGCACGCTCGAAACTCGTCGATTCGCCAATGTCCTGCTCAATGCTGGTGGTGCGGAGCCGGGTGCAGAGCAAAGGGACCGCTGAGCCCGACAAGCGCCATGAGGCCGTAAGGACGATGGGCGCCGAGTCAGCGTCCGCCTACCCCGGACGTGCGGCGGGGCGGTCGGCCGACCGTGCGCGTGGAACGGCGGGACCGGCGGGTCAGCCGGCGTCGCCGCGCACGATCGCCACGGCGACCCGGCAGAACTCGTCCATGTCCGGGTTGAAGCCGGCGGCGATGTCGGGGTGCAGACCGACCCGGGTCTCGTCGAGCAGCCGCTGACAGACCTGCTCGACCGGCTCGCCGGCGTAGTCGGCGCGGACTCGCTCGGTGGCGGCCTTGAGCGCCGAGGTGAGCTGCTCCTCCAGTGGCCCGCGCAGCTTCTGCTGGACCGGGTCCAGCCCTCTCGGGTCGAGGGTGACGTGTGGCTCCGACATGCGCGCTCCCTTCGTCGGCGTCCGCGGTACCCCACCGCGGGCGTCGGCCAAACCCGCTCCTGGCCCGCGCGGACGGACCCGGGCCTCGGTCCTGACCGGCGAGCCGACCACCCACCCCGCACGTCAGGACGCAGGGCGCGGGCGTCCCGCACGACGCACCTGCGCTGCTGCGATCCTGCTCGACCACCAGCCGCCCGGGAGGGGGATCCGGGGACCGTCCACCGAACGGGCGGGCGGGGACGGGTGCCACAGGTCAGTCGTGCGGCGCGAACGCGCAGAACTCGTTCCCCTCCGGGTCGGCCAGAACCCACCAGCCGATGTCGTCGTCGGGCTCGCGCAACAGGGTCGCGCCGGCGTCGAGCAGCGCCGTGCAGTCGTCGCCGAGCAGGTCCACGTCCCAGTGCATCCGGTTCTTGACCGTCTTCGGCTCGGGTACCGGCGTGAAGACCCAGTACTCCCAGGGGAAGCCGGCTCCGCCGACGACCGAGGCGGCCCCGTCGTCGTCGCGCTCGATCCGGCCGCCGAGCACCCCGGCCCACCAGGTCGCCTGGGCGACGGCGTCCCGCGCGTCGACGACCAGCTCGAACGGCCCGGGAACGGTGCCCGGCCGGGGCGCGAAGGCACAGAACTCGTTGCCGTCCGGGTCGGCGAGCACCCACCAGCTCACCTCGTCGTCGGGCTCGCGCACCAGCCGTGCGCCGGCCGCCAGCAGGTCGGCCGGATCCGGCCGGTCCAGTCGCAGGTCCAGGTGCAGGCGGGTCTTCGCGGTACGCGGCTCGGCGACCCGGTTCACCCAGATCGACTCGGGGCCGGGGCGGGCGTGCCGGTCGATCCGGGTGTCCCCGTCGTGCAGGTCGACCAGCTCGCCGTCGAGAAGGCGGGCCCAGAAACCGCCGAGGGCGTGGGCGTCCGGGGCGTCCAGGCAGAGGTCCTTGAACCGGGCGAGCGGTGGCCCGCCCTCGCCGGTCCGGTCCGCAGCGCGGCCGGGGGCGCCGGTCACCGCCGGCCCCGCTTGATCTCGTGGAAGACGGACATCCGCACCAGCGGCAGCAGCGAGTCCCACAGCAGCAGGGCCTCGTCGGGGCCGGGCACCCCGGTCACGATCGGGCCGTGCACGCCCCGGTCGGCGTCGGGCAGGGTCAGCACCGGCGAGCCGATGTCCGGGCCGGCCGAGGCGTACGCCAGCGCGTGCGACTCGCGTACCGCCTCGTCCCAGCGGCTGTCGTCGAGGGCCGGTGCGTCCGCCCGGAGTCCGGCCGCCTCGACGGCCCCGGTGACCGCCCGGTCGGAGAGCGGGCTGCCGACGTCGTGGCTGCGCGCGCCGAGTTCGGTGTAGAAGCGGGCGGTGTCGTCGTGGCGTTCCTCGGCGCGCAGCGCCTCGACCAGCCGTAGGGCCCGCCCGGAGGCGGCCAGCGCCTCGGCGAACTGCGGGGCGCCCCGCCCCTCGTTGAGGATGGTGAGGCTGAACGCCCGCCACGCGATGCGCAGGTCCCGGGCCTGACTGACGGTCACCAGCCAGCGTGAGGTACGCCAGGTGTGCGGACAGGCCGGGTCGAAGAAGAAGGTGACGTCCATCGGCAGAGCGTAGACGCCACCGGGACGTCCCGCGGGCGCCAGGTTTCGTCCGTCGGTGTCCGGTTGTCGCCGGCATCGGGCGTACCCAGGTTTCACCATCGGACGTTACGGGCAGTGAGGGGCCACGAAACGCCCGCGGGGCGACCCCGATCCGCAACCGGTGCCGGCCCGCATCGTCTCGCCGTGCGCCGGGGCGCGGTTCCCATCCCGGCACGTGCCGCAGGAGAGGGGGAGGGGCGAATGAGCGAGCCTGACGGTGCCGGTGCCCGGCACCGGTCGCGGGCCCGCGCGGTGGCGGTGGCCACCGCGTTGACGCTGCTGGCGCCGACCGCCGCGTGTAGTTCCGGTAGGGACGGCGGACCGCCGACGATCAACCTGTACTACCCGCCGGAGCAGAACCTTCAGACCGTGGTCGACGACTGCAACGCCCAGGCGCAGGGGCGGTACCGGATCGCGTACCAGGTGCTGCCCCGGCAGGCCGACGAGCAGCGGGTGCAGATGGTCCGGCGGCTCGCCGCGCAGGACACCGGCATGGACGTGCTCGGCCTCGACGTGACCTGGACGCAGGAGTTCGCCAGCGCGGACTGGATCCGGGAGTGGACCGGCGAGCACCGGACCGAGGTCGAGCGGGGCACCCTGGAGGGCCCGCTGGCGACGGCCCGCTACGAGGACAAGCTCTTCGCCGCGCCGAAGAACACCAACGTCCAGCTGCTGTGGTACCGCGCCGACCTGGTGCCGCAGCCGCCGAGGACCTGGGACGAGATGATCGAACAGGCCCGTGCGCTGAAGGACCAGGGCAAGCCGTACCAGGTGCTCACCATGGGCGCGCAGTACGAGGGTCTGGTGGTCCTCTACAACACGATGGTCGCCAGCGCGGGCGGCGAGATCGTCAGCTCCGACGGTAGGAAGGCCGTGATGGACCCCGGCGCGGTGCGCGCCCTGGAACAGCTCAAGCGGCTGGCGACCTCCGGCGTGGTGTCCCCGTCGTTCAGCAACGCCACCGAGGATCCGGTCCGGTTGGAGTTCCAGTCCGGCAACGGCGCCTTCCAGGTCAACTGGCCCTTCGTCTACCCGGCGTTGCAGGAGGCCGACCCGGAGCTGGCGAAGCAGGTCAAGTGGGCCCGGTACCCGGGCGTCGACCCGAACACGCCGAGCCGGGCCACCATCGGCGGGATCAACATGGCGGTCAGCGCCTACTCGAAGCACCCCGAGGAGTCCTTCGAGGCGGCCACCTGCATCCGCAACGAGAAGAACCAGACGTTCTCCGCCGTGAACGACGGGGTGCCGCCGACCATCGAGGCGGTCTACGACGCCCCGGAGATGGCCGAGGCGTACCCGATGCGGGAGACGATCCTGGAGGAGCTGAAGGAGCCGGCGACCCGGCCCCTCACCCCGGCCTACCAGAGCATCTCCACGGTGATGTCGGCGATTCTCTCCCCGCCGTCCGCCATCGACCCGGAGCGGACCGCGAAGGAGCTGCGCGGGGCTGTCTCCGACGCCCTGGAGTCGAAGGGGGTGCTGCCGTGAGCCGGCGAACCGGTGGACCTCGTGACGGCGCCGACCGTGGGGAGGTGGCGGCGTGAGTGAGCGTAGGGAGCGAACCGGTGGGGCCGGTGGACCTCGTGACGGCGCCGACCGTAGGGAGGTGACGGCGTGAGTGAGCGTAGGGAGCGAACCGGTGGGGCCGGTGGACCTCATGACGGCGCCGACCGTAGGGAGGTGACGGCATGAGCATCAACGCCACGCCGGCCGGCGCGGAGGTGGCCGCGGAGAAGACCGGTCGACAGGGGGCCGGCTCCGGCCGGCCGGGTCGGCGGGGCCGGGCAGCGCTGAGCGAGAACAAGAAGGCCGAACGGAAGCTCGGCTGGCTGCTGTGTGCCCCGGCCGCGCTGGTCATGCTGGCGGTGACCGCGTACCCGATCCTCTACTCGGTCTGGCTGTCGATGCAGCGCTTCGACCTGCGCTTCCCCGACGAACGGGAGTTCGTGGGGCTGGAGAACTACGCCACCGTGCTGACCAACGAGTTCTGGTGGACGGCGTTCGGGGTCACCATGCTGATCACGGTGGTCACCGTCGCCGTCGAGCTGGTGCTCGGCATGGGGCTGGCCATCCTCATGCACCGGACGCTGGTCGGCCGGGGCATCGTCCGGACCTCCGCGCTGATCCCGTACGGCATCGTCACGGTGGTGGCGGCGTTCTCCTGGCGGTACGCCTGGACGCCCGGTACCGGCTACCTGGCGAACCTGTTCGGCGAGGGCGCGCCGCTGACCGAGCGGGCCAGCTCGCTGGCGATCATCATGCTCGCCGAGATCTGGAAGACCACCCCGTTCATGGCGCTGCTGCTGATGGCCGGGCTGGCGCTGGTGCCGGAGGACCTGCTCAAGGCGGCCTCCACCGACGGCGCGACCGCCTGGCAGCGGTTCACCAAGGTGATGCTGCCGGTGATGAAGCCGGCGATCCTGGTCGCCCTGCTGTTCCGCACGCTCGACGCGTTCCGGGTCTTCGACAACATCTACGTGCTCACGGCGGGCGGCAACGAGACCTCGTCGGTGTCGATGCTGACCTACAACAACCTGATCCGGGGGCTGAACCTCGGCATCGGGTCGACGATGTCGGTGCTGATCTTCCTCACCGTGGCGGTCATCGCCTTCGTCTTCGTGAAGCTGTTCGGTACCGCTGCCCCCGGCAGCGACGAGGGGGAGAGGCGCTGAGATGGCCGACACCACCACCCGCGCGAAGCTGCGCTGGGGCCTGCTGGACGTCATCGTCGTCGTCTTCGCGCTGATCCCGGTGTTGTGGATCGTCTCGCTGTCGTTGAAGACCCCGGCGACGCTCACCGACGGGAAGTTCATCCCCCGGGAGTGGACCCTGGAGAACTACCGGACGATCTTCCAGACCGACCAGTTCGTCCGGGCGCTGATCAACTCGATCGGCATCGCCCTGATCGCCACGTTCATCGCGGTGGTTCTCGGCGCGATGGCCGCGTACGCGATCTCCCGGCTGGACTTCCCGGGCAAGCGGCTGCTGGTCGGGGTCTCCCTGCTGATCGCGATGTTCCCGCAGGTGTCGCTGGTCTCCCCGCTGTTCGAGATCGAACGGCAGATCGGCATCTTCGACACCTGGCCGGGGCTGATCCTGCCGTACATCACGTTCGCGCTGCCGCTGGCGATCTACACGCTGTCGGCGTTCTTCAAGCAGATCCCGTGGGACCTGGAGAAGGCGGCGAAGATGGACGGCGCGACGCAGGGCCAGGCGTTCCGGCGGGTCATCGCCCCGCTGGCCGCACCGGGGCTGTTCACCACGGCGATCCTGGTCTTCATCTTCTGCTGGAACGACTTCCTCTTCGCCGTCTCGTTGACCTCCACCGAACGGTCCCGGACGGTGCCGGTCGCGCTCTCCTTCTTCACCGGCGAGTCGCAGTTCGAGGACCCCACCGGGGCGATCTGCGCCGCCGCCGTGATGATCACCATTCCGATCATCCTCTTCGTCCTCTTCTTCCAGCGTCGCATCGTCTCCGGCCTGACCAACGGCGCCGTCAAGGGATAGGTGAACTCCTCGTGGCTGACATCGTGCTCGACAAGGTGAGCAAGAAGTTCCCGGACGGCACCGTGGCCGTCGCTGACGTCGACCTGGAGATCGCCGACGGCGAGTTCGTCATCCTGGTCGGCCCCTCCGGCTGCGGCAAGTCCACCACCCTCAACATGATCGCCGGACTGGAGGACATCAGCTCCGGTGAGCTGCGCATCGACGGCCAGCGGGTCAACGACAAGGCCCCCCGGGACCGGGACATCGCGATGGTGTTCCAGTCGTACGCGCTGTACCCGAACATGACCGTCGGGGAGAACATGGCCTTCCCGCTGCGCCTGGCGAAGCTGGACAAGCAGACCATCGACCGGAAGGTGGCGGAGGCGGCGAAGGTCCTGGAGCTGACCGCCCTGCTGGACCGCAAGCCGGCCAACCTCTCCGGTGGCCAGCGACAGCGGGTCGCGATGGGGCGGGCCATCGTCCGGCAGCCGAAGGCGTTCCTGATGGACGAGCCGCTCTCCAACCTCGACGCCAAGCTGCGGGTGCAGATGCGGACCGTGGTGTCCCGGTTGCAGAAGAAGCTCGCCACCACCACCGTCTACGTCACCCACGACCAGACCGAGGCGATGACTCTCGGTGACCGGGTCGTGATCATGCGCGGTGGGGCGATCCAGCAGGTCGGGCCGCCGCAGGAGCTCTACGACCACCCGCGCAACCTCTTCGTCGCCGGGTTCATCGGCTCTCCGTCGATGAACTTCCTGCACGCGGCGGTGGAGAACGGCCGGTTGCGGACCGCGCTGGGCGAGGTGCCGATCGGCGACCGGATCCGGCGCGAGCTGGAGGGCGGCAACGCCCCCCGGGAGCTGATCCTCGGCATCCGGCCGGAGCACTTCGAGGACGTCGAACTCGTCGACGACGACACCCGTCGGCGGGGCCTGGAGTTCGAGGCTCCCGTCGACATCGTCGAGTCGATGGGCTCGGACAAGTACGTCTACTTCACCGTCGAGGGGGAGCGGGCCAGCGCGGCCGAGCTGGAGGAGCTGGCCGCCGACACCGGCGCGGACTTCGCCGGGGGTGCCGGTTCCAGCCTGGTGACCCGGCTGTCGGCCGAGTCGACGGTGGCCGAGGGGGAGAACCGGCGGGTCTGGTTCAACCTGGAGAAGATCCACCTGTTCGACCCGACGAACGGGCGCAACCTCACCCTGCACGAGGGCGTCTCGGCCGGCGCGCTCGGCGGCTGAGGCAGTGGTACGTGCAGGGGCCCCCTGCTCCGCGGAACGCGGTAGCAGGGGGCCCCTCCGCACACTTTCGCCGACACTCAGCCGCGGCGTCGGCTCGGCTCCGGGACGTCGGCGTCGATCCGCTCCCGGCGGACCCGCTCGTCGATCGGCTGGTCCTCGACGACCTCGTCCCGGGCCAGCCGGACCCGCTCGACCGGGACCTGCTCCTTGCGCACCACCGGGTGCTCACGCCGCAACGTCAGCTCCCGCTCCGCCTCGCCGATGTCCGGGCGCGCGTCCCGGTCGGTCGAGGTGATCGGCGTGCGTTCCACCCGTACCTCGTCGTGCTCGACCGGCACGGTGGTGTGCACGTCCTCGGTGACCACGTACTTACGCAGTCGGGCGGTGCCCGCCGGCTCGCTCTCCGTGCCGACCCGGATCCGCTCCTCGGAGCGGGTGAGCTCCTGCCGGTCCTGCGGCGTGCGACGACCCTGCGGCCGCGGCGCGGGCTGCGGTGTGGGCCGCGGCTGCGGCGTGGGCTGCTGGCTCAAGCCGTAGTGCGCGTAGAGCTGAGCGATCTGCTCGGCGCCCAGCGGCTGGTCGGTGCCGGTGTCGACCGTCGGCGCGCTCTTCACGGTCGACTTGTCGTACGGCATCGACAGGCGGCCCTCCTGCATCCGGGCCGAGCTGAGCGGGGCCATCGACTCGTGATGTCCCATGACACCCGTCTTCACGCTGACCCAGGTCGGCTCCCCGGCGGCGTCGGCCCACACCTGGCCCACGCTGCCGATCCGGGCGCCCGACCGATCCTGGACGTCCTGGCCGTACAGCGAACGGATCTGCTGTTCGGTGAGATTCATGGTCGTCCTCCTTCTCGGGTTCACGGCCCGGGTACCCGACGGGTCCCGGCCCACACCCACCGTCGCCGGCCCGATCCGCGGCTCCGCGCCGCCCCCGGCGCGACGACGGGTGTTCCGGGGGCGCGTGGAGGCATGAGCGCGACCTGAGCGGGGACTCGCCGCACGACATGTTCGTGACGTGTGCGAGGAAGGGACCCTCATATGACGACCTCCAAGCGTCCCGTCCGGGACACCAGCGCGATGCCGGACCAGTCGGCGCGAAGCCGCCCGACGGCGGCCAAGACCAGTGCTGCGGCGACGTTCGCGCTGGTCTTCGGCGTAGCCGCCCTGTTCAGCGTGTTGACGGCGATTCTCGCGTCGGTCGGCGTGGTGCTCGGCATCATCGGCATCGTGCTCGGCGTGGTGGGGTTGCGGATGGCCATGCGACCCGGGGTGACCGGCCGGAGCGTCGCCGGTGGCGGCCTGGTGCTGAGCATCCTGGCGGTGGTGCTCGGCCTGGCGCTGGCCGCCGGGGTCAGCACCTTCGTCAACAACGAGGGGGCGGTCGACCGTCTGGAACAGCGGGTGTCGGACCTGCGCGACAAGCTGCCCCGCTGAGCCGGGGGCCGGCCCCCGGGCCGGTGGGCGGCCCTGTCGTCGGGGCACCCGGGACGGGATAGGTTGCCTCCTGTGACCGTTCCCCGCCCGCACCCGCCGCTCGGGGCTCGGCCCCCGGTCGACCCGGACGCCGAACCGTCCAGCCGTCCCGGTCTGCCGGTCTGGCCCCTGTACCTGATGTTCGGGCTGGCGCTGCTCTGGTGGCTGCTCGGCGGGCTCTACCTCCTCTGGGCCCCGCTGGCGCTGGTGCTGGCGGCGGTCCTGCTGGTCCACGGTCGGGTGCGCCTGCCCACCGGGTCCGCGCTCTGGATCGTGCTGGTGGCGCTGATGGCGCTCAGTGTCCTTCGACTCGGCGGCAACGGGCTGGTCGGCTACGTGCTGCGGTTCGGGTTCGTGGTGGCCGCGTTCGTCGTCTACCTCTACGTCTACAACGCCGCCCGCAGCGGCGTGTCGTGGCAGGCGTTGTTCCACCCGTTCTGCCTGTTCTGGCTGACGGTGGTGGCGCTGGGGTGGCTCGCGGTGCTGGCGCCGAAGCTCTCGCTGACCACACCGGTCGAGATGCTGCTGCCGCGTAGCATCTCCGGGGAGCGGATGGTGCAGGCCCTGACCCACCTCAAGGCCACGGAGCACAACCCGCTGAGCCGTAACCCGTACTACCGGACGGCGGCGCCGTACCCGTACACCAACAACTGGGGCACCGGGTTCGCGGTGATGGTGCCCTGCGTGCTGGCGTACATCACGTCGTTCCGGCGCGGGTTGATGCGGACGGCGCTGATCGTGTCGCTGCCGTTGGCGCTGGTGCCGGCCTTCCTCACCCTGAACCGGGGGATGTTCGTGGGGGTCGGTATCGGCCTGTGCTACGTCGGCCTGCGCGCGTTGCTCCGGGGAGACGTGCGGATCATCGCCTCCATCGGGGCGGTGGCGGTGCTGGCCGGCCTGGTGACGTTCCTCGTGCCGGTCGGCGACCTGATCAGCAACCGGGTGGAGAACACCGACTCGACCACCGACCGGTTGGACATCTACCGCCGGACGCTCGCCGCCGTGGCCGAGTCACCGCTGCTGGGCTACGGCGCCCCGCAGTTCGTGGACACCATCAAGGTGGCGGAACCGCTCGGTACGCAGGGCCAGATCTGGCTGGTCATGTACAGCCACGGCGTCCCGGCGTTCCTCGCGATGGTGCTGTTCTTCGTCGTGGTCGCGCGGCGGCTGGCCGCCGCCGTGTCGCCCGGCGGTGTCTGGCTCAGCGCGGTGCCCGTGGTGGCGCTGGGGGTGACCCCCTTCTACGGCTACACCGACATCAACCTGTCGGTGATGTTCTTCGCCATCGGACTGGCGATGGCGGCCGTCGACGGGCCGGTCAACCGGCCCACGCTCTGGTCGACCCGCACCTGACCCGGGTGTGGGCGGACGGGCCGGCCGGACCTGACCCGGGCGCGGTCCGCACGGGCGGTGGGCCCCCTGATCGCGCTACGCCAGCACACTGGGCTGACGGAGCGCGATCCCCCGTTCAGGTTCGCCGACCCGGTCGACGGCGGACGTCCACCGGCGTCGATGTAAGAAGCATTACGCCGGACGGGTCGGCCGGCCGCCGCCCGGGGCGGAACTTGCGCAAAACTTGAGCACAATTCCATCGATGACGGTCAAGGGCGTGGTTCCTGGAGTCGCCGGTACATCACCAGCAGGTCGACGTAACGGCCGTCGGGGAGCCGGAAACCCTCCGGTACCCGGCCGACCACCTCGAAGCCGAGGGACCGCCACAGCCCGACGGCCCGGGTGTTGGTCGCCACCACGGCGTTGAACTGCATCGCCCGGTAGCCCTCGGCGCGGGCCAGGTCGAGCACGTGCCGGCCGAGGGCCCGGCCGACGCCCCGGCCGGCGGCGGCCGGGGCGACCATGAAGCTGGCGTTGGCCACGTGGGCACCCGGCCCGGCCTGGTTCGGCAGGAGCTTCGCCGACCCGAGCACCGTGCCGTCGGGGTCGGCGGCGACGACCGTCCGGCCGGGCGGCGGCGGTATCCACAGCTGCCGGGCCTGTTCCTCGGTCACCTCCCGGGGCCAGGTGTAGGTCTCGCCGGCCGCGACGATCTCCCGCAGGAAGGGCCAGATCCGTGGCCAGTCCTCGATGGTGGCGTCCCTGATCAGCATGGCGTCGAGCATGCCAGCCGGGGTCGGTGGCCCGCGCGGTGTTTGACGCCGCAAACAGCGGGTAGTCGCCGGAACTGATCAGCGGATGGAGGGAGCCCTCGATGGACGGTCAGGTGAAGGTCGCGGTGATCTATTACAGCGCGACGGGCATCACTTACCAGATGGCGCAGGCGGCGTGCGAGGCCGCCGGTGAGGCCGGTGCCGAGGTGCGGCTGCGCAAGGTTCGCGAGCTGGCCCCCGAGGAGGCGATCCGGTCGAACTCCGGCTGGCACGCCCACCGCCTGGAGACGCAGGACGTGCCGGAGGTACAGCTCGACGACCTCTCCTGGGCCGACGTCCTGATCTTCGGCTCGCCCACCCGGTACGGCATGATCGCCGCGCAGCTCAAGCAGTTCATCGACAGCAGCGGTCCGCTCTGGGCGCAGGGCGCGCTGGCGGACAAGGTCTACACCGGGTTCTGCTCCACGGCGACCGCGCACGGCGGCCAGGAGGCGACGCTGCTGTCGTTGTACACCGTCTTCTACCACTGGGGCGGCATCGTGGTGACCCCCGGCTACACCGACCCCAGCCAGTTCGTCGCGGGGAACCCCTACGGCGCCTCGCACACCAGCAACAACGGCGAGACCGCCCCGGACGACGTCGCGCTGACCGCGACGGCGCTGACCGCCAGGCGGGCGGTGCAGGTCGCCGCCCGACTGCTGCGGGGCGCGACGGGATGACCGGCGACCGGTGGTCCGAACGGGGGCTCTCGGCCCGTCCGGAACCACCGGTCGGGTGCTGCCCTACCCCCGTCGCGGCGACATATGCGCCGCCGCCGGCAGCAGGTGCCCGAGCAGGTCGGCCAGCACCGCCATGCCGTCGGTGCTGAGCACCGACTCCGGGTGGAACTGCACCCCGGCCAGACCCGGGCCGCGCACCGCGTGCACCGCCCCGTCCGCCCCGTCGCGGGCCACCTCCACCGGCCCGTACGCGCTGTCCAGCCGGTCGGTGTCGGCCAGCGCGGTGAAGGTCGAGTAGAACCCGACCCGGGCCACGGTCCCGAAGAACCCCACCTCCCGCTGGAGGCCCTGGTAGGGCGCCTCCCGGCGGTGCAACCGGAGCCCCAGCAGGCCGCACAGGAGCTGGTGGCCCAGGCAGACCGCCAGGGTCGGCCGGCCGGCGTCCAGCAGGGTCCGCAGCGTGGTCCGCAGCGCCACCATCTTCTCGGCGTCGGCGCGCGGGTCACCGGGGCCGGGGCCCACCACCACGAGATCGTGGCCGTCGACCGGGCCGGGCCGGTGCCAGGGGCGCAGCTCGACGGCGAGGCCGAGGGCGGTGAGCTGGTGGGCGAGCATGCCGGTGAAGGTGTCCTCGCCGTCGACGATCAACGCCCGGTGGCGGGGCGGGGCGGCAGCCGGGGCCCGCTGGTCGAGCCAGAAGCGGGCCAGCCGGTCGTTCCGGGCGGCCAGCGCGGCCCGGACGTCGGGGTCGTCGGCGAGACGGGTCACCGGCTCCGGGCCGGGCGTCGGGGCGTCCGGGCGCAGGCCGAGCGCGGCGAGCACCCCGGCGGCCTTGGCGTGCGTCTCGGCCACCTCACCCTCGGCGGTGGAGTGCCGCACCAGCGTCGCCCCGACCGGCACCCGCAGCTCACCGTCCGGGGTGAACTCGGCGGTGCGGATGAGGATCGGCGCGTCCAGCGTCTGCCGCCCCGCGGCGTCCTGACCGAGCAGCGCCAGCACGCCGGCGTAGTAGCGCCGGCCGGTGCGTTCGTGCCGGGCGATGACCCGACAGGCGTTCTCGATCGGGCTGCCGGTGACGGTCGGCGCGAACATGGTCTCCCGCAGCACCTCGCGGACGTCCCGGGTGCCCCGTCCGGCGAGCAGGTACTCGGTGTGCGCGAGGTGCGTCATCTCCTTCAGGTACGGCCCGACGACCTGGCCGCCCTGGTCGGCGACGGTGGCCATCATCTTCAGTTCCTCGTCGAGCACCATGTACAGCTCCTCGACCTCCTTGTCGTCGGCGAGGAACCGCAGCAGCGCCGCCCGGTCGGCGACCCCGCCGGTGTACCGGAAGGTGCCGCTGATCGGGTTCATCATCACCAGCCCGTCGTCGACGCTGACGTGCCGTTCCGGAGTGGCGCCGACCAGGATCCGGGTGCCGGTGTGCACCAGGAAGGTCCAGTACGCGCCCCGCTCGGCCACCAGCAGCCGGCGCAGCGCGGCCAGCGCCGCCGCCAGGGGTGGCCCCTGTACCCGGGCCCGCAGGGTGCGGTGGACGACGAAGTTCGCCCCCTCGCCGCGTCCGATCTCCTCGCGCAGCACCCGCTCGACGATCGCGGCGTACTCCTCGTCGTCGAGGTCGAACGCCGCCCCGGCGGTGACCACCGGGGCGTCCGGCAGGGCGCGCAGCGCCTCGGCCAGGCTGCTGCGTCGCTGTCCGGTGATCTCCAGGCACTCCAACGGGGTGTCGTCGTCGACGCAGGCGAAGCCCCGCTCGGTGACCTGCCGGTACGGCACCAGGGCGAGGGTGCGGGGGCCGGGGCCACCGTCGGGCAGGGGAATGTCGGCGAGCCGCCCGACCGGTCGTACGGTGCCGGTGAACAGCTCCAGGTGGTCGCCGTCCGCGCGGCGCAGCAGCGCGAACGGACCGGGATCGCCGCCGGCGGCCACGACGGCGGTCAGGGCGGTGAGGTCGGTCATCGGTGGGTGTCTCCTCGGGCCGGAGGCCGCCGTGGGCGCCCGGGGCCGGTGGGAGCACCGGTGGCCGCCTCGGGGGCGGCCAGGGGGAAGTTATCCGCGCTGGGGGACCGCCGGGTCGGCGGGCCACCAGGAAGTCGGGTGCGCGGTCACGTCGGTCAGCCTACGCGCCGGGCCGGCGGCGGGGGAAGGCTCCGGTCGTCCCGGCGGGGCACACCCGACCGAGGGGGCAGGACGTCCGGTACGGGCTTCCGCGGGTGCCGGGTTGGGTACGGTGACCCGCGATGAACATTCTCGCTCTGGACCTGGGCACCTCGTCGGTGCGCGGGCTCGTGCTCGACGAGCGGGCCGTCCCGCTGCCCGGCGGGCTGGCCCGACGCCGGATGCGCCTCGCGGTCGACGACGACGGCGCGGGCACGCTGGACGGCCCCGGCTACCTGGCCTGCCTGGTGGAGTGCCTGGACGAGTTGCAGGCCGCCGGGCACCTGCGCGACGTCAGCCTGGTCGCGATCTCCGCGCAGTGGCACTCGGTGCTGCCGCTGGACGTCGCCGGTGAGCCGCTCGGGCCGGTGCTGACCTGGCTGGACACCCGCCCGAAGCCGTCCGTGGGTCGATCGGGGCCGACCCACCCCGCCGCCTTCCACCAGCGCACCGGCACCTGGTGGCACCGCTGCTACTGGACGGTGCGCCTGCCCTGGCTGCGGGAGCGGACGTCGGCGGCCCGGTTCGTCGGGCTGTCCGAGTACGTCCTCGGCGCACTGCTCGGCGAGGTGCCGATGTCCGTGTCGCAGGCGTCCGGCACGGGTCTGCTCGACCTGCGCGATCTCGACTGGGACGCCGAGGCGTGCGAGCTGGCCGGCGTGCGGCCCGGGGAGCTGCCGGCGCTCGCCCCGGCCGGTTGGTCGGGGCGGCTGCTGCCGGAGTTCGCGCGACGCTGGCCGGGGCTGGCCGGGGCGGCGTGGAGTGCGCCGACCGGGGACGGCGCGGCGTCCAACGTCGGATCGGGCTGCGTCGACCCGACCCGGGCGGCGGTCACGGTCGGGACGTCCGCGGCGGTACGGCTGGTCCAGCGGGCGCCCGTGGGCGCACCGCTGCCGTCCCTGCCCGAACAGCTGTGGCGCTACCGGGTCGACCACGACCACGTGGTGACCGGTGCCGCGTACTCCTCCGGTGGCAACCTGTTCGCCTGGGCGAAGCGGGAGCTGCGGCTGCCGGAGGGGGCGGAGCTGGACGCCGCGCTGGACCGGCTGCCACTCGACGGTGGCGTACCGGCCGACCCCCGGTTCGGCGGTGACCGGCCGCCCGGCCTCGCTCCGGCCGGCACGGGGACGCTGCACCGGCTGTCCTTCTCCACCACGGCGGTGGAGATCCTGGCCGGGCTGATGGTCGGGGTCTGCGCCCAGGTCGCCCGGGACCTGGCCGAGATCGAGTCCACTGTGCACGACCGGGTGGAGGTGGTGCTCGGTGGTGGGGCGGTGACCGCGTCGGCCTGGTGGCGGCGGGCTTTCGCCGCCGCGCTCGCTCCCCGTCGGGTGGGGCACGAGACGAACCCGGAGATCGGTGCGACGGGCGCTGCCCTGGTCGCCCTCGGCCGGTTGGCGGATCCGGCCGACCCGACGGTCATCGGCCGGACGGATGATCGGCGCTCACCGGGGCCGGCAGGAGGATCACACCCCTGAGTCCGTCGTGTGGCTGGACCGTTGACAGTACGTTCTGGCCTGGTTGGATGGACTCCGCTCCCCGGCTCGCGGCGGACGCGAGGCACCTAGGAGGCGTGTGTGGGGACGGGGCCGGTCCCGGCGCAGAGCGGGGTGTCGCACCACCGCCGACGCCGACTCGACGTCCGGGTGGTACCGCACCGGCGTCGATCCCCGTTCCGCCTGCGGGACTGGCGGATGCGGACCAAACTCGCCGCCGTCCTGATCATCCCGTCGGTGGCGTTCCTCGTGCTGGCGGGGGTCCAGACCCGGGGCCTGGTCGGCCAGGCCGGGGTGCTCAACGGGTTCGCCGAGCAGGTGACGATCGGTCGGGAAATCATCGACGTGGTGCACCAGCTCCAGCAGGAGCGGGACCGTTCCGCCGGTGAACTGGCCGCGATGCGGGTGACCGGGGCGGAGGCGGTGCGCGGCGACCCGGTGGCGACGTTGAAGCCGTTGCAGGCCGCGACGGACGCGTCGATGCAGCGACTGCGGCGGGCGGCCGAACCGTTGGCGGACTCCGACGCGGCGTGGCGGGTGACGTACTCGGAGACCCTGGAGGCCTACGAGCAGGTCGTCTACATCCGTTCGGCGATCGCCCCGGGGGTGCTCAGCAGCGCGACGATCCTGGGCAACTACCACCGGCTCATCGACGAGCTGCTCAACCTGCTGGCCGAGCCGTCGCCGGGCGAGGACGCCCCCGCGCTCAGCGACGCGGTGCTGCGGTACGTGCAGCTCGCCCGGGTCAAGGAACTCTCCTCCCGGATCCGGGCCCAGCTCTACGTCGCCGGACGCGCCGGCCGGTACGGCGCGGAGGACCAGGTCCTCCTGACCGACCTGCGCGCCCAGCAGCTCACCGCGCTGGGCGCCTTCCGGGTGGCGGCGACCGCCGACCAGATCCGCCGGTACGACCAGACGTCCCTCGATCCGGCGTTCGTGTCGGCGACCCGGCTGGAGGAGCAGAGCCTGCCGGTGGGGGGCGCCGATCCGGCCCTCCTGCCGGCGACCCAGTGGTGGGCGGCCAGCGAGCAACGGCACGAGCTGCTGCGGCAGGTCGAGGCGGGGGTGCTGGAGGACGCGGTGACCCAGGCGGACGAGGCGCGTGGCGCGCAGCTGCGGCAGACCCTGCTGGTGCTCGGCGGCATCGTCGCGGTGCTGCTGGTGGCGCTGCTGATCTCCGTTCTGATCGGCCGGTCGATCGCCCGGTCGATGCGGCTGTTGCGCGGTCAGGCGTTGCGGATCGCCCAGCTCGAACTCCCCGAGGCGCTGGAGCGCCTACGGACGGTCACCGGTGGGGTTCCCGAGATCGACGTCTCCCCGGCGGTGGTCCGCTCGCTCGACGAGATCGGCGAGTTGGCCGAGGCGTTCGTGGCGGTGCACCGCAGCGCGGTCAGCGTCGCGATGGAACAGGCGACGATGCGCCGCAACGTCAACGCCATGTTCGTCAACCTGGCCCGGCGCAGCCAGGTGCTGGTCGAGCGGCAGCTGGAGCTGCTGGACGAGCTGGAACGGGAGGAGAGCGACCCGGACCAGCTGGACAACCTGTTCAAGCTGGACCACCTGGCCGCCCGGATGCGCCGTAACGACGAGAGCCTGCTGGTGCTCTCCGGCTCGGAGACCCGCCGCCGGTGGAACCGGCCGGTCGGGCTCGGCTCGGTGCTGCTCGCCGCCGGTGCCGAGATCGAGCAGTACCAGCGGTTGCGGCACGAGTCCGTGGCCGACCTGTACGTGGTCGGGCACGTCGTGGGGGAGCTGGTGCACCTGCTGGCCGAGCTGCTGGAGAACGCCACCGCGTTCTCCCGGCCGGACACGGTGGTGCGGGTGACCGCCCGCGCGGTGGCCGGCGGCGCGGTCATCGAGATCGCCGACGAGGGCCTGGGCATGAGCCCGTCGGTGCTGGAGCAGACGAACCGGCTGCTGGCCAGCCCACCGCCGGCCGACGTGGCGGCGTCGGAGCGGATGGGGCTGTTCGTGGTGGGGCACCTCGCGGCCCGGCACGACATCGACGTCCGACTCTGCGGTGGCGGGCGGGAGGGGCTGGTGGCCCGGGTGATGCTGCCGGCGGTGCTGCTGGCGCCGGCACCGGAGCGGGACCTGCACGCGCCGGCGTCCCGGCGGATGCTGACCGCTGCGGTGGCCAACGCGGCGGGCGGGGCCGCGATGCTCCGCCGGCCCGGCGCGACCCCGGCCGACGCGCGCCGGAACGACGCCGGGCGGGGCGAAGCCGGGCGGCACGACGCGGAGCGGGGCGACGCGGAGCGGGGCGACCCCGGGCGGAACGACGCGGAGCGGGGCGACCTGCCGGTCGCGGGACGGCGGCCGGGCCAGCCGACCGGGCCACGGCCGGTGCCGATCCGGGCCGAGGACGTCCTCGCCCCGGCGACCGCAACGGCGGCGCCGGAGCCGAGCAGCTGGTGGTCGCGGAAGGGCCTGCCGGCGACCACGTCGGGGGTGGGCACGCCCGCGCCGCCGGCGACCCCGGTGACCGGTGGGGTCAACGCGCGCGGCCTGCCGGTGCGGGTGCCGATGGCGCAGCTCGCCGCGGTGACCCGGTCGGCGCAGCCGGCCGCCCCGCCACCGCGGCACGAACCGGACCCGGAGGCGGTCGGCGGCATGCTGTCCCGGCTCTACAGCGGGGTGCGCCGGGCCGAGGCCGAGGACGACACCAGGGAGATCACCATGCCGGACGGCACCCGGGAGCTTCCGGTGCCCCCGGCCGGGGTACGCAGCGAAGGGGAGCAACATTGATGACGCTCAGTCAAGAGGCACGGGACCTGAGCTGGCTGGTCAGCGCGTTCACCGAGCGGGTGCCGGGTGTCGCGCACGCGATCGTGGTCTCCTCCGACGGGCTGCTGGTGGCGATCTCCGACCACCTGCCCCGGGACCACGCCGACAAGCTGGCCGCGGTGACCTCCGGGCTGATGAGCATCGCGGCCGGGGCGGCGCAGATGTTCGACGGCGACATCGTCAAGCAGACGGTGGTGGAGATGGGGCGGGGCTACTTCCTCGTGATGCAGATCCGCGACGGCTCGATCCTGGCCACCCTGGCGGCGGGGGACGCGGACATCGGCGTGGTCGGGTACGAGATGGCCCGGCTGGCCAAGCAGGCCGGGGAGATGCTGACACCGGCGCTGCGGGCGGAGTTGCAGCAGGCGCTGCCGCGCTGACCGGTGGTGGGCCGGCGTCGGTGTTCGTGCCGTACGCCGGCCCGGCGGTCGTGGGCGGCGGTACGCCGCGACGGGCCCGTCGTCTGTCTCCGCCGGGCCCGTCCCCACGGCACGCGTTCAGATCGCGTTGTCGGCGATCACCTGGCGGTACCAGTGGGCGCTGCGCTTGAGGACGCGCCGCTGGGTGGGGTAGTCGACGTAGATGAGGCCCCAGCGCTGGGCGTACCCCTGCTCCCACTCGAAGTTGTCCATCAGCGACCACACGTGGTAGCTCTCCAGCGGCACCCCGGCGGCGATGGCCCGGTGGACGGCGGCGAGGTGGTCGCGGAGGAACGAGACCCGGCCGGCGTCGTCGACGGTGTCGTCGGCGGCGAGGGCGTCGGGCGTGGGCAGCCCGTTCTCGGTGACGGTGATCGGCACCGGGCCGTAGTCCCGGGTGACCCGGGTGAGGATGTCGTACATCCCGTCCGGGAAGATCTGCTGCCAGGCGGCCACCGAGGTGGGCCAGCGCCGCTCGGTTCCGCCGGCCGCGGTCACGTAGATCGGCGTGTAGTACTGGACGGCCAGCAGGTCCACCGGGCTGGAGATGACTTCCAGGTCACCGTCGCGGATGCCCCGGACGAGCCGGCTGTCCGGGCCGAGGTCGGCCAGGACGTCGGCCGGGTAGCTGCCGGTGAAGATCGGGTCGAGGTAGAGGCGGTTCTCGTAGCCGTCGTAGAGGCGGGTCGCCGCGGCGGTGGCGGCGGAGTCGTCGGCCGGGTAGCACGGGTGCAGGTTGAGCGCGGGGCCGATCCGGCTGTCGCTGCCGGTGTCGCGCAGCTGCCGGACGGCGAGCCCGTGGGCGAGCTGGAGGTGGTGGGCCACCAGGTACGCCGCGTCGGTGTCCTGCCGGCCCGGCGCGTGGTGGCCGATGATGTAGCCGTTCTGGACCACGGTCTTGGGCTCGTTGACGGTCAGCCAGGTGGGGACCCGGTCGCCGAGGGCGTCGAAGACCGCGCGCGCGTAGTCGGCGAAGCGGTGGGCGGTGTCCCGGTTCTCCCAGCCGCCGGTGTCCTGGAGGACCTGCGGCAGGTCCCAGTGGTAGAGGGTGGCCATCGGGGCGATGCCGCGCTCCTGGAGGCCGTCGACCAGGCGGCGGTAGAAGTCCAGGCCGCGCTGGTTGACCGGACCGGCGCCGTCGGGCTGGACGCGCGGCCAGGCGATGGAGAAACGGTAGCTGCGCAGCCCGATGTCGCGCATCAGGTCGAGGTCGGCGGGGTACCGGTGGTAGTGGTCGGCGGCCACGTCGCCGGTGTCGCCGCCGTGGGTGCGACCGGGGGCACGGCTGAAGGTGTCCCAGATCGACTCGCCCCGACCGTCGTCCTTGGCCGCGCCCTCGACCTGGTACGCCGACGTCGCCGCGCCCCAGCCGAAGTCCGGCGGGAAGCCCAGGTTGAGCCGGGCCTCGGCGGCGGTGTGCGGGGTCAGGTGCGGGTCGGCGGGCGGGGTGACCGGGGCGGCGTCCGCCGGGGGCGCCGCCCCGGCGGGCTCGGTGGCCGCCGGGGCGACCGGAGCCGCGGTCAGCTCGGCTCCGGCAGCGGCACCGGCGGGGGCGGCGCCGGGTGACCAGCGCTGCGTGACTATCGACATAGGACGTTCTCCTCGTGGATACGGGCCCCGCCACCGAGCGGCCGGGAGCGCTCCCAGCATAGGGCAGGGTGAGTCCGCCGCGCTGCGGTCCGGGGGCTCCGGGGCTGGTCGCGGCGGGCGGGGGCGGGGTGGGGATCACGGCGTCGCCGGTCGTGCGGGGAGGATCCGGGCGCCGACAGCGAACGAGGCCGTCCGGGCGGCGCGCGCGCCAGTCCCGTCGGCCTCTTTTCCCTACGTGGGTGGGGGTCTAGTGTGTGGGGACGGGGAGGGCAACCCCCGTCCCCACATCTGGTGCATGTGCACGTACGAGCGGAATGGGCGTCCTGTCGTACGTGCCGCGCGGGAGCCGGGCCACGCGAGTGGCTCTGGTTCCACCTCCCTTCACAGTGGATGGATCCGGCTGGCGGCGGAGTCCGGGCTGGCCCGCCGCCAGCCCTTCCGGGCTGGCGCCGGACCGTTCCCGGGAGAACGGTCCGGAGTGGACGAGTATTGCGTGATCCTCATCGATGGAAGCGCTCCCATCGATGATGCTGCGACTGTAACGCCCGTCACCGGTTTGTGAAAGCCCCAAAATGAGATCGAAACATTGCGGGGCTTCTACCTGCGACGATGTCCGCCGGCCATCCCGCGTTCACTCCCGGTCTTGTTACGGGAGCGCTCCCATGCCAGACTGCGACTACCGCGGAGCCAGAACGCGCGAGTGCGGATAGCCGAGGGCAGCCGGTCTGTCGACCGGACGGCATCCCGACGGGCACGTCGAGCCGAGCAGCTCGCCGTCCCCGCAGCCCGGTCCGGGCGGGCCGACCCCCATCACCGCGCCTCCCACCCCCCGCGCACCCGTCGCGTGGAGGCGCCCGCCGCGGGCCCCACCGGCCCCGGCCTGGTCCGAGGAGACATCGCGCACATGAGACAACTGGCCAGACGTCGCCGTACGGCGATGCTCGCCGCCACCACCCTGGCCATCGGCGGGGTCGCCCTGCCGGCCGGCGTCGCGCAGGCCGCCCCGGCCTGCGACGTGGTCTACGCGACCAGCGACTGGAGCAACGGCTTCACCGCCAACGTCACCATCAAGAACCTCGGTGACGCGATGAACGGCTGGACGCTGAAGTTCAACTTCCCCTCCGGCCAGCGGCTCGTCCAGGGCTGGTCGGCCCGGTGGAGCCAGTCCGGCACCGAGGTGACCGCCGTCAACGAGGCGTACAACGGCAGCATCCCGACCGGCGGGTCCACCAGCATCGGCTTCAACGGCAGCCACACCGGGACCAACACGAAGCCCACCTCGTTCTCGATCAACGGGGTGACCTGTGGTGGCACCACCCAGCAGCCGCCGACGGTGGCGCTGTCCGTGCCGGCCGGCCCGTTCGAGGCCCCGGCCGACGTGCCGTTGACCGCGACCGCCAGTGACCCGGACGGCACCATCAGCAAGGTCGAGTTCTACCGCAACGGCCTGCTGGTGAACACCGACACCACCGCCCCGTACGCCTACACCCTGGAGGACCTGCCGGTCGGCAGCTACACCGTCCAGGCCAAGGCCTACGACAACGCCAACCTGACCGCGACCGCCGAGAAGGCGTTCACGGTCTCCCCGGGCAGCGGCCCGATCCTGGTCGCCACCCCGTCCTCGGTGAGCGTGAACGAGGGTGGCAGTTCCTCGGTCAACCTCAAGCTCAGCGGTCTGCCGTCGGCGAACGTGCCGGTGACGCTCACCCGCACCGGGGACACCGACATCAGCGTCGCCCCGACCTCGGTGACGTTGACCCCGAGCAACTGGAGCACCGGCGTCAACGTCGCGGTCAGCGCGGCGGAGGACTCCGACACCGCCGGGGGCGCCGCCACCATCACCGCCTCGGCGACCGGCTACGCCCCGCTGGCGATCACCGCGACCGAGATCGACAACGACAGCCCGGGTGGCGACAACACCTGGGTGGCGCGCTTCCTCGAGCAGTACGGCAAGATCAAGAACTCGGGGTACTTCAGCCCCGAGGGCGTGCCGTACCACTCCATCGAGACGCTGATCGTCGAGGCGCCCGACCACGGGCACGAGACCACCAGCGAGGCGTTCAGCTTCTGGCTCTGGCTGGAGGCCAACTACGGCCGGGTCACCCAGAACTGGGCCCCGTTCAACAACGCCTGGACGGTGATGGAGAAGTACATCATCCCGTCGCACGCCGACCAGCCCACCGCCGGCGCCCCGGGCACCGCCCAGTACGCCGCCGAGCACGACCTGCCCAGCCAGTACCCGTCGCAGCTGGAGGCGAACGTCCCGGTCGGCCAGGACCCGCTGCGCGGCGAACTCCAGTCCACCTACGGCACCGGTGACATCTACGGCATGCACTGGCTGCTCGACGTGGACAACGTCTACGGCTACGGTCGCTGCGGCGACGGCACCACCAAGCCGGCGTACATCAACACCTTCCAGCGCGGCACCCAGGAGTCGGTCTGGGAGACCGTCCCGCAGCCGTCCTGCGACACCTTCGAGCATGGCGGTCAGTACGGCTACCTCGACCTCTTCGTCAAGGAGTCCAACGCCCCGGCGAAGCAGTGGAAGTACACCAACGCGCCGGACGCCGACGCCCGTGCCGTGCAGGCCGCCTACTGGGCCCTGACCTGGGCCAAGGAGCAGGGCAAGGCCGCCGACGTGGCGGCCACCGTGGCCAAGGCCGCCAAGATGGGCGACTACCTGCGGTACGCCATGTTCGACAAGTACTTCAAGAAGATCGGCAACTGCGTCGGGGCCTCCACCTGCCCGGCCGGCAGCGGTAAGGACTCCGCGCACTACCTGATGTCCTGGTACTACGCCTGGGGCGGTGCGTACGAGGCCAACCAGAACTGGTCGTGGCGGATCGGCTCCAGCCACAACCACTTCGGCTACCAGAACCCGTTCGCGGCCTGGGCGCTGACCAACGTCAACGAGCTGAAGCCGAAGTCCCCGACCGCGAACGCGGACTGGGCCAAGAGCTTCGAGCGGCAGCTGGAGTTCTACACCTGGCTCCAGTCCGCCGAGGGCGGCATCGCCGGTGGCGCCACCAACAGCTGGGGCGGCCACTACGGCCAGCCGCCGGCCGGCACCGCCACCTTCTACGGCATGTACTACGACGTCGACCCGGTCTACAACGACCCGCCGTCGAACCAGTGGTTCGGCATGCAGGCCTGGTCGATGCAGCGTATCGCCGAGCTGTACCTGGTCACCGGCAACACCAAGGCCAAGGCGCTGCTCGACAAGTGGGTGCCGTGGGCGATCGCCAACACCACCGTCGGGACGAACTGGTCGATCCCGTCGGACATGAAGTGGACCGGCCAGCCGAACAACTGGAACCCCACCAGTCCGCAGCCGAACACGAACCTGCACGTCGAGGTCACCGTCAAGGGCCAGGACGTCGGCGTTGCCGCCGCCTACGCCCGCACGCTGATCGCGTACGCGGCCAAGTCGGGCAACGTGGCGGCCAAGAACACCGCCAAGGGTCTGCTGGACGCGCTGCACGGGGCCAGCGACGCCAAGGGTGTCTCGATGCCGGAGAAGCGCGGCGACTACCGGCGCTTCGACGACGTCTACGACGCCAGCACCGGTCAGGGCCTCTACATCCCGTCGGGCTGGACCGGCACGATGGCCAACGGTGACGCCATCGCCCCGGGCAAGAGCTTCCTCGACATCCGGTCCTTCTACAAGAACGACCCCGACTGGCCCAAGGTCGAGGCGTACCTGAAGGGCGGCCCGGAGCCCACGTTCAACTACCACCGGTTCTGGGCGCAGGCGGACGTCGCCATGGCGTACGCCGACTACGGCCAGCTGTTCCCGAACGGCTGACCCACCGCATCCGGGCGGGCGTCGAGACGTCCGCCCGGATGACCGGTCCTCCCGGGTGGGCGGTGTCCACCCGGGAGCCGGACCGGGCCGGCGAGGGGATCACCCGGCCCGGTCCACCCGGGATGCCCGGCTCCCACTCCTCGGGCGGTGGTGGCCGGGCGCCGGCACGGCCGTTGGTCTGCACGGTCGCCACCACGTCCACGGTCACGTCGCAGCGTTCGGCGGGGGGCTCGGCCACGGCCACCTGTACCGAGC
>NZ_JBEZZN010000014.1:0-146747 GCF_040639195.1 Micromonospora sp. NPDC023956
ATAACTTTCACAACCCCTACCACCCCCTGAATGGGCCACGGTGTCCGGAGCACCCTCCCCCGCCCACGGTCGCCGCCCTCCCCCCCCCCCACCGGTCGACCGGTGGGCCGGGCCTCCGCCGGGACGGACTCAGTCGCCGTTCTGCCCGAGGACCGGCGGGGTGGTGCCGGAGCCGGCCTGCCAGTCCATGTCGTCCTCGGTCAGCCAGGTACTCCGGGTGGCGGAGTCGTCGTCGTCCCCGCCGGACAGGGGTGCGCCACCGAGCACACCGGGACGCATCGCCCCGACCCCACCGGAACGGTTACCCCCCGCGCCGGGCCGGCCGCCGCCGCCGACCGCGGCCCGGCTCTCCAGGCCGGCGCCACCGGTCGGCCGGGACATCGCGGACCCCGTACCGCCGGCCCCGGCGGACAGCGCCCCGGTGCCGAGTACGCCACCGGCCGGCACCGCCGTCGAGGAGCCCCACGCCGGACCGGTGCCCGCGGCGGAGGTCCGGGTGCCGCCCGCCGCGCTGGCCACCATGCCACCCGCTCCGGCAGCCCAGCCGGTGAGCAGGGCGCCGGTGCCGAGGGAGGGGCCGGCCCCGGCCAGCGAGGTGCCCGAGCCCGGGGTGGTCGGCGGGGCGAGGCCGGAGTCCGGGTCCCGCGACGGGCCACGGTCGTCGAACTCGCCGTGCCCGACCGGGCGCGGCCCGTCGGCCCGGCTGGTGCCGGTGTGCCCCGGAGGGCCGGTGTCCGGGGCGCTGGTCGGAGTGGTCGCGCCGGGCCCGCTGCGGGGGGTGGACGAGGTGTCGTCCACCCCGCCGGGGGTGTCCACCGGTGGCGGGGGCGGCGGGCTCCAGCGGTCGAAGGTGGAGAGGTCGTAGCTGGCGGCCAGTTCGGCCACCACCTTCACCATCCGCTGGTGGGCCTTCTCCTTCTCCTCCTGGTCCTGCTGGTGCCCGGCGACCGCGCCGATGACCGCGCCGGCCGGGCCGAAGAGCGCGCCCTTGGCGGCACCGCCGATCGTCTTGTCGTGGTCGTCGGTCTCGTCCGGGCTCTCGGCCTGGCGCTGGGCCGTCCGCAGCGGCCCCGACATCAACGAGAGCCCCTCGTGGACCGAGCCCATTCCGCTGGCCAGACCGGTGGAGTACTGGACCACGAGGCCGACCCGGCGCTGGAACTCGTCACCGGCGTCGCCGGTCCAGAGGCGGTCGAGGGCGTCGAGGTCCTCCCGGAGGGCACGACCGAGCCCGTCGACCGTGTCCTTCATCGAACTCCACGCGGCGGCGAGGGTGTCGATCTGCTCGGCGTCACCGGCCTGCACACCCTGGTAGAGCTGCTCGTGGCTGACCGGCTGGTAGCGCTGTACGTACTCGTCAGACACGCGGAGTCCCCTCCAGACCGAGCGGGTCGTCGACGCCACCGAGGACCCGGGCGATGTCGGCCGCGTTGGCACTGTTGCGCGCCTCGGTCGTGCGGTAGTTGTCGAGGATCTTCTGGGTCGCCTCCTGCACCGCCACCAGGGAGCGCCGGAGCCGTTGGACCCGGTCGACGTAACGGGTGTGCAGGTCGGTGTACTGCCGGGTGCTGCTGACCGCGTCGGCGAACGCGCCGAGCGCCGGCGGCCGGCACTGCAGCTCGGTGTTCAGCTTCCTGAGCAGTTGGTCGGCCTCGGTGATCCGGCCGGCCAGTCGCCGGTGGAAGTCCTCCAAGGACAGTACGTCGACCCTGGTCTTCGTACCCATGCAACATCCCCGTGGTCGTCGTGGCACTCGTCGCGGGCCCCAGCGTAGTTGACCAAGGCAAGTCCGGCGACCCGGTCGTCGGGCCGGGGCCGCCGCCGTCAACCGTCGCCCGACCCGTCGCCCGACCCGTCGTCCGCCGACGGCGACGAGCCGGTGGTGGGGCGGGCGGAACCGCTGGGTCCGCTCTGCCCGGGACCGTCGTCCCCGGTCGATCCGCCGGTCCGCCGGGGGCTGGGGGATCCGGACGGGGTGGGCTGCCCGGACCGGGTGGCGGAGGGCGTGCCGGGGTCGAAGTGGTCACGGGCCGCCTCGCGGTCCAGGACCGGTCCGGTGGGGATCAGCGCCAGCAGCGAGGCCGGTACGGCCAGCGGGGTCACCCCGCCGTAGCCGAGGGCCGCCGCCGCGTCGCCGGAGCGGGTGCCGAGGGGGTAGCGGATCCCCTGCGAGGTGACCAGGTAACGGGTGGCGGCGGCCGCTCCCTGCCCGCCCTCGCCGACCCCGGGCATCGCCTGGACCAGCGCGCCCTTGCCACCCGGCACGACGACCCGCTCCGCCGTCCGGACGGTGTCCCGGTCGCCCTGACGTACCTCGATCGAGCCGGGCGCGGACGGCGACAGCTCGGGCGGCGTACGGTCGAACACCTCGATCGTCGTGGTGCGCTCGCCCGCCGGACCCGCCCGGTACGTCGCGCAGAGGGACGCCCGGACCAGCCCCGCCTGCCGCAACTCGGGCAGCTTCTGCGGCATGCCCTCCTCTTCGAGGCGCTGGTCGCTGAGCGCCCGGCCCGCCTGCTCCGGGGTGATGTCCCTGACCTCGCCCCCGTCCTTGCGCAACAGCAGCGCGGTGATTTCGCCGATCGGCACCAGACCGTCCCGGGTCAGCACGTAGTACTGGTCGGCGGCGCGGAAGATCTGCCCGACCCGGGACGGCCCGTCGCCGATCTCGAACCGGCTGCGCTCGTTGTCCCCGGAGAGGATCGGCGCCCTCAACCGGGGCCCGGCCGGCACCGCGTTGATCAGTTGCTGACCGACCTCGATCGGCCGGACGGAGGCCATCCGCAGGGCGGCGATCGCCGCGTCGCCGCCGATGATCTGCATCCGGGTGTTCCGGGAGAGCAGGTAGCGCCGGCTGCCGACGGAGACCAGGATCGCCTGGTCTCCGAGGGTCGCGCCGCCGGAGAGCTGTTGGTTGATGACGAGTCGGCTGGCCGACCGGCGCGGGTTGGCGGTGTCCGGCGTGTTGCAGACCGACCAGGGCAGGCCGACCAGCGACGACCGATCCGGGAGGCCGTCCGGGGCGCCGACGATGCCAACCATCCGGCCCCGTGGCCGGTCCCGGATGGACGCCTGGGACATCGACCGGGTCTGCGGGCTCTCCTCGCCGAGGATGAGGCGGGCCGACGTGTAGTTCAACGTCGGGTACAACCGCCCGTCCACGAAGACGTAGGTCGCCCCGGTCTCCTTCTCGATCACCAGGGTGTTCGGTTCGAGCGGGGCGCCACCCTTGGTGAGCAGGCCGTACACGCCCGCGCCGGCGAGCACGATCGCCGCGACCATGGCGCTGCCGAAGACCGCCAGCCCCAGCCGCCGCATCGGCAGGTCCGTCGTCTCGGGGTCGCCCGACAGCAGGGCTGAGACGATGCGGCGGGTGACGAACCGGTACGCCTGAACCTGGTCACGGCGGGTCCGCATGCGCTACCTCCGGCGGGGGTGGGGGTTCCCGGACGAACAGGTCCGACGGCCGTTCCGGGCCTATCTACGATAAGGGCCCCCCACCGACGACGGGATCCGCCGTCCGCCGGCCGGCGACGGACGGCAGGACGGCCCCACCCAGAGGAGAGAGCACAGCGATGACCCAGGTAGAGACGGCCCGCGGTCGCGAGGTGGCCGCGTCGGCCGGCGCACGGGTCGACCGGCCCGGCCGTGGTCGGCTCGGTCCGGTGGCCGTCGGACAGCTCGTCGTCCTGGAGGTCGGCGTGCTGACCGTGGGCGCGGTGTCCGGCGGGCCGGTCTGGGTGACCGGGGTCGTCGCGGCGCTGGTGCTCGTCGTGGTGCTGGCGACCTTCGCCCGACGCGGTGGCCGCTGGTGGTACGAGGACCTGGTCCTGCGCCGCCGGCTCCAGCGACGGGGCCGGGCCGCCCGGCGGGCCGCGCTGTCCCCGGCGACGGCCGATCCGCGCCTGTCCGCGTTGGCCCCGGACCTGACCGTCACCGGGTTCGAGGACCGGGGCAACCGGCTGGGGCTGGGGCAGGACGACCAGGGCTGGTTCGTGGCCTGCGCGGTCACCCTGCCGGGTGGAGCGGCCGGGCCGCTGCCCGGGGCCGCGATCGACCAGGTGGTGCGCGTGCTGACCGGGTCGACCGGCCCGGCCTCGGCCGCCCAACTGGTCGCGCGCAGCCTGGTCTGGTACCCGAAGCCGGGTGGCCAGGCAACCTACCGGCGGGACGTCTGGGTGGCCGCCCGTCTCCGGGTCGCGGACGCCCGTACCGAGGCGGTCAACCGGGGTGGCGGCATCGACGGGGTGCGCCGGACGATGGCGGCGGCGGCGGGCCGGCTCGGCAAGGCGCTCACCGGCGCAGGGCTGGCGTACCGGATGCTCGACCCGGACGAGCTGGCGGCGGCCCTGCTCACCGCGGCCGGGCTCGACGTGGCACCCGATCCGCAGGTGGAGAACTGGACGGGCCTGGCGGGCCGGGGCTGGACGCAGCAGTGCCTACACCTGCGCGGCCGGGCGGACGCCCCGGTCGGCGCGCTCGCCGACGCGGTGACCGCCATCCCGGTGATGTCGCACACCCTGTCCGTGACGGTCGCGGCGGGTGGCCGGGTCTGCGCCCCGCTGCTCCGCGTCGCCGCCCCGGACAGCCGCGCCGCCGACCTACTGAAGACGGTCCGGGACGTGGCCCGGCGGCACTCGTTCGTTCCCCGCCGGCTCGACGGGTGGCACGGGCCGGCGGCCTACGCCTGCGCGCCGGTCGCGGTGGCGGACCCCGCGACCGGCAGCGCCGCGCCGGTCAGGGGTTGATGTTGACGATCCAGCCGTAGAGACCGCAGACCCAGGCGGCCAGCGGCACCACCGCGACGATCAGCAGGATCTCCAGGATGTCCAGGACCCGGCCCCACACCGGGGAGATCGGCTTGCCGGCCACGGCCAGCCCGTAGACCAGGCTGACCACCGCCACCAGCACCAGCGCACCGAGCAGCGCACCGAGACGCAGCAGCGGCGACAGCCCGGTGAAGGTCGCCGCCGTCGCCAGCGCCAGGCCGACGGACCCGGCGACCAGCACCGGGATCCGCTGCGCCCGACTGGCGAGCGGCCGGGCGCGCAGCAGCGAGAGCAGGGCCAGCACGGTGCAGAGCAGCACCGCCGGCAGCCGGCCGTCGACCGCGAGGACCACCTCACCGCCGAGGACGACGACCGCCACCGTCCACAGCAGACCGGTGAGGAACTGGTCCGCCCGGTCACTGAGGGAGAGCAGCTGACGGCTGTCGAACGTCTCGTCGTCGGACTTGAGGTCCTCCGGACCGGTCGGGATGGACGGGACGGGCAGCCGGGCCAGCCGGTACGCCGTCATCGGCAACGCGGGCAGCACCGCGAACGCGATCGTGGCCAGCAGCGCGGCGGACGCCGCGTCGTCCACCCCGAAGGCGAGACAGACCGTCGCGGCGAGCCCGAGGGCGGCCCCGACCACCGTGGCGCCGAGGAACAGCGGCGCGCGGTCCCCCACCGCCAACGCGGCCACCGCGCCGAAGATGAGCAGGGCGGTGGCGGCCAGCAGCACGTGCGGGGGGCCGAGTGCGGACAGCCCTCGCTCACCGGCGAGCAGGAGCAGCCCGCCGACACCGGCGTACACCAGGCTCACCAGGGCCAGTGCCGAACCCGTCCAACTGTCCCCCACCGCCCGGGAGAGCACGGCCGCGGTCACCAGGGTGGCGACGGCGACCACCAGGGCGACCAGCGCGCCGGGAAGCTGCGGTGGCCCGGCGAGCAGCGCCACCGCCGCCCCGCCGAGCAGCGCCACCGAGGCGAACAGGACGGAGAACCGCCGGGTGGTGGCGAGCTGCCAGCCGCCCGGCCGCCGGTTGGTGGCCGTCGCCACCGCGTCGACCACGTCGTCGAAGACGACCTCCGGAGTGGCCGCCTCCCGGGGGTTGAAATACAGCACCTCACCGTCGCGCACCCCGAGCTGGCCCGCCGTCCGGCCGCCGTCGAGCGGCTGCCCGCCCAGCCGGGCCAGGGTCCAGCCGCCGTGCGCAACGCCCTGGTCGGCGAGGTCCTCCCCGGCGTACCTGAGCAGGGTGGGCAGCAGGTCGGCCAGGGGTACGTCGGACGGTAGGGCGAGATCCATCCGGGTTCTCGGCGCCACGATGGTGACCCGGCTCAGCTCACCGGTCCCCGTCATCGTCACCAGGGCCTCCTCGTACTCGCTCGTCACCGGTGTCGACCGGCGGACCACGCCGCCGGCCCACCATGCCCAGGGGAGATTACCCACGGGGACCGGCACGTACGATGCCACCTGACGTGTCCCGTCCCGGGTAGCCGGACGTCATGCGCGATCGGGGGAGTTACGACGTGAGCACGGTGGTCTTCCGACGCCCTCCGCGACAGGCCGGCCCCACCCTGCCGCGCGGTGAGGTGCTCCTGGAGTCCCCACCGGAGCTGCCGGAGCAGATGCCCCGCGGGTTGGGCCAGCTGCTGATGATCCTGCCGATGCTCTGCGGCGTGGGCGCGATGGCCTTCCTCTACGCCGGCCGTTCCGGCGGGGCGATGACCTGGATCGCCGGTGGCCTGTTCGGCGTCTCGATGCTCGGCATGTTCCTCGGCTCGATGGGCAACGGCGGCAACGACAAGGCCGAGCTGAACGCCGAGCGACGCGACTACATGCGGTACCTCACCCAGGTGCGCCGCAAGACCCGGCGCGCGGCGGAGCAGCAGCGGGCCGCTATGCGGTGGCGGCACCCGGAGCCGGACGCCCTCTGGTCGATCGCGGCGTCGCGTCGGCTGTGGGAGCGCCGGATCACCGAGGACGACTTCGGCGAGGCGCGGATCGCGACCGGGCCGCAGCGGCTGGCGGTGCAGATCGTGCCGCCGGAGACCAAGCCGGTGGAGGACCTGGAACCGATGAGCGCGATCGCGCTGCGCCGGTTCGTCCGTACCCACTCCACCGTGCCGGACCTGCCCACCGCGTTGTCGGTGCGGTCGTTCAGCCGGGTGGCGCTGCGCGGCGAGCGCGAGGCGGTGCTCGGGCTGACCCGGGCGGTGCTGGGCCAGCTGGCGACGTTCCACGCCCCGGACGACCTGGTCCTCGCCGTGGTCGCGGCACCCGACCGGCACCCGACCTGGGACTGGGTCAAGTGGCTGCCCCACGCCCAGCATCCCGGCCGGGCCGACGCGGCCGGCCCGCGCCGGCTGGTCTTCACCAGCCTGGCCGAGGCGGAGCAGGCCCTGACCAACGAGCTGTCCAGCCGCCCGAGGTACAGCCGCGAGGCGAAGCCGTTCACCAACGGGCCGCACGTCGTGGTCGTCCTGGACGGCGGCGAGGTCCCGCCGACCGGCCAGCTCGTCGGGATGGGGCTGCTCGGCACCACCGTCGTCGACCTCTCCGGCTCGGTGCCCCGGGACGTCGGCCGCTGGCTGATCTGCCTGGACGTCACCGACGGCACCACGCTGGACCTGGTACAGGGGAAGTCCACCTCGCGGCTGGGTCGCCCGGACCAGCTCGGTGCCGTCGCCGCGGAGGGACTGGCCCGGCAGATCGCCCCCTACCGGCTGTCCCGGCAGACGGTCAGCGAGGAGCCGCTGGCCCGCAGCATGGAGCTGCCGGACCTGCTGGGCATCGGGGACGCCGCCGCGGTGGACGTCCGGCAGACGTGGCGTCCCCGCGCGCACCGCGAACGGCTGCGCATCCCGCTCGGGGTCGGTCCCGAGGGCAACGTGGTGGAGATCGACTTCAAGGAGTCGGCCCACGAGGGGATGGGCCCGCACGGCCTGGTCATCGGGGCCACCGGCTCCGGCAAGAGCGAGCTGCTCCGGACGGTGGTCGCCGGCCTGGCGGTCACCCACTCGTCCGAGGAGCTCAACTTCGTCCTGGTCGACTTCAAGGGTGGCGCCACCTTCGCCTCCCTGGACGTCCTGCCGCACACCAGCGCCGTCATCACCAACCTCGCCGACGAGTTGACGCTGGTCGACCGGATGCGCGACGCGCTCGCCGGGGAGATGAACCGGCGGCAGGAGGTGCTGCGGGCCGCCGGCAACTACATCTCCCGCTACGAGTACGAGAAGGCCCGCGCGGCCGGCGAACCGCTGGAGCCGATGCCCAGCCTGATGATCATCTGCGACGAGTTCAGTGAGCTGCTCGCCGCCAAGCCGGACTTCATCGACCTGTTCGTGATGATCGGCCGGCTCGGCCGCTCGCTCGGCGTCCACCTGCTCCTGGCCAGCCAGCGGCTCGAGGAGGGGAAACTGCGCGGGCTGGACACCCACCTGTCGTACCGGATCGGTCTGCGCACCTTCTCGGCGGTGGAGAGCCGGATCGTGCTCGGCGTGCCCGACGCCTACGAGCTGCCCAGCGCGCCCGGTCACGGCTACCTGAAGTCGGACACCGCGACCATGCTGCGGTTCCGGGCCGCCTACGTGTCCGGCGCGTACCGCGCCCCGGGCCGCCGTACCGCCACCTCGCAGGCCGCCCTCCAGCGCAGCGTCGTGCCGTACGGGGTGGACTTCGTCCCGGTCCAGCGGATCGAGACCCCGGTGGAGGCCACCGCGCCGGAGGAGCCGGCGGAGTCCGGCAAGGTGACCACCATGCTCGACGTGATCACGGAGCAGCTCCGGGGGAAGGGCACCCCGGCGCACCAGGTGTGGCTGCCGCCGTTGGGGGCACCGCCCAGCCTCGGCGAGCTGTACGGCACCCTCACCGTGGACCCGAGGTTCGGGTTGACGGTGCCCGGCTGGGCCGGGCGCGGACAGCTCACCGTGCCGGTCGGCGTCGTGGACCGGCCGTACGAGCAGCGCCGGGACCCGATGATGGTGGAGCTGGCCGGCGCGGGCGGCAACGTGGTGATCGTGGGCGCGCCGCTGAGCGGCAAGAGCACCATGCTGCGCTCGATGCTGGCGTCGCTGGCGCTCAGTCACACCCCGCGCGAGGTGCAGTTCTTCTGCCTCGACTTCGGCGGCGGGGCGCTGCGCAGCCTGGAACGGCTGCCGCACATGGCGGGCGTGGCGCGACGCCGGGACGTCGAGGCGGTCCGCCGCACGGTCGCCGAGGTGGTCACCGTCATCGACGAGCGCGAGGCCCGGTTCGCCCAGCACGGCATCGACTCGGTGGCCAGCTACCGCCGTCGCCGGGCGGCCGGCGAGTTCGCCGACGACCCGTTCGGCGACGTCTTCCTGGTCGTCGACGGGTGGCACACGCTGCGCCAGGAGTACGAGGAGCTGGAGCAGACCATCACCAACCTGGCCGGCCGGGGCCTCGGGTTCGGGGTGCACGTGGTGCTCACCGCGGCCCGCTGGGCGGAGATCCGCATCAACATGCGGGACCTGCTCGGCACCAAGCTGGAGCTGCGGCTCGGTGACCCGACCGAGTCCGAGATCGACCGGCGGGCGGCGGTCAACGTGCCACCGAAGTCCCCCGGCCGTGGCCTGACCCCCACCAAGCTCCAGTTCCTCGCCGCGGTGTCCCGGGTCGACGGCAGCAGCGCCGTCGAGGACCTGACCGAGGCGTCGGCCGCCCTGGCCGAGCAGGTCGCGGCGGCCTGGCCGGGAGCCTCCGCGCCCAAGGTCCGCCTGCTCCCCCGCAAGCTGCCGATGACCGAGCTGGCCCGGGTCGTGGACCGGTCCGCGCCCGGCGTGCCGATCGGCGTCAACGAGTCGGCGCTGGCCCCGGTCTACCTGGACCTGGCCGGCGAACCGCACCTGACCGTCTTCGGCGACGTCGAGTGCGGCAAGACGAACCTGCTGCGCCTGATCGCCCGGGGCATCGTCGAGCGGTACACCCCGGCCGAGGCCCGGCTGGTGATCGCCGACTACCGCCGGGGCCTGCTCGGTGCCGTCGAGGGCGACCACCTGCTCGAGTTCGCCCCGTCGAACCAGGTGTTCAGCCAGGGTCTGTCGTCCATCCGCAGCGCGCTCCAGAACCGGCTGCCCGGGGCGGACGTCACCACCGCCCAGCTGCGCGACCGAAGCTGGTGGAAGGGACCGGACCTGTACATCCTGGTCGACGACTACGACCTGGTCGCCTCCGGTGGCAACAATCCGCTCAGCGCGCTGCACGAGCTGCTGCCGCAGGCCCGCGACATCGGCCTGCACCTGATCGTCACCCGGCGGGCCGGCGGTGTCGCGCGCGCCCTCTACGAGCCGGTGCTGCAACGCCTGCGGGAACTGGACTCGCCGGGCCTGCTGATGTCCGGCAACCGCGAGGAGGGGGCGGTCTTCGGGACGCTGCGCCCGAGCCCGCAGCCGCCGGGCCGGGGCACGCTGGTGCGCCGGCGCGACGGCCAGCAACTGATCCAGACCGCCTGGTGCGAGCCGTGACGGACGTGGGGGAGGCGCCGCCGGTCGGCGGGTCCTCCCCCACGTGACGAACCACCGGCACGCACCCCCGGGGGGCGCTTCCGGCGGGTGGCGGGCCGGTCGTCCCGGAGCCCCGCGCCACCGGCCGGGGCTACCGCCGCTTACGGTCCCGCTGGACCCACCACACGCCGAGCAGCAGCAGCCCCAGGAAGAGCAGGATCCACATCGCCAGGAAAAGCAGGTCGCCCACGGGTGTCCCTCTCGTCGCTCAGCGGCGGCTGTTGAACCGGCTGGCCTGCACGATCGCGTCGTTCACCGACCGCGACACGGCCTCCAGCATGCCGTCCATGCTCTTACGGATGTCGCGGGCCTCGCCGAGCACGTCACCCAGGTCGGCGGTGCCCAGCGTGTCGGACATGGCCTTGGCGACCGCCTCCTGCACACCCTGCTGTGCCCCGTTGAAGGCCTCGGTGATCAGCTCGGCGAGGGTGTAGGAGTCCAGCCGCATCGCCCGCGAATTGATCTCCAACTGACGGAGCGTGCCGTCCGCGCCCAGCTCGACCGAGACCATCCCGTCCTCGGTGTCGTACCGGCTGGTGATCTCCGCCAGCAGCGTCTCCACCTCGGACAGCTGCTGCATCCGCTGCTCGCTGTCGCGTACCACGCGCTCCAGGTCGTCCACGTTCGGGGTGTTCATCTCGGGCTCTTTCGTCGTCGTCGCGGGTACGGTCAGCCGCCCTGGACCTCGAAGCGGCGGGGCGCCTCGTAGTCGATGCGGATCTGCTCGAAGTCCGGCCCGGTGGGGATGCTGCCGCCCTTGGAGTCCAGGTTGATCTTCCCGTAGGCGACGGCGGCCAGCATCGCCGCCACCGCCGTGCCCAGGCCGCCGAGCAGGACGGCGACCTTGGCGGAGAGCGTGGTCAGCGCCAGCCCGACGAACTCGATCATCGCTCGGGCAGCGGCCGAGGTGTGCGGGATGAAGAGGAGCACCACCAGCCCGATCAGGATGACCAGGCAGGCGCCGGCGAAGGCCAGCACGGCCACGAACGACACCATGTACGCGTTCGAGACGGTGTCCAACGTGCTGGAGATGTCGCTGGCGGCAGAGCGGAACTGCTCGATCTCGCCCTTGAAGTTGGTCAGCGAGTCGGCGAAGGCGTCCTTGTCGTCGGCCGTCCAGTCGTCACCCTTGCCGAGCGCGTTGTCCAGGTGGGTGGCGAACGTACCGAGGTCGTTCGCGATCTCCTTCCAGACCGACGCCGCGTCGGACATGTCGTTCGGGTTGGCCGCCATGGTGCCCACGGCGACCACCGCGATGACCGCGGTCTTCGCGATCTTCGCGTTCGCCTCGACCGCTGTCTTCACGGCCGCGAACATCACGGCGTTGGCGACGCTGACCATGCTCCGCTCCCCGTCTCACTCTGCTGCTTCGTCAGGACCGTGTCGCTCACGTGGTCACCACGGTGTTCGCGTTCTCGGCCCGGATCCAGGTGTCCCGGGCCGTCGCGAGTTCGTCGAGGTAGTCGTCGACGGTCTCCCGGATCTCGTTCAGCGCCGTCGAGGCCTGCTCCCGGGCGTCGCCGTAGGCCATCGCGATCGGGATGCCGACGACGCCGAAGTGCGGGAAACCGATCTCGGTGTCCGCGAGCTTGGCCTTGATCGAATCGATGCCGTTCGGGCCGGAGAGGGCGTTCCTGCGCAGGTGTTCCCGAATCGCCTCGATCGCTTCGGACGAGATGTGCTTGCTGGTCATCCGGGATCGCTCCTTGGTCGACAGCCTGCGGGCGGCACGGTGCCGAACTGTAGCAAAGACGCCCGTCGGTACGTCCCCGTGCGACCTGCCGGAGGCGGCCGGAGCCGCTACCGGTCCGCCACCCGGGCCGGACGGACACGGACCGTCCGGGCCCGGTCACCGAACCACCCGGTCCGGCTCCGCCCCGGCGTGAACAGCCCCGTTCCGGGCTACACCCCATCGACCGCGTGGGTTACCGTCTGGGCGGAACTGTCCGTCGGTGGGGTGACCGCTCTACCGCGGGGGGAGGCGCGGCGCGTCAAGCCGCCACAGAGGACGGAAGGGTGTGACATGGCATTCGAGGTCGAAGCTGCGACTCTGCATACCGCCGCGAGTGACGTACGCTCCACGCGCAGCGAGGTCGACGGTGAGCTGAAGAAGCTGTGGAACGTCGTCGACGACCTGGCCATCGCCTGGAAGGGCGGGGCGTCCACGGGTTTCCAGCAGCTGATGCAGCGGTGGAACGAGGACACCGGCAAGCTGCTGACGGCGATGGACAACATCGCCGACCTGCTCGACAAGTCGGGCACCACGCACCAGGTGAACGACGAAGAGCAGCAGCAGATGCTGGACAAGTTCCACGCTGCCCTGAACCCGTGACCCGGCGACCGCAGAGAGGTACATCGTGACGATCAAGGTTGACTACGCGGTCCTCGAGGCCAGCAACGCGCAGATGCAGACCATCTCGCGGACCATCGACGAGAAGCTGGACACGCTCCGGCAGATGCTCAGCAAGCTCCAGTGGGACGGTGAGGACCGGGCCGCCTACCAGCAGCACCAGGCCCAGTGGGACACCGCCGTGCGGGACATCAACAAGATCCTGAACGACATCGGCGGGGCGGTGGGCATCGCCCGCGAGAACTACGTGACCACCGAGATGAGCAACTCGAAGATGTGGCACTGAGACAATCGCCAGCGCGGCTCCGGTCCGGTCCGACCGGCCGGAGCCGCACTGTGTCGGGTGGTCGGCGGCCGGGGAGAACGATGCGTAGGAGAGACGCCCACGCGGGCCGACGGTCCGTGGCGGCCGTGCTGGCCGTCCTGGCCGCCACCGGCACCGGACTGCTGACCAATCCCGGACCGGCCCGCGCCGAGACCGTCCGCGGCTACCAGTGGTACCTGGACACGCTGCGCATCCCCCAGGCGCACCAGCTCAGCAAGGGCAGCGGCGTCACCGTCGCGGTGATCGACGGCGGGGTGGACGCCTCCCACCCGGACCTGCGCGGTCAGGTGCTGCGGGGACACGGGATCGGCGGTGACGCCGCCGCCGACGGTCGCCGGGACACCAACCGGATCGGGCACGGCACGGGCATGGCGGGCCTGATCGCCGGCCGTGGCGGGGGTACCGACCGGCTCCTGGGCATCGCCCCGGCGGCGAAGATCCTGCCGGTGTCGGTCGGGGCACGGTTCGACCCGGGCGAGTTGCCCACGGCGATCCGCTGGGCGGTGGACAACGGAGCGGACGTCGTCAACCTGTCACTCGGCACCCCCGGCCGACCCGACCGCGCCGAACTCGACGCGATCCGGTACGCCCTGGACAAGGACGTCGTCGTGGTCGCCTCGGCCGGCAACCGGGAGCAGGGCGACACCGGCGTCACGTCGCCGGCCAACATCCCCGGCGTGGTCGCGGTCGCCGGGCTGGCCGAGAAGGGCGGGGCCTTCGCCGGTTCGGTGCGCGGCCCGGAGATCGTGCTGGCCGCTCCGCAGGAACGGATCATCAGCTCCCGCCCGTACGCGGTGTCGAAGAACGGCTACGGCCTGACCAGCGGCACCAGCGACTCCGCCGCGATCGTCTCCGGGGTGGCCGCGCTGGTGCGCTCCCGCTACCCGGACCTCGACGCGGCCAACGTGGTCAACCGGCTGATCCGGACCGCCGACGACGAGGGCCGCTCGGGTCGGGACGACCAGTACGGCTTCGGTGCGGTGGACCCGGTGGCCGCGCTGCGCGGCACGGTGCCGGCGGTACGCGGCAACCCGCTGGTGACCCGGGAATCGGCGACCGAGCCGGCGGAAGCGCCCGCCGACCCGCAGGGCGAGCAGGGCATCTACGGGTTCAGCGTGACGAACAAGGCCGGCGCGGCCCTCCAGGTCGGCCTCTGCCTGGCGGTGGTCGTCGGGGTGATCGTCCTGATCGTGCTCTCCCGCCGCTCCGCGCGCCGTCGGCCACCCACCGGTCCGCCCGGCTTCCCCCCACCACCCTCCGGCGGTTGGCCGCCCGCCGGCCCCCCGCCGGTCGGCCCGGCGTGGCCCGCACCGTCCGGCCAGCACCCCCTGGGCCACCCACCACCCGGCCCGTACCCGGGGCAGCCGATGCCCGGCCCGTACCCGGGACACCCGACGCCCACCACCCACCCGCCCGCCGCGCCGGTGCCCGGAGCGGCCCCGCCGGGAGCCGCCCCGGTGCCACCGGCCCCGGCCCCGGCCCCGGCACCGCGCCCCGACACCGAGCGCTAGGCGCCGACAGCCGACGCCGGAGCCCGGCGCCGAGCGCCAGGGGCCGACACCCAACGCCACGGGTCCGCCGCCGAGCGGGACGACACGACAGCCAACGGGGAGGACACGGATGACCGACAGAACGTCGCAGCCGGATCAGGTCGAGGTCGAGACGCCGCGGATCCCGCTGTCGCCGACCCTTCCGGTCAGCATCAACGGCTTCGGCATGGACAACGTCAACCGCGCCCAGACGCCGTCGGACCTGGTCGCCGGCCCGAACGAAGCCGGCGTCAAGACCGAGTGGGACGCGTCCACGCTGGACGGCGCGATCAGCTGGCTCAGCGCGCACGCCTCCTACCTGCGCCGGCTCTATCACGGCATGGCCGACATCCAGGACCTGATGGGTGGCGCGGGGGCCGCCGCCACCACCGGTATGCCGTCGGGCGTGAGCGGCATGCAGAAGAGCCCGCTGGGCGGTTTCACCTGGGCCGGCCGGCTGACCCAGAAGCACGCGAACCTCTACACCGGCACCGAGTCGGGGGTGCTCGACCTGGCCGACCGGCTGGAGGACGCGGTCGAGGTGCTGCGGAAGGTCAAGGAGAACTACCAGACGGCGGAGCGGGCCAACGAGATGACCGCCGAACAGATCAGACAGATCTTCGCGGACGCTGCCTCCGGCGGCGAGAGCTAGGGCGGGAGCGGCCTGATGGGTGTCAGTTGGGAAGAGATGTGCCAGCAGGTCGTCATCGACGGCCGGCCCGGTGACGTGGCCAGTGCCGCCCTCGGGTGGACGGAACTGCTGAAGAACCTGCGCAGCGTCAAGGAGAGCCTGGAGAAGAACGTCACCGACCTGGGGGCGGTCTGGAAGGGGCCGGCGTACGACTCGTTCAAGACCCACGTCGACGAGATCGCCAAGACCACCGGACGACTGATCGACGACGCCGAGGAGGGCGACGGCATCGTCCAATCCCTGAACGCCGCCGCGGACCGGTTGACCGAGGCGCAGCGGGAGTTCCCGATCCCGGCCTCGTGCGTCAACGACGTGCTGGAGGCCCGCAACGGCCACCTCACCATCGGTGTCGGCTTCTTCGAGGCGAAGGTGGCCCCGGACTTCCTCGGCCTGCTGGACCCGATCGCCGGGCTGGCCGACTGGCTCAACGACCGCACCGACGAGGCCAGCCGGGTCTACGAACGGGTCAACAACCAGTACCAGGGCCAGGCCAGCACGATGCCGGGCGAAACCAGCGCGCTGCCGACACAGCAGGATCCCAACCTGGAGACCCCGAACCTGAACACCGGCGGCGGCGGAGGTGGCGGCGGCGGCTCGGTGCCGTCGTTGCCCGGTGGGCCCGGCACGGGCCGGCCGCCCGGCACGCCGGACCTGCCGTCGACGACCAACCCCGACCTGCCGTCCACGCCCGACCCGGATCTCGGGCGGGATCCCGACACCGACCTGCCCGGCACCACCACGCCCGACTACGGCCGTCCGCCCGGTCCCGACGACGACCAGTACGGTTCCGGGCTGGCCAGCGCCGGGCCGACGCCCGGTACCGGCACCGGCGGCCTGCCCAGCACGTCCGGGCTGGGCGGCGGCGGTCTCGGCGGTGGGGCCGGCTCGGGGTCGATCCCCGGTGGCGGTGCGCTCGGCCGCCCGGTCGCCACGATGATGCCGCCGATGATGGGCGGCGGTGCCGGCGGCGCCGGCCGGGGTGGCGGAAAGCTCGGTGCGGGCGGCCGGCTGGGCGCGGGCATGGCGCCCGGCATGCTCGGCGGAGCAGCCGGTGGCCCGGGTGGCCGAGGTGCCGGTGGCCGGGGTACCGCCGCGACGGCTGGCGGGGCGCGGGGCGCGGCCGGTGGCCGGGGTGGCCTGGTCGGCGCGGGCGCCGGAGCCGGCTACGGGGAGGACGAGGCCACCCGGAACACCTGGCTCGACGAGGACGAGGACATCTGGGGCGCCGACGGCGACAGCCTGCCGGGCATCCTGCGCTGAGGTGGTGCCGGGGCCCCTGTCACCGCTTCCTGCGGAGCAGGGGCCCCGGCAGGCACCCGGGCGGAGCAGCGGGCACGCCGGAGGGCGACGGGTGCGCGAGCGCGGGTGGGACCGTCGGGGTCAGGCCGCCGTCGGAGCGGGGCCGGAGTCGTCCGGGGCGTCGAGTCTCCGCCGGCCCGGTCGCCAACCCCGCCGCCGGCCGAGCCGGACGACCGGCCGGGACACCAGCAGGACGACGGCGAGGAGCGCGCCGACCGCGGCGGCCCAGATCGCCACGACCCGGTCCCGGGCCCACGGGTCCGGCACGGGCACCGGCTCGGCCATCGCCTCGAGCGGCGGGTCGCTGCGGGTGCCGAGCAGGTTGCTCACCGCCCGGTACGGGTTGACCACTCCGTATCCGACCTGGTCGTTGCGCCCCTCCGGCGGGGCGTCCGCGGTACGGGTCAGCCGGCTGGCGACCTGCGCCGGGCTGAGTTCGGGGTGCGTCGCGCGGACCAGCGCGGCCGCCCCGGAGACGTACGCCGCCGCGAAGCTGGTGCCCCCCTCGGGCTCGGTGAGCCAGCCGCTACCGCCGGGGGCCGGGGCGACGATGTTGTGCCCGGGAGCGGCGATGTCGACGTAGTCGCCGCTGATCGAGGTGCCGACGTGGCCCCCCTGCTCGTCGATGCCGGCGACGGCGATCACCCCGGGATAGCCGGCTGGATAGGCGGGCTGGTCCCGTTGCTGCTGCTGGTTACCGGCGGCGGCGACCACCACGACCCGGTTGTCCAGGGCGTACTCGACGGCGGCGGCCAGCTGCGGGGTGGGCAGGGTCTCCAGCGAGAGGTTGATGACCTCCGCGTCGTTGTCGACCGCGTACCGGATGGCCTGGGCGATCTGGCCGGGCAGACTCTCGTCGTTGGTGCGCCGGGTGTCCGGCAGCACGCGCAGCGGCAGGATCCGGGCGGACGGCGCGATGCCGGTGAAGGGCGTCCCGCCCTCCGCCCGGCCGGCGATGATGCCCGCCACCATGGTGCCGTGACCGGCCAGGTCGCACTGCCCGTCGCGCTGCGGCAGCCCGCTGAAGTCGCGGCCGTCCCGGACCCGCCCCCGCAGGGCGGGATGGGTGGCGGAGACACCGGAGTCGATCACGGCGACCAGGACGCCGCTGCCCCGGGTCATCCGCCAGGCCGCCGACGGCTCCAACCGCCGCAGCGGCCAGGGCGTCGTGGTGGGTGCGCGCTCGCCGGAGGGGCCGCACTTGGGCGCGGCACGAACCGGAGCCGGGGGTACGACGGGGGTCGCCAGCAGCGCGACCACGACGCCGCAGAACACCGCCCGCCACCGGGCCGGTCCTCGCGCGGCATGCGCCCGGAGCGGGCGGCGGTTCCCGGAGCGTCCGTGCACGGGCCCAGGTTACCGAGGTCGCACCGGGGCCGGGTGGCCGGGCGGTCGGGGTCCGCGTCGGGACGGATCGTCGCGGCCGGCGTACGCGTCGGGAGGGAACGCCGCGGTCACCGTCCGATAAGGTCACCGGCGACCAGGCGTACCGATCGACGAGGAGACCCGGATGAGTGCGCGGCTGTCGGCCCTGCGCCGGAGCGTGTTGGCCGGCGCGGCCGGACTCGCGCTGGTTGTCGTCGGGACGCCGGTGCCCGCCGTGGCCGCGGCGCCCCCGCTCGCCCGGCAGTGGCACCTCGACGCGCTGCGGGTCGGCGAGGCACACCGGATCTCCACCGGGGCGGGCGTCACCGTCGCGGTCGTCGACACCGGCGTGTACGCGGAACACCCCGACCTGACCGGTCGGATCCTCGACGGCCGGCGACTGATCGGCCGGGACGACAAGGGCAAGATCGACGAACGCAACCACGGGACCGGGGTGGCCGGGCTCATCGTCGCCCGGGGCGGCGGCAACGGTCGCGCCCTGGGCATCGCCCCGGGGGCGCGGATCCTGCCGGTGACCGTCGCGACGAACACCTTCGCCGGCAGCAACCTGCCGGAGGGCATCCGGTATGCGGTCGACCACGGCGCGACGGTCGTCAACATCTCCAACGGCGGCCCCACGACCAGTTCCGCCCTTGACGAGGCGGTGCGGTACGCGCAGTCGAAGGACGTCGTGGTGGTCGCCGCGGCCGGCAACGCCGAGCAGGGCGACAGCGGGGTGCTCTATCCGGCGCGACTGCCCGGGGTGATCGCGGTGGGCGCGACCGACCGGGACGGCGAGCCGTGGTCGGGCGGGACCCGGGGGGCGCAGATCGCCATCACCGCGCCCGGCGTGGACGTCTCCACCACCGCCGGCCGGTGGTCGGACCTGACCGAGGGCGGCTACGTCACGGTGGACGGTACGAGCGCGGCGGCACCGCTGGTGGCCGGGGCGGCGGCGCTGGTCCGGGCCCGGTACCCCGAGGCGAGCGCGGCGGAGGTGGTCAACCGGCTGGTCTCCACGGCCCGGGACGCCGGGCCGCCCGGCCGGGACGACCGGTACGGCTTCGGCCGGCTCGACCTGGTCCGGGCCCTGACCGCCGACGTGCCCCCGGTCGACGCGAACCCGCTGGGTGCGGTGCCGGCGGCCGAGGAGGCGGCGGAGGAGCCGGTGGGTACCAGCGGTTTCGCCCTCGGCCCGCTCGTCCCGGTCGTGATCGGACTGCTGGTGGTGGCGGCCCTGGTGGTGCTGCTCGTGGTGCTGCTGGTGGTCCGCCGGAACAACCGCCGGGCCCGCCCCTAGGCGAACGGCCCGAGCGGACGGGCCGGGTCCGCTAGCGGGCGGGCAGCATGCTCCAGGCGATGCCGTCGAGGATGTCGTGCTCGCTGGCGACCAGTTCGGACAGCCCGGTGCGTTCCATGATCACGCGGAGCACCAGGGCACCCGCCCCGATCACGTCCGCCCGGCCCGGGTGCATCACCGGGATCTCCAGCCGCTGGGCGCGCGTCCTGCCCAGCAGGTCGGCGGTCACCCCGGCCACCGTCTCGTACGACACCCGGGCGTGGTGGATCCGCTCCGGGTCGTACTCGCGCAGGTCCTGGGCGATGGCGACCACGGTGGTGACCGAACCGGCGAGCCCGACCAGGGTTCCGGCCCGTCGCCCCGGCACGGCCGTGAGTGCCCGGTCCACCGCCGCCACGACGTCCGCCTCGGCGGCGGCGATCTCCGCCGGGGTGGGCGGGTCGCCGTGCAGGTGCCGCTCGGTCATCCGGACGCAGCCGACGTCCACCGAGATCGCCGCCTCGACCCCGTCCTCGCGGGTGCCGAGGACGAACTCGGTGGACCCGCCGCCGATGTCGACCACCAGGTACGGCGGTTCGGCGTCGCCCGGCAGCCCACGCACCGCGCCGGTGAAGGAGAGCCGGGCCTCCTCGTCGCCGCTGACCACCTCGGGGGCGACGCCGAGGGTCCGTTCCACCATCGCCCGGAAGTCGGCCGCGTTGGAGGCGTCCCGGGAGGCGGAGGTGGCGCACATCCGCACCCGGTCCACGCCCTGCTTCTCGATCTCCGCCGCGTACCCGGCCAGCGCGACGCGGGTGCGCTCGATCGCCTCGGGGGCGAGCTGGCCGGTCTGGTCCACCCCCTGACCGAGCCGGACGATCTCCAGCCGGCGGGTGAGGTCGGTCAGCGGTGCCGTCGGACCGGCCGAAGGGGCCGGCAGGTCGGCGATCAGGAGTCGGATCGAGTTGGTGCCGCAGTCGATGGCCGCCACGCGCGTCGTCACGGCAGCAACCCTACGGCAGCCGCCGGGCCGGTGCCGGCGGGTGCGGACCGACGGCGACGCCGGCGGAGCAGCAGAACCGGCAGCCACGGCACGACCCCCACCGCCACCAGCAGGGACAGCAGCGGCAGCCGCCACCAGAACGGCACCCCGGCCGACAGCGACGGCTGGGACGTGGTGTCCGGCACCCACGGACGGGCGGTCTTGGCCCAGACCAGGAAGGCGTCCCCCACCGGCAGCGCCCCGAAGGCGTACCGCTTCGTCCACGGGGTCTGCACCGGCACCCCGGCCACCTCGCCGTAGTTGGCCAGCGCTCCGGCGAGCCGGTGGTCGCCGTGCCGCTGGGCCGCACCGAGGGTGACCACGGTGGCCGAGAGGCTCACCCCGAGCGGTAGCGGGCCGGAGTCGACGTCCCCCGGCCCGTCCAGCCCCTCCGGGTACTCCCGCACCGCCGGGCCCAACCCGAGCGGCGTGGTCAGGTAGTGGTCCCGGAACGCGAGGTACTGCTGCCGGGCGAAGGCCGGATCGATCTCCGGGAGAAAGCGGTGGATGACGCTCTGCGAGGTCCCCCGGGCCACCTCGGCCGGCGCGCCGGTGGCCGGGTCCACCCGGTGCGGCAGCAGCCCGGTACGCGGGTCCAACCGCTGCCGGACCCCGTCGAGCCACCGGTCCACCGTGCCCCGGAAGCGGGGCGGCAGCAGCGTGTCGTGCAGCCGCAGCGAGGCGACCGCCACGGTGGAGTCCACCGGCCACGCCTGCTGCGGGTAGGCGGCCAGGTACGGGGTGGCCGACGCGTCGAAGGCCGCGCCGAGCGCGGCGGAGGTCTCGGCGAAGCGGCGCACCTCGACCGGGTCGCGGCGGTCCGCCGGCGCCAGGGCGAGCACCCCGCCGCGCAGCCAGTTCGTCCAGCCCTGGTGGAACACCCCGTACGGCGGGGTGAGTTCCGGGCTGAACGGGGCCACCCCGGCCGGTGACTCCAACCGGGACAGCGCCCACCGGGCCTCCCGCGACGACTCCTCCCGGCGGGCGGGCTCGCGCATGCCCAGCTCCACCCGCGCCAGACCGTAGAGGACGTGCGCGAAGAAGTAGCCCTCGGGGAAGAGTGCCTGGGCGTCCTCGCCCGCGCCGTCGTCGAGCGCGGTCCGCAGGAAGGCCAACTGGCGGGCCGCTCCGGGTGGCGTGCCGTCGGCGGCGGTGGCCGGCGCGACCAGACGGACCACCCCGACCAGGGCGGCCAGGCTCACCAGCGCGGCGACGCCCCTGACCAGCAGACGGAGAAGGATCACGGGGACCAGGGTGCCCGCTCGGGTCAAGCCGACTGCGGAGGTGGTCAGAGGCGCAGCAGCATCCGGGTGTTGCCGAGGGTGTTCGGCTTGACCCGTTCCAGGTCGAGGAACTCCGCCACACCCTCGTCGTACGAGCGCAGCAGCTGCTCGTAGACCGGCTGCGGGACCGGGGCGCCGTCGATCGCCTCGAACCCGAACGCGCCGAAGAACCGGGTTTCGAAGGTCAGCACGAAGATCCGCGCCACCCCCAGCTCCCGGGCCCCGTCGATCAGTTCGGCGACGAGGCGGTGGCCGAGCCGCCGGCCCCGGCACGTCGGGTCCACCGCGACCGTCCGGATCTCGGCCAGGTCCTCCCACATGACGTGCAGCGCGCCGCAGCCGACCAGCGCGCCGTCGGCGACGCGCTCGGCGACCCGGAACTCCTGCACGTCCTCGTAGAGGGTGACGGTGGCCTTGCTGAGCAGCCGCCGGTCGTCGGTGTACGTGTCCACCAGCCGGCGGATCCCCCGGACGTCCGCGGTGCGCGCCCGCCGGACGACGAAACCGTCGGTGCTCACTCGTCCGCCGGCACGTCCACGCACGGCCCGGCGGCCCACCAGCGCTCCACCAGCGCGAGCGTCTCGTCGCCGAACGGGTTTACCCCCGGCCCGGCGCCGAGCGCGTGTCCCAGGTGCACGTGCAGACACTTCACCCGCCCCGGCATGCCACCGGCGGAGATGCCGGCGATCTCCGGCACCTGGCCGATCGCGTCCCGCCGGGCGAGGTAGTCCTCGTGCGCGGCACGGTAGCGGGCGGCCAGCTCCGGGTCGGTGGCGAGCCGCTCGGCCATCTCCTTCATCAGCCCGGCCGACTCCAGTCGGCTGCACGCCGCCGTGGCCCGGGGGCAGGTCAGGTAGAACAGGGTCGGGAACGGGGTGCCGTCGGCCAGCCGGGGGGTCGTCTCCACCACGTCGGGCAGGCCGCACGGGCAGCGGTGGGCCACCGCGCGGGTGCCCCGGGGCGGGCGTCCGAGCTGGGCGGCCACCGCCGCCAGGTCGGCCTCGGTGGCCGGCTCGCGCTGCGGCAGGGGCACGGAGTCCGCCGCCGGCTCCGGCGGGGGTACGAGCGTCACGGTCGTCATCTCTCGTCAGTGCGGGGGTGGTGGCTCACCGGTCGGGGCGCTCGGCGTTCGCCGCCTCGATGCTCGACCAGAGGGTGTCGTACCACGGGTCGTCGCTGCGCGGGGCCTCCGAGCGGGGCGGCAGCGGCCCGGTGCCGTCGTCGGCGGGCACCTTCCCCTTGAGCACCACCACCAGGGTCTCGCCGGGGCGGCCCATGAAGAACCGCTCCCGGGCCTGGGTCTCGACGTACGCCGGGTCCTGCCACTTCGCCGCCTCGACGGAGAGCTCCTCGATCAGCTCCCGCTGGGCCGCCTGGGCCGCCTCCATCCGCTCGATGTCGGCCTGCTGGTCGAGGTAGACCCGGACCGGGTAGGTGTAGCCGAGGGCGAGCGCGATCAGCACCGCGAAGAGCACGGTGGCCCGCCCGGTGAAGCGTCGGGGACGGGGTGCGGAGAGCCGCTTCACGGTGCCACCGGCGGCGGTCCGGCGGGCCGCCGCCGGGCGGCTCGCCGAGCGTACGGACTCGGCGCCCCGGGCGACGCCCGGAGCGCGACCGGCGGTGCCCCGCGACTCGGCGCGGACGCCCTCCCGGCTGGTGGTCCGCACGCGGGCCCCACCCGACCGGCCGGGGTGACCCGGCCGACGGGTGGGACGCTGCCCGCCCGGTGTGCGCCGCGGCTGCATCCTCGTCACACCCCTCCCCGACGCGTCACGCGCCCGTCAGGCGGAACGGTAGCGCGGGAAGGCACCCGCACCGGCGTACCGGGCCGCGTCCGCCAGTTCCTCCTCGATCCGCAGGAGCTGGTTGTACTTGGCGACCCGGTCCGAGCGGGCCGGGGCGCCGGTCTTGATCTGGCCGCAACCGGTGGCCACCGCCAGGTCGGCGATGGTGGTGTCCTCGGTCTCCCCGGACCGGTGGCTCATCATGCACCGGAAACCGGCCCGGTGGGCCAGGTCCACCGCGTCGAGGGTCTCGGTGAGCGAGCCGATCTGGTTGACCTTGACGAGCACCGCGTTCGCGGCCTTCTCGGCGATGCCGCGGGCGATCCGCTGCGGGTTGGTGACGAACAGGTCGTCGCCGACGATCTGGACCCGGTCGCCGAGCGCAGCGGTCAGGGTGGCCCAGCCGCTCCAGTCGTCCTCGGCCAGCGGGTCCTCGATCGACACGATCGGGTAGTCGCCGGCGAGCTTGGTGTAGTAGTTGCTCATCTCCTCGGCGCTCTTCGGCGAGCCCTCGAAGGTGTAGGTGCCGTTGTCGAAGAACTCCGTCGCGGCCACGTCCAGGGCGAAGACGATGTCGGTGCCGAGCCGGTAGCCGGCCTTCTCGACCGCCTCGGCGATCAGGTCCAGCGCGGCGGCGTTGGTGGGCAGGTTCGGCGCGAAGCCGCCCTCGTCGCCGAGGCCGGTGGAGAGGCCCTGCTTCTTCAGCACGGACTTGAGCGCGTGGTAGACCTCCGCGCCCGAGCGCACCGCCTCCCGGAAGCTGGGCGCCCCGATCGGGGCGATCATGAACTCCTGGACGTCGACGTTCGAGTCGGCGTGCGCGCCACCGTTGAGGATGTTCATCATCGGCACCGGCAGCAGGTGCGCGTTCGGCCCGCCCAGGTAGCGGAAGAGGCTCAGCTCGGCGCTGCCGGCCGCGGCCTTGGCCACCGCGAGCGAGACGCCGAGGATGGCGTTCGCGCCCAGCTCCGACTTGTTGTCCGTGCCGTCGATGTCGAACATCTTCTGGTCGATCAGCCGCTGCTCGCTGGCCTCGTAGCCGACGAGTTGGTCGACGATCTTGTCCTCGATGTTCGCGACCGCCTTCTCGACACCCTTGCCCAGGTAGCGGTCGGAGTCACCGTCGCGCAGTTCGATCGCCTCGAAGGCGCCGGTGGAGGCGCCGGAGGGCACCGCGGCGCGGGCCACCGTGCCGTCGTCCAGGCCGACCTCGACCTCGACCGTCGGGTTGCCCCGTGAGTCGAGAATCTCCCGGGCGACGATTCCCTCGATGGTTGCCACTGAGTCGCTCCTCGTTGTTCGTGTGAGAGTGTCCGGTCCGGTAGGGCCGCGACGGTGCGGCTGAGGCAGACGTTGAACGCAGCGTATCGGGCGACGCTCGTGGGCACCGCGTCGCCCGGTGTACCACCGGTGGTGGTTCCGCCGGACATTCCCGGATTCGCACCGCTGAACCGGGAACCGGTTTGCGATCGGTGGACCCCATCGGCGAGGCTGAGCATCATGCCCGCCGCCTCGACTGTTCTTCGCGTGCTCGCCGTCTCGGTCATCGCGTCGCTCACCGTCACCGGTTGCCAGGCCCTCGAGGACACCGGACGCGTGATCGGCCGGGGCGACCTCGTCAACGAACTGGCGTCCCGGCTGGACAACGCGCACGAGTTGACGTACTCCGCCGAGTACCAGCTCCCCGGCGGTCGGACCGTGTCGATCGCCCAGTCCCGGGATCCGGTCCGCACCGCCTACACGTACCCCGAGGGCAAGATCAGCGTCAGCGCCGAGTCCCTCGCCACCTGCCAGACCACCGGCAAGCCGGTGTGCACCCTGACGGTGCCGCCGACCCCGGCCAACCGCCCCTCGGTGGCCGTCTTCACCGAGGCCGAGCGGCGGGGCATGGTCACCCCGCCGGCGGTCATGGGGCTGCTGACCACCGCCGCCCTCGACCCGGACGCGGTCATCGCGCAGAACGACACCACGCTGGCCGGGCATCCGGCCACCTGCGTCGACGTCCGTTCCGCCGAGGTCGCCCCGTTCACCGCCTGCGTCACCAGCGACGGCGTGCTCGGCAGCTTCACCGGTGCGATCGACGGCAAGCCGACCGAACTGGCGGTGAGCAGCATCCGCGACTCGGTCGACGACGCCGCCTTCGACCTACCGCCCGGGGCGGGCGTGGTCGACCGCCGCCCCGGCGGGAGCTGACGCCCGGTCCCGGTGGTCGCCGGGGATTCTTCCGTTCGCTGCCGAGGAAGGACCCCGGCCACCATCCGGGACCGCGCGGTTCAGACCCCGAGCAGGGTGCGCAGGTGGCGCGGGGGCGGGCAGTCGTGAGCCAGCATCGCGTCGTGCCAGCGCCGTACCGGCACCTCGGCCGGACGGGCGGCGGCGATCTCCGCGATCTCGGCGTACCCGACGAAGTACGTGGAGAGCTGCGTCGAGGTGAGCAGGGCCCGTCGCCACTTGCCGGCCGCCTCCCCCTCCTCCTGGAAGCCCCGGCCGGTCATCAGCGCCAGCGCCTCGGCCTCGGGCAGCTCCTCGCAGTGCGCCAACTGGTCGAGCAGCGCGTTGATGGTCATCCGCAGCTGCATCTTGAGCTGCTGCAACCGCACCGGCAGGCCGCCGAAGCCGGCCCGGACCATCAGTTCCTCGGCGTAGACCGCCCAGCCCTCGACGAACGGCCCGGAGCGGGCCAGGGCCCGGACCCGGGTGCCGCCGGCGTACCGCCGGGCGTGGGCGAGCTGGAGGAAGTGTCCGGGCATCGCCTCGTGCACGGTCAGGTTGCGGATCATGTGGTCGTTGTACTCGCGGTAGAACGACTGCACCCGGTGCTCCGGCCAGTCCGCCGGGGTCGGTGCGATGCAGTAGAACGTGGGCAGGTCCGCCGTCTCCAACCCGCCGGGCGAGTCGCAGTACGCCACCGCCACGCCCCGGGCGAACTCGGGCATCTCCTGGATCACGCACGGGTCGTCGACCAGGGACACCAGGTCGTGTGCCCGGACGAAGTCGGTGGCCTCGTCGAGGGTGACCGAGGCCAGCTCGACGATGGTGTGGTCGTCCGGGTGCTCGGCGGCGAGCAGGTCCAGCGCCCGGCGTACCGTCTCGTCGTCGGCCGGACCGCCGACCAGCTCGACGGCCGCCGCCCGGATCTCCTCGGTCACCCGCTCCAGGTTGGCCCAGGCGCGGTGCAGCACCTCGGCGGCGGGCAGTTCGGTGTCCAGCGTGTGCCAGAGCCGGGCCTCCCAGCGGCGGCGGCCGAGCCGGGGGTCCGGGCCCGGCCCGTCGTCGGCGGCCAGCCCGGCCCGCAGCCAGGCGGCGAACTCCTCCAGCGCCGCGACCGCCGCCCGCGCCGCCGGCTCCACCCGGCCGCCGAGGGCGGGGGCCTGCGCCAGCAACGCCGGCACCTCGTGGCGCACCAGCGCCGCCGTGCCGAGGAACTGCCCGACCGCCGTCTCGGCGTGCATGCGCGGCATGTCGCGCAGCGTCGCGCGCGCGGTGGCCAGCGCGTCGGGTACGGCCGCCAGCCGCCCGGCCAGGTGGGTCAGCCGCACCTCGACCGGGGCGTACGGACGGGACAGCAGGGCGTGCAGCAACAGGCCCGGGTTGTGCCGCAGCGGATCCCACTCGTGCGACCTGATCTCGGTCGACTCGAAGAGTTCCCGGTCGACCAGAGCGCTGAGCAGGGCGTGGTCGACCGACTCCTCGACCGGGAGGGCGTCCCCGTCCACCTCGGCGAGTGCGTGTGCGGCCTCGGTCAGCATGCGGCGGTCGGCGGCGACGGCGTCGGCGGACCAGTCCGGTAGCCGGTCGTCGTACCGGTGGTCCCCCGCGCCGGAGGCAAGCTCCGGACGACTCTCCAACAACGCGTCGACGACCCGCTCGGCCCGCTCGGTGAACATCCCCCGACCCTAGCCGCCCCACCGCCCGCTCAGCTCAACGAGACGGTGGCTCGGCGGCGCGGATGGCGGCGGCGTGGGCGAGGGTGACGCGTCGCAGGGCGGCCTCCGGGTCCAGACCGGCGGCGCGCGCCTCGGCCACGATCCGCAGCAGTTCCGCGCCGAGCCGGGTCTCCGGATCGGCGTCCCCGGCGGGCACGGGGGGTGGCGCGGCCAGGCCGATCCGCCCGGCGCGTTCCAGGACCGTGGCAGCCAGGGCGAGGGCGGGCTGGCTCATGGCGATGCCGTCCAGCACCGAGTCGCGGGCCTTCTCGGCCCGCTTGATCCGCTCCCAGTTCGCGGTGATCTCCTCCAGGCTGCCCGCCTCGGCGCCGGCGAAGACGTGCGGGTTGCGCCGGACCATCTTGTCGACCAGGCCGCCGGCCACGTCGTCGATGCCCCACCGCTCGCCCTCGGGCAGTTCCTCGGCGAGTCGGGCGTGCAGCACCACCTGGAGCAGCACGTCACCCAACTCCTCGCGGAGCGCGTCGGTGTCCCCCGCGCTGATCGCGTCGTACGCCTCGTAGCACTCCTCCAGCAGGAAGCCGGAGAGGCTGCGGTGGGTCTGGGCCCGCTTCCACGGGTCCCCGCCGGGCGAGGCGAGCCGGTCCATCACCTCGACCGCGTCCAGCAGTCGCGCGCCCGGTGGGTCCCACGAGCCGTACATCAGTTCCAACTCGGCCAGGCCGGGCTCCCGGGCCAGCCGCAGGCCCAGTTCGCGGGCGAGCGTCTCGTCGCCGGCCGGACCGGCCAGCCAGACCACGGTGCCGTGCCGGGCCGTCAGGTCGAGCAACGCCTGGGTGGCCGGCCCGTCGACCACGGTGACCTCGGCCCCCGCCGTGCGCAGCGCCGTGGTCACCCCGCTCTCCGCCCCGGTCAGCACCGGGTGCGCGCGTACGACGTCCCAGGCCGCGGCGGTCAGCAGCCCGGCCGGCAGCCGGGGCGAGGTGACCAGCAGCACGATCCGCCCGGTCATCGGCCACCCCGGGCGGTCGGGTCCGCCCCGGCGGTCCGTACCGGCCCGGCGGTCATCGGGTGCCGGGCGGACGTGGGCGTCGGGGTGGTCATGCTCAGGCGTCGTCGGACACCGCGTCGGAGCCGGCCTCGCCCAGCGGCACGCTGACCGCCGCCACGTCGCCGGTGAAGCTGAGCACCGGGAAGGAGAGCGGACGGTAACGCGGGTTGACCGTGACGTCGTACCCCTGGACGGCCTCGGCGAGCGTCTTGCGGGTGGCCAGCGCGGTGCGCAGCTGCTGCCCGTCGAGCTGGCTCGTCGCCTGCTCGACGGTGACCTCCTCCGGGATGGCCCCGGCCGCCTTGCCGGCCTTCACCAGGTCGGTCATCTCCTGCTCGGTCGGCGCGACCGGCTGGCCGGCGGGCACGCCGGAGAGGCAGGTGTACAGCTGCGCCACCCGCTGCGGGTACGTGGTGTCCGTCGGGTAGCCGAGCTGCTGGCTGACCTGCTCGACCGGCACCTGGTTCTGCGGGCGGTAGCCCTTCTCGGCGGAGAGCCGCTGGCAGACCTCCCCGAGGACCAGGGTGCTGACCACCTCGCCACGGCTCGGCAACCGCTGCTCGCCGGGCGCGCCCGGCTGCCCGGTGGGCTGCCCCGGGACCGGCTGCTCCGTGGCCGGCTGCTCCGGGGTCGACGCCCCGGCGTCGTCCCGCAGCTCGTCCAGGATGCGGGTCACCGCGTCCTCGGTGATCCGCTGGTCACCGACGTAGGCGGCGACCCCGGGCTCGGAACGGCAACCGGAGAGGGCGATGAGGCCGACCGCCACGCTGGCGACGGCGACAAGACGGCGAGCACGCATGACGGTCACTCTCTCACGCCCCGGACCCCCGCCGCGCCCGCCCCCGCCCCCACCGGGCTGGCGGAGGCGTCGGCCGGCGGGCCGAGGACGTCGGCGAGGAGCTGACCGCACCATTCCAGGAGGGCCTGGTCGCGCAGGGGTTCCCCGCCGATCCTCCGGGTGCTCGGCCGCGGGACGCTGACCTGGTCGAGCGCGGACTTGTAGACCGAGTCCGGGTGGTAGCGCTTGAGCCGCAGCTGCTTCGAGTCGGGCAGTGGCAGCGGGCCGAAGCGGAGGTGTTTGCCCTGCATGCTGACGTCGGTCAGGCCGTACCGGCGGGCCAGCAGGCGGAACCTCGCCACCGCGAGCAGGTTCTGCACGGGGGCGGGCGGCTCGCCGTACCGGTCGGTCATCTCGGCGGCCACCTCGCGCAGCCGCGCCTCGTCGCGGGCCTCGGCCAGCTTGCGGTACATCTCCAGGCGCAGCCGCTCCACGCCGACGTAGTCGTGCGGCAGGTGCGCGTCGACCGGCAGGTCGATCTTGACGTCGGTCTCCTCCTCGGGGCGCTCGCCCTTGAACTCCTGCACCGCCTCGCCGACCATCCGGACGTACAGGTCGAAGCCGACCCCCTCGATGTGGCCGGACTGCTCGCCGCCGAGCAGGTTGCCGGCGCCCCGGATCTCCAGGTCCTTCATCGCCACGTACATGCCCGCGCCCAGCTCGGTGTGCTGGGCGATGGTGGCCAGCCGCTCGTGGGCGTGCTCGGTGAGCGGCTTCTCGGACGGGTAGAGGAAGTACGCGTACGCCCGCTCCCGGCCCCGGCCGACCCGGCCCCGGATCTGGTGCAGCTGGGCCAGGCCGAGCAGGTCGGCCCGCTCCACGATCAGCGTGTTGGCGTTCGGGATGTCGATGCCGGACTCCACGATCGTGGTGCAGACCAGGACGTCGAACTCCTTCTCCCAGAAGCCGACCATCACCTTCTCCAGGGCGTCCTCGCCCATCTGGCCGTGCGCCACCGCGACCCGGGCCTCGGGCACCATCTCCCGGATCCGGCGGGCCGTCTTGTCGATCGACTCGACCCGGTTGTGCAGGTAGAACACCTGACCGTCACGGAGCAGCTCACGGTGGATGGAGGCGGCCACCTGCCGCTCGTCGAACGCCCCGACGAAGGTGAGCACCGGGTGCCGCTCCTCCGGCGGGGTGGCGATGGTGGACATCTCCCGGATGCCGGTGATCGCCATCTCCAGGGTCCGCGGGATCGGGGTGGCCGACATGCTGAGCACGTCCACCGAGGCGCGCAGCGTCTTCAGGTGTTCCTTGTGCTCGACGCCGAAGCGCTGCTCCTCGTCGACGATCACCAGCCCGAGAGACTTGAACCGGGTCGCCGCCGACAGCAGCCGGTGGGTGCCGATCACGATGTCGACGGTGCCGGTGGCGACCATCTCCATGGTCCGCTCGGCCTCCTTCGGCGTCTGGAAGCGGGAGAGCTGCCGGATCTCGATCGGGAACTGGCTCATCCGCTCGGCGAAGGTGTTGTAGTGCTGCTGGGCCAGGAGGGTGGTCGGCACCAGCACCGCCACCTGCTTGCCGTCCTGCACCGCCTTGAACGCCGCCCGTACCGCGATCTCGGTCTTGCCGTAGCCGACGTCGCCGCAGATCAGCCGGTCCATCGGGACGGTCTGCTCCATGTCCCGCTTGACCTCCTCGATGGCGGCGAGCTGGTCGGGGGTCTCCTGCCAGGGGAAGGCGTCCTCCAGCTCCCGCTGCCACGGGGTGTCCGGGCCGAAGGCGTGCCCCCGGGACGCCTTGCGGGCGGCGTAGAGCTGGATGAGCTGGGCGGCGATCTCCTTGACCGCCTTGCGGGCGCGGGCCTTGGACTTCTGCCAGTCCGAGCCGCCCATCTTGTGCAGGGCCGGCTGCTCGCCACCGACGTACCGGGAGAGCTGGTCGAGCTGGTCGGTGGGGACGAAGAGCCGGTCGCCGGGCTGGCCGCGCTTGCTCGCGGCGTACTCGATGACCAGGTACTCCCGGGACGCGCCGTTGACCGTCCGCTGGACGAGTTCGACGTACCGGCCGATGCCGTGCTGCTCGTGCACGACGTGGTCGCCGGCCTTCAGCTCCAGCGGGTCGATGGTGTTGCGCCGCCGGCTCGGCAGCTTGCGCATGTCCCGGGTGGAGGTGCCCCGGCCGCCGGTGACGTCGTTGCCGGTGAGCAGCACGAACCGGGACGCCTCGTCGACGAAGCCCTGGCTGAGCGAACCGCAGGTGACCAGCAGTTCGCCCGGTGCCGGGGCGGTGGGCACCTCCTCGGTCAGCCGGGCACCCAGGCCGGCGTCGCGGAGCACCTCGACGGCCCGCTGGGCGGGACCGTGCCCCTCGAAGACCAGCGCGATCGACCAGCCCTCGCCGGCCCAGCGCTTCAGGTCGTCGACCAGCCGGGGCGTCTCGCCGTGGTAGAGCGGGGCCGGTTGCGCGGCCAGGGACACCGCGATGGCGTCGTCGGGGGTGACGTCGACCTCGGCCGGATCGTCCTCCCAGGGCTGACGGGCCGGCGCGGCGCCCTCGGCCCCGGTCAGCCCGAACGGTGACAGCGTCCACCAGGGCTGCCGCAGGGCGGTGGCGGCCGACCGTACCTCGGCCAGGGTCCGGAAGGCGGCGGCGCCGAGGTCGATCGGGGCCCGGCCGCCGACGGCCGCCGCCGCCCAGCTGGCCTGGAGGAACTCGTCGGAGGTACGCACCAGGTCGTGCGCCCGGGTACGGATCCGCTCCGGATCGCAGAGCAGGACGTGGGTGCCGGTCGGCATGCTGTGCAGCAGCAGTTCCATCGAGTCCGCCCCGACCAGTTCCGGCGCGAGCGACTCCATCCCCTCGACCGGGATGCCCTCGGCCAGCTTGTCGAGGATCTCGGCCAGTTCGGGGTGCTCGGCCGCCAGGGCGGCGGCCCGCTTCCGTACCGCCGGGGTGAGCAGCAGTTCCCGGCAGGGCGGTGCCCACAACCTCCGGGACGCCTCGATGGTGCGCTGGTCGGCGACGGCGAAGGTGCGGATCTCCTCCACCTCGTCGCCCCAGAACTCGACCCGGGACGGGTGCTCGTCGGTGGGTGGGAAGACGTCGAGGATGCCACCCCGGACGGCGAACTCGCCGCGCTTGGTGACCAGGTCGACCCGGGTGTAGGCCATGTCGGTCAGCCGGCGGGCGACCCCCTCCAGGTCGGCCTCCCCGCCCGGGGCGAGCTGCACCGGCTCCAGGTCGCCCAGGCCCTTGAGCTGCGGTTGCAGCAGCGACCGGACGGGCGCGACGACCACCCGCAGCGGGCCGCTGCGGCCGTGCACGTCGACGGCGTCCGGGTGGGCGAGCCGGCGCAGCACGGCCAGCCGGCGGCCCACGGTGTCGGAGCGGGGCGAGAGGCGCTCGTGCGGCAGCGTCTCCCAGGAGGGGAAGACCGCCACCTGCTCGGGCGGGAGGAGGCTGCCCAGCGCGGCGGCCAGGTCGTCGGCCTCCCGGGTGGTGGCGGTGACGGCGAGCACCGGTCGCCCGGCCCCGCCCTGGGCTCCGGCCGCGTCGGCGGCCACGGCGGCCACCGCGAACGGGCGCAGGGCCGGCGGGGCGGTGAGGTCGAGTCCGTCGACCTGCGCGGCACCGGAGCGCGCCAGGTCACGCGCCCAGGCCAGCCCCGGGTCGGCCAGGGCGGCGGAGAAGAGGCCGGTGAGCATCTGCATCACTTCCAGGAGTGTCGCCAGGTGGGCGTGGCCTGCGGCCGACGTGGGCCGCGCGCGGCCGGAGGGCACACGAACAGGCACCCCGCGTCCGGCCGGACGGGGGATATCCGGATGCCAGCCTATCTCGAAGGACGGACAATCCGAGCGGTGCGAGCGTTACCGACGAGGGGCAGGACCGATGCCGGAGACGTTCAACGACACTCCCCGCCAGCGGACGTCCCAGGGTCGCTGGCGCGGGCTGGGCCTGCCCGACAGCATGACGATGTACGAGGTCGACTGCCTGCTGGACGGCCGGGACTGGGTCGGCCCGGTGCCCGAACTCGGCTACCGGGTCTACCTCCAGCGCTCCGGGGCGTACCTGCGCCGGGTCAACGGTCAGGCGAGTTTCGTCGACGCCACCTCGGTGCTGCTCACCCGACCCGGCGACGAGATGTTCCTGGCCCACCCGTTCGGCTGCGGGGACGTCTACACCTGTCTGGAGATCCCCGCCGAGGTGCTGGCGGACCGCCCGGACGCGCGACGCTGGTTCGACCGGACCGGCTGGGAGGGCCGGCTGGAGGCCCGGCTCGACCTGGAACACCGGAAACTGGTCGCCCGCGCCCGGCGGGGCATCGACCGGTTCGCGCTCACCGAGGGGGTGCACCGGTTCCTGGCCGAGGTGCTCAGCGACAGCCCCCTGCACACCGGGGATCCGGGTGCGGACCTGGACCGGGCCGTGGGGCAGCGGCCGGCCACCCGGGCGGCGCACCGCCGGCTGGCCGACCGGGCCCGGCAGGTGCTCGGCGCGACCGGGTTCGCCCTGGGGCTCACCGAGGTGGCCCGCGAGGTGGGCTGCTCGCCGCACCACCTGAGCCGGGTCTTCCAGCGGGTCACCGGCCGCAGCCTCACCAGCTACCGGAACGACCTGCGGGTCCGTGCGGTCCTGCACACGCTGGAGAGCGGGGACGCGCCGCCGCTGGGCACGATGGCCGCCGAGTACGGCTTCGCGGACCAGGCCCACCTGACCCGGGTGGTGCGGGCCCAGGTCGGCGAGCCACCGGCCCGGCTGCGCCGGCTCCTCTCGCCGGGGCAGGGCAGGCCGGCAGGGACCGCCTCCGGTGCGGCCACCCTGCGCCGGGCCGCCTGAGCCGGCCGCTCGCCGAACCGAGCAACGATGTTCAAGACCCGGAACCGACGGAAGGCGGACGATGACATCCGTGGCCGGGACGTCCGGCCCGTCGAGTCCGGTCGACCGCACCACCACGAGTGGTCGACAGACCGGCCGAGGCGGGCCGCCCGGGGTGCGCGGACCTGTTCGGGGAGGCCCGCAGCTCCGGCCCGGCCGCCGCCGGCCGGTCCACGGCCGACGGCGCACCGGACGGAGGTGCCGTGCCCCCGCGTGCGGCACCCCGTCCGGTCCCGTCCCGTGCGCGAGGTCGTGCCGCCGAAACCGGCGGTCGCGCGCCGCCGCCCCACCGTCCCGTCCCCGTAGGCGGGTTCCGCGCCGACGCCGGCCGGGTGGACCCGTCGTACGCTGGGCGCCCCTGTCCCGCTCGACAGCTGGAGTACCCCGGTGACCACCCCACCTCCGCCGCACGGCAACCCACCGCAGCCCCCGTACGGCAACCCCCCGCAGCATCCCTACGGCAACGCGCCACAACCGCCGTACGGCAACGCTCCGCAGCACCCCTACGGCAACGCCCCGCAGTACGCGCAGGGCAACCCGCTGCCGGGATATCCGCAGCCCGGACAGCCCACGCCCGGACACCCCACGGGCCATCCGGGTTACCCGGGCTACCCGCCCCCGCCGGCACCGACGGCCAAGCGCATCCCGGAGGACCAGCCCTTCGTGGTCCGCCCGAGCGTCGCGAAGCGGGGCCTGATCATGGGTGCGGTGATGCTGGTCCTGCTCAGCCCGATCGTCTGCCTCGCCGGCTTCGGCATGGCGGGTTCCGCCGATCCGGACGTGCGTGGCAACGCCGCCCTCGGCATCGTCGGCATCCTGGTCTGCCTGCTCGCGGCGACCGCCCTGCCGCTCGGGATCCAACTGTGGTTGATCGCCTCGGGCGGTCCGGTGCTGGCCCTGAGCCCGGCCGGGCTGTGGATCCGCACCCGACCGACCCGTGGCCAGGCGGTCTGGGTGCCCTGGGAGGCGGTCGGACAGATCCGTCGCCGCCGGTGGAGCCTGGAGAAGATGCTGGTCGTCCAGCTCCGCGATCCGCGCATGTTGCAGAACCTCGGGGCGTACACGGCGCTGGACAGCAGCATGTTGAACGCCTTCTACGGCTCCGGTCTGGTGGCGACGCTGAACTTCGCCGACCGCTCGGAGCAGGAGATCGTGGCGGCGGTGACCCACTTCAGCGCCGGCCGCTGCCCGATCACCCTCTGACGCCGCCCGGGACGGTCACGGTTTCGCCGGTATCGGGGTGTCCGGTCGGGTGGACACCCCGAAACCGGCGGACCGGAGTGGATCGAGCCGGGCGGGGCGGGACGAGGCGGCGGGGTGGTCAGTAGCGGACGGTGATCCGGCGGGCCACGCCGTCGACGCGCACGTCCCCGCCGTACGGGACGATCAGCTGCGGGTCGGTGTGACCGAGGTCGACGTCGAAGACGACCACCGCCCCCGGCGCGTACTCCTGCAACGCCCGGGTGACGGCGGCCCGCTGCGCGTCGGCGTACCCGCGGCGCTGGGCCGTCGTGTGCGGGCGGGCGAAGTCCCAGGCCTTGGCCCGACCGACCAGGACGGCGGGGAAGCCGGCGAGCAGCCCCCGCTCCCCCAGGTTGCGCAGCATCCGGTACACCTCGACGGCCGACGGCAGCTCCTCGGAGGTCTCGATCACGAACACCGAGCCGGCCAGTTCGGCGGCCGGGGCGATCCGGTCGGCGGCGGCCAACCAGTGCAGGATCTCCAGGTTGCCGCCCCAGGCCGGCCCCTCGACGGCACGCTGCGGCCCCTCCCACGTCCAGCCGGTGCCCGGGAACATCGGCGGTTCGCTGTCCAGCGTCGACGGGTCGTTCCAGTCGTGCGGCTGGTCGCCCCACTCCCGGGCCGGGCGCAGCTCGTACCAGTCCGAGGTGAACAGGGCGGCGCGCAGCGACTCCATGGTCAGCGGGTGCGGGGCGCCGGGACGGCCCAGGTGCACCAGCACCGACCCGCCGTGGTAGCCGACGACGCCGAGCCGGTGCAGGTGGTGGAGCAGGTTGGTGTTGTCCGAGTAGCCGAAGTACGGCTTGGGGTTGGCGCGCAGCACCGCGTCGTCCAGGTGCGGGGTCACGGTGATCTGGTCGTCGCCGCCGATCGTGGCGAGCACCGCCGTGACGGTCGGGTCGGCGAACGCGGCGGTGAGGTCCCGGGCCCGGTCCCGGGGGTCGGCGTCCATCACCCGGGTGGTCGGGTACTCGACCGGCTCCAGCCCGAACTCCTCCCGGAGCCGGCGCAGACCCAGCTCGTAGACGTGGGGGAAGACCGCCGGCAGACCGGCGGACGGGGAGACCACCGCGACCCGGTCCCCCGGACGCGGCTTCGGCGGGTAGATGCGGTCAGCCATGGGTCCGACGCTATCCGCCGCCCCAACCGGTTTTCCCCGCCGCCGGAGCACACCCGGGGATTCCCACGCAATGAGCGACATCTCAGGGCCGTTCCCCCCGCGCGGGGACGACGCGGATACGATCCAGGGAGTCGGACAGCGCTGTCCTTCGTCCTCACGTAAGGAGCGCACCCCGTGACCGACCAGCACGACCACGACGGGCCGGACGCCGCCCTGCGGGCCGACATCCGCCGGCTGGGGACCCTGCTCGGGCAGACCCTGGCCCGGCAGGAGGGGCGCCCCCTGCTCGACCTGGTCGAGGAGATCCGCGCCCTGGTACGCACCGACGCGGCGGCCGCCGCGCACCGTCTCGGCGGCCTCGACGTCACCACCGGCACCAAGCTGTCGCGGGCCTTCTCCACCTACTTCCACCTGGCGAACATCACCGAGCAGGTGCACCGGGCGCGGGATCTGCGCCGTCGCCGTGCCGTGCAGGGCGGCTGGCTGGACCAGGCCGCCACGATGATCTCCGAGCGGGGCGTACCGGCGGAGGAGATCGCCGGAGCGGCCCGCCGCCTCGCGGTCCGGCCGGTCTTCACCGCCCACCCGACCGAGGCGGCCCGCCGGTCGATCCTGTCCAAGCTCCGCGCCATCGCCGACGAGCTGGACACCGAGACGGCCAACGCGATCCTGTACGGCGCGAGCGACGAGGGGCCGGCGAACCGCCGCCTCGCCGAACTGCTCGACCTGATGTGGCAGACCGACGAGCTGCGGCTGGACCGGCCGGACCCGACCGACGAGGCCCGCAACGCCATCTACTACCTGCGCGACCTCTACGCCGAGGCCGCGCCGCAGGTCCTCGACGACCTGGCCGACACCCTGCGCACCCTGGGGGTGGAGACCTCGCCGACCGCCCGGCCGTTGACCTTCGGCACGTGGATCGGCGGCGACCGGGACGGCAACCCGTTCGTCACCGCGGCGGTGACCCGCGAGGTGCTGGTCATCCAGCACGAGCACGGCATCGCCGCCACCGAGCGGGCGATGGACCACCTGATCAACGAGGTGTCGGTCTCCCGCCGGCTGCGCGGCGTCTCGCTCGACCTGTCGGCCAGCCTCGCCACCGACCTGGACGCGCTGCCCGAGGTGGCCCCCCGGTTCCGGCGGGTCAACGCCGAGGAGCCGTACCGCCTCAAGGCCCGGTGTGTGAAGGCGAAGCTGGCCAACACCCGGCAGCGGCTGCGCCAGGGCACCCCGCACGTGCCGGGGCGGGACTACCGTGGTTCCGCCGAGCTGGTCGCCGACCTGGAACTGCTGCGCGCCTCGCTGGCCCGCAACTCCGGGCAGCTCACCGCCGTGGGACGGCTCGCCTCGACGATCCGGACCGTGTCGGCGTTCGGCCTGCACCTGGCGACGATGGACATCCGCGAGCACGCCGAGGCGCACCACACGGTGCTCGCCCAGCTCTACAAGGCCGTCGGCGAGGTGGACGACTACCCGTCGCTGACCCGGCTGGAGCGGACGAAGCTCCTCGCCGACGAGCTGACCGGACGCCGTCCGCTCTCCACGGCGGACACCCCGCTGACCGAGGCGGCCCGGAAGACCTTCGACGTCTTCGGCGCGGTCCGGGAGGCGCAGGACCGGTTCGGCAACGAGGTCATCGAGTCGTACATCGTCTCGATGACCCTCGGCGTGGACGACGTGCTCGCCGCCGTGGTGCTGGCCCGCGAGGCGGGTCTGGTCGACGTGCACAGCGGCCGGGCGCGGATCGGCTTCGTGCCGCTGCTGGAGACCCCGGCCGAGCTGAACGCCGGTGGCGAACTGCTCGACGAGCTGCTGTCGCTGCCCGCGTACCGGCAGTTGGTGGCCGCCCGCGACGACGTGCAGGAGGTGATGCTCGGCTACTCCGACTCGAACAAGGAGGCCGGCATCACCACCAGCCAGTGGTCGATCCACCGGGCGCAGCGGGCGCTGCGGGACGTGGCCGCCCGGCACGGCGTGCACCTGCGCCTCTTCCACGGCCGGGGTGGCACGGTCGGCCGGGGCGGCGGCCCCACCCACGAGGCGATCCTGGCCCAGCCGTACGGCACGCTCGACGGCGCCATCAAGGTCACCGAGCAGGGCGAGGTCATCTCCGACAAGTACACCCTGCCGTCGCTGGCCCGGGAGAACCTGGAGCTGACCCTGGCCGCCGTGCTCCAGGCGACGCTGCTGCACACCGCACCCCGGCAGCCGGCCGAGATGCTGGAACGCTGGGACGCCGCGATGGACGTGGTCTCCTCCTCGGCGTACCGGCGGTACCGGTCGCTGGTGGAGGACCCGGACCTGCCGGCGTACTTCTGGGCGTCCACCCCGACCGAGCTGCTCGGCGCGCTGAACATCGGCTCCCGGCCGGCGAAGCGGCCGAACACCGGGGCGGGCCTGGCCGGGCTGCGGGCAATCCCGTGGGTGTTCGGCTGGACCCAGACCCGGCAGATCGTCCCCGGCTGGTTCGGCGTGGGTTCCGGCCTGGCCGCCGCCCGCGAGGCGGGACTCTCCGACGTGCTCGCCGAGATGAACCGGAACTGGCACTTCTTCCGGACGTTCCTGTCGAACGTCGAGATGATGCTGACCAAGACCGACCTGACCATCGCCCGCCGGTACGTCGAAACCCTGGTCCCGGAGCAACTGCACCCGATCTTCCACACGATCGAGCAGGAGTACGAGCTGACCCGGCAGGAGGTGCTGGCGGTGACCGGCACCCCCGCCCTGCTGGAGAACTCCCCGGTGCTCCAGCGCACCCTGGCCGTGCGGGACACCTACCTCGAACCGCTGCACCACCTCCAGGTGGCGCTGCTGCGGCAGTACCGCGACTCCGGGGCGGCCGGGCGCGCGGTGGCCACCGCGCCGGGGGGCCGGCGGGCGCCCAGCGACGGTACGGCCCTGGAGCGGGCCCTGCTCACCACGGTGAACGGCATCGCCGCCGGAATGCGCAACACCGGCTGACGGGCCGGGTGGTCGTCGACCGGCTGTCAGTCGGTCGGTCGCAGGGGACTCCGGTCACCTCGTTCCGACGAGGAGTCCCCTGCGGTGACCCGGGTGGGCGGCGCTCACCAGTCGCCGCCGACGTCGCCGCCGCGCCCGAGCGCCGTCCGCGCCGCTCGGGCGTGGGCGAGCCCCTCCAGGGCGGTCTCCCTGGCGAGTTCGTACTGCCGGACCGTCCGCGCCTGCTCCAGCTGGCTGCCGGCCGCGTTGTACCGCTCCCCCGCGTCGACCAGCGCCTGACGGGCCGCCGGGGTGTCGCCGTGCAGGTTCATCACCTGGCCGCCGAGGCGTTCGTACCAGCGGAGCGCCTCGGCGCGGGCGTCGGCGATCTCCCGGGCCCGCCGCCCGGCGCTGTGCCACTGCCACCAGACGAAGCCGGCCACGTGCAGCACCGCGATCAGACCGAGGATGAGCAGCGTTTCCATCGCCCGAACGTACCCCTGGTCGGCACGTCGTACCTGTTTTGGCAAGCTCGGGGGATGGACTTCTCGACGCTGGCCGTGGTGGTGGTCTGCCTCGGTGCGGGCGGCGCGGTCGGTTGGTTCGCGGCGCGGGCCCGCGCGGCGGCGGAAATCGCCCGACTGGACGCCACGCTGCACGCCCTCCGCGAGGGCGAGGGCCGGTTGGAGCAGTCGATGCGGGCGTTGAACTACGAGGCGACCGCCCAGTCGCAGGAGGCGGTGGCTCGGGCGGTCGCACCGCTGCACGAGACGCTGCGCCGCTACGAGTCCCGGGTGACCGAACTGGAACGGGACCGGGTCGACGCCTACGCCGAGCTGCGCGAACAGGTGCGGGCCATGGGGGCGGTCTCCGGTGAGCTGCGCACCGAGACCAAACAGCTGGTGGCGGCGCTGCGCGCCCCCCAGGTGCGGGGACGGTGGGGTGAGCACCAGCTCCGCCGGATCGTCGAGGCGGCCGGCATGCTGGAGCACTGCGACTTCGCCGAGCAGGTCACCGCCGCCGTGGAGGACCGGCAGGTCCGGCCCGACCTGGTGGTCCGGTTGCACGGTGGACGTTCGGTGGTGGTGGACGCCAAGGCACCCTTCGACGCGTACCTGACCGCGATGGAGGCGCGCGACGACCGGGAGCGGGACGCCCGGCTGCGGGCGCACGCGAAGCACCTCCGGGCGCACGTCGACGCGCTGGCCGCCAAGTCCTACTGGGCGGCGTTCGACGACACCCCCGAGTTCGTGGTGCTCTTCGTTCCGGCCGACCCGTTCCTGGACGTGGCGTTGCAGCACGACCCGACGCTGCTGGAACACGCGTTCGGTCGGAACGTCGTGCTGGCCACCCCGGCGACCCTGGTGGCGCTGCTGCGGACGGTGGCGTACTCCTGGCGGCAGGAGGCGTTGGCCCGTAACGCGGTGGCGGTGCACTCGCTGGCCCGGGAGCTGTACGGCCGGCTGTCCACGCTGGGCGAGCACGTCGGTCGGCTGGGGGGCTCGCTCGGCGCGGCGGTGACCGCGTACAACCGGGCGGTCGGTTCGCTGGAGGCGCGGGTGCTGGTCAGCGCCCGGAAGCTGGCCGAACTGGGGGTCTCCGACCGGGAACTGCCGACGCCCGCCCAGGTGGAGCTGGCCCCCCGGCAGCCGCAGGCCCCGGAGCTGGTCGAGCCGGCCGGTCAGCGGTCCACTTCGTCCGTTCGGCCCCCGACCATCGACGACTAGCACTTTTCCCGTGACGGGGTGGACCGAATCACGTCACGAGGTGGTCACAACCTACTTCGGAGTAGTGACATCGACTCCGGCCACCACGAAAGATCACGCTCACGAGTGCTCTGCATCGCAGAGCCCTGGTTCTCTGGATCTCTGGAGGAAAAGAGAACGTGAGTAAACCCCGCAACCTGGGCCGGCGTACCTCCGCCGCGCTCTTCGCGTCCGTCGTGGCGGCCGGCGCCATGACCGGCGCGGGCGGTGCCGCCACCGCGAGCGCCGCTCCCTCCGATGCCGCTCCGGCCACCGCCGCCGAGACGCTGGGCTCGCACGACGCCAAGCTCCTCGCCGAGGCCGAGGCCAAGAAGGCGCCCACCGTCACGATGATCGTCGCCACCGACAAGGGTGCGGCGAAGAAGGTCGCCGACGGCGTGGAGAAGCTGGGCGGCGCGGTCAGCCAGCGCTTCGACAGCATCGGCTACGTCCTGGCCAAGGTCCCCACCGACAAGGCGCTCAAGGCGGCTCGGCTGCCCGGTGTCGCCGCGGTGGACCTCGACGAGGTCATCCAGCTACCGGACCCGACGCCGGAGGCGGCCCCGGCCGGCAGCCGGTCCGCGAAGCGGGGAGCGGCGACCCTCGGTGGCCCCGGCGCGGACACCGGAGCGGTCAACCCGTACATGCCGACCCACGAGACCGGCGCCGAGAAGTTCAAGGCCAGCAACCCGCAGTGGGACGGCCGTGGCGTGACCATCGGCATCATGGACTCCGGTGTGGACCTCGACAACCCGGCGCTCCAGAAGACCACCACCGGCGAGCGCAAGATCGTCGACTGGGTGACCGCCACCGACCCGCTCGAGGACGCCACCTGGCGGGCCATGATCACCGAGGTGACCGGGCCGACCTTCACCGTCGGCACCGCCACCTTCAAGGCCCCCGCCGGCACCTACCGGTTCAACCGGTTCAGCGAGTCGATCACGCGGGCCAGCGACCCGGCCGGTGACGTCAACCGCGACGGTGACACCACCGACACCTGGGGCATCATCTACGACCCGGTGACCCACAACATCTGGGTGGACGTCGACCAGGACAACGACTTCACCGACGAGGCCGTGATGCGGCCGTACAAGGAGAAGTTCGACGTCGGCCGCTTCGGCACCGACAACCCGGCGACCCCGGTTCGGGACCAGATCCCGTTCGTCGTCGAGTACCGCGAGGACGTGGACACCACCCCGGCCGGCGGCCCCGGCCTGGTCGACTACGTCAACATCGGCATCGTCGAGAGCACCCACGGTAGCCATGTCGCCGGCATCACCGCCGCCAACGACATGCTCGGCAACACCGCCTTCGACGGCGCGGCCCCCGGCGCCAAGCTGGTCTCCGCCCGTGCCTGCTCGTGGGGTGGTGGCTGCTCCTCCGCCGCCCTCACCACCGGCATGGCCGACCTGGTGATCAACCGCAAGGTCGACGTGGTCAACATGTCGATCGGTGGCCTGCCGGCCCTGAACGACGGGTCGAACGCCCGCACGGTGCTCTACAACCAGCTGATCGACGTCTACGGCGTCCAGCTCGTCCTCTCGGCCGGCAACTCCGGTCCGGGTGTGAACACGGTCGGCGACCCGTCGGTCGCCACCAACGTGATCAGCACCGCGGCCAGCATCAGCAAGGACACCTGGCTGGCCAACTACGGCTCCGTGGTGAAGACGAAGAACGCCCTGTTCAACTTCTCGTCCCGTGGCCCCCGTGAGGACGGCGGTCTCAAGCCGCAGCTCACCGCGCCGGGCTCGGCCATCTCCACCGCGCCGACCTGGCAGGCCGGCAGTCCGGTCGCCGAGGCCGGCTACCCGCTGCCCCCGGGCTACGCGATGATCAATGGCACCTCGATGGCCGCCCCGCAGGCCACCGGCGCCACCGCGCTGCTGCTCTCGGCCGCCAAGGCGACCGGCAAGGGCGTCTCCCCGGCCGCGCTGCGCCGCGCGCTGTACACCTCGGCCAAGCCGATCGCCGACGTCCCGACCTACGGGCAGGGCTACGGCATGGTCAACGTGCCGGGCGCGTGGAACCTGCTCCGCAAGGGCGTGGAGACCCGCTCCTACACCTCCGAGGCGGCGGTCTGCACCGAGCTGTCGGGCAACCTGACCCGGTACGACTCCTCGCTCGGCCAGTTCGTGCCGAACCCGCACCGGGGCGTGGGCGTCTACAACCGCTGCGCCGCGAACGCAGGTGGCCAGAACGTCGGGCAGAGCAAGACCTACCCGGTCAAGCTCACCCGTACCAGCGGCCCGGCCGGCACGATCAAGCACGACATCGAGCTGCGCGGCAACGACGGCACCTTCAAGGCGCCGAAGTCCGTCTCGCTGCCGCTGAACAAGACCGTCACGGTCAACGTCACCGCCAAGGCGACCACCGCCGGGGCGCACGGCACGATCATGACGATCGACGACCCGGCGACCAGCGTCGTCGACTTCGAGGTCTCCGCCGTGGTGGTCGCCTCGAACGCCGTGAAGGCGCCGAACTTCGCGTACTCGGCCGAGGGCTCGGTGGACCGGAACGGCTTCACCTCGTACTTCGTGACCGTTCCGCCGGGCGCGGGCGCGCTCCAGGTGAACCTCTCCGGCATCGCCACCGGCTCGCACACCCGGTTCATCGCCTTCAACCCGTACGGCGTGCCGGTAGACCCCACGTCCAGCCTGGGCTGCTACACCAACTTCTCCGACGCCGCCGCCTGCAAGCCGCAGGAGCGGGACTACCAGAACCCGATCGCCGGGGTCTGGGAGATCGAGGTGGAGTCGCGGCGGACCTCGCCGGCCCTGAACAACCCGTTCAAGCTCGACGTGCGGGTCCAGGGCGTCAAGGTGGAGCCGGCCGTCGTCGAGCTGCCGTCGGTCACCGCCGGCCAGCCGACCCAGGTGACCTGGTCGCTGAAGAACCCCTTCGGTCCGGTCTCGGTCTCCGGACGGGGTGGGCCGCTCTCCAGCGTCAACGCCACGCGTCCGACGATCGGTGAGGGCGCCTCGCAGGAGTACCTCGTCGAGGTGCCGGCCGGTGCGACCACCTTCACCGCCCGGATCGGCAACCCGGCCGAGGTCGGCGCCGACCTCGACCTGTACGTCTTCCGTGGAGCCACCGAGGTCGGCCGCCAGGCCGACGGTGACTCCGAGGAGGCCGTGACCATCCCCAACCCGCCGGCGGGCACCTACCGGGTGGTCGTCGAGGGCTACGCGGTCAACGGCCCGGGTTCCACCACCGCCTACGACTACCGGGACTCGTTCTCGGCGGCGGCGCTGGGCACCCTGTCCGCTCCGACCACGGCGATCCCGATGCCGCACGGTGCCACCGCCAGCCTCACCGGCACGGTGACGGCTTCGTCGACCCCGCAGGCGGGTCGGTCGCTCTTCGGTGAGCTGTCCGTGGTGACCAGCGAGGGCGCGGTCGTCGGCCGTGGCTCGGTCTCCATCGGTGCGGTGAACTGATCCGTCCCTGAGCACCACCGGAGCCCGCCCCCGCTCGTCGCGGGGGCGGGCTCCACCCTTTCGGTGGCGGCCCGACCCCCGGCGCGGCGGATCAGGCCGGGTTGACCCGGTCCACCAGGAAGGGCGTGCCCTGCTGGCAGGTGGTCATCAGGTCGGCCTGGACCCGGCCGGTGACGGTGATCTTCGCACCCGACTTGATCATGTCGCGTGGTCCGCCGACGAGCAGGTACTCACCGAGCAGCAGACAGCCCGGCTCGACCCCGGAGGTGACGGTCCCGGTGATGGTCGCGCCGCCCGGAGCGGCGGACGCGCTCGGCCCGCCGGGCTTGCCCTCGGTCGGCGGGACGGCCGGCGGCGTGCCCGGACTGTCCGTGCCCTCGGACGGAGTGGTCACCGGAGCTCCCGTCTGGCTCGGGTTGGCGGCCGTGCCGCCATCCTGGTTACCGCTGCCGTCCTGGCCGGCACAGGCGCCCAGCGCCAGGCAGGCGACCAGGAGCGGTAGCGCGATCCGTTGCGTCTTCATACCGCCTCAGACGCACCACGCGGCGGAATCGTTCCGCCCCGGTCCGTCCACGGAGCGGTCAGCCCCGGGCGGCCGCCGCGGCGCGCATGTCCCGCTTCAGCTCCTGCGGGAGGGAGAAGGTCAGCCGCTCGTCGGCGGTGACGATCTCCTCCACGTCGGCGAAGCCCCGGACGGCGAGGTGGGCCAGCACGTCCTGCACCAGCTCGTCCGGCACGCTCGCGCCGGAGGTCAGGCCGACCGTACGGGCCCCGGCCAGCCAGGCGTCGTCGATCTCGGAGGCGAAGTCGACCAGGTGTCCGGCGCGGGCCCCCGCGTCCAACGCGACCTCGACCAGCCGGACCGAGTTCGACGAGTTGCGCGAGCCGACCACGATCACCACGTCGCAGTCCGGCGCGATCTCCTTGACCACCTGCTGTCGGTTGGAGGTGGCGTAGCAGATGTCGTCGCTCGGCGGGGACTGGAGCATCGGCAGCCGCTTCCTCAGCCGGGCCACCGTCTCCAACGTCTCGTCCACCGACAGCGTGGTCTGGGAGAGCCAGACGACCTTGCTCGGGTCGCGCACGGTCACCCGGTCGGCGTCCTCGGGGCCGTCCACGAGCTGGATGTGGGCGGGAGCCTCGCCGGTGGTGCCGACGACCTCCTCGTGCCCCTCGTGCCCGATCAGCAGGATGTCGTAGTCCTCGGCGGCGAACCGCTTCGCCTCGTGGTGGACCTTGGTGACCAGGGGGCAGGTCGCGTCGATGGCCCGCAGCGACCGGGACCGGGCCTGCTCGTGCACCTCCGGGGCGACGCCGTGGGCGGAGAAGATGACGGTCGCCCCCTCGGGGACCTCGTCGTTCTCCTCGACGAAGATCGCGCCCTTGGCCTCCAACGTCCGCACCACGTGCTTGTTGTGCACGATCTGCTTACGCACGTAGATCGGCGCACCGTAGAGCGTGAGCGCCTCCTCGACGGTCTGCACCGCGCGGTCGACCCCGGCGCAGTAGCCACGGGGCTTCGCCAGGAGCACGCGCTTGCCGGTCTGGGGAGTCGCCTGAACCTCGGTCACCCGCCCATCGTACGTGCCCCCGGCAGGTGCGCATTTCGTCCCACCGCTCCCGGCCGGGACCGGCGTGGCCGCCGAACCGGTGTCCGACGTCGCGTGCGGCCCGCCGGGCGGCGCCGGCGGGCAGTGGCCGGCGCGGGGCTTAGGGTGGGCGGGTGAGCGGTGGGAGTGCGGGGAACGCAGGCGGCGGCGAGGGCGGCGGGGCGCCCCGGAGCACACCGGAGGAGCCCTGGCCGGTCCGGGTGGTCAGCCAGAAGGTCGGGGCCTGGATCGCCCGGCTCGGCTGGGTCTGGGTCGACGGCCAGGTGGCGCAGATCAGCCGGCGTCCGGGTGCCTCCACCGTCTTCCTCACCCTGCGTGACCCGTCGGCCGACCTGAGCCTCACCGTCACCACGAACCGGGACGTGCTCGACGCGGGTGCGCCGGAGCTGCGCGAGGGCGCCCGGGTGGTGCTGCACGCCAAGCCGGAGTTCTACGCCGCCCGGGGCACGCTCAGCCTCCGCGCCGACGAGATCCGCCAGGTCGGCCTGGGTGAGCTGCTGGCCCGGCTGGAGAAGCTGAAGAAGCTGCTCGCCGCCGAGGGCCTCTTCGACCGGGCCCGCAAGCGCCGGCTGCCCTTCCTGCCCGGCCGGATCGGGCTGATCACCGGCCGGGCCTCGGCCGCCGAACGTGACGTGCTGACCAACGCCCGCCGACGGTGGCCGGCGGTGGACTTCCGCACGGTCAACGTGGCGGTGCAGGGGCCGGGCGCGGTGCCGCAGATCGTGGACGCGCTGAAGGTGCTCGACGCCGACCCGTCGGTCGAGGTGATCGTCGTCGCCCGGGGCGGCGGCAGCATCGAGGACCTGCTGCCCTTCTCCGACGAGGCGCTCTGCCGGGCGGTCTTCGCCTGCCGTACGCCGGTGGTCAGCGCGATCGGCCACGAGACCGACGCCCCGCTGCTGGACTACGTCGCCGACGTGCGGGCCTCCACCCCGACCGACGCCGCCAAGCGGGTGGTTCCCGACCTGACCGAGGAGGTCCGCCTCATCCGGCAGGCCCGGCACCGGCTGGAACGCGCGGTCCGCAACCTCGTCGACCGGGAGTCGCACCGGCTCGACCTGCTCCGCTCCCGCCCGGTGCTGGCCCGCCCGCAGGTCATCGTGGACCAGCGGGCCGCCGACCTGGCCGCGCTGCGGGCCCGGACCGGCCGCTGTCTGGACCACCGGCTCGGCACCGCCGAGAACGACCTCCGGCACACCCTGGCCCGGCTGCGGGCCCTCTCCCCCGCCGCCACCCTGGACCGTGGCTACGCCATCGTGCAGCGGGCGGACGGGCACGTCGTCCGGGCGGCGGGCGAGGTGGGCCCCGGCGACCCGCTGCGGGTACGGCTCGCCGCCGGTGAACTCGCCGCGACGGTGGACGGCTGAGCCCCGTGTGGTGGGATGGCAGGCGATGACTGCGGAGAAGAACCCCGAGAAGCTCAGCTACGAGCAGGCCCGCGCCGAACTGGCCTCGGTGGTGGAACGGCTGGAGGCGGGCGGCACGTCGCTGGAGGAGTCGCTGTCGCTCTGGGAGCGGGGCGAACGGCTGGCCGAGATCTGCCAGCACTGGTTGGACGGCGCCCGCGCACGGCTCGACGCCGCCCGACAGGACGCCGACGCCTGAACCGGGTACCGGGGCGGACCGCGTCCGCCCCGGTACCCGGTCGCGGGGTGCTTACTTGAACATCTTGTACACGTCCTCGGACGCCTCGACCACCTGGTCCGCCGGCGGCTTCTGCACCGGCGTGGTCGTGCCGTAGTCGGCGTAGGTCACGACGAGGTTCTGCGCCGCGCCGCCCCCGACGGCCGGCACCTCCAGGCCCATCTCGACCAGGCGACCCTGGGCGTCGAGCTTGGCGGTGAACGGCACCGCCGAGGCCTCGCCGGCGAGGGCCTTCAGCGCGTCGGCGTCGATCATGTCCGAGTCGGTGGCCTTGGTGGCGTCGATGGTGCCCGCGTAGAGGCCGTCACCGGTCTTGCGGACCTCGGTGATCGCCTTGGTCAGCGCCTCGCTGCCGGCCGGGTCGACGTCGGTGAAGTCGAACTCCAGCTGCTTGATGCCCTTGATCCGGGAGCGGTCGAGGTGCTGGTACTTGCCGGAGGTGGTCTGCTTCGGCATGGCGGTGGCCATCGACCCGCCGAACTGGACCATGACCCAGGCGTCGGTGTCGATGAAGACCAGGTGCATCTCCATGGTCAGGTCGGCCGAGGCGGCCTCGCCGCCGGTCATCGACATCTCGGCGCTCTTGGTCGGCGCGTGCACCTTGCCGGCGCCGTTCAGCTCGCCACCGTTGATGGTGAAGCTGAAGTTGCCCTTGCTGATCTCCTTGGTCGAGGCGAGGAGCGCCTCCTTCGCGTCCGAGGGGACCGCCGAGGTGGCCGCGGAACCGCTGGCGGCCGGCTCGGCCGTCGACTCGGTGCCGTCGGACTTGCAGGCGGTGAGGCCGGGTACGAGCAGGGAGGCGGCGAGGACGCCGGCGCTCCACCGTCGGATCTTCACGTGGACGTCTCCAGTTGTCGTCCGGCGCGACACGTGCGCCGGAAAGGGGGATACCGGGTAACGGGGGTGCCCGTCCGGGTGTCATGTACCCGGTCCGGCGCGGACCCTACCGTACGGAGTCGGCCAACTCGCGTAGTTCGTTCTCGGTCGCATCCCCCACCACGATCACCGTCCGGGTGGGTTCCAGGAGCACCAGGGCGCGTTCGTTGCCCCGGGCGGTGTAGCGCTGCCAGCTCCGCCCGTCCAGGTCGAGCGCGCCCTGCGCCTGGCCCCGGTCGGTGAGTTCCTGGGGCAACAGCCGTTCCGCCGGCACGTTGCTCTGCACGAGCTGGACGCCACGTCCCTCCGGCGTCAGGTAGCCCAGACGCAGGCTCGCCCCCTGCTCGGTCTGCTGGAACCGGGCCGTGGTGGGCCGCCAGCCCGAGGCGAGATCGGCGGGCTCGGCCACCGGGAAGACGTTCGCCGCCCGAGCCTGCTCGATGGCGGGGGCCGGGTCGACGGTGGTCGGCTCCTCGCCGCCGAGGAAACCCCGGTAGAAGGCGAGCAGCAGGGCGATCGGCACGAGCAGCACCAGCAGCGAGATCGCCATGTCCTTCGGGGAGCGCTCCGACCGTCCCGCCCGACCGGTGCCGGCCGACGCCGCCCGTCGCGGGGTCGCCGGGGCCACCAGCGCCGGTTCCGTACCCGCCGGAGTCGGCCCGGACGCCGCACCACCCGCCGGAGCCGGCCCGGACGCCACGCCCGCCGCCGGAGCCGGCCCGGACGCCTCCGACCCGGCCGGTTCCGCGGTGGGGGCGGCACCCGGGTCCGGTCCGGCCGGCGCCTCCCCGGCGGCCCGGCCGGGCACCGGCGGTTGCCCCTGCGGTGGGGTCGTCGGTGTCCCGGACGGGGTCAGCGGCGGCTGGCCGTCCGGCGGGGTCGAGTCGGCGGGTACGCGGTCTGCGGTCTCCACCCCCCTATCTTCGCAGCTGCCGAGTTGGCCGGATCCGGGCCACCACGACCCCGCGACGGCGTTAGGTTGACCACCGTGTGAGGACGTTTCGCTGGCCATCATGTGAGGATCAGTGACAAAGCCGGCGGCGGCGACGGCCGCATCCCGCCGGTCCACCCCGCACCGTCGCGAGGAGGAAGCCGTCATGACGAACACCAGGACGCGGATCCCCCAGGATCTCGACCGCAACCTCGCCCTCGATCTGGTCCGCGTCACCGAGGCGGCGGCGATGGCCGCCGGGCGGTGGGTCGGCCGGGGCGACAAGGAAGGCGGGGACGGGGCAGCCGTCGACGCCATGCGCAAACTGATCAACTCGATCCCGATGCGGGGCGTCGTGGTGATCGGCGAGGGTGAGAAGGACAACGCCCCGATGCTCTTCAACGGTGAGGAGGTCGGTGACGGCAGCGGCCCCGAGGTGGACGTGGCGGTCGATCCGATCGACGGCACCACGCTGATGAGCAAGGGCATGCCGAACGCCCTGGCGGTGCTGGCCGTCGCCGAACGGGGTGCGATGTTCGACCCGAGCGCCGTCTTCTACATGGAGAAGCTCGCCGTCGGGCCGGCGTACGCGGACGTGGTCGACATCGAGGCCGGGATCACCGAGAACCTGCGCCGGATCGCCAAGATCAAGGGCACCGACATCTCCGGCGTGACGGTCTGTGTGCTCGACCGCCCGCGCCACGACGACCTGGTCGCCGAGATCCGCCGGACCGGGGCCGGCATCCGGTTCATCTCCGACGGCGACATCGCCGGGGCCATCGCCGCCGCCCGGGGCGAGTCCGACGTCGACGTGCTGATGGGCATCGGCGGAACCCCGGAGGGGATCACCGCCGCGTGCGCCCTGAAGTGCATGGGCGGGGTGATGCAGGCCAAGCTCTGGCCCCGGGACGAGGCCGAGCGGGCCAAGGCCCTCGACGCCGGCCACGACCTCGACCGGGTACTCACCACCGACGACCTGGTCACCGGGGACAACTGCTTCTTCGTGGCCACCGGCGTCACCTCGGGCGACCTGCTGCGCGGCGTCAGTTACCGGGCCGGCGGGGCGTACACCCAGTCGATCGTGATGCGCTCCAAGAGCGGCACCATCCGGGTGATCGACTCGTACCACCGCCTGGAGAAGCTGGCGCTCTACTCGGCGATCGACTTCGACGGCCGGCCCCTGGCCGAGCAGGAGTGACCGCGCCGCCACGGACGGACGTGGTGCCGTCGGCGGCGCTGCGGATCACCGGGGTCGGGCTCGCCGGCCTCTCCGGCCTCGCCGTGGCACTCCAATCGCGGATCAACGGCGAGCTGGGCGTACGCCTCGGCGACGGCATCGCCGCCGCGGTGGTCTCGTTCGGTCTGGGGTTGATCGTCCTGCTGGTGCTGGTCCCCGTCGTCCCGGCGGGACGACGGGGACTGCGCCGGCTGCGCAGCGCGCTCGTCGCCGGGACGCTCCGCCCGTGGCAGTGCCTCGGCGGGCTCTGCGGCGCCCTCCTGGTCGCCACGCAGGGGCTCACCATCGGCACGCTCGGCGTGGCGGTCTTCACCGTCGCGGTGGTGGCCGGGCAGACCGGCAGCAGTCTCGCCGTGGACCGGGCCGGTCTCGGCCCCACCGGGCGACAGCCGGTCACGGCCAACCGGCTGGCCGGTGCGGCGCTGACCGTGGTGGCGGTGTTCATCGCCGTCGGCGACCGGCTGGGCGACCCGGACACCCTCGTGTTGGCCCTGCTGCCCCTGCTCGGCGGGCTCGCCATCGCCTGGCAACAGGCGGTCAACGGCCAGGTCCGCGCCGCGTCGGGCAGCGCGTTGACCGCCACGTTGGTCAACTTCGCGGTCGGGACGGTGGCGCTGCTCCTCACGCTCGCCGTCGACCTGTTGGTGCGGGGTCTTCCGACCGGCGGGTTCCCGTCCGAACCGTGGTTCTATCTCGGCGGTCCGATCGGCATCCTGTTCATCGCGCTGGCGGCGGCGATCGTCCGGTTCACCGGGGTGCTCCTGCTCGGCCTGGCGACCATCGCCGGCCAGATCGTCGGGGCGGTGCTGTTGGACGTGGTGCTGCCCACGGCGGCCTCGCACCCCGGACCGGCCACCCTGCTCGGGGCCGCCCTCACGCTGGTCGCCGTGCTGGTCGCCGCACTCGGCCCACCGGCCCGCCGCTGAGGTGGTGGCCGGGGTCCCTGTCACCGCGTGGTGCCGAGCAGAGGGCCCCGGCAACCACCCCACCACGGGTAACCACCCGCCCGGGTGGGGTTGCCTGACGGGAACGGCGGCGGAGTGTGCGGCTCAGGTGCCGTCGGAGGAGTGACCGGGGAAGAGGTGTGCCGCCGGGTCGATCGCCACGGCCGCGTTGTTCACCGCCGTGGCCGCCTCACCGAAGCCGGTCGCGATCAGCCGGACCTTGCCCGGGTAGTCGGTGATGTCCCCGGCGGCGTAGACCCGGGGGAGGTTGGTGGCCATCGCGCTGTCGACCAGGATGTGCCGCCGGTCCAGGCGCAGCCCCCAGTCGGCGAGCGGTCCCAGGTCGGCGGTGAAGCCGAGCGCGGCGATCACCGCGTCCGCGGGCAGGGTCTCGGCGACCCCGCCGCGCACGGCGACGTCGACACCGGTCACCACCGTGTCCCCGTGCAGCTTGGTCACCTCGGCGTTGACCACGATCCGTACCGGCAGTTCCTGGACCCGGGCGACGGTGGCGGCGTGCGCGCGGAACCGCTCCCGCCGGTGCACCAGGGTCACCGAACGGGCCAGCGGGGCCAGCGCCGCCGCCCAGTCGAAGGCGGAGTCCCCGCCCCCGACGATGAGCACGTCCCGGCCGGCCAGGTCGGCCGGTTGCGGGACGAAGTAGACCAGCCCGGCACCGGCGAAGGCCACGGCGGCCGGTAGCGGACGCGGGGTGAAGCTGCCCAGCCCACCCGTGATGATCACCGCGCCGCAGTGCAGACGCTCTCCGCCGGCGAGGGTGAGCACCGGCCGGCCGTCGGAGTGTTCGAGCCCCTCGGCGCGAACGCCGAGCAGGTACTCGGGGGCCGCCGTGGCCGCCTGGGCGACGAGGTTCGCCACCAGGTCCCGCCCCTTGATCGCGGGGAATCCGGCGATGTCGTAGATCATCTTCTCCGGGTACATCGCGGCGATCTGCCCGCCCGGCTCGGGCAGGGCGTCGACCACGGCCACCGACAGCCCCCGGAACCCGGCGTAGTAGGCGGCGAAGAGGCCGGACGGACCGGCCCCGATTATGGCGACATCGACCTCTCGCATCCGCGTACCGTCACTCTCCGCCCGGGGATCAACACGTGCCGATTCAGACGGTAGGGGGGACGGTTGCGCTGAGCAAGCACCTGCCACACGGAACGTTCAGGAGGCGGTGAGCGGGTACTCCGCGTCGACGCCGTGGCGGCGGCGGAAGAGCACTGCGGCGAGCACCCCGCCGACCAACCCGAACAGGTGCCCCTGCCAGGAGATGCGCTCGTCGGTGGGGAGGATGCCGACCAGCTGCCAGCCGTAGAGGAGACCGACCAGGAGCACGACGGCGAAGTTCCACCATGTGCGCTCCACCACACCCCGGGTGAGCAGCAGGCCGAGGTATCCGAAGATCACCCCGCTGGCACCGACCACGATCGAGTTGGACGATCCGGTGAACCAGACGCCCAGGCCGCTGACCACGATGATCACCAGTGTCGACCAGAGGAAGCGGCGGACCCCGGCGGCGAGCACGAAGGTGCCGAGCAGGATCAGCGGGATGCTGTTGCTGTAGAGGTGGTCGAAGCCGTGGTGCAGGAAGGGCGAGAAGAAGACGCCGTCCAGCCCGTCGATGCGCTTGGGGATGATCCCCGCGGCCGGGTCGAAGCCGGCGTCCAGCCACACGTCCAGCGCCTCGACGAGGAAGAGCACCGGAACCACCGCGCACATGGCGACGAAGGCCCGGCCCAGCGAGGCGTAGAACGCCTCACTGCCGAACCGGTTGGGGTCGCCCGACGGGCCGGCGTCGAAAGTCACCCACAAGTAGCTATCAGCTCTGGCGGCCAACCGCCACTCGCGCTCCCCCGTCGGGCTGCGGATTCACCCTCCGGCGGAGACGACGGCGGGGGTGGGTGACCGTGCCACCCACCCCCGCCGGTCAGTCCGGGAAATCAGTACCAGCCGGTGTCCTGGGAGTGCCCCCAGGCCTTGCACGGGGTGCCGTACCGGCCCTTGATGTAGCCGAGACCCCACTCGATCTGGGTGGCCGGGTTGGTCCGCCAGTCGGAGCCGGCCGAGCCCATCTTGCTGCCCGGCAGGGACTGCGGGATCCCGTACGCCCCGGAGGAGGGGTTGCTGGCCTTGTGGTTCCAGCCGCTCTCCTTGTTCCAGAGCTTGTCCAGGCAGGGCATCTGGTCCATGCCGAAGCCGGCGTCGACCAGCATGGCGCAGCCGATCTTCCGGTTGCCCCCGTACTCGTTGCACGAGGCGGGGATCGGACCGTCGTACGGCTTGGAGGCCTTCTCCGTCGCCTCCCGGGCGGCCTCCTCGGCCTCGGCCTCCGCCTTGGCCTTCGCCTCGGCCTCGCGCTTCTTGCGGGCCGCACGCTCGGCAGCCGCCTTGCGGGCGGCCAGCTCGGCGGCGGCCTCGGCCCGTTGGGCGGTACGCAGTTCGGTCTGGTACATGCCGGACTCGACAACGTGCTCGGTCTGCGTGTACCGCGACTGTTCGATCTCGACCTGGCCGACAGGCGCGGTCGCGCCCGATGGCCGGGTCTGGCGGTCTTCGCCCAGATAGAAGCCGCCGGCGACGCCCACGGAGAGCAACGCGACAGCGGCCGTTCGGGCACCCAACCGGCTCCACAGCCGACTCACGAAGAGGTCCCTTCGTCGGGGGCAAGGACACGGCGCGGCCGATCCCGGTCAGCACCGGACGGACCCGCGCCGTGAGCGCCCCGACCGTGCCGGTCCCCGCCGGCACCGTGGGCCGTTGACCCCCGGCCCGTGTGACGAGTGGTCACCAACGATCTTTCTGGTGCGCGGGCGCTCGTGGGACACCATCGCGCACCCTGGGGCCGTTGGGAAACCACACTCGCCAAATGTGATCTGCACCACTATGCAAATAGTGACAAAATTGGACTAAATCTGCGGTCAGAGCGGGATGTCCTCCAACAGGTCCGTCACCATCGCGGCGATCGGCGACCGCTCCGAACGGCTGAGCGTGACGTGCGCGAACAGGGGATGCCCCTTCAGCGCCTCGATGACGGCGGTCACCCCGTCGTGCCGCCCCACCCGGAGGTTGTCCCGCTGGGCGACGTCGTGGGTGAGCACCACCCGGGAGCCCTGACCGATCCGGGACAGGACGGTGAGCAGCACCCCCCGCTCCAGCGACTGCGCCTCGTCCACGATGACGAACGCGTCGTGCAGGCTCCGCCCCCGGATGTGGGTCAGCGGCAGCACCTCCAACATGCCCCGGGAGGTCACCTCGTCCAGCACGTTCTCGTGCACCACCGCACCCAGGGTGTCGAAGACCGCCTGGGCCCAGGGCGACATCTTCTCCGCCTCCGAGCCGGGCAGGTAGCCCAGCTCCTGACCGCCGACGGCGTACAGCGGGCGGAACACGACCACCTTCCGGTGCCGGCGCCGTTCCATCACCGCCTCCAGACCCGCACAGAGCGCCAGGGCGGACTTCCCGGTGCCCGCCCGCCCGCCGAGCGAGACGATCCCCACCGACTCGTCGAGCAGCAGGTCCAGGGCGATCCGCTGCTCCGCCGAACGCCCGCGCAGGCCGAACGCCTCCCGGTCGCCCCGGACCAGCCGGACCGTCTTGTCGGGCAGGACCCGCCCCAGCGCCGAGCCGTTGCCCGAGTGCAGCACCAGCCCGGTGTGACAGGGCAGCCCGGCCGCGCCGTCCAGGTCGAGCGTCTCGCCGCCGTACAGCTGACCGATCTGCTCCTCGGCGACCTCCACCTCGGCCATGCCCGTCCAGGTCGGGTCGCTGGCCTGGCCGTGCCGGTACTCGTCGGCGCGCAGCCCGACGGCGGCGGCCTTGACCCGCAGCGGCATGTCCTTGCTGACCAGCGTGACGTGCCGCCCCTCGGCCGCCAGGTTGAGCGCCACGGCGAGGATCCGGGCGTCGTTGGACTCGCTACGGAACCCGGGCGGGAGCACGCTGTCGTCGGTGTGGTTCAGCTCCACCCGCAGCGTGCCGCCCTCGTCGTTGGCGGTCACCGGATGGTCCAGCCGGCCATGGGTCACCCGCAGCTCGTCGAGCATGCGGAGGGCCTGCCGGGCGAACCAGCCGAGTTCCGGGTGGTGGCGTTTGCCCTCCAGCTCGGAGATCACCACGAGGGGGAGGACGACCTCGTGCTCGGCGAACCGGTGGAACGCCGCGGGATCGGAGAGCAGGACCGAGGTGTCCAGGACGAAGACCTCTGGTCGGGGCTCCCCGGGCTCGGCGGGGTTCGGTGCCGCACGGCGGCTCCGGGACGCCCGGCGGGTGGTGGTCGCGGCCGGGGTCTGATCGCCACCGGCGGGGGTACGACGAGTCGTCACAGGCCTGCTCCGACGGATGGGCACCCGCCACCCGCGATCCGCCTCCTCCGGTGCCCGGGGACACGGGGTCGGATGCGGGCCCCGTGCGCGAGGTCGCAGATCCGGGCTGGCCGGCTGGCCCGGGAGAACCCCGCGCCATGACTAGACGCTAGCGTCGCCGTGCCCGTTCCGGCTAGAGGCGAAGATGGATCTCAATCGAGCAGTGGACGAACACCCTGTTCGGCCGGCATGCCGACGGCGTCGACGGGGCACGACCGCGGTCCGGAAGGATCGACGCGCCCCCGGCGTACGGACGGCTGCGGGCGGGGACGCCGGCCGGGATGTGTGCCCCCTGCGCGCACCCCGGCCGGCCCCGCCCCGCGCCACCGCAGCGACGCGGGTCCACGACGCGTCGCGGGCGACGCGTCGGTCCGCCGGGCGGCGGTCGTCGTCGGCTCAGCCGTGCCGTCCGGCCAGCGTTCCGGTCGGGTACCGTCCGCCGACGGTCACGGTCGGCTGGCCAGCGCCGACGATCACGGTGGGACGGCCGACGCCGGCCGCCGTGCCCGGCTGACGTGCTCCGGGGTACGGCTCGGCCGCGATCCCCCGGGTGGTTCCGTCCGGCGCGAACGCCGAGCCGGTGTAGGTGGTGCCCCTCCGGGCGATCGGCGTACCGGCCCGGACGGCGGCCCCGGGCGGGACGGCCAGCGCCGAGGCGAGAGCGGCCTGCGCCTCCCGACGCCGCCGGTTCCACGCCCCCCGGTCCCCGTCGAAGTAGCCCTGGCGGTAGCCGAACCGGTAGCCGATCCGGTAGCTGAGCTGACCGTGCAGTCGTCCGGCCGCGTAGCTGGTCGAGCCGAGCAGCAGGACCAGGAAGACCGCGAAGAAGGGGCTCATCCGGCGGCTCCCCGGCTCGGGCCGGGGCGGGACATCATCGCTGCTCCGGCGCGGGCGGGGTGGGATCGGCGACCAGCAGCCGTTCCAGGTCGTCGGTGCCGACCTTCTCGACCAGTTCGACGCTGATCCGGCAGCCGTCCAGGAGCACCTCCGCCATCGACGTGCGCCGGATCTCGCCCCCGGCGTCGTAGACCCGGACGCTCAGTTCCGGGCAGCCGAGGTGGGCACGCCAGGCGTCCCACTCGGCACGGTCCGCCACGTGCAGCGAGACGTGCCGGCTCCCGTGGGCGAGGTAGAGGCGCCACGGGGCACTCAGGCCCGCGGCCACTCCCTCCGCCACCAGGCCGAACGCCTGGGCACGGGTTGCGAGTTCAGTCACCACACCCCCCTCGTGCCTGGTGGGCGACGGGGTCGGGGCGCGCCGCCCCGGACACGCCGCACACCACGGATTGTCCCATGGGCGTGACAGTAGCAGCTTCCGGTGCTTTTAGGACCACACCCGACGCACCTTGATATAGGCACGTCAAGCCGGGTGTAAATGACCCGACCGGGGCCGTCGAATGCGAAAAGAGTGTCACATATACGTGACAAGAGCGCGTCTCGCGACGACGCGACGGACCACCGGTCGTACCGTCGTCGGGTGACCGACCACGCCCATGCGCGCAAGATCGAATTTGCCGCCTTCGTGCGCCGGGCGCTCGACGACGCGCGGGCGACCCGGGCCTGGAGCGGCACCGAGGTGTCCCGCCGGACGGGGGTCTCCCGGCAGACCATCAACCGGTGGGTCCGCGGCGACTGGAGCAGCGACCCCGAGGCCGCCCGGGTGGTCTCCTTCTGCGAGGGGCTCGGGCTGGACCCGGCAGCGGCCTTCGCCGCCCTCGGCTGGGACCGGACGACCCCGTCCCGTTGCCGGCCGGACAGCCCGCCGATGGACCCCGACGTCGAGGCACTGCTGCGCCGCCTGGTCGACCCCGAAGTCTCGGATCTCGAGAAGTTCCACATCCGGGAAACCGTCCGGTACCTCGCCTACCGTCCACCCCTCCCGGAGAACGCCCACAATATGGGCAAACGCGCCGGCTAGTTCCTCAGATGGTGAAAAGAACAGCGGACGGGAAATCCACGTTCCGCATCGGACGGCGGGTTCGCGCGCTAGCGTCCCGGTAACTGCTGGGGCTCGTCGTCGGCGGGGGCGGGACAAGGCCGAACCCAGCCCGTGCGGGACAGAAGGAGGGGTCTGTCCATGACCCTGAAGTGGTTGGCAGTCCTGGTCGCGACGGCGTCCGTGACGCTGTGGGTGACCGGCAACGTGGTGGTGGGCGCGATCGACGGCGGGCAGCTTCCGCTGGTCGTCAACCTCTTCGCGCTGACCACGGCCGGCACGGCGGTGGTCCTGGCCGTCCTGGCCGACCTCTACGACCGGCTCAACGACCGGCTCACCGCGCTCACCGAGTTCCTGGTGGCCCGGCTCAACGACATCGAGGCGCGCACCGGCGACCGGAATGCCGGCTTCGTCGAGGGCTACCTGCTCAGCCACGACCGGGAGGCCACGGTGGTGCCGTTCGGACGGCGGGGTCGCGGGGCCGCCGGACGCTGAGGACCGGCCGGCCGCGTCGAGAGAGCTTCTCGCGACCGCGAATGTCCGGCCCTCCTGGGGGTACGCTGACGCGCGTGCCGCCGTTGAATCTGGGCAACCAGGAGCCGAAGACCCCACTCGACGCCGCCCACGCCTGGGCCGCGACCGCCGAGCGGGCGGGAGACTACGTCCTCTTCTTCGACTTCGACGGCACGCTCGCCCCGGTCGACGACGACCCCACCGCGGTCAAGCCGGCTCCGAAGGTCCTCACCGCCCTCGAGGCGCTCGCCCCCGTCGTCCGCCAGGTCGCGATCGTCTCCGCCCGGCCGGTCGAGTTCCTGCGGGACCATTTCGACGGGCTCTCCGGCATCGACCTCTACGGCCTCTACGGGCTGGAGCACCGCCGCTCCGGCGGCGAGACGGTCACCGAGCCGGCCGCCCTGCCCTGGGTGCCCACCATGGCCGAGCTGGCCGACCTGGCCCGCACCGAACTGCCGCCGGGCACCCTGGTGGAGTTCAAGCGGCTCTCCGTCGCCCTGCACTACCGCACCGCGCCGCACCTCGCCGAGGCGGTGGAGAGCTGGGGCCGGGCGCAGGCCAGCCGGCTGGGGCTGCGGGTGCAGGCGGGCCGGATGGTGCTGGAACTCAAGCCCCCGGTCGACCGGGACAAGGGCATGGTGATCGACGAGGTGGTCCGCTCGGCCGCCGGCGCCTGGTACTTCGGCGACGACGTCTCCGACATCAAGGCGTTCACCGCGCTGCGCGCCCGGTCCGCCGCCGACCCCGACTTCGTCGGCGTCTGCGTCGCGGTGGCCAACCCGGAGACCGGGCAGGAGGTGGCGCTGGCCGCCGACCTGACCATCGACTCCCCGTCCGCCCTCGGCGACTTCCTCACCGACGCCGCCGCCCGGCTCCGCTGACCCACCGGCCCTCGCGCCGACTCCTCCGGCTCGATCCGAGCGCCCGCGAGGGGATCCCCCGCCCGGACGGACGGGGGATCCCGGTCGACTGGTCCTGCCCGGCGGTCAGGCCGGCAGGATCCACTTCTGGTTCGCGCCACCGTTGCAGGTCCACAGGTGCACGATCGCGCCGTCGGGGGCGACGGTCAGGCACTTGCCGGACTGCGGGTTGCGCAGCGTGCCGTCCCCGTTCGGCTGCCACTGCTGGGAACCGAGGCCATGGCAGCGCCAGAGGATGATCTGGTTGCCGTCCGCCGATCCGCCGCTGTGCACGTCCAGGCACCGGCCCATGGACATGACGGTCCGGTTGGGCATCAGCGCCCACCCCTGCGGGTCGGACGCGTCGCAGGTCGAGACCTCGATCTGCGCGCCGTCGGTGGCCGGCGTCCGGACGTCCAGGCACTTCCCACCCAGCCCGGTGACCGCGCCGATCCGGGCGGTGCTGCCGGTCGGTCCGTTCTTGGCCACCACCTCGGCGATCCGGATGCCCTGCATCAGCTCGTCCACCGCCGGGATGCCCTCGGGTACCGGCGGCTCGTCGAGCAGCCGCTCGCTGGCCACCTCCAGCCGCTGCCGCAGCTGCGTCGACCGGTAGTCCAACGCCCAGTTCAGACAGCGCTCGACCGGGTCCCAGCGCTCCGTCCAGGTGCAGGGCAGCACGTGTGCGTTCTGGTTGGCGCGCGGGTTCGGCTCCGCCCCTCCCGGCTGCGGCTGCTTCACCTCGCACCGGTCGTCGACGATCCTCACGCAGTAGTTCGCGAGGGCCTGCCGGAAGCCGTCGCTGACCCGCTTCGCGGGGGTGATGCCACCCGAGAGCCCCTCCCGGCCGTTGACCACGTTGGCCTCCAGCTGCCCCTGGTCGAACGGGATCCGGGACTGGCCGAGCAGGTGGATGCCGATGGTCTGGTCGTGCTCGAGCGAACGGGCGAAGCCGAGCTTGGTGTACGACTGGAGCAGCAGCGCCGTCCGGGTGAGCTGGTTGTTCAACCGGTTCAGGTCGGTGCCTGGCTTGTCCAGGTCCCGAACGATCTCGTGGTAGTACTGCCCGGCCTGGCCGTAGAGCCAGTCCCGCACCCGGGTCTTCAGCGCCGCCTCGTCGGGCCGGGCGGTCGCCACGGTCTGCTCGAAGTCCGGCTTGACCGTCCCCCACTTCTCCGACATGCCCTGGGTGGCGGAACGCGTCCAGCCCTGCCGGGGGTCGTTCGGCGGGTAGTACTGCTGGATCTTGCCGTACGGGTAGACCTTGGTCCACGAGTACGCGGTGAGCCACTGACCGTCCCAGCTCTGCCGCACCTTGAAGGTGATCTCAAGGTCGGCGGACACCGAGTACGGCTTGTCCCCACCCGGGTCCGGCGGCTCGGACATGTTCACCCAGGACGCCTGGTAGCAGGTCTGCGCCGGGGTGTCCGGGCGGCCGTAGTCGGCGAGCCACATCTCCTTGAGACCCTTGCTGACCACGTTGCTCGGCCGGCTCGGCTTGTAGGTGGCCGTCCCGGTGCACGGGGAGATGGTCGTCGGCTCGGCCGTGCTGGCGCCCTCGACGTCCTGGGTGGGCAGGCCGAACATGGTGTAGCCCAACCGGTTGTGCTGGAGGGCGTTCCGCTTCTCCTGCATCTTGCCGACCAGCTCGAAGCCGGTGGCCCGGTAGCTGTCGAGCAGTTTGACGTAGAGCGGGCCCAACTGCTCCGGCTTGTCCCAGCCCTGCGGCTGGCTGAACCGCCGGACCGCGGTCTGGATGGCCTGGCCGGCGGCGAGGACCTCGTCGGTGGTCAGGTTCACCTGCGCCGCGTACTGGGGGTTCTGCGCCACCATGTGCTTGTAGCCCTCGGCGGCCAGCATCCAGTGCTCCACCGCCGGCACGGCCGGCGCCTGCACCGGCACGCCGTTGCTGGTGCCCTGCGGCAGGTTCAGGTTCCGCTCCGCGTAGTCCGTCAGGTAGCGGATCGAGCCGTGGTAGCCGAACGCGCCCAGGTTGTTCTCCGGGTTCGGGTCGCCCAGCCCGGCGGTGAACGGTGCCGCCCTGCTCTGCAGGATCGCCGCCGTGTTCAACGCTTCCACCGTCGCCTTGTACTCGGTCCAGGTCAACGGGGTCTCGGGGTACCGGGCGGCGTGGCTGACCCGCTGGTTGATCAGCCCTTCGAGCTGGGTCACCTGGGTCTCCTGAAGGGACCGCATGATCGAACTGCCCCAGAAGTCGACCCGCTCGGTCACCAGGGCGAGCTGCGCGACGACCTGCTTCAGCTGGTCCTGGGTCAGCCACACCTCGGTGAGCAGCCGGTTGAACTGCTGGTCCATCTGCTCGAACATCTGCACCAGGGCCAGCTCGATCCGGTCGAACCGGGTGTTCATCTCCTCGCGGAACTCGGTCAGCTCCGCGCGGAGTTCCTTGAGTTCGGTGAGGATCTGCTCGTCGACGGTCGGACCGGTGCCACCGAAGAGCGGCACCAGCGACTGGATCGCGCCGAGCACCGCGCCGGCCATGCCGATCCCGCTGGCCGAGAAGAGCGCGGCCTTCAGACCGTTCGCGGCGAGCGTCGGGAGCCAGTCACTGACCGCGGTGGCGATCTGGATGGCGGCCCGGCCGGTGCCGGTCACGATCGCGCCCACCTTGGTGTCGGCGACGCCGATCAGCTTGCCCAGCAGGTCGACCGCACCGGCGGCGCCCTCCAGCCACCTGCGGCGCTCCTCGGCCTTCGCCTTGGCCTGGTCGATCTCGGCCTGGGTCGCCGGTCGCCCGTCCACCGGCAGGGTGGCGTTCGCCGCCTCCACGTCCCGGTTGGCGGCGTCGGCCTGCTCGTTGATCTCGTTGAGCAGTGCGGTGATCTGCCGGTTGCCCTCGGCCAGGTAGTTCTGGAGGTTCTGGGTCTGCTGGAGCAGCGCGTCGACGTTGACGTACGTCCCGATCAGCGGATCCGCCATCAGCTGTTCCTGGGTGGCGTTGGCGACGATGTTGTACTTCGCGCCGAAGTAGCCGTTCCAGGCCTCCGTGAAGGCCGGGTCGACCGCGCCCCGACCGGCCACCTCGCCCCAGATCCTGTTCTGGTGCTCGAAGACCTGGTTGATCACGGAGTTGTGCCGCTGCGCGGCGTGGATGTCGTCCAGCGTCTCGCCGAGCGCCTTGATCTCCTTGCCGAGGGTCGACTCGGCCAGTTCCTTGAAGATCGGCGCGGCCACCGCGCCGGACGGGTGCAGTGCGGACAGTTCCAGCAACTTCACCATGAACTGGTACGTCGGCCGGGCCAGGTCCTCGGCGCCGAGCTGGCTGGTGTACCACTGGTTCATCGACGCGGTGTACTGCACCAGCTGCTGCGACGTGGCCTGCGGGTTCCGCTGTCGGTGGCCGACCATCGCCGCGCTGAGGAACATCTGCCGCAGTCCCTCGTGCCCGGTCGCCCGCGAGCGCATGTAGGCCGCGAACAGCCCTCGGCGCTGGGTGTCCTCGTCGATGACGACGACCCCGCCCGACGCGTACGCCGACGGCGACACCACGACGTTGCCCACGGCGGCGACCAGCACGGTCGCCACGACGGCGCAGAGCCTCCCCCACCGACCGGCGAATCCGCGTCGCCGTCTCGTTGTCGGTCCTCTTCGGATCATGACCTCTCCTCCCGGTGCCGTCCGCGGTCGGACGGCACCGGGAGGTTCACCGGAGGGTCGTCCCGGCCGGAAGGGACAGGTGTCCCAGGTGGCCGGGCACGATCGGAACGCCGACAGTTCCCGGCGGGATCGTCGGCAGTCGCCCGACGACGATGCCCGGGTCGGGTCGAGGGGTCAGATGCCGTAGCGGCGTTGCCGGCTGGCGTACGAGCGCAGCGCCCGGAGGAAGTCCACGCGCCGGAAGTCGGGCCAGTTCAGCTCGCAGAAGTAGAACTCCGAGTGGGCCGACTGCCAGAGCATGAAACCGGAGAGGCGCTGCTCACCGCTGGTGCGGATGACCAGGTCCGGATCGGGCTGACCCCGGGTGTAGAGGTGCTCGGCGATGTGCTCGACATCCAGCACCTCGGCCAGTTCCTCCAGGGTGCCCCCGGTGGCCGCGTGTTCCAGCAGCAGCGAGCGGACCGCGTCGGTGATCTCGCGCCGGCCGCCGTAGCCGACCGCGATGTTGACCTGGGCGCCACCACTGCGCTCCCGGGTGCGCTCCTCGGCGGCCTTCAGCGCGGTGGCGGTCTGCGCCGGGAGCAGGTCGAGCGCGCCGACCATACGCAACCGCCACGGGTTGCCCTCCTCGGCCAACTCGACCACCAGGTCCTCGATGATCTGCAACAGCGGGTCGAGTTCCCGGGCCGGACGGCGCAGGTTGTCCGTGGCGAGCAGGTAGAGGGTGACGTGACCGATGCCGGCCTGGTCGCACCAGCCGAGCATGTCCTTGATCTTGGCCGCGCCGACCCGGTGGCCGTCGTTGGGATCGACGAACCCCATCTCCTTGGCCCACCTGCGGTTACCGTCGCACATCACGCCGACGTGCCGGGGCACCGGCTTGCCCGCGAGGCTCGCCGTCAGTCGACGCTCGTACACCGAATAGAGCAGGGTCCGCAGAGTCATCACCATGCAGCGTAGCGACCCGGGCCGGGAAGGGGCACGTCCCACCTCAAACCCGCCCGGACAGTCCCCGGCCGATCATCGCCAGGGTCCGCACGTCCAGCCGACCGTCACCGAGCCCCAACTCCACCACGGTGCGGAAGACCCGGTCGTCGCGGCGGGCCGCGGCCACGGCCCCGTCCACCACCCGGCGCCGCCGGGCCAGCCAGGCCGCCGCCGAACTGTGCCGCAGGTGCGTGCCGAGACGACGGCGCAGGGTGGCCGCGTACCGGTCGGCGGCCCGCTCCGGGCTGCGGACCGCCGCCACGCCGGCCAGCGCACCGGAGAGCAGCGCGTAGAAGATCCCCTCCCCGGTGAACGGGTTGATCAGTGACAGCGCGTCGCCGGCCAGCGTCACCCGGCCCCGCCCGGGTGACGGTCGGTGTGTCGACAGCGGCAGGTGGTGGGCGCGCAGGTCGGTCACCGTGGCCGGATCGGTGCCGGGCAGCAGCACGGCGAGCCGGTCGAGCAGGTGCGTCCGGCTCAGCGGCTCCGCCCGCAGCACCTCCCCGTACCCGACGTTCGCCCGGCCGTCACCGATCGGGAACGACCAGGCGTACGCCGGCCAGCGCGCGGCCGAGGTGACGATGAACTGCTCCGGCGGGCCGGAGCGGGCCGGGGCGTACCCCCGGATGGCGAGCGCGAGATGCCGTTCCGGGTTGATCGGATGGCCGAGGACCCGGCGCACCACCGAACCGGCCCCGTCCGCGCCGACCACCGCCCGAGCGGTGAACGTGTCGTCCACCAGCACCCGGTCGCCCCGCTCGACGACCCGGCGCACGGTGTGCCGTCGCAGTTCCACCCCGGCCGCCACGGCCGCCGCGACCAGCCGGGCGTCGAAGACCGTCCGGGGCACCGTGTACGCCGGCCGGGGCAGCTTCCGGGCCACCGCGTCGCCGCCCGGGGCGACCAGACGCAACGCGGGCAGCGGCGGGTACCCGGTCACCGCGTCGCTGACCCCCAGACGGGCGAGCACGTCCAGCGCGTGGGCGGTGATGCCGTCCCCGCACGCCTTGTCCCGGGGGAAGTCGGCCCGGTCCAGCAGCAGCACCCGCCCCCCGGCCCGGCGGGCCGCCAGCGCGGCGGCGGCCCCCGCCGGCCCCGCCCCCACCACGGCGACGTCGTACGCCTCGCTCACGCGCCACCTCCGCTCCCGTCCGGTCGACCGGCGCCGCGGCGTCGTACGCCTCGCTCACCCGGCGCCGGCTGCGGTCCCGGCCCGACCACTCCGCCACAGACCGTAGAGGGCCAGGGCACCGGCGGTCACCAACGGCGCGCCGTCCCGGACCAGACCGTCCAGGCCGAGCAGCCACCAGCACAGCGGCAGGTCGACGGCGAGCACCCCGAGGGTCACCACCACCAGCAGGCCGCCCGCCCAGCGCCGGCCCCGCAGCAGGAAGAAGGTGCAGAACAGCACCGCGTAGCTGGTGACGAGGGCGAAGACGAACCAGAACAGCACGGCCGGTCCGGCGGCCAGCCGGCCGTCCAGGATCGTGCCGGCGGCGACCAGACAGGGGACGAGCATCAGCGGGGTGTACGTGAACGCGGCGACCCGGGTGGTGAGCAGCCAGCCGGCGACCGGCGGACGGCGCGGCGGGGTCTCCCGCCAGGAGATGCCCTGCCGGTCGATGACCAGGCGGCCCCGGTGCCGGACCAGGTGCCCGGCGACCGCCGGACTGCGGTACAGCAACCAGAGCACGGCCAGGCAGAGCAGCAGGAGCAGGGCGAAGCCGAGGATCCCGGGCAGCGGGGGAACTCCCTGCCGGGGCACGATCAGCCGCCCGACCGCGAAGACGGTGGTGATGACGAGGATCAGCCCGAGCGGCCGGGCCAGCGTCCGGCCCCGGCGGACGTGCCCGACCAGCAGGACGAAGCCGAACGCGCGCAGCAGCGCCCAGCCGGTCCGCACGGCCAGGCCGAAGCCCCGCTCCGGGGCGTACCACCAGTTGAGCAGGTCGACCAGGACGGTTGCCGCCGCGGTCACCGCCAGCAGGACGATGAGCGCGCGGACGGCGGACGGCCGCCGGACCTCGGTCGTGGCGGCCGTCCTCATGACTGCTGGTGATGCCCTCGGTGGTCCACTCTCACACCTGCCCCGGCCGGCTCGCCGCTGGCCCGTGACCGGGCCCGGCGCGGTGGTTGCGGGGACCCCTTCCTCATCGGAGTCCGGTGGCAGTGGACCCGGGCGACCGCCCGGGTCGCACGGTCACCGCCCCGGTGCGGCGTCCAGGCGGGCGCGCAGGGCGTCCAGCTCGGACCAGAGCACGCCCGGCAGCTTGTCACCGAACTTCTCGAACCACTCGTTGATCAGCGGCAGTTCGGCCCGCCACTCCTCCGGGTCGACCTTCAGCGCGATCCGGACGTCCTCCGAGGTCATGTCGAGCCCGTCGACGTCCAGCGCGTCCCGGGCCGGGACCATGCCGATCGGGGTCTCGACCGCGTCGGCCCGCCCCTCGATCCGCTCGACCACCCACTTGAGCACCCGGGAGTTCTCGCCGAAGCCGGGCCAGAGGAAGTTGCCGTCGGCGTCCTTGCGGAACCAGTTGACGTAGTACACCTTCGGCAGCTTCGAGGCGTCGCCGTCGGTGCCCTTGCCCATCTCGATCCAGTGCCGGAAGTAGTCGCCGGCGTGGTAGCCGATGAAGGGCAGCATCGCCATCGGGTCGCGGCGGACGACACCGACCGCACCGGAGGCGGCGGCGGTGGTCTCCGAGGAGAGGGTGGCGCCCAGGTAGACGCCGTGCACCCAGTCGCGCGCCTCGGTCACCAGCGGGATGGTGTCCCGGCGCCGGCCGCCGAAGAGGATCGCGTCGATCGGTACGCCGTTCGGGTCGTAGTAGTCCTCGGCGAGGATCGGGCACTGCGTGATCGGCGTGCAGAACCGGCTGTTCGGGTGGGACGACGGGGTGTCGCTCTGCGGCGTCCAGTCGTTGCCCTTCCAGTCGGTCAGGTGGGCCGGCGGCTCGCCCATCCCCTCCCACCAGATGTCCCCGTCGTCGGTGAGCGCGACGTTGGTGAAGACGGAGTTGCCCCGGTCCAGGGTGCGCATCGCGTTGGCGTTGGTCTTCCAGTCGGTGCCCGGCGCGACGCCGAAGAGACCGTACTCGGGGTTGACCGCGTAGAGGCGGCCGTCCGGGCCGAACCGCATCCAGGCGATGTCGTCCCCGATGGTCTCGACCTTCCACCCGGGGATGGTCGGCTCCAGCATGGCCAGGTTGGTCTTGCCGCAGGCGGACGGGAACGCGCCCGCGATGTGGTAGACCTTCCCCTCCGGCGAGGTGATCTTGAGAATCAGCATGTGCTCGGCGAGCCAGCCCTCGTCCCGCCCCATCACGCTGGCGATCCGCAGCGAGTAGCACTTCTTGCCGAGCAGCGAGTTGCCGCCGTAGCCGGAGCCGAAGGACCAGATCTCCCGGCTCTCCGGGAAGTGCGAGATGTACTTGGTCTCGTTGCACGGCCACGCGGTGTCCTGCTGACCGGGCGAGAGCGGCGCGCCGATCGAGTGCAGCGCGTGCACGAAATCGGCGTCGTCCCCCATCGCCTCGAGGACCCTGGTGCCCATCCGGGTCATGATCCGCATCGAGGCGACCACGTAGGGACTGTCGGTGATCTCCACGCCGAACATCGGGCGCTCGGCCTCGATCGGGCCCATGCAGAACGGGATGACGTACATCGTCCGGCCGCGCATGCACCCGCGGTACAGGTCGGTCATCACCCGCTTCATCTCGGCCGGCGCCATCCAGTTGTTGGTGGGGCCGGCGTCCGCCTCGTCGACGGAGCAGATGAAGGTGCGCTCCTCGACCCGGGCGACGTCACCGGGATCGGTACGGGCGTAGAAGGAGTTCGGTTTCTTCTCCGGGTTGAGGCGGATCAGCGTGCCCGCCTCGACCAGCTCGTCGGTGAGGCGGCGCCACTCCTCGTCGGAACCGTCCACCCAGACCACCCGGTCGGGAGTGGTCAGTTCCGCGACTTCCCGGACCCAGGTGAGTAGTTTGGCGTGGGACGTCGGGGCCTGATCGATACCTCGAACAGCAGCCGGAGCAACCATGACACATCTCCTTGTGGTCGACGCTGACCGATCTATGGGATGCACGAGTCGTGGCGGGCGGGAACCGCGTCGCCTCCGTGGAAACCTGGGATTCCGCTCAGCGTAAACCGGGCGGCCCCGGGTAGCAGCGGGACTGGTTGTGAAGAACTGCACAAAGTACGGCTAACCTGCGGCTTCACGAGCTGATACCCGCTTTCCCGCTCAGTTTCACGCACATTCCCTGGTTGACCTTCAATGCACCACCGGAAGCCGGGCCCGGCGGCGCGCGGGTGTGGGAACACGCCATCGCACCACCTCCACCGGTCACGATCCGTCAGGTCGCTGTCGACATCACCCTCCGTCACCATCGGAGACGCGTTTACCCGCTGTCGACGTTGCTACCCGTCCGGGAAGCGGCCAGCCGGTACGCTTCCCCCGTGGCTGCGACAGTGACCGGGGACCAACCGGGTGCCCCGCGTACCCGTCCGGGTCTGGTCCGGTCGCTGCTCGACCGGTTCGGTCATCTCCTGCGCGAGTTGAGCAAGTTCGCCACGGTGGGCGGGATCGCCTTCGTCATCGACTTCGCTCTCTTCAACGTCCTCACCACCGGTCGCGGCATCGAGCCGGTCACCGCGAAGACGATCTCCACCGTCCTCGCGGCCACGGTCGCCTTCGTCGGCAACCGGTTCTGGACCTGGCGGCACCGGGAGCGCTCCAACCCGGTGCGCGAGTACGCCCTCTTCTTCTTCTTCAACGGGGTGGGGCTGGGCATCGCGGTCGCCTGCCTCGCCATCAGCCGTTACGGGCTGGGCAGCATCTGGCCGGAGGTCTTCCAGACCACGCTGGCCGACAACATCGCCAGCTTCATCGTCGGCACGGGCCTCGGCACCCTCTTCCGATTCTGGTCGTATCGACGGTTTGTCTTCGTCGAAGCGGGAACCCGACGGGTTCCGCGAGAACCCGACCCAGACTCCCAGGCGTGACCTGGGGCCCATCCCGTCCGGCCGGCAGGCCGGGAAGCCACGACCGACCTTAAGGTGTTCCGCATGCGTCTTGTCCGCCTCCTGCCCGAGCGCTGGCAGAAGTTCATCCGCGAGGCGCTCAAATTCGGCATCGTCGGTGGCATCAACACCGTCATCAATTACGCGGTGTTCAATGCACTGGCACTCACCGTGTTCAGCGACGGCCAGTTGAAAGCTGCGGTCGCCGCGACGATCGTGGCCACCATCACGTCATATCTGATGAATCGGCACTGGACGTACCGGGATCGCCCGAGATCGGCGATGCGTCGGGAGTACGCCCTTTTCTTCCTTTTTAACGCGACCGGCCTGCTCATCGAACTGGGCGTCCTGGCCGCCGCCAAGTACGGCCTCGGCATGACCAGCCTGCTCGCGCTCAACGTGGCGAAGACCGGTGGTGTCGTCCTCGCCACGCTGTTCCGATTCTGGTCGTACCGGACCTTCGTCTTCCAGCCCGTGCCGGTCACCGGTCCCGCCACCGAACGGGACGAGCACGAGGTCGCCGGAATGGACCCGGTGGCCGAACTGGCCGAGTCGGTCACCGAACTCGAGGGGGCCCAGCCGGCGCCGACGTCGCCCCCCACGGTCCGGGCACGACCGACGGTCAGACCCCGCTCGCGGGTCACGTCGAGCCCGGCACCGGGCCGGGGACGGTCGGTCACCCCACGTCCGGCCGGCGTCGGCGACGCGACCGCTCCCCGGACGACGGCCGGGGCGGACAGCCGACCCGGCCCCTCCCCACTGGAGCGGCTCAAGCCGATCGACCCGGGTCTCGTCGCGATCCACCGCGACCTGGAGGCCGAACTCACCGCCGAGCTGCACGCCGCCTCCCGGCGTGCTCCGCGCCGGTGAACGCCGAACCGGTCCGCTCGGGGACCGGAGCCGACGCCGAGCTGTTCTTCGAGGACCTCACCCCGGGTCGCTGGTTCGACCTGGGCGTGCTGACCGTCGACGGCAACGAGATGGTCGCCTTCGCCCGGCGGTTCGACCCGCAGTGGTACCACGTCGACGAGGAACTGGCCCGGCAGAGCCACCACGGCGGCCTGATCGCCAGCGGCTTCTACACGGTCAGCCTCTTCATGCGGGCGTACGTCGACCACGTGCTGTCCCGCGCGGCGGCCGACGCCTCCCCCGGTCTGGAGGAGCTGCGGTGGCTGGCCCCGGTGCGGGCCGGCGACCGCCTGGCGGTACGCCTCGACGTGATGGGCAGCAAGCCCTCCACCGCCCGTCCGGGGCTCGGCACCGTCACCCTCAGCGGCACCATGCTCCGCCTCGACGCCGAGGGGCGCCCCGAGTGCGAGGTGCTCCGCACCCGTTTCCGGGGCTGGTTCACCCTCCGCGTCCAGGACGAGCCGGAGGACGTCACCGAGCCCGACCGCGCGGCCGGCGGGGACGGGCCCCTGCGGTCCGATCCGGTCGAGGTTCCCGCAGGTTCCGGGCCGACTCCCGGAACCGATCCCGAATCCGATGCCGGTCCGGCTCCGGGCCCGCACCCGGCCACCGTCGCAGCCGGCCGCACCGAGCCGGTGCCGGCGCCCGCCACCGGACCGATACCGGTGCCGATGGCCGACACCGGACCGCTGCCGGTGGTCACGACCAGACCGGTACCGGTGGCCGACACCGGTCCGCTGCCGGTGGTCAACGGCGGACCATCCGGTCCTCCGGCCGTAGTCCCCGTCGCCGCGCCACCGACCGCCGGTACACCCGTCTCGGCGCCACCGGCCGCCGGTACACCTGTCTCGGCACCACCCGCCGGCACACCCGTCTCCGCGCCACCGGCTCGTCCGCCGGCCCAGGCCGCTGCGGCGCACCCCGTGGTGGCGCCGGTCAGCTCACTGGACGCGCCCACCGCCTTCCTGCCCGGTCCGGTGGTCTCCGCCCCACCGGCACCCACGTCACCGGCACCGGTCGGCCCGATGAACCCGTACGGTCTCGACGCCCCCACCGCGTTCATTCCGGCTGCCCGCGACCCGCACGACCAGTCCGAGCCGCCGTACCGGCACCACCCGCCCGAGGACGCCTGAGGGGCTCTCCTCGTCCGCAGGCTCACGAAGGCGGCTGCCGGCCTCCGGCACCTCGGCGCGGGCCCGTCCTCAGGGACCTGAGGGCGGGCCGCGCCCACGACCTCTCCCGGCGCACGACCGTCCTGACGCCGGCCGGGACTCCTGCCCACCGCAGGACACCTGCGGGTCGCCGGCCGTGTGCGGCCCGGCGGTGGGGTCACGATCGCGTGAGAGACTTGCCGGGATGAGTGAGCAATCCGCGACCGACGGGTCGCCAGCGGTCGCCGGCGACGCACCGACCGCCACGCCCCCGGTACAGCGGTGGACACGTCGTGCCCCCTGGCTGGCGGGCGGCACGGCACTCGTCGTGGTCGTCGCCGACCAGCTGACCAAGCTGTGGGCCGAACGCAGCCTCACCCGGGGCGAGCGGATTCCGGTGCTCGGTGACGCGCTGGGCATCCAGCTCATCTACAACCCCGGCGCGGCCCTGTCGATCGGTGCGGGCTCGACGTGGATCTTCACGATCGCCACGACCGTCGGCGTGGTCGCGGGCCTCTGGTACTCGTGGCGGGTACGGTCCCGCGCCTGGGCCCTCGCCCTCGGGCTGATCCTCGGTGGGGCGACCACCCACCTCGGCGACCGGCTCCTGCGCGAGCCGTCGTTCGGGCAGGGCCACGTGGTCGACTTCATCGCGTACTTCGACTGGTTCATCGGGAACGTGGCCGACATCGCGATCGTCGTCGGGGCGGGCATGTTCTTCCTCCTCACCGTGCGGGGCAGCACGATGCGCCCGGAGGCCACCGAGGTGACGGAGACTGCCGGGCCCGGCGAGGCGCGCTGACCGGGCCGGGAGGTCGACCCTCACCGGATCGCGGTCAGGCGGTGGGATCGCGCAGTGGCCGGTCGTCCCGCATGTCGGCCAGGATGTCGCGCATCTCGCCGTCGCCCAACGAGTGCCGGTCGTGGTGCGCCTCGGCCAGCTCGTACAGCCGGGTCTGCACCTGCTCGACCCGGGGCACGTCGACCAGGACGGACTGACCGCGCTCCCCGGCGGACTCGATGGTCAGCGTGCCGCAGCCGAAGAGGCGCTCGACGAACCGCTGGTTCATCGAGTGGTCGTTGATCCGGCCCAGCGGGATGTCCCGCCGGTCCCGGGAGAGGATGCCCTGCTGGAGCAGGACCCGTTCGGTGGTGAAGAGGTAGTGGGTGCTGCGCCAGGTCAGGTACGGCACGAGCGCGAACACCAGGGCCAGCACGACGGCCAGCCCGACGACCAGGTAGAGGCCGGTCCGGCCGGCCTGACCGTCCGGCAGGAGGATCCAGGCGGCCAGCACCGCCGCCACGCCCAGCACCAGCACCAGCACGGGCCGGACCAGGGCCTTCGCGTGCGGGTGCAGGTGGAGCACGACCTCCTCGTCCTCGGTGAGGACGTCATCCGGAAACGCCACGCGAACCTCCTCGCAGGTACACCGACGCGCTGACGGTAGCCTGCCGCCGCCCGTACCCGCCGGACCCCGCGCACGGCGCGCGCGAGTGTCCACGCGGCACGGGCGGGATGTCCACGCCGCACGGCCGGGCTGTCCACGCACCGGCGGCGTGGGCCCGCCCCCACCGGAGCGGGTCAGCGCAGGTGCAGGACGTCCCCGGCGGCGAGACTCCGCTCGCCTGCCACGGTGTCGACCAGGAGCTGCCCGTCGGCGTCGATGCCGGTGGCGGTGCCGGTCAGCTCGTCACCACCGGGCAGGAGCACCCGGACCGGACGACCGATCGTGCCGCAGGCGGCCAGGTACGCGTCGCGCAGTCCACTGCCGACCGCGTCGCCCCCGGCGGATCGCCAGCGGTCGTACCAGTCGGCGACGGCGCGGAGCAGGGCCCGCAGCAGCGGGTCCCGGTCGGTGGCGGCGGCCCCGGCGAGTTGCAGCGAGGTGGCGGGCAGGCCGGTCGGGTTCTCCGGCAGCTCGTCTGCGCGCAGCGTCACGTTGAGGCCGACACCGAGCACCACCGCGGACGGCTGGGTGAGCGTGCCGCCGGGCACCGTCTCGGCCAGCACCCCGGCGCACTTGGCGTCGTCGAGCAGCAGGTCGTTGGGCCACTTCAGCCGGGCGTCCAGCTCGGCCAGCCGGGTCACCGCCTCGACCAGGGCGACCCCGGCGAGCAACGGCAGCCAGCCGTACCCGGCGGCGGGAACCGGTGACCAGCCGCGCTCCGGAACGGCCTCGCCGGGCCGGAGCAGGACGCTGGTCGCGATGCCCGCCCGGGGCGGCGACTGCCAGGTCCGCCCGCGCCGGCCCCGTCCGGTGGTCTGCCGCTCGGCGACCACGACCAGACCCTCCGGCTCGCCGGCCCGCGCGGCCTCGGCCACGTCGGCGTTGGTGGAGCCGGTCTCCGCGCGCAGCTCCAACCGCCGCCACGGCCCGTGCGGGGCGACCAGCGCGCGCCGCAGCCGGGCCGCGCTCAGCGGCGGTCGGTCCAGGTCGGTGTACGGGGAGCCCGGCATCCCGCCAGCCTACGGCCCCGACCTCGGACCGTCGGCGAACGGACGCGCCCGCCCGGCGACGCCCCCCGATCGCCGGTCGGCGGGGCGCAGGACGGTGCGTGAGGCGAAATGCACACCGGCGCGGACCTGAACCATCGTTATATTCCGAGGGTGACTACCGAGACCGGGACCAACATCCACACCACCGCGGGCAAGCTGGCGGACCTGGAGCGACGGGTCGACGAGTCGGTGCACGCCGGCTCCGCGCGCGCGGTGGAGAAGCAGCACGCGCGGGGCAAGAAGACCGCCCGGGAGCGGATCGGGCTGCTGCTCGACGAGGGCTCCTTCGTCGAGCTGGACGGGTTGGCCCGGCACCGCTCGACCAACTTCGGTCTGGAGCGGACCCGCCCGTACGGGGACGGGGTGATCACCGGTTACGGCACCGTCGACGGCCGGCAGGTCTGCGTCTTCGCCCAGGACTTCACGGTCTTCGGTGGCTCCCTCGGCGAGGTCTTCGGCGAGAAGATCGTCAAGGTGATGGAACTGGCCATGAAGATCGGCTGCCCGATCATCGGCATCAACGACTCCGGAGGCGCGCGGATCCAGGAGGGCGTGGTCAGCCTCGGCCTCTACGCCGACATCTTCTTCCGCAACGTCCGCGCGTCCGGGGTGATCCCACAGATCTCGCTGGTCATGGGGCCGTGCGCGGGCGGCGCGGTCTATTCTCCGGCGCTCACCGACTTCACCGTGATGGTCGACCAGACCTCGCACATGTTCATCACCGGCCCCGACGTGATCAAGACGGTGACCGGCGAGGACGTGGCGATGGAGGAGCTGGGCGGCGCGCGGACGCACAACACGCGCAGCGGCAACGCCCACTATCTCGCCTCGGACGAGGACGACGCGATCGACTACGTCAAGGCGCTGCTGTCGTACCTGCCGGCGAACAACCTGGACGAGCCGCCGGCCCTGCCCGGCGACGCCGACCTGACCGTCACCGATGCCGACCGGGAACTCGACACGCTGATCCCCGACTCGGCGAACCAGCCGTACGACGTGCACCGGGTGATCGAGCACGTCCTCGACGACGGGGAGTTCCTGGAGGTCCAGCCCCTCTACGCGCAGAACATCGTGGTCGGCTTCGGCCGGGTCGAGGGCCGTCCGGTCGGCGTCGTCGCCAACCAGCCGATGCACTTCGCCGGCTGCCTGGACATCGCCGCCTCCGAGAAGGCCGCCCGGTTCGTCCGCACCTGCGACGCGTTCAACATCCCGGTGCTGACGTTCGTGGACGTGCCCGGCTTCCTGCCCGGCACCGGCCAGGAGTGGGACGGCATCATCCGCCGGGGCGCGAAACTGCTCTACGCGTACGCCGAGGCGACCGTACCGAAGCTCACCGTGATCACCCGCAAGGCGTACGGCGGGGCGTACGACGTGATGGGCTCCAAGCATCTCGGCGCGGACCTGAACTTCGCCTGGCCGACCGCACAGATCGCGGTGATGGGGGCGCAGGGCGCGGTGAACATCCTCTACCGCTCGGAACTGGCCGCCGCCGAGGACCCGGCCGCGGTCCGCGCCGAGAAGATCGCCGAGTACGAGGACACCCTGGCCAACCCGTACATCGCCGCCGAGCGGGGCTACGTGGACGCGGTGATCCCGCCGCGCGAGACGCGCGCCCAGATCGTCCGGGGGCTGCGGACGCTGCGCACCAAGCGGGAGACCCTTCCGCCGAAGAAGCACGGCAACATCCCGCTCTGACCTCCTCCCCGGGTAGCCAGCGTTGCCCGGAGAAGGGCCCGTCGACCTGCCGGGATGTGCCGTCCCGCGTCAGCAGGACGGGTTCGCGGCGAGGCACATCCGGGTGGCGGCGAGCCGAGCGAGCCGGCGCAACTCGTCGTCCGAGGTGGACCGTCCCGGCATGATCACGGTCAGCAGGTCGCCCACCCGGACGACCGCCAGGCTCGTCGGCCGGGGCACTCCGCCGAGCCGTTGACCGGTGGCCAGGTCCCGAGGCTGGGACACCGAGTGGCGCAGCACGGCCGCCTCGTCGCCGACGAAGTCGCGGTCCACCAGCACCCAACTGTGCACCGCCTCCGCGGAGACCGTCCGGCCCTGCCATTCCGTCGGGCCGACCGAGCGCCAGGCAGCGCACGGGGCGACGAGCTGTTCCAGGGTGCGGAAGAAGCGTCCGGCCACGACGGGGGTGAGCCGGTAGAGGTCCTGACCGATCAGCAGGTCACTGGGAGGGTGCTCGTAGCCGTCCGGGCGGTCCCGCAGCACCGACTGGGAACGGGACCAGAGCGCGGTCTCCCAGTCGGTCCGCAGGCCCTGTGCCGTCCGGCAGCGTCCGAGCCGGTCGTCGAGGCGGACCGCCTCGCCGAGACCGGACACGGTCAGCGGCGGGTCGGATTTCTCCCGCAGGTCGGCCGGTTGCAGCAGCGCCTCCGGCGGGATCTCACCGCCGGCTGTCGGGTCCGCCGTCGGCGTGGCCACCAGGGGCGGTACGGCCACCGGAGCCGGTGCGACGGGGTCCGTCGGCCGGAGCACGGCGGCGACACCTCCCACCACCAGCACCAGGGCGACCGCCGCCCCGACCATCTGCCGGCGGGCCCGCCGACGGGCCCGGGTCCGGATCTCCGCCGGCTCCGGCCAGCGTACGGTGGCCAGGTCGACGGCGATCCGGTCGGCGAACGTGGGCTCGTGCTCACGCATCGGCGGCCTCCTCCAACTCCGTGACGGCGAGCAGTCCGGCGAGCGCGGTGCGCCCCCGGGACAGTCGGGCCTTGACCGTGCCGACCGGGGCGTTGGTCTCCCGCGCGACGTCGGCGATCGGCATCCCGAGCAGGTAGTACAGGGCGAGCGCGGTGCGCTGCTCCTCGGGGAGCTGGCGCAGTGCGGCCACCACCTCGACGGTGTCGGTGTTCGGGGCGGGAACGGTCTCGGTGGCCCCGTGCCGCAGGTACGCCCGGGCGCGGCTGCGCAGGCTGCGCCAGCGGCTCACCGCGATCCGGCTGGCGACGACCCGCACCCACGCTTCCGGGTCGTCGTACCGACCCACGGTCGACCAGCGCTGCCACGCGCGCACGTACGCCTCCTGGACCGCGTCCTGTGCCTCGGCGAGATCACCGGTGAGCGCGTAGACGAATCCGAGCAGCCGTTGTCGGCTGCCCCGGTAGAACTCGTCGAACCCGTCGGCGTCGGGCAACTGCTACCTCCCCGTGACCACTCCCAGTTGACACGCGCCCGGGTACCGGCCAGGTTGCCGCCCACGCCGGAAAATGACCTGCGCGCGGCGGTGGCGTACCGGCACGATGCCGGTCATGTCGACCGACCGCGTCATCCGCCCGTACCGTCCGGACGACTGGGCGGCGGTAGCCCGGATCCACGACGCCGCCCGGCTGGACGAACTCCGCGACGGTGCCGAGGTGGCCGCCTTCCTTCCGCTGGCCGACATCGCCGAGGGCGAGGGGCTCTTCGACGGGGACGTCTGGGTGGCCGAACAGGCCGGCGAGGTCGTCGGCTTCGCGGCCTTCGCCGACGACGAGGTCACCTGGCTGTACGTGGACCCGGCCCGGTACCGGCAGGGGCACGGCCGGGCGTTGCTGCGGCACGCGCTGGCGGCGGCGGGCGACCGGCCGGTCGAGCTGACCGTCCTGGTCGGCAACGACGGCGCGCTCGCGCTCTACCTCGCCGAGGGGTTCCGGATCGAGCAGACGAAGACCGGGCGGCTGGCGGGCAACGAGGCGTTCCCCGCCACCGGACACATCATGGTGCGGCCGGGCCCGGCCTGACCCCGGCCAGCCGGACGCGACCCGGCCGGGCCCGCACCGGCCCACCGCTCAGGGGATCAGGTTGGCTCCGGCGAGCAACGGGCCGCCGAGCAGCACCGCCCCGACCAGGAGGGTGGCCAGGTTGGCCAGGGCGAAGAACGTCACCCAGAGGAACGCCGGGAACGGGGTCAGGCCGGCGAGCTGGTCGGCGTCGGACGCGGGCATCCGGCCCCGGCCGCGCAGCCGTTGCAGCTCCACCACCGGGCGTACCCCGCCGAGCAGCAGGAACCAGACCCCGGTGTACGCGAACGCCGCCTGTACCTGCGGCGACGCGTACCAGGAGACGCCGAGCACCAGGCCGCCGGTGACCACCAGCGACACCACGCCGAAGGCGTTGCGCACCATCACCAGCATGGCCAGCAGCAGCGCCACCGCCACCCAGAGCAGCAGGGTGATCCGGTTGCCGCCGAGCAGCCACGCCCCGGCGAGCCCGATCAGGGGCGGGGCGACGTACCCGGCGAGCAGGGTGAGGATCATCCCGGGGCCGGTGGGCCGCCCGGCCGAGAGGGTGAGCCCGGAGGTGTCCGAGTGCAGGCGGATACCGTGCAGCCGGCGGCCGGTCAGCAGCGCGGCCAGCGCGTGACCGCCCTCGTGGGCGATGGTGATCGCGTTACGGGCGATCCGCCAGGGCAGCCGGGTCGACACCACGACCAGCGCGACGGCGGCGGTGGCGAGGACGAGCCACGGTGGTGGGTCGGGTTGCGCGCCGAGGAGCCGGTCCCAGAGGCTGCCCAGTCCGTCGATCGGCGTCATGGGCCGGCAGCCTACCGTCCCGGCGCACCCGGTCGACGTGGGTGCGAGATCGCCAGGACCGGCTGCCCGTACCGCGTCAGGCCTGCCGACGCCGGGTGACCGGCACGGTGACACCGTCGGCGGCGGACACGCTGTCCGGCACGGACGCGCCACGCCGCAGTAGCATCCGGCCGCCCACCACGGCGGCGGCGATGGCCGCGACGCTGATCAGGGCGACCAGCGCCGAGACGCCGACACTCGCGAGGAGCAGGACGGCGTCGCCGAGGGCGACGAGCATCCACAGCGCCACCGAGGACTTCGTGGTCTTCTGTCGGTAACCCATCGGTCGTACCTCCCTTCCGTCGTCACGGATGAGGTACCCCGATCGACGGAAAGTCATGCGAACGAATGTCGCGCCGGCACGATTCCCAGGGCTGGGTGGCCTGATCAGTCAGCCCGGTCGGGCTTGAAACCCTTCGCGATCAGGTCGAACTCGTCGAGGTTCTGCTCCCACTCGCTGGCGGCGACCTCCCAGCGGATGGCGTACCCCCGGTTGCTGGCCGTCACGAAGCCCCGGTTGCGGACGTGGATCCGGGTGCCGTCCCGCGTCTCCAGCCACTCCCAGTCCGCGCAGGTCTTCCAGAAGTCGCACCGCTCGATGCTGAGGTACTGGTAGTCCCGGACTTTGTTCTTCCGGTCCGGCTCGATGCTCTTCCAGTCCGCGTACGCGTCGGCCTTCGGGCTGGACGTCCACTGGACGAGCAGCTCACCTACGCCGTTCGGTTCGTCGAAGACGACTGTGCTGCTGTCGACGTTGCGGCGTACCCAGTTCTGCGGCAACGGCAGCTCGAAGCCGGCCGGGTCCTTGCGCATCTTCCAGCCGGCCGGCAGCGTCGCCGCCGAGGCGCTCGGGCTGGGCGTGGGACTGGCCGGGGGCGTGGTCGGCGACGCCGGGGCCGATGCGCTGCTCGGCGCGGCGGAGGGCTGACCGGTGGCGCCCGTCGTGCCCCCGGTCTGCGGACCCGGCCCGGGGTCGTCGGAATCGTCGGTGAGCAGTGGCACGACGAGCACCACCGCGAGCAGCAGCACCGCCACCAGCACGCCGATCAGCAGGTTGCGGCGGCGGTTGTCCGGCTTCGGGGCGGTGGACGGCGGCACGGCGGCCCGTCCGGACATCGGCGGCGGACTCACCGGGGCCGACATCACCGCGGTGGGGTTCTGCGCGGTCGGGGCCGCCTGGGTCAGCGGCTTCTCGTCCGCGCCCCGGTCGGCCGGCACCACGGCGGTGGGTGCGGCGTCCGAGGTGGACGCGGTGCCCTCCTCCGCGGCGACCCGCGCCGTCGCGTCGCCCCCGGAGCCGGTCCCGTCGGACGAGTTGGCGGCCTTGACCGTGGCATCGCTGTCGGTGGCTCCCACGGCGGCGACACCGGTGGCGGCCACTGCGGTCGGGGACACGGAACGGTCGCTGTTCTGCTCCCCGGTTCGCGGGCCGGGCACCACCGGGGGTCGCGGCTCCCGGGGGCCGTTCGGGCCGGGCCGGCGTACCCCGTCGAGCAGTGAGATGCCCCGAGCACGCTTGCCGCCGGCACGGCGCAGCAGGCGCTCGGCCACCTCGGCGTCGATCCGTTCGGCCGGGTCCTTCCGGAGCAGTCCGTTCAGGACCGGCTTCAGCGGACCGGCGTTCTTCGGCGGCGGCATCGGCTCGGTGGCCAGCGCCGCCAGGGTGGCGATCGCCGACGGCCGGGCGTACGGGGACTTGCCCTCCACGGCGGCGTACAGCGTCGCGCCCAACGACCACAGGTCGGCCTCCGGGCCGGCGGTGCCGTCCCGGGCACGCTCCGGCGCGATGTACGCGGGCGAGCCGAGGACCATGCCCGTCCGGGTCACGTTCGGGTCCCCGGGGATGGTGGCCAACCCGAAGTCCGTCAGGACCACCCGGCCGTCGTCGCCGAGCAGCACGTTGCCGGGCTTCACGTCCCGGTGCATCACGCCGGCCTTGTGCGCCGCGTTGAGCGCACCGAGCACCCCGAGACCGATCTCGACGGCGCGGGCCGGCGACACCGGACCGTCCTCGGCGAGGGTGTCCTGAAGCGACTTGGAGGCGACGTACTCCATGACGATCCACGGGTCGCCGTCGGTACGCAGCACGTCGAAGATGCGCACGACGTTGATGTGGTTCAGTCGGGCGATGGCCCGCGCCTCCCGCAGCGAACGTTCGCGCATCTCCCGACGTTCCTCGTCGGTGAGACTGGGCGGCGGGACCAGTTCCTTGATCGCCACATCACGGTGCAGCACCTCGTCGCGCGCCTTCCAGACCCGACCCATACCGCCCTGACCGAGCGGCGAGAGGAGCCGGTATCGGTTGGCGACGAGTTGGGGAAGCGCATTCGACATTGCCGAGACGGTACCCGGAGCGGCGGACCGTTACACCGCCGGCACGCCACTATGCGGGATGGGTCAACTCGACGCCGCGTACCCTTGACAGCATGTCTGCCGACGAGCCGCTGTTCCGGGTGGTCCGGGGAGTTCCCACCGCCGAGGAGTTGGCCGCCCTGGTGGGTGCCGTCCTCGTCCGGTCGCGCCCGGCCTCCGCACCCACCCCCGTCGCTCCGTCCACCTGGGCACGCAGTGGTCGGCCCGGCACCACTCCCCTCGCCGCCGGCCCTGGCGCCTGGCGCACCTCCGGCCTACCCCGCTGACCATACGTATCGACACACTCACATACAGTGACGTGAGCCACCCGGGCGCGGGGCTGCCCGCCGTCACACCGACCGATTAACCTCACTCAGGGGCACCGGGCTGTGACGGGCAGGAGGGCCGATGATCCCTGAGGAAGACCTCGGGCCGAGATGGCTGCGCGACTACGGCGACATCGAGGCCGACATCCGCCAGCTGCGGGAGTTCGCCACCCGGCTGGAAGCCGAGGTGCGCCGCAACTACGCACCCCACCTGGCGTACATCGCGGACGACATGACAGTGAAGCTGCCCGACCCGTGCGACGCCTTCATCGAGCTGGTCCACTTCCTCACCGCACACCAGCAGGTCCAACAGGACTCCACGAACCGGGTCTACGACGTCGCCAGCTACACCGGCGGCCTCGCCAACGCGGCCGGCACGATCAGCCAGCGGTACGAGGGCAGCGACGCGTTCGCCAGGGCACGGGTCCAGGACGTCGAGCGGGCCCTGCGCGGGGTGCAGACACCGGTACCGGGTGACCAGCCCTCGCCCCCACGCCCCGAGCCTGATCCGGCCGGTGCACCCACCACGCCGGAGGTGCTGCCGTGATCGACGCTGGCGGCGGCCCGACGGCCGGCCTGACCAACTGGCACAACATGGACGTGGCAACCATGTGGGCCACCCTTCAGGACCATCAGACGGACAACCACTGGCGGCAGGTCGCCGGCTGGCGTAAGACCAGTGAGCTGGCGCTGACCCACCTGAGCCGCCTCCGGGAGTACCGGCGAGGGCTCGCCCAGGCATGGCCGCCGGAGAAGAGCGCCGCCGCACGGGCCTACCTCGCCGAACTGGACCAGCTCATCGACACCGTCCAGCAGACGTACGACGCCGCGGTGGCCAACTACACCGCTCTCTCCGCCGCCACCACCGCGATCGGCAGCACGCGCGCCGAGTTGAAAAAGCTCCACGACCGGTACGCCGAGAAGGTGCGGATCAAGCAGGCGTACGAGGCGACCCTCGACCAGCGTCCACTGCACCGGGCTGGACGCTCCACTCCCGCCCGGCCACCGGTCACCGATACCGAGCTGGAGCAGTTGAACGGTCAGGCCCGCTCCCTGATGTACGGCCTCAGCGGTGAACTCCAGCAAGCCCAAACCATGCTAAAACCACCCCCTCCAGCACCAGCACGGCCCATCCGCCAGGACGGCAATCCAGACGTGTATGGGGCTGGTTCAGCGCCAGCGATCCCACCCATTGTGCCGATGCCGCTATCTGGCTCCAATTCGACCCGCTCGGTCAACACGCCTACGGCGGTGAAACGGCCTGTGCCCACGCCGGCCACTCCCGGTTTGGGCCCGATTCTTGGTGGGGCCGCCGCCCCTAGGGTTTCACCACCTCAGGTGAACCCGACGATGCCTCCGGTTCCACCGGCCCATCCGAGTCTTAATCCGGGTGTGCCGCCACTTCCCCCGTTGTCCGGTCCTCCGCTGAGAGGCCCGCAGGACGGGCCGGTTAGGGGCGGTGCAGCCACCCCCGTCGGCAAGCCTCAGGGCGTTCCAGCCGGGCCTCGGCCGATGCCGCCAGGTGGATTAATCGGTGGCTCTCCGGGCTTGGGGCTCGGTCAGCCTGCTCCCGGCACGCCCGCCCCACGTCGGGTAAACCCGATCGGTGGCGTAATCGGCGGAGGCGGTGCGGGCACTGCTCCGAGTGGTGGTGCAGGATCCCGGCCTGGTTCCGGTCGCGGCCCATCGTCAGGTGGACTACACGGGATGAGCCCTTTTGGCGCACCGCCTGGCTTTGCCGCGCCAGCCGTCCGACCTGGTCAAGTGGAGCGGGACGATGCGGACCCGCTACGTTGGGATCCCAACAATCCGTGGGAGACCGCTCAAGGGGTGGATCCGGTGGTCCGACCGCCAGACGAGGACGGCCCGATCGATCCAGGTCCGGCAATCGGGTTCGATCGGTGAGGTTAAATGCCACCCTGGCTGCGCTGATTGTGACTACCACCGTCGCCCTGCCAGCCACCCCTGCTCAGCCAGATCGCATCCGCGAAGACCAGTGGCACCTGCGGTTTCTCAAGGTGGCTGAAGCGCACCAGATCACCCAGGGCGAGGGCGTAGTTGTCGCCGTCCCAGACACGGGGGTAGACCCACACCCTGACCTTCGCAACAACTTGCTAGCCGGGACGAACATTGTCGCCGGCGGCTCAAGCGACGGCCGTCAAGACCGCAACAGCCATGGCACTGCAATGGCCGGCTTAATCGCCGCACACGGTAGAGGCTCGTCAGGTGCTCTCGGGATTGCTCCTGCAGCAAAAATCTTGCCGATCATCTCCTCTCCTGACAAGCAGGGCACGGCAGATGATCTCGCTGCAGGCGTAGAGTACGCCTTGCAACAAGGTGCCGATGTAATCAGCATCTCGTCCGTTGGTGGATCGAGCACTCGCCTCCAAGATGCAGTCAGCGCAGCTCTGCGGGCGAACGTGATCATTGTTGCCGCTGCTGGCAACCAACCCGACGACTTCACCGTCGGTTACCCGGCACGCCATCCCGACGTAATTGCGGTTGGCGGGGTCGACCGAGACGGGCACCATGCTGCCTTGTCGTTAACCGATCGAGAGATCGATGTGGTCGCACCAGCCACCGACATCTACAGCACGAGTTATGACAACAAGTACACCAGAGGAAACGGCACTTCGAGCGCCACGGCGATCGTGGCTGGAGCGGTGGCGCTGATCCGGGCTCGGTACCCGGAACTGCCGGCGACGGAAGTGGTGCACCGACTCACCGCCACCGCCGTCGACAAGGGCGCGCCGGGCCGGGACGACCAGTACGGGTACGGCGTGATCGACCTGGTCGCGGCGCTCACGGCAGACGTACCACCGTTGGCTGCGCAACCGTCGACGGCGAGCGCCTCGGCCGACGCCGCGTCGACCACGACGGCGGCCGGGCCGGCGCAGGACGGTGGCGGCGCGGTCGGGTGGCTGCTCGCGACGGGCGGCCTGGCGGCGCTCGGCGGTGGTGTGGCATGGGCGTTGGCCGTCCGGCGACGTCGGCGGGGCGACGCAGCGTCCCCACCGACGGCAGTCTGACCGGCGTGGCTTTCGGCGTGCCGGTGATCGGGGGGCCCGTGTCGGTCGGTACCCTCCCCGGCGTGCCGAACCAGACAATCCGCCTCGTGCTCGCCTCGGCGAGCCCTGCTCGTCGCAAGCTCCTCCAGGCCGCCGGTATCGAGCCGGAAGTCCTGGTCAGTGGGGTCGACGAGTCCCAGGTCAAGACCGACCAGCCGGAGGAGCTGTGCCTGACGCTGGCCCGGCTCAAGGCCGTGGCGGTGGCCGAGCGGCTACGTCCCGGTGTCGGCGACCGGCCGTTGGTGCTGGGCTGCGACTCGGTGCTCGCCTTCGACGGCGAGATCCTCGGCAAGCCGGACGACGCGGCCGACGCCACCCGCCGGCTGGAGCGGATGCGGGGCAACAGCGGTGTGCTGTACACCGGTCACTGCCTGGTGGACCTGACGATGGAGAGCCGGGTGGAGGCGGTCGGTGCGACGACCGTGCACTTCGCCGAGATCAGCGACGAGGAGATCGCCGCGTACGTGGCGACGGGAGAGCCGCTGGCGGTGGCCGGTTCGTTCACCATCGACGGTCTGGGCGGGGCGTTCGTCGAGCGGATTGAGGGCGACCCGGGGACGGTGGTGGGGCTCTCCATGCCGCTGCTGCGCAACCTGTTGATCGAGCTGGAACTGAGCGTCACGGATCTGTGGACGCAGCCGGCGCCCGGCGGGCAGGCGGTGGAGTCGCTGTCCTGACCGGCAGCGGGTCGGCGCGGGTTGACCTGCGCAGGTCGGCTAGCGTCCGGTCATGAGTGTGAAGTCGCTGCCCCTGACTGACGAGTTGCACGAGTACCTGGTCGCGCACGGCGCCCCGCCGGACGAGATCGTCCGCGATCTGGTCGAGGAGACCCGGGCCGCGCTGCCGGCCGAGGCGCAGATGCAGGTCGCCCCGGAACAGGCCGCCCTGCTGACCTTCCTGACCCGGCTGGTGGGCGCGCGGCAGGCGGTGGAGGTGGGTACCTTCACCGGCCTCTCCTCGCTGGCCATCGCCCGGGGGCTGGCCGACGGCGGGCGGTTGACCTGCTTCGACATCTCGGACGAGTTCACCTCGGTGGCCCGGCGGTACTGGGCGCGGGCCGGGATGGACGACCGGATCGAGCTGCGTATCGGCCCGGCCGCCGAGGGGCTGCACGACCTGCCGCACGAGCGCTACCTGGACTTCGCGTTCATCGACGCGGACAAGGTCGGGTACCCGGTGTACTGGTCGGAGTTGGTGCCCCGGATGCGTCCGGGCGGGTTGATCGCGGTGGACAACGTGCTGCGCGGCGGCCGGGTGCTCGCCCCGCAGGACGAGGCGGACCGGGCGATCGCCGCGTTCAACGACGAGGTGCTGGCGGACGTGCGGGTGGACCTGGTGATGCTGCCGGTCGCCGACGGCCTCACCCTCGCCCGGGTGCGCTGAGCTTCGGCCGGGTCACCGGCTTCCGTCGGGTGTCGGCAGGGAACCCCTGCTGTGCAGAGACCGGGGTCCCCTGCCACCCCACGGCGACGGTCAGCGGACGCTGCGGGCGAAGGCGCGGGCCGCCCAGGTGACGGCGAGCAGGGTCAGCACGGTGATGATGCCGAGGCCCTGCCAGACCCGGTCGTTGCCGAGGTCACCGGCGAAGAGCGCCCGGGTGCCCTCGACCGCCCAGGAGAACGGGTTCCACTTGGCGATGCCCTGCAACCAGCCGGGGGCGAAGGTGAGCGGCAGCAGGATCCCGGAGAGCAGCAGCACCGGCTGGGCGACCGTGTTCATCAGCGGGGCGAGGGCCTCCTCGCTGCGCACCAGCAGCGCCACGCCGTAGGAGACGGCCGAGGTCATCAGCGCGATCAGGGCGAGCAGCAGGTACGCCAGGAGCAGGTCGCCGATGATCACTCGGAGTCCGAAGGCCAGCGCCAGCAGGGTGATGATGACGGCCTGCGCGAGCAGCGAGACGACGTCCCGCAGGGAGCGGCCGAGCAGCAGGGCGAGACGGCTGACCGGGGTGACCCGGGAGCGTTCGATGACCCCGGCGCGCAGTTCGGCGAGGAGGCCGAAGCCCTGGAACAGTCCGCCGAAGATGGCGAGCAGCACGAGCAGGCCGGGCACGAAGATCTTGTACGCCTCGGCCTGGGTGGGCGCGTTCAGGGCCGGCTTGAGCAGCGGGGCGAAGAGCAGCAGGTACATCACCGGCTGGAAGATGCCGACGAGGACCCAGACCGGGTTGCGGAGCAGCAACAGGAACTGGCGCTGGAAGACCAGCCAGGTGTCGCGGGCGAGTTTCATGAGCAGCCTTTCGGGTCGTACTGATCAGGACTCGCGCAGCGAGCGGCCGGTCTTGGTGAGGAAGACGTCGTCGAGGCTGGGGCGGTGCAGCTCGATCGAGCGCAGGTCGAGCCCGGCGCCGTCGATCCGGCGGAGGATCTGCGGGATGGTGGTGGCGCCCTCGCCGACCCAGAGCCGCAGGCCACCCTCGTCGAGGCGCTCCAGCCGGTTGACGTAGATCTCGTCGTCGAAGAGCCGGTACGCGGCCGGCGTGCTGGTCGCGTCGAGACCGACGACCACCACGTCCCCGGAGATCTCCCGTTTGAGTTCGGCCGGGGTGCCCTCCGCGACGATCTCGCCGTGATCCATGATCGCGATCCGGTCGCAGAGGGCGTCGGCCTCGTCGAGGTAGTGGGTGGTGATGAAGACGGTCATCCCGTCGCCACGCAGCCGCCTGATCTCGTCCCACATGTGGGCCCGGCTCTGCGGGTCGAGGCCGGTGGTGGGCTCGTCGAGGAAGACGATGCTGGGTTCGTGGATGATGCCGAGGGCGATCTCGACGCGCCGCCGCTGGCCGCCGGAGTAGGTCTTGCACTTACGGTCGGCGTACTCGGAGAGCTGGAACGCGGCCAGGGCGCGGTCGGTACGACGCTGCGCCTCGGCCTTGGCGATGCCGTACATCCGGGCCTGGAGGACGAGTTCCTCCCGGGCCGTCGACTCGTCCCAACTGCTGCCGCCCTGGGGGACGTACCCGATGCGGCGGCGCACGCCGGCGGGGTCGGAACGCAGGTCGACGCCGGCGATGGTGGCCTCGCCGCCGTCCGGTTCGATGAGGGTGGCGAGCATCCGCAGTGTGGTGGTCTTGCCGGCTCCGTTCGGGCCGAGGAACCCGAAGATCTCCCCCTCGGCGACGTCGAGGTCCACCCCCCGGACCGCGTCGACCGTCCCGGCCTTGCGGCCCGCCCGGGACCGGTACGACTTGCGCAGTCCTCTGGTCCTGATCATGCCTGCTCCCACCCGTTCGTCGGTTTCGTGGTTCGGAAACCGGTTCGGTCCAGTTCAGCAGACCGGCTCGGGCGGGGTGACCGGGATCGGGGTGTGGCGACGTACCGGAACAGTGCGGCATACCACACTTAGCGATCGTTAGGGCCGCCGCAGTGACCGATACACTCCCCGGCAGTAGCCTCCCGGGAGGAGTCACCGAAGGTGCGCAAGGTACTCATCGCCAACCGAGGCGAGATCGCCGTCCGCGTCATCCGGGCCTGCCGCGACGCCGGGCTGGGCAGCGTCGCCGTCTACGCCGACTCCGACCGGGACGCCCTGCACGCCACGCTCGCGGACGAGGCGTACGCCCTGGGCGGTGACACCGCCGCCGAGACGTACCTGCGCACGGAGAAACTGATCGACGTCGCCGCGCGGGCCGGGGCGGACGCGGTCCACCCCGGGTACGGCTTCCTCTCGGAGAACGCCGACTTCGCCCAGGCGGTGATCGACGCGGGTCTGACCTGGATCGGCCCGACCCCGCAGGCGATCCGCGACCTCGGCGACAAGGTCACCGCCCGGCACATCGCCCAGCGGGCCGGCGCTCCGCTCGTGCCGGGCACCCCGGACCCGGTGGGCGGCCCCGACGAGGTGATCGCCTTCGCGGTCGACCACGGCCTGCCGGTGGCGATCAAGGCCGCCTTCGGCGGCGGCGGGCGCGGCCTGAAGGTGGCCCGCACCATGGAGGAGATCCCGCAGCTCTTCGAGTCGGCCACCCGGGAGGCGGTCGCCGCGTTCGGTCGGGGCGAGTGCTTCGTCGAGCGGTACCTGGACCGGCCCCGCCACGTCGAGGCGCAGGTCCTCGCCGACCAGCACGGCAACGTGGTCGTGGTGGGCACCCGGGACTGTTCCCTCCAGCGCCGGCACCAGAAGCTGGTCGAGGAGGCGCCCGCGCCGTTCCTCACCGACGCGCAGCGCGCCCAGATCCACGACTCGGCCAAGGCGATCTGCCGGGAGGCCGGCTACCACGGCGCGGGCACGGTGGAGTACCTGGTCGGCGCGGACGGCACCATCTCCTTCCTGGAGGTCAACACCCGGCTCCAGGTGGAGCACCCGGTGACCGAGGAGACCGCCGGCATCGACCTGGTCCGCGAGCAGTTCCGGATCGCCGACGGCGAGCCGTTGCGGTTCACCGGGGACCCGACGCCGCGCGGCCACTCGATCGAGTTCCGGATCAACGGCGAGGATCCGGGACGCTCCTTCCTGCCCGCTCCGGGCACGGTGACCGCGCTGCGGCTGCCGAGTGGCCCCGGTGTGCGGGTGGACACCGGCATCTCGGCCGGTGACGTGATCGGCGGCAACTTCGACTCGCTGCTGGCCAAGGTGATCATCACGGGCGAGACGCGGACCGAGGCGCTGGAGCGGGCCCGGCGGGCGCTGGACGAGATGGTCGTCGAGGGGATGGCCACCGCGCTGCCGTTCCACCGCCTCGTCGTCCGGGACCCGGCGTTCACCGCCGAGCCGTTCACCGTGCACACCCGGTGGATCGAAACCGAGTTCGACAACACCGTGCCGCCGTTCACCGCCACCGCCGGCCCCGCCGAGGGCCCGGCCGAGCGCGAGACCGTCGTGGTCGAGGTGGGCGGCAAGCGGTTCGAGGTCACCCTCCCCGCCGGCCTCGGCGCGGGTACGACCACCGCGTCACCGGCCGCGCGCAGGTCGACCCGCCGGGGCGGTGGGGCGAAGCCCGGCGCGGCGGTCAGCGGCGACACGCTCGCCTCCCCCATGCAGGGCACCATCGTCAAGATCGCCGTCGCCGACGGAGACACGGTCGCCGAGGGTGACCTGGTGGTCGTCCTCGAGGCGATGAAGATGGAGCAGCCGATCCACGCGCACCGGGCCGGTACGGTCAGCGGGCTCTCCGCCGACGTCGGCGCGGTGCTCACGGCCGGTGCCGCCATCTGCACGATCGCCTGACCGGCGCGCCAACCCCGTCGCGCGGGAGCAGGAGCCTCTGCTCCCGCCAGACCCGGGCGGTACGCCTCCTGCCGGCACCACCCCCGCCACGGCGGGCGGCGTCAGCGGAGGGACTCGGCGGCCACGGCGTGCACGGCGGTGGTGAGCGCGCCCAGCACGGTCGCCTCCAGCCGCCAGTGCTGCCAGTAGAGCGGCACGTCCAGGTGCCGGCCGGGGGCGAGGTCGACACAGCGGCCGGCCGCCAGGTCGTCCCGGGCGAGTTGTTCGGGCACCAGGCCCCAGCCGAGCCCGAGCCGGATCGCCGCCCCGAAGGCCGGCACCGACGGGACGTAGTGCACCGGTGGGTCGAGCCGCTGCCCGGTGAGCGTCTCGACGAAGCGGTGCTGGATCCGGTCCTTGCGGTCGAAGACGACCACCGGCGCCTCCGCCAGGGCCGCCGGGGTGGGTCCGTCGGCGAGGTACCGGGCGGCGAGCGCGGGGGCGGCCAGGGCGAGGTAGCGCATCGCGCCGAGCGGTTGGGACCGGCAGCCCTGCACCGGTTCGCGCTCGGCGGTCACCGCCGCCGTCACCGTCCCGTCGCGGAGCAGCCGCGCGGTGTGTTCCTGGTCGTCCTGGCGCAGGTCGAACGAGCAGGCCAGGTCCGGGGGGAGTCGGGCCAGGGCGGCGGGGAACCAGGTGGCGAGCGAGTCGGCGTTGACCACCACGGCGACCCGGACCCGGTTGCGCCCACCGGCCAGCGGTGCGCGCGCCTCGGCCAGCGCCTCCTGTTCGAGGAGGGCGACCTGCCCGGCGAGGCGCAGCAGCGGCTGCCCGGCCGAGGTGGCCCGGCACGGCTTGGCCCGCCGGACCAGGACCTGCCCGACCGCCTCCTCCAACGCCTTGATCCGTTGGCTCACCGCCGACGGGGTGACGTGCAGGAGTGCGGCGGCGGCCTCGAAACTGCCCTCGCCGACCACGGCGGCGAAGGTGCGGAGCTGGGTCGAGTCGAGACCGGTCATGAGAGAATCTTAACGGCGCGCAGAAAGGTTAACTGGACTTAAGCGGGGGCCAGATTCTAGCCTCGCTGACGTGTCCACCGTGCTCAGCTCGACCATCGCCGGATTCTCCATCTCCATCGCGCTGATCGTCGCGATCGGCGCGCAGAACGCGTTCGTCCTCCGCCAGGGGCTGCGGCGGGAGCACGTCGTACCGGTGGTGGTGACCTGCGCCGTGTCCGACGCCCTGCTGATCGTCGCCGGCATCGCCGGCCTGGGTACGGCGGTGGCCGGTCGACCGGTGCTGCTCGGCGTGATCCGCTGGGGCGGAGCGGCGTTCCTGCTCTGCTACGCCGCCCTGGCCGCCCGCCGGGCGGTGCGTCCGGGCCGGCTCGTCCCCACCGCGCGGCCGCCGGCCACCCTCCGGGCTACCGTGCTGGCCTGCCTGGCCTTCACCTACCTGAACCCGCACGTCTACCTGGACACCGTGCTGCTGCTCGGCGGGATCGCCCAGCAGCACGAGCACCGGTGGCTGTTCGGGATCGGGGCGACGTCGGCCAGCGTCGTCTGGTTCACCACGCTCGGCGTCGGAGCGCACCGGCTCGCGCCGCTGCTCGCCCGGCCCGCCGCCTGGCGGGTGCTGGACGGCGTGATCGCGGTGGTGATGGTGGCGGTGGCGGTGGCGCTGCTGCTGGGGTGAGGCGTCCCCCCGTACGGGGCACGCGCCGCCCGTGCCTCCACCGGATGACCGTCGCCGGGGTGCCGCTACCCGGGCGGGACCGGCGGCGAGCAGGAATGATGGCCGGGTGCGGTTCCTTCATGGCGCGGCTCCCGCGCACGACCTGACCTACAACGACGTCTTCATGGCGCCGGTCCGTTCCGACCTCGCCTCCCGGCTCGACGTCGACCTGGCCACCGCCGACGGCACCGGCACCACCATCCCGCTGGTGGTGTCGAACATGACGGCGGTGGCGGGACGGCGGATGGCCGAGACGGTGGCCCGGCGGGGCGCCATCGCGGTGATCCCGCAGGACATCCCGATCGAGGTGGTGGCGAACGTCGTCGCCTGGGTGAAACAACGGCACCTGGTGCACGACACGGCGATCACGCTCGGCCCCACCGACACCGTCGGCGACGCCATCCACCTGCTGCCGAAGCGGGCGCACGGAGCGGTGGTCGTGGTCGACGCCGACGGCCGGCCGGTCGGCGTGGTGACCGAGGCGGACACCGTCGGCGTGGACCGGTTCGCCCAGCTCCGGCACGTCATGTCGACCGAGTTGCACACCGTGCCGGCGGACGCCGACCCGCGTACCGGCTTCGACCGGCTCTCGGCGGGCCGCCGCCGGCTCGCTCCGGTGGTGGACGACGGGGGCCGCCTGGTCGGGGTGCTGACCCGGCAGGGCGCGCTGCGCGCCACCCTCTACCGTCCGGCGGTGGACGACCGGGGGCGGCTGCGGATCGCCGCCGCCGTCGGCATCAACGGTGACGTCCGGGGCAAGGCCGCCGCGCTGCTGGAGGCGGGGGTGGACACGCTGGTGGTGGACACCGCGCACGGGCACCAGGAGCGGATGATCACCGCGCTGCGGGCGGTCCGCGCGGTGGACCCGGCGGTGCCGGTGGCGGCCGGCAACGTGGTCACCGCGGCGGGGGTACGCGACCTGGTCGAGGCCGGCGCGGACATCGTCAAGGTCGGGGTCGGCCCGGGGGCGATGTGCACCACCCGGATGATGACCGGGGTCGGGCGTCCGCAGTTCTCCGCCGTGCTGGACTGCGCGGCGGCGGCGCGGGAGCTGGGGCGGCACGTCTGGGCGGACGGCGGGGTGCGGCACCCCCGGGACGTGGCGCTGGCGCTGGCGGCCGGGGCGTCGAACGTCATGGTCGGCTCCTGGTTCGCCGGCACCTACGAGTCCCCCGGTGACCTCTACACCGACGCCGACGGCCGGCGGTACAAGGAGAGCTTCGGGATGGCCTCGGCGCGCGCGGTCAGCGCGCGGACGGCCGACGACAGCCCCTTCGACCGGGCCCGCAAGGCGGTCTTCGAGGAGGGCATCTCCTCGGCCCGGATGTACCTGGACCCGACCCGCCCCGGCGTGGAGGATCTGATCGACGAGATCATCGCCGGGGTGCGCAGCGCGTTCACGTACGCGGGCGCGCGGAACCTGGCGGAGTTCCACGAACGGGCGGTGGTCGGGGTGCAGAGCGCGGCCGGTTACACCGAGGGGATGCCGCTGCCGACGAGCTGGTGACCGGCGCGGCGACGACCTTTCTGTTCGGGCCCTGACTGTCAGGGGGCTAACCTGTCCCGCATGGACCCTGACGACCTACGGGACGCGCCGCTCGGCCGGCTGCTCGTGGTGGCCGGGCACCTGGTGGCCCAGCGGTGGAACCGCAGGCTCACCGAGGACTACGGCCTGACCCAGGCCGGCCTGGCCACCCTGATGACCCTCGACCAGCACGGCGAGCTGACCCACCGCGCCGTCGCCGACCGGTGCTTCGTCCGCCCCGCCACCCTGACCGGCATCGTCGACACCCTGGAACGGGACGGGCTCGTCAGCCGGCAGCGGGACGAGACCGACCGTCGGGCGGTGCGCCTCGCCATCACCCCGGCCGGTCGGGAGAAGCTCGCCGGGCCCGCCGGGCTGGTCGCCACCAATCCGCCGCTGACCTCGGTCGACGCCGATCCGGGCCGGGCCGCCGTGATCCGGGAGTTCCTGCTCGAGGTGATCGGTAGCGGCGAGCCGCAGTCCTGCGGCGGCGAGCCGTTGGCCGACCGGCGGCCGGGGGGCGCGCCGTGCTGATCCGACTCCTGCGGCGGCACCTGCGCCCGTACGCCCGACCGCTGTTGGCGGTGGTCGTGCTCCAGTTCGTCGGCACGATGGCCTCGCTCTACCTGCCGCGCCTCAACGCCGACCTCATCGACCGGGGCATCGCACGGGGCGACACCGACCTGATCGTCCGGCTCGGCGGGTGGATGCTGCTGGTGAGCGCGGTCCAGGTCGGCTGCGCGATCGTGGCGGTCCGGTACAGCGCGCTCGCCGCGATGGGGCTCGGCCGGGACGTACGGGCCGCCGTCTTCCGGCACGTCAACCGCTTCTCCGCCCGCGAGGTGGCGCGGTTCGGCGCGCCGTCCCTGATCACCCGGAACACCAACGACGTGCAGCAGGTGCAGATGCTCGTGCTGGTGGCCGGCTCGATGCTGGTCACCGCGCCGATCATGAGCGTCGGCGGGCTGGTGATGGCGCTGCGCGAGGACGTCGGCCTCTCCTGGCTGGTGGTGGTCAGCATCCCGGCGGTGACCGTGGCGATCAGCCTGATCACCCGGCGACTGGTCCCGCTGTTCCGCCGGCAGCAGACCCGGATCGACGCGGTCAACCGGGTGCTGCGGGAGCAGATCAGCGGCATCCGGGTCGTCCGGGCGTTCGTCCGCGAGCCGTACGAGACGGAGCGCTTCGCCGTCGCGAACGCCGACCTGACCGACACCGCGCTCCGCGCCGGCCGGCTGCTCGCGTTGATCTATCCGGTCGTCCTGCTGGTGCTCAACGTCTCCAGCGTCGCGGTGCTCTGGTTCGGGGCGCTGCGGGTCGAGACCGGCCAGATCCAGGTCGGCGCGCTCACCGCGTTCGTCGCCTACCTCACCCAGATGCTGATGGCGGTCATGATGGCCACGCTCACCCTGATGATGGTGCCCCGGGCGGCGGCCTGCGCCGAGCGGATCACCGAGGTTCTCGACACCGAGCCGTCGGTGCTCCCGCCCCGGCAACCGGTCCCCCGCACCGGGCCGAACGGCGTGGAACTGCGCGCCGTGCGGTTCCAGTACCCGGGCGCGGCGGCCCCGGTGCTGCGGGAGGTCTCCTTCCGGGTCACCGCCGGCACCACCACCGCGATCGTCGGCAGCACCGGCGCGGGCAAGACCACCCTGCTGTCGCTGATCCCCCGGCTGGTCGACGTGACCGCCGGCACGGTGCTGGTCGACGGGACCGACGTCCGCGACCTCGACCCGGAGACGCTCTGGGGACGGATCGGGCTGGTGCCGCAGCGGCCGTACCTGTTCACCGGCACGGTGGCCAGCAACCTGCGGTACGGCAACCCGGACGCGGGCGACGAGGAGCTGTGGGCGGCACTGGAGATCGCCCAGGCCCGGGAGTTCGTCGCGGCGATGCCGGGTGGGCTGGCCGCCGAGATCGCGCAGGGCGGCACGAACGTCTCCGGCGGCCAGCGGCAACGGCTCGCCATCGCCCGCGCGCTGGTCCGCCGCCCGGGGATCTACCTCTTCGACGACTCGTTCTCCGCGCTCGACCTGGGCACCGACGCACGGCTGCGCGCCGCCCTGCGCCCGGCCACCCGGGACGCCGCCGTGCTGATCGTGGCGCAGCGGGTCTCCACGGTCGTCGACGCCGACCAGATCGTCGTCCTGGAGGACGGGGCCGTGGTCGGGATCGGCCGCCACGCCGACCTCCTCGACACCTGCCCGACGTACGCGGAGATCGTCTCCTCCCAGCAGACCACGGGAGCGACGGCGTGAGCGCGCGGGCCGTACCCGAGGGGAAGCGGAAGGAACAGATGAGCGGGGAGGAGCGGACGCCCCGGCGCCTGCCGTCGGGTGCCCGGCGCGGCGGGCCGGTGACCGGCGTCGGCGTGCCGGCGGAGAAGCCGCTGAACTTCGGGCCCTCGGCCCGCCGGCTGCTCGGCCTGCTCCGGCCGCACCGGGGACGGCTCGCCACGGTGGTCGCCCTCGCCGTGGCCGGCGTGGGGCTCACCGTGGTCGGGCCGCTGATCCTCGGGCACGCCACCGACCTGATCTTCGGCGGGGTGCTCGGCCGGCAGTTCCCGGCCGGGCTGACCACCGAGGAGGCCGTCGCGCGGGCCCGGGACGCCGGTGACGACACCCTCGCCGGCATGCTCGCCCGGATGGACGTGGTGCCCGGCGCGGGCATCGACACCGGCCGCCTCGGGCGGGTGCTGCTGCTGGCCCTCGGGCTGTTCCTGCTGGCCAGCCTGCTGACCTGGGTGCAGGGGTACGTGCTCACCGGCGTGGTGCAGCGGACGGTGCAGCAGCTGCGCGCCGACGTGGCGGCGAAGCTGCACCGGCTGCCGCTGCCCTACTTCGACCGGCAGCCCCGGGGCGAGCTGCTCAGCCGGGTCACCAACGACATCGACAACGTCGCGCAGAGCCTGCAACAGACCCTGAGCCAGTTGCTCACCTCGGTGCTCACCGTGCTCGGGGTGGTGGTGATGATGGTCGTGGTCTCCCCGCTGCTGACCGCGCTCACCCTGCTGGCGGTGCCGGCGTCGGTGCTGGTCACCCGGCAGGTGGCGAAGCGCTCGCAGCGGCAGTTCGTCGCCCAGTGGACGCACACCGGGCAGCTCAACGGTCTGGTGGAGGAGGTGTACACCGGGCACGAGCTGGTCCGGGTCTTCGGCCGGCAACGCGAGGTCGAGGCGACCTTCGCCGCGAAGAACGAGGAGCTGTACCGGGCCGGCTTCGGTGCCTACTTCGTCTCCGGGATCATCATGCCGGCGCTGATGTTCATCGGGAACCTCGGTTACGTGCTCGTCGCGGTGGTCGGCGGTCTGCGGGTGACCGCGGGAGCGATGAGCCTGGGCGAGGTGCAGGCGTTCATCCACTACTCGCGGCAGTTCACCCAGCCGCTGACCCAGTTCGCCTCGATGATCAACCTGCTCCAGTCCGGGGTGGCCTCGGCCGAACGGGTCTTCGCCGTCCTCGACGCGGCCGAACAGACGCCGGACCCGGCGGCACGGACCCCGGAGCTGCCGGCCACCGACCGGACCCCGGGCCCGCTCGGGGCGGTGGTGGCCCAGCGCACCGGCCGACCGGGCGGACGCGTCGCCACCGGCCGGGTCGAGTTCGAGCGGGTCTCCTTCCGGTACGACCCGGACCGGCCGCTGATCGAGGAGCTGTCGCTGGTGGCCGAACCCGGACACACGGTGGCGATCGTCGGGCCGACCGGCGCGGGCAAGACCACCCTGGTCAACCTGATCCTGCGCTTCTACGAGCTGGACTCCGGGCGGATCACCCTGGACGGGGTGGACGTCACCGCGATGCGCCGGGACGAGCTGCGCGGCCGGATCGGCATGGTGCTCCAGGACACCTGGCTCTTCGGCGGGACCATCCGGGAGAACATCGCCTACGGCCGGCCGGACGCCACCGAGGAGGAGATCCTGGCGGCGGCTCGGGCGACCTTCGTGGACCGGTTCGTCCGGAGCCTGCCGGACGGCTACGACACGGTCATCGACTCCGAGGGCGGCAACGTCAGCGCCGGCGAGAAGCAGCTGATCACCATCGCGCGGGCCTTCCTCGCCGAGCCGTCCCTGCTCATCCTGGACGAGGCGACCAGCTCGGTGGACACCCGTACGGAGGTGCTGGTGCAGCACGCGATGGCGGCGCTGCGGTCGGACCGGACCAGTTTCGTCATCGCCCACCGGCTCTCCACCATCCGGGACGCCGACCTGATCCTGATGATGGAGCAGGGCCGGATCGTCGAGCAGGGCACCCACGAGGAGCTGCTCGCCGCGCGGGGCGCCTACCACCGCCTGCACCACGCCCAGTTCTCCGCCCCGATCCAGGACGACCCGTCACCGGCGCGGTGACGACCGGGGGGTGCGTCGGGACCGCCCGACGCCCCCCCGGGGTCACCCCAGCGGCGGCCGGGCGGCGGCGGTGACCAGGTCGAGCGCCTCGGAGGTGGGCAGCGGGTCGAGGACCCGGCCGTCACGCTGGCGGAGGCTGACCCGCCCCTCGGCCGCCTCCCGGGGGCCGACCACGGCGACGAACGGGATCCGACGGCGGGCGGCGTCGCGGATCCGGGCGCCGAGGGAGCCGGTGGCGTCCACCTCGGCCCGCAGCCCGGCGTGGACGCACTCCCGGCTGAACCCCGCCGCCGGCCCGGCCTGCCGGTCGTCGAGCGGGAGCACCACCACCTGCACCGGGGCGTACCAGGCCGGGAACGCTCCGGCGTGCTCCTCGATGAGGTACGCGAAGAGACGTTCCATGCTGCCGACCAGACTCCGGTGCACCATCACCGGTCGACGTCGCGCCCCGCCCGCGTCGACGTACGACAGGTCGAAGCGTTCCGGTTTGTCGAAGTCGAGCTGCACGGTGGAGAGGGTGGACTCGCGCCCCGCCGCGTCCCGGACCTGGATGTCGATCTTCGGGCCGTAGAAGGCGGCCTCCCCGGGGGCCTCGGTGTGGTCGATCCCGGCCAGGGCGGCCCGCAGCAGCTCCTCGGCCCGCCGCCACTGCTCCTCGTCGCCGACGTACTTCTCCCCCGGCCCGCGCAGCGACAGCCGGAACCCGGCGACCCGTACGCCCAGCGCGGCGTGCGCCGCGCGGATCAGTCCGAGGATCTCCGCGACCTCCGCGCCGACCTGCTCCGGGGCGCAGAAGTTGTGCGCGTCGTTGAGCGAGATGGCGCGTACCCGGGAGAGCCCGCCGAGCACCCCGGAGCGTTCCGCCCGGTACATGCCGCCCAGTTCGGCGACGCGCAGCGGCAGGTCCCGGTAGGAACGGCCCCGGGACCGGTAGACCAGCGCGTGGTGCGGGCAGAGCGCCGGCCGGAGCACGAACTCGTCGTCCGCGCCCAGCCGCATCGGCGGGAACATGTCGCCGGCGAAGTAGCCGAGGTGCCCGGAGCGGTCGAACAGGTCCCGCCGGCCCAGCGGCGGGGTGTGGACGTGCTGGTAGCCGGCCCGGCGCTCCAGCTCCCGGAGGTACTCCTCGACCGCGTGCCGGGCGGCGGCGCCGGCCGGCAGCCAGAACGGCAGTCCGGCGCCACTGAGCGGGTCGGAGGCGAAGAGGTCCAGGTCGCGGCCGAGCCTGCGGTGGTCGTTCATCAGGGTCTCCCGGTTCGGGTACGACCCCGCAGCGACCGGTCGGAGCACGACGAAGGCCCCGGGCGGATCGCCCGGGGCCTCGTCGACGGATCAGGTCAGCGCGGCGTGCCGGGGTCTCCCGGCGTCGTCGTCACCACCGCACTGCGCATGCCACGACGGTACGCCGCCCACCGGGCGGGACGCACCCGATTTGCGCGCCGGCTGACGGGCCGGACAGGTGTGCCGCCCGGGGAGGGCGGGGCGGGTCCGGGCCGGGCAGGTGGCCGGACGAGGACCCGGGCCAGCAGGGCCGACGAGGAGGCCGGGCCAGCAGGGCGGACCGCCGGCCGGGACCTGCCGGCGGTCCGCGAGCGATCCGCTCGTCGGGAACGGGGGACCCGACGCGATCGGGTCGCGCGGTCAACGGTACGCGCGCGGCGACCGATCCGCCGACCGCGCCGCCGGCCCCCCGCGACGGCGCCGTCTTCCGTACCCTCTGCGGTAGCTCGTCGTTGTACCCAGGTGGCTCCACCCGTGGTGGGCGTCACCACCGGCCAGGGCTGTCCGTGGTGACGCGGCACACGCCGTCAGGCTCGGTACACCCCGATCGGCCGAACCGCGAGGTGGCATTGGCGCCCGACCTACTCACCGACGTGGCGTCACCCGCGTGGGCGTACCTGATCCTGCTCGGACTCCTGGCGCTGGACGCCTTCGTGCCGGTGATCCCGACGCAGGTTGTCATGATCACCGGTGGTGCGCTCACCGTGTACGGCGAGTTGAACCTGCCGCTGACCATCGGGATCGGCGCGACCGGGGTGTTCGTCGGCGACCTGGCCTGCTATCTGCTGGGTCGGCGGACCCCGGAGCGGGTGGTACCCCGCCAGCGGAAACCGGGCCGGGCCCGGCGGGCCGCAGGGCGGGTCACCCGGGGGCTGCGCCGACCGGGACCGCTGGTGATCCTGCTCTGCCGGTTCGTGCCCGGCGGGCGGATGGCCGCCTGTTTCTCCGCCGGCCGCAGCCGCTACCCGTACCGGCTCTTCCTCTGCTACGAGGCGGTCGCCGCGCTGGGCTGGGCCGGGTACGGCGGGCTCGTCGGCCACCTCGGCGGCGCGGCGCTGGCCCGGTCGGGCTGGCTGTTGGCGCTGATCGCGGCCGGGGCGGCAGCCGGGTTCGCGGCGGCCGGCTGGGCGTTGAACCGGGTCGCCGCCCGTCAGGCCCGCACCGCGGGGCCGACCGCCGACACCACCGTTGACGTCAACTCGGGTTGAGGTCCTAGCGTGTTGCTGGCGGGGCGGCGGTCGCCCCGCCAGGCACGGGGGTGGACGGATGATTCTGGTGACCGGCGCGACCGGGACAGTCGGCCGAGCGGTCCTGACCGAGCTGGTCGAACGGGGTGTCGGGGTACGCGCGGTGACCCGCGACCCCGGCGCGGCCGGGCTGCCGACCGGCGTCGAGGTGGTAGCGGCCGACCTGACCGATCCCGCCTCGCTGACCCCGCACCTCGACGGGGTGGAGGCGGTCTTCCTGGTCTGGCCGTCCGCCGACCCGGCGGTGACCGCCGCGACCGTGCCCACGCTGGTGAAGCTGCTCGCCGACCGGGTGCCCCGCATCGTGTACCTGTCGGCGCAGGCCGTCGAGTCCGGCGCGGGCTCGGCCTGGGCGATCGTCGAAGAGGCGGTGGAGACGTCCGGGGCGGTCTGGACCATCCTGCGACCGACCGGTTTCGCCGCCAACACCCTGATGTGGGCTGATCAGATCCGGTCCGGTGACGTGGTGCGCTGGCCGTACGGCGAGGCCGCCCGGTCCCTGGTGCACGAGCGGGACCTGGCCGAGGTGGCGGTGCTCGCCCTGACCCGGGACGGCCACGGCGGAGCCCGGTACGTGCTGACCGGGCCGGCCACGTCGACCCAGCGGGAGCAGGTCGAGGCGATCGGCCGGGCGATCGGCCGGGAGCTGAGCTGGACCGAGCTGCCCCGGCCGGCCGCCCTGACGATCCTCACCGAGGCGCTCTCCGATCCGGTCTACGCCCTGGCCGTCCTGGACGGGTGGGCCGGGTTCGCCGCCCGGCCCGAAACGGTCACCGACACCGTCCGGGAGATCACCGGTCGGCCGGCCCGCTCGTACGCCGAGTGGGCCGTCGACCACCGCGACCGGTTCCGCTGACCGCCGGCCGTACCGGCGTCACTCCAGCTCGTGCAGCATCAGCTGCCGGGCCGCCTCGGCGATCGAGCCGGACAGCGACGGGTAGATGGTGAAGGTCTGCGCCAACTCGTTGACGGTGAGGTTGTTCTCCACCGCCATGGTGATCGGCAGGATCAGCTCGCTGGCCTTCGGCGCGACGACCACCCCGCCGACCACCTGGCCGCTGGCGGGCCGGCAGAAGAGCTTGACGAACCCGTCCTCCAGACCGGCCATCTTGGCCCGTGGGTTGCCGGACAGCGGCAGCATGACCTGGCGGGCCGGCACCTTTCCGGCGGCCACCTCGTCCTGCGACACCCCGACGGTGGCCAGCTCCGGGTCGGTGAAGACGTTCGCCGAGACGGTCCGCAGCCGCAGCGGCCGGACCGCCTCACCGAGCGCGTGCCACATCGCGATCCGCCCCTGCATGGCGGCGACGCTGGCCAGCGGGAGCAGCCCGGTGCAGTCGCCGGCGGCGTAGATGCCGGGCACGGTGGTGCGGGAGACCCGGTCGACGGTGACGTAGCCGCCCTGGGCGAGCTGGACGCCGTACTCGGCCAGGCCGAGGCCGGCGGTGTTCGGCACCGAGCCGACCGCGATCAGCGCGTGCGAGCCGGCCACCACGCGCCCGTCGGAGAGCTGGACCTCGACCCCGTCGTCGGTCCGGCGGACCGCGTCGGCCCGGGAGTTGTTGAGGATGGTCATGCCCCGGGAACGGAACACCCGCTCGATGGCCATGGCCGCGTCGGCGTCCTCGTGCGGCATGACCCGGTCCCGGCTGGAGACCAGGGTGACCTCGACGCCCATCGCCAGGTACGCGCTGGCGAACTCGGCACCGGTCACGCCGGAACCGATCACGACCAGGTGCTCGGGCAGCTCGGGCAGGTCGTACACCTGCCGCCAGGTGAGGATGCGCTCGCCGTCGGGCAGGGCGGTGGGGAGCTGGCGCGGAGTGGCCCCGGTGGCGATCAGCACGGTCGACGCGGCGATCGAGTACTCCGGGTCGCCGTCGGCCGGGGTGACCACCACCCGGTGGGTGTGCCCGAGCGTGTCCTCACCGAGCCGGGCCCGGCCGGTGACGACGTTCACGCCCGCCTTGACCAGCTTGGCGTGGATGTCGGAGGACTGGGCCAGCGCCAGCCGCTTGACCCGCTCGTGCACGGCCCGCGCGTCGACGGTGACCGCCTCCAGGCCGTCGGAGTCCACGCCGAACTCCTCGGTGTCCCGGTAGCCGGTGACCACCTCCGAACTGGCGATGAAGGTCTTCGAGGGGACGCAGTCCCAGAGCACGCAGGCACCGCCGGCCCCCTCGGCCTCCACCACGGTGACGTCGGCGTCGAGCTGGGCGGCGACCAGCGCCGCTTCGTACCCCGCCGGTCCACCGCCGATGATCACGATCCGGCTCACAGTGCTCGCCCTCCGTCGCTTCCCATGATGGTTTTCCTCACCTCAGACTGCCCGACACGCACTGTTCGTATTCTCCCCCACCCGTCCGCCGGGCTATCGTCATCGCTGTGCGTCATTACGCCGCCTACGGCTCAAACCTGGACCCCGCCCGGATGCGCGCCTACTGCCCGCACTCGCCCATGGTCGGCGTCGGCTGGCTGGAGGGCTGGCGACTCACCTTCGCCGGTGAGGGCGTCATCGGCTGGGAGGGCGCGGTCAGCACCGTCGTCGAGTCCCCCGGCGACCGGGTGTTCGTGGCGCTCTACGACATCCACCCGTACGACGCCGCCCATCTCGACGAGATCGAGGGGGTGACCGCCGACACCTACCGGAAGTTGCATGTCCGGATCTCGACCCTGGAGGGCGACGTGACCGCCTGGATCTACGTCTTCGCCGGGTACGAGGGCGGGCTGCCCACCGCGTGGTACCTGTCGGAGATCGCCACCGCCGCCGAGAAGGCGGGTGCGCCCGACGACTACGTCAAGGAGCTGCGGTCCCGTCCCACCGGCACCGCGTCCGCGTAGCACGTCTGACACCCCTCCAGTCTGCGCCGGCCGTCACCGGCCCGACCGACCGGCCCCACCCCGGGTCGGCCGGCACACCGGGAAAACCACCCGCAGGGTGCGGGAACCGACGCCTGGTGATCAACTCCGTCTCGGCGAGGTGGGTCTTTCGGAACGTCCCGACGCCCCCGGGCCGGCGACACGGCGCCGGTCGGCCGGGGCGTCAGTGACCGGTGGACGGGCGTCCGTCGGCGGGGCGTACCCGCCGGTGGGTGGCGGTGAGCAGGTCGACCAGTTCGACCCGTTCCGCCGGGTTCAGCGCCCGGAGGGCGGAGGAGACCAGCCGGTCGGTCGCGGCCTCCGCCCAGAGTCGCCGTCGCACCAGCGGACCCACCGGCGGGTACGGCCGGGGCCAGCCGCCGGCCATCGCCCCCGCCTCCCCCTCCGATCCGGCGAGCACCGCCTCCAGCGGCGTCATCCCGCTGACCCGGACGGTGAGCAGGTACGCGTCGAGGTACAACTCCCGCAGCAGGTGCAGCCCCACCGCGGCGCGCGCGCCCGGCGCGTCGTCCGGCACCGGCATCGCCCGCCAGGCCGCGAAGAGCGGCAGGCCGTGCGCCTCGGCGGCGGCCACCGCCCGGTGCAGCAGGTCGGCGAGACGGGCCGCCCTCGGGGCCTCGTCCAGGTGTTCACGGCCCCAACGGCAGCACTCGGCGAGACCGGCCGCGGCCACCTCGCGCGGGGCGACCACCCGGGCCGCGGCGTCCCAGCCCTCGGCGACCGCGTCCGGGGCGATGAAGCCCAGGCAGGCGGCGGCGGTCGCCGAGCCGACGTCACCGAGCGCGCCGCCCCGGGCGACGACGTAGAAGGCCCAGCCGGAGATGCCGAGCAGTCGCGCCCGGCGGCGGGTGACGGGGCACCGGGCGTACGCCTCGCCCAGGTCCACCACGATCGATCTGCCCGCCGCGGCGGCCTGTTCCGGTGTCATCCGGCCCGTCCATCACGGGTCGCCAGCCGTACGTCCATCCGGTTTAGTGTGCCGTGTCGTCGCCCGTCCCGGCAGTCCCCTCCTGGGCGATCAGCCCCTCCCACGCCCCCTCGACCTCGCCGGCGTGCCGCCGGGCGGCGGTGACGCCCCGTTCGGCGGCTCGCCGGGCCAGCCTGCGCCGGCTCACCTCCTGCTCGGCGTCGGCCCGTCGGCGCTCCACCTCGACCAGCTCGGCCTCGACCGAGGCCAGCGTGTCGGCGGCGTCGCGTTCGGCCGCCGTCGCGCCGGTCAGCTCCGCCTCGGCCCGTTCCTGGACGGTACGTGCCTTCGCCAGCTCCCGTTCCAGCGCCCGTCGCCGCTTCGCCCGTTCCGCGCGTTCGGCCCGTTCGGCCCGGTCCGCCCGTTCGGCCGCCCTGGCCCGGACGGCCCGGTCCGTGTCCGGGGTCGACGCGGACCGGTCGTCCTGCCCGGCGCGTGCCGGCCGGTCGTCCTCCCGGGTCCGGCCGCCCCGGTGGCTCCGCTCCGCCGTCGGGCCCCGGTCCGGACGACCGTCGCCCGAGGGTTCCCCGGCCCCGCCGGTGACCAGCCGGAGCTGCGGCCGGGGCACCTCGCCGAACCCGGCATAGCTGGCGGCCCTGAGCAGCCGGCCCGCGCGGACCTGGGCGGCCACCTGCGGGTCGGCGAGCGCGGCGTTGAGGGTCGCCTCGACCTCGGCCAGGGGCAGCCGGTTGGCCGACGGTGCGCCCTCGGTGCCGGCGGCCAGCGTCCGGGCCTCGGCGACCAGGGCGGCGACCACCGCGCGCCGCTGGGCGGAGAGTTCCCGCAGCCGGGGCCCGCGCAGATCCCGCTGGGCCGCCCGGAGCGCCTCGGCCAGCTCCACCAGGCCGGCCACCAGCTCGGGACGACGGATCGCGAGCAGGTTGACCAACCAGGCCGCGACGGTGGGCCGGCGCAGTTTCGCGATCTCCCGGGCGGTCGCCGGGTCGCCGGCCCGGCGGGCCTCGGCCACGGCGGCGTCCCGGGTGGCCACGAATTGGTCCGGTGACGTGCCGTAGAGGCGCTCGATCAGGTCGTGGGAGGGGCCGGGCATCGACTCAGGCGTCGATCCGGGTACCCGGCGTCAACCGCTGGTAGTCGACCGGGGAGAGCCGCCGGAAGTTCGCCTCCAGCACGGCGAGACCGTTGTCGTTGAGCAGCCCGTCGTGCAGGGCGTACGCCCGGCGCGGAGCGACCGCCCGGAGGAAGTCCAGGGACTCGGAGAACTTCGCCCAGGGTGCGTGGATCGGCAGGAAGAGGAGTTCGATGGTCACGTCGTCCGGGGCCACCAGGGCGTCGCCGGGGTGGTAGACCGTCTCGCCGACCAGGTAACCGAGGTTGTCGACCACCGGGATGTCCGGGTGGATCACCGCGTGCCGCCCGCCGTGGGCGCGGACCGGGATACCGGCGGCGGTGAACGACTGCCCCGGTTCCACCGGGGTCAGCACGTCGGGCAACCCGTCCACGGTGGTGGCCAGCGATGCCGGCCCGTACAGGGTGAAGGGGCGCCGGTCCAGCTGACGGGTCAGCGCCGGCACGTCCACGTGGTCCGGGTGCTGGTGGGTGACCAGCACCGCGTCCACCCCGTCGAGCGCCTCGGCGCTCTCGCTGAACGTCCCCGGGTCGATGACGAGAACTCCTCCGTCGTGCTCGACCCGCACGCAGGAGTGGCCGTACTTGGTCAGGCGCATTCGTGACTCCTCGACAACCAAATCGTGATCTCTTCAGCGCAGTTTGCCGGAACGGAGGCGGCACCGCGCCTCGTCTGATCGATCGCCTCGGCGAACCGGGTCAGCGGATGCGACGACCGGGGTCAGGAGATCGGAGAAGACATGGTGGATATGGGACGACGGCGGTGGGCCGTGCCGCTGGTGACCCTCGGCCTGGCGGCACTGGTCGCGGTCGGCGGATGCTCCGCCGGCAGCGACACCAGCGAGCGGGCCGCCTCGGACAACGCCGGCGGAGGGGCGCCGGCACCCGCCGCGCCGGAGGCGGGCCGGGGCGACGCCGGGTCGGACACCGCGCCCGGCGGGGCCGGGGGCGTGGACCTGCGGGTGGACCAGCGGGCGATCGTCTACACCGGATCGGTGCGGGTGCAGGTCGAGGACGTGGACCGGGCCGCCCAGGACACCGTCGCACTGGTCACCGCGGCCGGCGGCTTCGTCGGCGGGGACGAGCGACGCGGGGTCGACGAGGACGCCCGCGCCCAGTTGGAGCTGCGGGTGCCGGCGGAGCGGTTCACCGGGGTGGTCGACGGGATCGCCAAGCTGGGCGAGCAGCAGTGGCGGGAGATCCGGACCGAGGACGTCACCGAGCAGACGGTCGACCTCGATGCCCGGATCGTCACGCAGCGGGCCCGCGTGGAGAGCGCCCGCCGGCTGCTGGCCCGCGCCTCCTCGATCAGCGACCTCGTCTCGCTGGAGAACGAACTGGGTCGGCGGGAGGCCGACCTCGCCTCGCTGGAGGCGAAGAAGCGGCGGCTGGCCGACCTCACCGCGCTCTCCACGATCAACGTCTCGCTGGTGACCGAGAAGGTCCGCAGCGGCGACGAGAACGAAACCGGTTTCCTGGCCGGGCTCGCCGACGGTTGGCGGACCTTCCTGGACTCGGTGACCGTCCTGGTCACCGTGCTCGGCGCGCTGTTGCCGTGGCTGGTCGTGCTCGCCGTACCGGTGGTGCTGGTCTGGCGGCTGGTGCGCCGACGGCGTCGGCAGCGGGCCAGGCAGGTCGTCCTCCCCGGCGCTCCGGCGCACCCGATGGCACCCGCTCCCGCGCACCCGACGGCACCTGCTCCGGTGCCCGCCGGGATCGGTGGGGTGTCGCGGCCGGCGGCACCCGCTCAGCGGTCGGCGCGCCCCGACGCCGCCCAGTTCGGGGGCGACGCCCGCGTCGACGCGCCGGGTGCCCCCGGTTCCGGGACGCGGCCGGCGACGTCCGCCCCACCCTCGGCCGGGAGCGGTACGCCGCCGGCCGGAGGCGGTACGCCGCCGTCGTCGGGTGGGGTCAGCGAGTCTCCGCCAGCGCCGTGAGCGCGGTCTGCACCATGAGCCGGACGCCGACCGCGATCGCGTGCTCGTCCACGTCGAACGAGGGACGGTGCAGGTCGAGGCTGGGCCCGGACCGGCCGACCCCGAGCCGGGCCAGCGCGCCGGGGACGTACTCCAGGTACCAGGAGAAGTCCTCGCCGCCCATGCTCTGCGGGGTCTCGGCGACCGCGTCGGCACCGAGCGCGGTGACCGTGGCGGCGGTGAGCACCTGGATCGCCCGCGCGTCGTTGCTCACCGGCGGGCGGCCCCGCAGGTACTCCAGGTCGACGGTGGCGCCGGTGGGGGCGAGGACGTCCCGGACCACCTGGCCCACGATCTTCGGCGCCTCCTCCCAGGCCTCCCGGGTCATGGCCCGCAGGGTGCCGGAGGCGACCGCCTCGGACGGGATGATGTTGTAGCGGGTGCCGGCCGAGGCCTGCCCGAACACCAGCAGCAGGCCACTGTTGGCCGGCACCCGCCGGCTGACCAGCGCCGGAACCTCGGTGACCAGCCGGCCGAGGGCGTCGACCATGTCGACGGTGAGGTGGGGCCGGGCGGTGTGACCGCCCGGCCCGCTCAGCCGGACGGTGACGTTGTCGGCGGCGGCGGTGATCGGACCGACCCGAAGGCCGATCTTGCCGACCGGCAGGTTGGGGTCGCAGTGCAGGGCGAAGATCCGGGTCACGTCCTCCAGCCCACCGGCCTCGATGACCTCCAGCGAGCCGCAGGGCAGGATCTCCTCGGCCGGCTGGAAGATCAGCCGGACCCGGCCGGGCAGTTCGCCGAGGTCGGCGAGTTGGGCGAGGAGCATGCCGACCCCGAGCAGGACGGTGGTGTGCACGTCGTGTCCGCAGGCGTGGCAGACCCCGTCGACCGTGGAGCGGTACGGCACGTCCTTCACGTCGGTCAGCGGCAGCGCGTCGATGTCGGCGCGCAGCGCGACCACCGGACCGTCCGGGCGGCCGTCGATGTCGCAGATCACCCCGTTGCCCTTGGCCAGCATGCGGGGTTGCAGCCCGGCCAGGGAGAGTTCCCGGGCGATCAGCGCGGCCGTCTCGAACTCCTCGCCGGAGAGTTCCGGATGTGAGTGGAGGTGCCGACGGGTGGCGATGAGGCCGGGTGTCCGGAGCGCCAGCAGATGGTCGAGCTCGAACGGCAGGGGCTGGGATCCCGGCGGTGCCTCGTGCCAGGACGACGCCAGATGGCTGCCGTTGGGCAGCGTCAACGCACTCGTCACGTCGATTTCTCGATCACTGTGGATGGGATGGGACTCGGACAGCCTAGACCTTCGACGGTGACGCTGCGCAACTTCGTTCTGGTGATCGTCAGAGCGCAGAGCGTCACGAAAACCCTGGTGGGAGCGCTCACGGACCTGCGGGACAGCAGGTAGATCGCCGTCGGAAGCCTCCATCCGCCCCATACCCTCCTACACCGCGTGACCGCCTGCGAACCAACCACATCACGTCGGCACAAGCTCATCTGTCCCGGATTGTCGCATTCGTGCGCCCGGAGGGCGGACGACTCCGACAGGGACCCGACACCGGGGCGTCCCGGCATCCGGGAAGTTCGGACGGGAGGCGGATCCCGACGGTCCCACCACCGTACGACGACCCACCGCACAACCTGTCCGTTCCGGTGGCCGGACGAGGATTACCCGGCCCGTCCGGGACAGTCACCCGTCCCGCCGCGCGGGGTCAGAACCGGTCGGTGGGCCGGTACGTCCCCCACACCTCGCGCAGCGTCCCGCAGACCTCGCCGACCGTGGCCCGCGCCCGCAGCGCCTCGCGCATCGGATAGAGCACGTTCTCCTTGCCCTCGGCGGCGGCGCGCAGCTCGGCGAGGGCCCGCTCGACCGCGGACGCGTCCCGCGAGCGCCGCAGCGTCGCCAGCCGCTCGGCCTGGGCCGCCTCGATCGTCGGGTCCACCCGCAGCGGCTCGTACGGCTCCTCCTCGTCGATGGCGAACCGGTTGAGACCGACCACCACCCGCTCCCCGGAGTCGATCTCCTGGGCCATCCGGTACGCGGACTGCTCGATCTCGCGCTTCTGGAAGCCGGTCTCGATCGCGTCCACCACCGAGCCGTGATCGGCGACCCGGGCCATCAGCTCGTCGACCGCCGCCTCGATCTCGTCGGTCATCGCCTCCACCACGTACGACCCGGCGAAGGGGTCGACGGTGGCGGTCAGGTCGGTCTCGTACGCCAGCACCTGCTGGGTGCGCAGGGCGAGCCGGGCGGCCTTCTCGGTGGGCAGCGCGATCGCCTCGTCGAAGCTGTTGGTGTGCAGCGACTGGGTGCCGCCGAGCACCGCGCCGAGCCCCTGGACCGCCACCCGGACCAGGTTCACCTCGGGCTGCTGGGCGGTGAGCTGGACCCCGGCGGTCTGGGTGTGGAAGCGCAGCATCAACGACTTCGGGTTGGTGGCCCCGAAGTTGTCCCGCATCAGCCGGGCCCAGATCCGTCGGGCGGCCCGGAACTTGGCGACCTCCTCCAGCAGGGTCGTCCGGGCCACGAAGAAGAACGACAGCCGGGGGGCGAAGTCGTCCACGGCCAGCCCGGCGGCGAGCGCGGCACGCACGTACTCCACCCCGTTGGCCAGCGTGAACGCGATCTCCTGCACGGGCGTCGCGCCGGCCTCGGCCATGTGGTAGCCGGAGATGGAGATGGTGTTCCACTTCGGCACCTCGCTGCGGCAGTACGCGAAGGTGTCGGCCACCAGCCGGAGCGAGGGCTTCGGCGGGAAGATGTACGTGCCCCGGGCGATGTACTCCTTGAGGATGTCGTTCTGGATGGTGCCGTTGAGCGCCGCCCCGGCGACCCCGTTCTCCTCCGCGACGAGCTGGTAGAGCAGGAGCAGCACCGAGCCCGGCGCGTTGATCGTCATCGAGGTGGAGACCTTGTCCAGCGGGATGCCGTCGAAGAGCGTCCGCATGTCCTCGATCGAGTCGATCGCCACGCCCACCTTGCCGACCTCACCGTGCGCGATGGGGTCGTCGGAGTCGTAGCCCATCTGGGTGGGCAGGTCGAAGGCGACCGAGAGGCCCATCGTGCCGGCCCGCAGGAGCTGGTGGTAGCGGGCGTTGGACTCGGCGGCGGTGCCGAAGCCGGCGTACTGCCGCATCGTCCACGGGCGCGACGTGTACATCGTCGGATACACGCCCCGGGTGTACGGGAACTCACCCGGCCCGCCGAGGCGGGCGGCCAGGTCCTCGGGAAGGTCCGCCGCCGTGTAGACGTCCTTGATCGGGAAACCCGACTCGCTCGACCGCCGTTCGCTCATCCCCGGATGGTAGGACGCGCAGCTCGAGCCGGGGGTGAGGCATAGCGCACACCTTGCCGGACGAGGCCAAACGGACGACGCCGTGACCAGCACGTATGGTCGTCACTGAAAGAACGCCCGCCGCGTCGGCTTTCGCATCGGGTGTCGGACCCGCAAGATAGGGGGGTTGTGTCCCAGCCCCCTCGAATTACTCCGGTGGCTTTTCTGTGACTCAGATCCCGACGTGGAGCGGCGGACCGGCCAGTCCCCCCAACGGGCGTGCAGCCCCCGGCACCACCATCGGTGGTCGCTACGAGCTGCGTTCCCCGGTGGGCAATGGCGGCATGGGCACGGTCTGGCGGGCCGCAGACACACTTCTCCGACGTGACGTGGCGGTCAAGGAGGTCGTCCTCCCGCCGGGCCTGGCGCCCAGCGACCGCGACGCGATGTACGAACGCACCCTCCGGGAGGCACGTGCCGCGGCGGCCATCCAGCACCCGGCCGTGGTGCAGGTCTACGACGTGGTCACCGAGGGCGGCCGGCCGTGGATCGTGATGGAGCTGCTCGACGCCCGCAGCCTGGCCGACATGGTCATCGAGGACGGGCCGCTCGCCGCCCGCGCGGTCGCCAAGATCGGGATCGCGCTGCTCGGGGCGCTGGAGGTGGCGCACGCGATGAGCGTGCTGCACCGGGACGTGAAGCCGGCCAACGTGCTGATCTGCACCGACGGTCGCTGCGTGCTCACCGACTTCGGCGTCGCCCGGATGCCCACCGACGTCCAGCTCACCACCCCGGGGATGGTGCTCGGCTCACCGCACTTCATCTCCCCCGAGCGGGCCATGGGGCAGGACTTCGGTCCGCCGAGTGACCTGTTCTCGCTGGGCGTGACGCTCTACACCGCGGTCGAGGGACGGCCCCCCTTCGACAAGGGCGACCCGATCGAGACGATGCACTCGGTGGTCGAGGACGAGCCGGCCACGCCGGTCCGCAGCGGGCCGCTGACCCGGGTGCTGATGGGCCTGCTGGAGAAGGACCCGGCCCGCCGCTTCGACGTGCACACCTCCCGGGCGATGCTGCGGGAGCTGCTCGCCGGCCCGCTGGCGAGCAACGCGGCGGCGGTCAACTCGGTCACCGACCCGTACGCGGTGGTGCCGGTGCAGCGGCCCGCCACCCCGCCCCCGGTGCCGGTCGAGGCCGAGGAGCCGAAGCCGACCGGCCAGATCGGCGGCCGGGCGATGCTCGCGCCCGGGGAGTCGCTGACCGACCGGCTCGCCGCGCTGCGGCGGGGCGAGGAGCCGAAGGCGATCACCCCGAGGCCGGCCGCCGCGCTGGACGACACCAGCGCGGACGCGCTCGCCGGCCCGCTGCACACCCCGACCGGCGCGATGCCCCCACCCAGTGCCCGCGTCGAGCGTCCGGGCACCACCTACGGCGCCCGCACCGACGCCGCTGCGGCGAGCACCGACAGCCCGTCGCCGGCGGTCCGGGAGGACACCGCCCCCACGGTCAACCTCGGGCGGGCTCCCGGAGCCAAGGGCGGCTTCGGGGCCGATCCGACGATCGCCCTCGGCCGGCAGACGGAGACGCCCCGCCCGGTGACCTACGGCCGGGCGGCGGATGCCACCCAGCAGGTTCCCGCCGGCGGCGCGGCGACCACCCAGCGCCTGGGCTCGCCGTACGGGGCCACCTACGGCGCCCCGGCCGGCAACCAGTGGTCGGTGCCGGGCACCGGCCAGCCGTGGGCCGTGGCGACGCCCGCGGGGCCGACCTCCGGCCCCGCCGGCGACGCCGGCCGGGGTGGTGGCGCCGGACGGGTGCTGGAGCAGGTCCGCCGCTGGCCGCGCAAGGTGCAGCTCGCCGCCGCCGGTGGGTTGGCCGTGGTGCTGCTGATCGGCCTGGTCTTCCTGTTCGGTGGCGACGACCAGGAGTCGCCGACCACCCCGCAGGCCCAGCCGAGTGCCTCCGCGCCGGCCGCGCCCGCCCTGGAGATGCAGGAACACTCCGCCCGCGGGATCACCATGCTGGTGCCCAAGGGCTGGAAGCGGACCAGCGGCGGCAGCTACACCGACTACACCGATCCGGAGGACAGCGGCCGACGGGTCCGCATCATCACCGAGCCGTTCCGCACCACCTCGACCCGGTGGGCGGAGGTCGCCGCGAACGGCCTGCGCACCCGGGACTCCTGCGCCAAGCCGTACCAGCAGCTCGCCCTGGACGAGCAGGAGCTGGCCGGCAAGCCGGCCGCCCAGCTCGAGTACACCTGCGGTGAGGGCGACGGCATGCGGCACGGGGTGTGGCGCGGCGTCGTGCACGACGGCAAGGCGTACTCCTTCTACCTCACCTCCAACGACTCCCGCTTCGCGGAGAGCAAGCCGATCTTCGACGAGATGGTGAAGTCGTTCCGACTCAGCGACGCCGGCTGAGTCGGGCCGCCGGGACGTGGTGATCCGCCGCCGTGCTATCAAGAGGCATGGCGGCGGACCCCACTGACACCATCGACGACCTTCGCGAGCGCGCCCGGCGCTGGCTCGACGACGACCCCGACCCGGTCAGCCGGGAGGAACTCCAGGGCGTGCTCGACCAGCTCCCGGAGAGCGCCCCGGAGCTGGCCGACCGGTTCGCCGGGCCGCTGACCTTCGGCACCGCCGGCCTGCGTGGCCCGCTGCGGGCCGGTCCGAACGGCATGAACCTCGCGGTGGTCACCCAGGCAGCGGCCGGGCTGGTCGCCTGGCTCGCCGCCGAGGGCGCCACCGGTCCGTTGGTGATCGGGTACGACGCCCGACGCGGCTCGAAGGAGTTCGCCGAGCGCACCGCCGAGGTCGCCACCGGGGCGGGTCGCGCGGCGATGCTCCTGCCCCGGCCGCTGCCCACCCCCGTGCTCGCGTACGCGGTGCGCCATCTCGAGGCGGCGGCCGGAGTGATGGTGACCGCCAGCCACAACCCGCCCGAGGACAACGGCTACAAGGTCTACCTCGGGGCGCAGCTCGGTGGCGGGACCGGCGCGGGCGCGCAGATCGTGCCCCCCGCCGACCGGGGCATCGAGGCGGCGATCCGCGCGGTCGGCCCGCTCGCCGAGGTGCCGCTCGGGCCGCCCGGCGAGGTGCTCGGTGACGACCTCGTCGTCGCGTACGTCAGGCGGGCGGTGGAGGTGGTCGAGCCGGACGGTCCCCGGGGCCTGAAGGTCGCGTACACGCCCCTGCACGGGGTGGGCGCGGCGGTGCTCACCGCCACCTTCAGCCGGGCCGGGTTCGGCATGCCCGGCGTGGTGCCCGAGCAGGCCGAGCCGGACGGCTCCTTCCCGACCGTCTCCTTCCCCAACCCGGAGGAGCCGGGCGCGGTGGACCGGCTGGTCGCGCTCGCCGGGTCGATCCGGGCGGACCTCGCCATCGCCAACGACCCGGACGCCGACCGGTGCGCCGTGGTCGTCCCCGACCCGGTGGCCGGCGGGTGGCGGATGCTGCGCGGCGACGAGGTCGGCGTGCTCCTCGCCGACCACCTCATGCGGCGGGGCGTCCGTGGCCTGTACGCCACAACCATCGTGTCGTCCGCGCTGCTGCGGGCCATGTGCGCCGCGCGCGACCTGCCGTACGGCGAGACGCTGACCGGGTTCAAGTGGATCGTCCGGGCCGGCGACGGCAGCGAGCCGCTGGTCTTCGGGTACGAGGAGGCGCTCGGCTACTGCGTCGCACCGGAGCACGTCCGGGACAAGGACGGCATCACCGCCGCGCTGACCGTCGCCGAACTGGCCGCCGACCTGAAGGCCCGGGGTCGCACCCTCACCGACCGGCTCGACGAGTTGGCCGCCGAGTTCGGCGTGCACCACACCGACCAGTACTCCGTCCGGGTGACCGACCTGCGGCTGATCGCCGACGCGATGGCCCGGGTCCGGGCCGCCACCCCGACCACGCTGCTCGGCCGGCCGGTCACCGAAACCCAGGACCTGCTCCCCGGGGCCGACGTGGTGATCCTGCGGACCGACACCGTCCGGGTGGTGATCCGGCCCTCCGGCACCGAGCCGAAGCTCAAGGCGTACCTGGAGGTCGTGGAGCCGGTCGCGGACGGCGACGTCGCCGCGGCCCGGGAGCGGGCCGGGACGGCCGTCGCCGCCCTGCGCACCGAGGTCGCCGCCGCGCTCGGCCTGTAGGCCCGGCCGGCGGTGGCCGGTCGCCCGATCCCGCCGGGTCGGGCGAGCGGGTCGGAGCAGGGCGGCCGGACCGGACGGTCGGCCCGGGTCAGGCGCGCTTGCCGAGCGCCTGGTCGACCGCCTGACCGAGGGCGGCGATGACCAGTGCCACCGAGGGACGGACGACGGAGTCGTCCAGGCCGACGGTGCCGGAGAAGCCGGCTCCACCGGCGATCTCCTCCAGCCGGCGGTGGGCGTCGGCGGCGGCGTCCCCGGTCAGCCCGAGGACGGACTCCATCCGCACCGCGCAGACCAGGGTGGCCAGGGCGGCGGTCCGCTCGTCCGGCACCGGACCGCCGGTGAGCGCCTCGGTGAGTCGACGGCGGGTGTCCTGCTCCACCGACGGGTCGACCATCGGGTAGCGGTGGATGTGGATGAAGCCCAGCTCGGTCTCGTCGACGTCCCGCACGACACCGCGTCCGCAGAGATCACCGAGGATCCGGTCACGCAGACCGTGGCGCAGCCGCTGCACCCAGGAGGAGGGGCTGCGGGGGCTGTCGTCGGCGGCGATCCGGGCGAGCACGTCGTCGATGATCGGCTCACCGGTCGGCGACGGGTCGGTCGCCACCAGGGTCCCGGTGGAGTAGGCGATCCGGCCGGCGAGGGCGAGTTCCACCAGGACCGCGGCGGCCATGCCGAGGTCCAGGCTGATCCGCGGCATCGTCGCCTTGCCGGTTTCGTCGTCGTAGGCGAGGAGCAGCAGCTCTTCGGCAAGCGCAACACCAGTCATGGCCGGAGACGGTAGCGGGTGCACACCGCCTCCCGCACCCGTCTGGCGCGAGCCGTCGCCCGGATGTCCACACCGGGCGACGGAACCGCTGGTCAGAAGCGGGGCATGCCGCCGAACTGCCGGTCGCCGGCGTCGCCGAGACCGGGCACGATGAACATCTTGTCGTTCAGCCCCTCGTCGATGGAGGCGGTGACCAGACGCAGCGGCAGGCCGGACCGCTCCAGCCGCTCGATGCCGGCCGGCGCGGCCAGCACGCAGAGCACGGTGATGTCGGTGCAGCCCCGGTCGGCGAGCAGCCGGCAGCAGTGCTCCAGCGAGCCCCCGGTGGCGAGCATCGGGTCGAGCACCAGGACGGGCAGCCCGGCCAGGTCACGCGGGAGCGACTCCATGTACGCGCGGGGCTCGTACGTCTCCTCGTCGCGGGCCAGACCGACGAAGCCCATCGAGGACTCCGGCAACAGGCCGAGCGCGGCGTCGGCCATCCCCAGACCGGCCCGGAGTACCGGCACCAGCAACGGCGGGTTGGCCAGCCGGGTGCCCTCGGTGTCGGTGACCGGCGTGCTCACCGGGTACTTCTCCACCGGGAAGGAGCGCGCGGCCTCGTACACCAGCATGGTGGTGAGTTCGTGCAGGGCCGCCCGGAACCCGGCGGAGTCGGTGCGGGCGTCGCGCATCGCGGTGAGTCGCGACTGGGCGAGCGGATGGTCGATCACGTGTACGTCCACGGTCGTCCAACCTACCGAACGCCCCTCGGGCGGGCACCGGCCCGGCGGAGCCGACCAGCGCTTTCGCCGCCCTGCCCCGCCCGCTCCGGCGGTCCGGCCGAGCCCGGGTGCGTGATGAGGATCACCGATGTCCCGGGTGCGTAGACTTCCCGGCATGACGGCGACAGCGACGTCGGCCCAATCGGACCTCTCCGAGCTGGGACGATCCGAGACCGCTCTGCGGACCTTCCTGCACGGCCTACCGGGCGTGGACCAGGTCGGCGCGGAGCAGCGGGCGGCCCAGCTCGGCACCCGCTCCATCAAGACCACGGCCAAGGCCCAGGCGATCGACCTGGCCATCCGGATGGTCGACCTGACCACCCTCGAGGGGGCGGACACCCCGGGCAAGGTGCGGGCGCTGGCCGCCAAGGCGCTGCGTCCCGACCCGGCCGACCCGTCCTGCCCGCACGTCGGCGCGGTCTGCGTCTACCCGGCGATGGTCCCGTACGTGGCCGAGGTGCTGCGCGGCAGCGACGTGCACCTGGCCAGCGTGGCGACGGCGTTCCCGTCCGGGCAGGCCCCGCTGGAGGTCAAGCTCGCCGACACCCGGGCCGCCGTCGCGGCCGGTGCGGACGAGATCGACATGGTGATCAGCCGGGGCGACTTCCTCACCGGCCGGTACCGGGCCGTGTTCGACGAGATCGTGGCGATCAAGGACGCCTGCGGCACGGCCCACCTGAAGGTGATCCTGGAAACCGGCGAGCTGGTCACCTACGACAACGTGCGGCGGGCCTCGTGGCTGGCGATGCTGGCCGGGGCGGATTTCATCAAGACCTCCACCGGTAAGGTGCCGGCCGCGGCCACCCTGCCGGTGACGCTGGTGATGCTGGAGGCGGTCCGCGACTTCCGGGCCACGACCGGACGGCAGGTCGGCGTGAAGCCGGCCGGCGGCATCAAGACGACCAAGGACGCCATCAGGTACCTGGTGATGGTCAACGAGACGGTCGGCCCGGACTGGCTCGACCCGGACTGGTTCCGCTTCGGCGCGTCCAGCCTCCTCAACGACCTGCTGATGCAGCGCACCAAGCTGACGACCGGCGTCTACTCCGGTCCCGACTACTTCACCCTGGACTGAGAGCGATGTTCGAATACGCACCCGCCCCCGAGTCCCGCTCGGTGGTGGACATCAAGGCCTCCTACGGGCTCTTCGTCGACGGGGAGTTCGTCGACCCGACCGACGGCGGCAGCCTCAAGTCGATCAACCCGGCCTCCGAGGAGGTGCTGGCCGAGGTCGCCGAGGGCGGCCCCCAGGACGTCGACCGCGCGGTGCGCGCCGCGCGGAAGGCGTACGAGAAGGTCTGGGGACCGATGCCGGGCCGGGACCGGGCCAAGTACCTGTTCCGGATCGCCCGGATCATCCAGGAGCGCTCCCGCGAGCTGGCGGTGCTGGAGTCGCTGGACAACGGCAAGCCGATCAAGGAGTCGCGGGACGTCGACCTGCCGCTGGTCGCCGCGCACTTCTTCTACTACGCCGGCTGGGCCGACAAGCTCCCGTACGCCGGCTTCGGGGCGGACCCCCGGCCGCTGGGCGTGGCCGCCCAGGTCATCCCGTGGAACTTCCCGCTGCTCATGCTGGCCTGGAAGATCGCCCCGGCGCTGGCGGCCGGCAACACGGTGGTGCTGAAGCCGGCCGAGACCACCCCGCTGACCGCGCTGGTCTTCGCGGAGATCTGCCAGCAGGCCGACCTGCCGCCGGGCGTGGTCAACATCGTCACCGGGGCCGGTGAGACCGGCCGCGCGCTGGTCGAGCACCCCGGCACCGACAAGGTCGCCTTCACCGGCTCCACCGACGTCGGCCGGGCCATCGCCCGCGCGGTCGCCGGCACCCGCAAGAAGCTCACCCTGGAGCTGGGCGGCAAGGCGGCCAACATCGTCTTCGACGACGCCCCGGTCGACCAGGCGGTCGAGGGGATCGTCAACGGCATCTTCTTCAACCAGGGGCACGTCTGCTGCGCCGGCTCGCGGCTGCTGCTCCAGGAGTCGGTCGCCGAACCGGTGCTGGAGTCGCTGAAGCGGCGGATGGCGCAGCTGCGGGTCGGTGACCCGCTGGACAAGAACACCGACATCGGCGCGATCAACTCGGCCGCCCAGCTCGCCCGGATCACCGAGCTGTCGGAGGCCGGCGCGGCCGAGGGCGCCGAACGCTGGTCACCCGCGTGCGAGCTGCCCGAACGGGGCTTCTGGTTCGCCCCCACGATCTTCACCGGGGTCACCCAGGCACACCGGATCGCCCGGGAGGAGATCTTCGGCCCGGTGCTGTCGGTGCTGACCTTCCGCACCCCGGCCGAGGCGGTGGAGAAGGCCAACAACACCCCGTACGGGCTGTCCGCCGGGATCTGGACCGAGAAGGGCTCCCGCATTCTCTGGATGGCCGACCGGCTGCGCGCCGGGGTGGTCTGGGCCAACACGTTCAACAAGTTCGACCCGACCTCGCCGTTCGGCGGGTACAAGGAGTCGGGCTACGGCCGCGAGGGCGGCCGGCACGGGCTGGAGGCGTACCTCAATGTCTGAGCGGGTCGCGGTACGCAAGACGTACAAGCTCTTCATCGGCGGGAAGTTCCCCCGCAGCGAGTCGGGACGGTCGTATCCGGTGCAGAACGCCAATGTCGCCCTCTCCTCCCGTAAGGACGTCCGGGACGCGGTGGTCGCCGCCCGCGCCGCCGTGAAGGGCTGGTCGGGCGCGACCGCGTACAACCGGGGGCAGATCCTCTACCGGGTGGCCGAGATGCTGGAGGGCCGGCGCGAGCAGTTCGTCGCGCTCGGCGTGCCGGGCGACGAGGTGGACGCGGCCACCGACCGCTGGGTCTGGTACGCCGGCTGGGCCGACAAGCTCCCCCAGGTGTACGGCGGCGCGAACCCGGTCGCCGGGCCGTACTTCAACCTCTCCGCGCCGGAGCCGACCGGCGTGGTCGGCGTGGTGGCCCCGGAGCGCCCGGCGCTGCTCGGCCTGGTCAGCGTGATCGCCCCGGCGATCGTCAGCGGCAACACCGTGGTGGTGCTCGCCTCGCCGGCCGAGCCGCTGGCCGCGATCACCCTGGCCGAGGTGCTCGCCACCAGCGACCTGCCCGGGGGTGTGGTCAACCTGCTCACCGGTCGCCTGTCGGAGACCGCGCCGACGTTGGCCGCCCACATGGACGTCAACGCGCTCGACCTGACCGGTGTCACCGATCCCGCGCTGGCCACCGATCTGGAGGTCGCCGCCGCGCAGAACCTCAAGCGTGTCCTCCGGCCGGCGTCGCCCGACCACGACTGGTCCCGCGACCCCGGTCTGGCCCGCATGACCACCCTGTTGGAGACCAAGACCGTCTGGCACCCCAAGGGCACCTGACCGCCGCCCACCGCCGCCCCCACGACCTTCTACTACCGGGGGTAGGATTGGACCCGTGACACGGCTGGGGGACCTTGAGCGGGCGGTGATGGACGTGCTGTGGGACGGCGCGTCCGGCGACACCGGGGGCGGGGTGACCGTCCGCGAGGTCGCCGACGCGCTGGCCGGGCGCGAGCTGGCGTACACCACGGTGATGACCGTGCTGGACCGGCTCGCCGGCAAGGGCATGGTCGAGCGCGAGCGGGAGGGACGCGCCTGGCGCTACCGGGCGGCCGGTACCCGCGAGGGGCACATCGCCCAGCTCATGCTCGACGCGCTCGACCTCGGCGGCAGCCGCGACGCGGCCCTGGTGCGCTTCGCCCGGTCGGTCACCGGCACCGAGGCCGACGTGCTCCGGGCCGCGCTGAACGCGCAGGCGGCCCGGACGGTGGTCCCGGTCGACGAGGGTCCGGACCGGTAGGGCGCGGGCCGTGGCGTACGCCCTGCACTTCGCCGTGACGGTGCTGGCCTGCTGGCTGACCGCCCAGGTGCTCGCCGCCGCCACCTGGCCGGGGCGCAGCCCCCGGGTGGCGATCCTCTGTTGGCAGGGGGTCGGGCTGGCGCTCGGCCTCTCCGCGATGGGCGTGCCGATCGCCCTCGGGCTGACGCCGTACGACCTGCCGACCGGCAGCGCGTTGCTCGCGCTCGCCGACGACCTGCTCCACGACAGCCTTCCCCCCGGTCTGGGGGTGTTCCACCTGGCGGGTGTCGGCATCGGGTTCGGCATCGGCACGATGCTGCTGACCACCACCGCCCGCAGCATCCTTGGCACCGTGCGCGCCCAGCGCCGGCACCGGGAGCTGCTCACGCTGGTCGCCCGGGACGACCCGGCGGCCCCCGGCGCGCTGGTGCTCGACCACCCCTGCGCGGCGGCGTACTGCCTGCCCGGCATGCGCCCCCGGGTGGTGGTCAGTGCCGGCACCCTCGACCTGCTCGACCGCGCCGAGCTGGCCGCCGTGCTCGCCCACGAGCGGGCGCACGCCCAGGAGCGGCACGACCTGGTGCTGCTGCCGTTCACCGCGCTGTGCCGGGCGTTGCCGTGGTTCGGCTGGGTCCGCGCGGCGCACGAGCGGGTGGCGCTGCTGGTCGAGCTGCGCGCCGACGACAAGGCCCGCCAGACGCACGCCGAGGCCCCGCTGGCCGGCGCGCTCCGCCGGTTCGCCGCCGCCGGCAACCGGGTCACCCCGGCCGGCGCCCTCGGGCTCGGTGACCGCGACCTCGACCTGCGGGTACGCCGGCTCCTGGTCGCCGAGCGACCACCACGGATCCTCGGGACCACCGTGCTCGCCCTGACCACCACACTCGCCGCGCTGCCGATCACGCTCTTCCTGAGCTGACCGGCGGCAGCCGCTCGGGGCGGCGACCGGCCCGGCCCGATCCGGGCCATGGACGGGCGTCGAAACTGGTCCCACGACACGCGGAAGTACTACGAGAAGTAGTAAAGATGTGGATGAGTAGAGTAACTACCTGTAGGCTGCCGGCAAAATGCGACTCCCCCCATTGGAGAGCCGGCCATGGACCCACTCCTGTTAGCCCGCCTACAGTTCGCCACGACGACCTCGATCCACTTCCTCTTCGTCCTCGTGACACTCGGCCTGATCACGTTACTCGTCTATCTCCAGACGGCGTGGGTGATAACGAAGAAACCGGTGTACGAGCGACTGACCCGCTTCTGGGGCACGCTCTACGTGATCAACTACGTGCTCGGCATCGCCGCCGGCGTGGTGATGGAGTTCCAGTTCGGGCTGAACTGGAGTGGCCTGTCGAAGTACGTCGGCAACGTCTTCGGCGCGCCGCTGGCGATCGAGACGCTCACCGCGTTCTTCCTGGAGTCCACCTTCCTCGGCATGTGGATCTTCGGGTGGCACCGGCTGCGCCGGGGCGTCCACCTGGCGCTGCTCTGGGGCGTCGCGCTGACCGCGTACGTCTCGGCCTTCTGGATCATGGCTGGCAACGCCTGGATGCAGAACCCGGTCGGGTACGAGATGCGCGACGGCATCGCCCACCTCACCGAGTTCTCCGCCCTGGTGACCAACCCCGCCTTCCAGATGGCGTTCGTGCACACCATGCTCGCCGCCCTGGTCACCGGGGGCATCCTGATGGCCTCGATCAGCTCCTGGCACCTGATCCGGCGCACCGCCGACTTCGAGCTGTTCCGCAAGTCGCTGCGGATCGGCCTGGTCACCGCCGCGCTCACCGTCGGCCCGCTGCTGCACTTCGGCTTCATCCAGCTCGCCGACATGGCCCCGCTCCAGCCGACCAAGTACGGCACCCCGGAGGAGAAGGAAGCCAAGATCGCCGAACTGACCGCCACCTTCGGTCCCGGCGACTACGAACCGCCGACGCTCTTCCTGAGCAGCCTCAGCTTCATGTTCATCATCGGCTTCCTGCTGGCGCTGATCTGCCTGCAGTTCGTCCTGCTCCCCAAGGACCGGCTGATCCGGCTCCGCTTCCCGCTCTGGATCCTGCTGTTCGCCCTGCCGCTGCCCTTCGTCGCGGCCATCCTCGGCTGGCTCGCCCGCGAGGTGGGCCGCCAGCCCTGGGCCGTCTACGGGTTGCTCCGGGTGGAGGACGCGGTCTCACCGGTCAGTGGCGGTGTGATGTTCACCTCGTTCCTCGGCTTCACCCTGCTGCTCGGCACGCTCGCGGTCACCAACTGGGTGCTGATCGCCAAGCACGCCGCCCGGGGCGCGCACGACGACCTCGCGCTCGGTCGGCCGCCCGAGCAGCAGCCCGCCGACGACCGCCCCGACCCCGCCTTCGTCTGAGGAGCCGACCGTGGAACTCGCCTGGTACGCCCTCCTGGGCCTCTTCTTCGCCGCCTACCTGGTGCTCGGCGGCTACGACTACGGGACCGGTCTGATGCTCGCCCGGACCGGTGATCCGGCCACCCGGCGCGGCCTGCTCAACGCGGTCGGACCGTTCTTCCTCGGCAACGAGGTCTGGCTGATCGCCGCCGTCGGCATCCTCTTCGGGGCGTTCCCGATCCTGGAGGGGGAACTCCTCGCCGGCCTCTACCCGGCCTTCGCCGGGGCACTCGTCGGCGTGATCCTGGTCACCGCCGCCGTGCAGCTGCGCAGCCGCCCGGCCAGCCAGTGGGCACGCACCGCCTGGGACCGCGTGATCGTCGTCGGCTCGACGCTCGCCGCGCTGGGCTGGGGCGCGGTGCTCGCCGGGATGCTCCAGGGCGTACCGCTCGACGCCGACGGGCGGGTGGTCGGCATCAGCCACCTCTTCACCCCGTTCGCGCTGGCCGCGGCGGTGACCATGGTCGCGGTGGTGGCCGTGCACGGGGCGGCCTTCCTGGCCCTGCGGCTCCCCGTCGACGAGGCCGGACCGGTGGCCGCGCTGGGCCGCCGGCTGGTGCCGGTCGCCCTCGCCGCGAGCCTCGTGACCACCGTCGTGGCGCTGCTCTCCGATCGGGTACGCGAGGCGACGCAACAGCCGGTCGCCGCGATCGCCATGCCCGTACTGCTGGTGGTGGCCCTGCTGGTGGCGCTGGTCGGCTTCGGCCGCCGGCGCCCCGGTCTGGCCTTCACCGCCACCAGCGCGGCCCTGGCGCTGCCGGTGCTGCTGGTCGGGGCGACCCTCTGGCCCAACGCGCTGTACTCCACGATCGACCCGGCGGCCAGCCTGACCGTCGCGGACGCGGCGGCCAGCGGGCCGACCCTGCGTCTGTTGACCTGGCTGACGGTGCCCCTCCTGCCGGCCCTACTAGGCTTCCAGGTGATGTTGTGGTGGGTGTTCCGGGGACGGACCGGCGGCAGGGCACCGGTGTACTGGTGATGCATCGGTGAACCGTCGTCCCTTCGACCCGCGTCTACTGCGTCGGGTCCCCGCGGTCCGGCGCCATCTCGCCGTGCTCGCCGGGCTCGGCGTACTGACCGCCCTCCTGGTCATCGCCCAGGCCACCGCGCTGGCCGTCCTCCTCGCCACCGCCTTCGACGGGCGGTTGCACCGGGCGGCGCTCGCCGGCCTGCTCGCGGCGGTCGCCGCCCGCGCGGCGGTGGTCTGGGCCCAGGGAACGGTGGCGGCGCGGGCCGCGGCGACGGTCAAGGCCACCCTCCGCGCCGACCTGCTCGGCGCGGTGGGTCGGCACGGGCCGGGCTGGGTCGCCGGGCAGCGGGCCGGGCAGCTCGCCACCCTGGCCGGGCGCGGGCTGGATGCCCTGGACGCCTACTTCACCGGCTACCTCCCCCAGCTCGTGCTGAGTGTCACCGTGCCGGTGGCGGTGCTGGCCCGGCTGGTCCTCGCCGACTGGAGTTCGGCGTTGATCATCCTGGTGACGCTGCCGCTGATCCCGATCTTCGGCGCGCTGCTCGGCTGGCAGGCGCAGGCCGCCACGGAACGGCAGTGGCGTCGCCTCTCCCGTCTCGGCGGGCACTTCCTCGACATGGTGGCCGGACTGGCCACCCTGCGCGCCTTCGGGCGCGCGCGGGCCCAGGTGGACGTGGTCCGGCGGATGGCCGACGGGCACCGGGTGGCCACCATGCGGACCCTGCGCATCGCCTTCCTCTCCGGACTGGTGCTGGAGCTGGTCGCCACCCTCTCGGTGGCGCTGGTCGCCGTCCCGGTGGGCGTACGGCTGCTCGGCGGCGGGCTCACCCTCACCACCGCGCTGCTGGTGCTCCTGCTCACCCCGGAGGCCTACCTCCCGCTGCGGACGGCCGGTGCCCGGTTCCACGCCAGCATGGAGGGGCTGAGCGCGCTCAACGACGCGTTCGCCGTGCTGGAGGGGGCGGACGCCGCAGGGGGTCCTGGCTCGGCAAGAAGCGGCAGCAGGGAGCCGCTGCCACCGCCCCAGCCGGGTGAGATCCGGTTCGAGGCGGTCACCGTGGCGTACGAGCGGACCACGGCGCTGCGGGACGTCACGCTGACCATCCGCCCCGGCGAGCGGATCGCCGTCGTCGGGCCGAGCGGGGCGGGCAAGAGCACGCTGCTCGCTCTCCTGCTGGGCTTCGTCAGCCCGACCGGTGGCCGGGTCACCGTGGACGGCGTCGACCTGGCCACCGTCGACCTGGACGAGTGGCGTCGCCGACTGGCCTGGGTGCCCCAGCGGGCCCACCTGTTCGCCGCCACCCTGGCCGACAACATCCGCCTCGGCGCGCCGGAGACCCGCCCGGAGGCGCTCGCCGCCGCGGTCCGGGCCGCCGCGCTGGACGAGGTGGTCGCCGCCCTGCCCGACGGGCTGGAGACCCGGCTCGGCGAACGCGGCCACGGCCTCTCCAGCGGTCAGCGGCAGCGGGTGGCGCTGGCCCGGGCGTTCCTGCGGGACGCCCCGGTCGTCCTTCTCGACGAGCCCACCGCCCGGCTCGACACCGCCTCGGAGGCCGTGGTGCTGGACGCGACCCGTCGGCTCGTCGCGGGGCGTACCGCCCTGCTGGTGGCGCACCGCCCGGCGTTGCTCGCCGACGCCGACCGGATCCTGCGGGTGGTCGACGGGCGGGTCACCGAGCTGACCCGGACCGGGGAGGTGGTCGGATGAGCCCGGACGCCGGGCTGCCACGCCGGCCCGCCGGCAGGGACCGGGACGCGGCCGCCCCGTCGGGGCGGCTGGGGGCCGAACGGGCCGTCCTGCGGCTGGCCCGGCCGTACCTGCGCCGGCTGCTCGGCGCGGGACTGCTCGCCACCGCCACCGAACTGGCCGCCCTGGCCCTGATGTCCACCGCCACCTGGCTGCTGATGAGCGCCGCCGGTCGGCCGCCCCTGGACCGGCTGACCGTGGCGATCGTCGCGGTCCGGGCACTCGCCATCGGCCGGGGCGTGCTGCGCTACACCGAACGGCTCGCCGGGCACGACGCGGTGCTGCGCATCGTCACCGACGTGCGCGCCCGGGTCTTCGCCACCCTGGCGGCCCGCCGATCCGCCGCAGACCAACGCTCCGGGGACACCCTGAGCCGGCTGGTCTCCGACGTGGACACCGTCCAGGACCTGCTGCTGCGGGTGCTCGTACCGGGGGCCGCGGCGGCCCTGGTGAGCGTGCTCGCGGTCGTCGGCGCGGCGCTGGTGTCCCCGGCTGCGGCCGGTGCGCTCGCGGTGGGGTTGCTGCTGGCCGGCGTCGCGCTGCCGCTGCTGGCCGCGCTGCTGACCCGACGCGGTGCCGCCGAGGTGGCGCCGCTGCGGGGCGCGCTCGCCTCGGACGCGGTGGACCTGACCCACGGTGCCGCCGACCTGGCCGCCTTCGGGGCGACCGGCGCGGCCCTGCGCGCCGCGACCGGACGGGCCGACCGGCTGGCCCGGCTGGAGCGTCGCCTCGCCGCGACCGGCTTCGCGGTGGACGCCCTCGGGGTGCTGGTCGCCGGGGCGACCAGCGCGGCGGTGGTGGTCACCGCGCTGCGGGCCGACGTCTCCGGGGTGCTGGTCGGCGTCCTCGCGGTCGGCACGCTGGCCGCCGTGGAGGTGGCGTCGGCGCTGGTCGGGGCCGCCCGGCAGTGGAGCGGACTGCGGGCCGGGCTGACCCGGGTCGCCGGGCTGCTGACCGCCCCGACCGATGCCCCCTCGCCGACCGGGGACCGGCCGGTGCCCGCCGCCGGGCACCACGTACGCCTCGACGGGGTGCGGGTCCGCTACCGGGACGGCGCCCCGCCCGCCCTGGACGGGGTGGATCTCGACCTGCCCGCCGGCCGACGGATCGCCGTGGTCGGGCCGAGCGGGGCGGGCAAGAGCACCCTGGCGGCCGTCCTCACCGGGGCGGTGCCGCCGGACCGGGGTCGGGTGACCCTGGACGGGGCCGACCTGTCGACGTACCGGGCGGAGGAGCTGCCCCGGGCGGTCGGCGGACTGCTGGCCGAGGCGCACGTCTTCCACGCCACCGTCCGGGAGAACCTTCTCCTCGGCCGGGGTGGGGCCGACGACGCGGCACTGGACTCGGCCGCCCGGGCGGCCGGGCTGCTCGACTGGGTACGCGCCCAGCCGGAGCAGTGGGACACCGTGGTCGGCGAGGACGGTGGGCAGCTCTCCGGCGGGCAGCGGCAGCGGCTGGCGCTGACCCGGGCGCTGCTGGCCGCGCCGGGCCTGCTGGTGCTGGACGAACCGACCGAGGGGCTCGACCCGGCCGCCGCCGACGCGGTGCTCGCCTCGACCCTGGCCGCGGTACCCGCCGACCACTCGGTGCTGCTGATCAGCCACCGGCTCAGCGGCCTCGCCGGCTTCGACGAGGTCGTGGTGCTGGACGCCGGTCGGGTGACCCAGCGGGGGCGCCACGACGAGCTGGTGGCGACGCCGGGCTGGTACCGCGACCAGTGGCTGATCCAGGTGGCGGCCGAGCAGGGCTACCTGGCCCTGGCCCCCTGACCCGGAGGGGATCAGGCGGTGGCCGGCGGGGGCGCCTCCGGATTGAGGAACCGCCCGACGGTGGAGCTGAACTCGCGCCAGCCGGCCCGCTCGCCGGCCAGCGCCCGCCGGCCGGCGTCGGTGAGCTGGTATGTGCGCCGTTCCCGCCCGTTGACCGTGTGCCAGGAGCTGGCCACGTAGCCGGCGCGCTCCAGCCGGCGCAGCGCCGGGTAGGTCGTGCCGGTGGGCAGGTCCAGGCTGCCGCCGCTGCGGACCCGCAGCGCCTCGATGATCGCGTATCCGTGCAGCGCACCGTCCTCGAGCACCGCCAGGAGCAGGGCGTCGAGGTGTCCGTGCAGCGTCTGGCCCTTCACACCGCACCACGCTACTGACTCTCCGGGGCCTAGCCAACGGGGTGCGGGCACCAGTCCCGCCGGATCGCCCACTAGGGTATGTGCGCAGAGTCACCCGACGGCACGGACTACCGCCGGGTCAGCAGCCCGAAGCACACGGAGGTCAGCGTGGCCCGCCAGTCGCCCCAACGGCCCGACGCCGACGAGCCCCAGCTCGACGAAGCGACCGCAGCGACCGAACCGGAGGAGGCCGGCGACACCGTCGCCAGCACCGGTGAGGCGGATCGGTCGCTCTGGGAGGAGCTGCGGATCGACCCGGTGGAGATCGCGTTGCCGGCCGGTTCCGGCTTCACGCTGCGGGCGTACCGCCCGGCCCGGGAGCTGACCCCCACCGACGTCGCCGAACGGGATGCCGACGACCCGTTCCTGGCCCGCGGCCGGGAGGTCGTCGAGGAGGAGGACGACGACGAGACCGTGGTGATCCTCGACGAGGAGGTCGCGGAGGAGTTCGCCGAGGCCGACGAGGAGGAGAAGCAGTCGGCCCGGAAGGGCGACAAGGCCGGGGCGGACGCCGAGGACGACGACGAGGAGGAGGACACCGCCGGCGACGAGGAGGTGCCCGTCTTCCTCAGCCACCGGGGTCGGCTGCTGCTGTTCAAGACCCCCGAATCCCTGGTCAGCTTCATCCGCTCCGGCGCCCCGCACGACATGTCCCAGCTGGACGGCTGGAACGAACTGTCCGAACGGGTGGAACCGGCGGACATCGCCCCCCTCGACGAGGACACCTACGAGCTCGACCTCGTGGTGGAGAACCTGCGCGGCGGGCACGACACCTGGGACGCGACCCTGCTCATCGAGGCTGGCGAGGCGGCCCGTGACCTGGCGTACGCGCTGCGGCTCCCCGCCGTGCTCGACATGCTCTCCGCCGGGTCCAGCCTGGACGACCTGGACGAGGCCCTGCGGGCCACGGCCGGCGGCGGCATCGGCGCTTTCATGGGCCGCCGGCGGCTGAAGAAGATCGGTGCCCAGACCGCCAGCCTGGGGTGGCGGACCATTGTCGGGAAGATCTCTGCGGTCGTGGACTGGCGCGACTGAGCTGTACCAGGGAGCATCAGTCTCTGGCACAGAAACCCGGGAGGAGGACGACGCCGTGGCGCTCGTGCGCGTGTACTGCGGTCTTGCCTCGGCCGACTCAGCAGACCGACCGGCTTCGGCCAGTTCGACGCTGACGTCCGCTGTGGTCGACGACGCAGGCCGGCTGCTCCACGTCTGCGAGATCAGCGACGATCCGGCCGGATATGCCCGGCTCGTGGCGTTGCTGGTGGAGCGGTCAGGCGGCCCGAGCGGTGCGGCGATCGCCGCCGACAGCGACGACCACACGGTCACCTCGCTGCTCAGCGCGGCCGGTCGGCCGCTCGCGATAGCCGACGACGACTCCGTCGACGACTTCGCCGAGCGGTTCGCCGACGACGACTCGCTGGAGGAGATGCAGGCGGCGCCGGCACAGCGCCGGGCGGTCGGGCTGGCCCGTGCGCTCCAGGCTGGCGCGCTCTCCGCGGTCACCCTCCCGGCCCCCCGCGACCTCGCCGGTTACAAGCAGGTCCTCGCGGCGCACGCCGCGCTCGCCAACGGCCGGCACACCGCCGCCGTGGCCCTGCGCGAGGTACTGCGTGAGCTCTACCCGGCCGCCCTGCGGGCCTACCCCGACCCGGCCGAGCCGGTCTCGCTGGCCGTGCTCGACGCCCTCCCGGAGCCCGGCATGCTGGGCGGCACCGTCGCCCGGGGCCGGGACGTCTCGGTCGCGGCGGACGCCATCGTCGCCCACCTGGCGACCGACGGGGTGGCCGACGCCGAATCGATCAACGACGCGGTGACCGCCCTGCGGGTGGCCATCGCCGAGACCCCCCGCCGGGCGGCGGTCAGTCGGGCGCTCACCTCGGCGGTGGCGGAGACGGTGCGACAGGCCGTCGCCGCCGTCCGCGCCTGCGACGCCGGGTGCGACGCCCTGGTCGGGGCGCTCCGGGCCCGGCTCAGCGCCCCGTCCCCGGTGCCCGGACGCCGCGCCGCGCCGGCCGACGACCCCACCGAGGTCGCCGCTGGTGGCGGGCTCCGCGCGGTCGACCCGGTGCCGCCCCAGCCGACCGGGCGGCGCAGCCGGCCGGAACCGGTCGGTGCCGGTCTACCCACTCCGCCGCGGCCACTCGGCCCGCCCCCGGTGGCCCCGGCCCCGGTCGCGCCGCCGCCGTCCGCACCGGCTCCGGTCACCCCGGCAGCCTCGGCCAAGCCGCCGGTCAACGGCGCGCCGGGCCGGGGCGACACCCCCGCCCGGTGGGTGGACGGCCCGACGAACCGGCCGGTCTCGTCACCGCCGCCCCCGCCCGGGATCACCCCGATCGCTCCGGCCCAGCGGGGCAACTCGCCGGCCGACGCGGGTGAGCCGTTCCGCCCCACCCTCACCACGGCGGCGATCAACAACGCCCGGGCCGAGCGTCAGCGGACGGTCATCCCGCCGCGCCCGAAGACCACCGGGGACACCCCGACCGGCGGGTTCGCGGTCACCGACCTGAGCGTGCCGGTGCCGACCCCGCGTCCGGAGCAGGAGCCGCCGGCCCCGGGCTCCCGGGCCAACTGGCCGTTGGTCAACAACCCGGAGGACCCGGCCAACAGCTCGCCGCGCAACCCGGTCGCACAGTCCGCTCAGGAGCCGCCCGGCCGGCAGGTCGACGCGCACACCGACCCGGGCCGCCCCGAGGGCCGGATCACGCCGCCCTGGCTGGCGGACGACCTGCCCCCGGAGCCGCCGATGCTGCGCCTGGTGGAGCAGCCGCTGCACGACCGGGCCAACACGCCGGTCGACCGCGCTCCCCGCACCGTTCCCCGCCCGGAGCGGGGCGGCGACCGCGTCGACCCGAACGCCGAGCGGAACACCCGCCCCGGGTTCGAGGCCCCGGTCGACGACCGGACCGTCCTCCACCCCACCTCCGGCCCCCGGCCGGAGAACCCGCCGCTGCGCCTGGTGGACCGGAAGGACGCACCCCGCCTGCCCGAGCGGCCCACCACCGAACACCGCCGGCCCCCGGTCTCCGACGAGAACGACGGTGACCTGCTCATCTTCGCCCAGGCGAAATCGGCCTGGTTCGTCGGGCACTCGGACGACGACGACCTCGACTGGTCGAGCATGGCCGACACCGGTTGGCAGGCCGCCGAGCAGGCCGCGCAGCCGGTCAAGGGCGACGAGACGTCGGCCGGGCTGCCCCGCCGGGTACCGCAGGCCAACCTGGTGCCCGGTTCGCCGCTGCGCGAGGAGCGTCCGCTGCGGATCGTCCGGGACGCGGCGCGCATCGCCGAGAACACCACCGGCTACTTCCGGGGCTGGCGCCGCGGACAGGAGATCGGCGGGTTCGCGGTGGGTGGACGACCCGGGCGTGAGGCCGCCGGCGGCTGGGACTTCACCCGCGACCACGGCGACCGCGACGATGACCGGGAGTACGAGTTCCGCTCCGCCGGCTACCGCTCCTGAGTGGACCAACCTGCGTGTCGGCGGCCACAGACGTTGACGGTGGCTGCTCACGGACGGCGACGTCCCCCCGGTAGTACCGGCGGCGGACGTCGCCGGGGTGGGGGGCGGCTCACGGCGACACCGATGGTCGGCCCGTCCACGCCGACTTGCCGGGGTGGCTGGGCCGGCTGAGCCGCCCGCAGGGCGCCCGGCGGGTGACGCTGGCGCCCCGGGCCGGGGCTGCACGGCCACTCGGGCGTACGGGCCGTTCCCGAGGCGCTGGGCGCGCGGCCGGGGTGGACCCGGCCCGGTGGTGGACGACACTCTCGCCGGCCGGAACGCGGAGGCGGTCGAGGGGGCCTCGCTGGCGGCGGCCGTACCGCCGCCCGGAGACGACGTACCGCCCGGTGGCGCGGCCGGAGCCGGCACCGGGCGGTACGGAGGTCACCTCAGGCCGGCGCCACCGCGCGCGTACGGCGCATGGTGAGCACGTACTCGACCAGTGAGATCAGCACGTGCTTGGTCGACTCCCGCTGCCGGGCATCGCAGGCCACCACCGGCACCTCCGGGGAGATCGCCAGCGCGTCCCGGACGTCCTGCGGGTCGTGGTACTGCATCCCGTCGAAGCAGTTGATGGCGATCAGGTACGGCAGCCGCCGGTGCTCGAAGAAGTCGATGGCCGCGAAGCAGTCGGCCAACCGGCGGGTGTCGACCAGGACCACGGCGCCGATGGCGCCCCGGACCAGCTCGTCCCACATGAACCAGAACCGTGTCTGACCCGGTGTACCGAAGAGGTACAGGATCAGGTCACGGTCGATCGAGATACGACCGAAGTCCATCGCCACGGTGGTTGTCGTCTTGCCCGGCACCTGCCGGGTGTCGTCGACGCCCACTCCCGCCGAGGTCATGATCGCCTCGGTGGTCAGTGGCGTGATCTCCGAAACCGAGCCGACCAGCGTCGTCTTGCCAACGCCGAACCCACCGGCGATAACGATCTTCGCCGATGTCACGCGCCCGCTCGACGGAGTCGGCGGCCGGTGCGACATGTCAGAGCCTGCGAAGTCCACTCAGCACCCTCTCCAGCAGTTCAGTGCCCACCGCGTCGTCGGAGTCGTCCAGGATGGTCGGCTCGTGCACCGCGACCAGGCCGTCCGTAGCCATGTCGGCAATGAGCACCCGGGCCACCCCGAGTGGCAACTGCATCCGTGCCGCGATCTCGGCGAGCGATTGCAGCCGGCCGTCACACAGCGCGGCGATGTACTGGTGCTCGCGGCCCTGACCACCGTTGCCATTGGCAGCGGTCCGACCACGCACCGTCGTCTCGACGAGCGCCTCCAGCGCGATGTCGAGGCGGGGGCGGGTACGACCTCGGGTGACGGCGTATGGACGGACCAGCGCCCCAGTGGGCTCGTCACGATCGACCATCTCGCCGCTCACCTCCTTCCGCATACCCGCCACCGGCTCGCTCCGGTGGAACCCGTCGACTCTTTCGTTGTTCGTCCGCCGACCGTACGGTCAGCGCCCGTGTCAACCCAGCATTCCCGCGGCGGCGCGCGGCTGCGGGGTCAGCGCGTCGCCGACCCGGTCGACCAGCAGCGCCATCTCGTACCCGACCTGCCCCACATCGCAGCTCCGGGCGGCGAGCACCGCGAACGACGAGCCGTCCGAGATGGACATGAGGAACAGGAAGCCATTGTCCATCTCGACCACTGTCTGGAGCACCGCACCACCCTCGAAGCAGCGAGCCGCTCCCTGGGTAAGGCTGACCAGGCCGGACGAGATCGCGGCCAACTGGTCGGCGCGGTCACGCGGCAGGTCCCGTGACGACGCGAGGAGCAGGCCGTCCGCGGAGACGGCGACCGCATGCGCGACACCGGGCACCCGGTCGGCGAAGTTGGCCAGCAGCCAACCAAGATCCTGCGTAGTTGTCATCCTTCTTGCTCCTTCTGCCTGCTCCCGGCCCGGGGGCCTGAGCCAGACTGCGAGGACTGCTGCCCACCCGGAGTCGCCCCCAGGCCGGACGAGTGGCTGTCAGCATGGTTGCTTCGGCCGCGTTGCACGCCACGATGGTATGCCGAGAGAAGTCCGCGTACCGCCTCCGGCGTACGCCGTTGCACCGACGTGACCGGCTTCTCGATCCCACCCGGCACGAGCTGCGCCATGGGCTTGCGCTTCGGTAGACCGGTCTGGGTGGTTTCGGCCACCGGCACCTCGTTGGCCGCACTGGCGGCCCGCCAGCCGTCGTCTGCGGCGGTCTGCCAACCACCGACGGGCTGCGGGGTGCGTCGGCCGGCGAGGCTCTCGGCGTACGCGGAACGGTCGCTCCCGTTGGTCGCCGCACCGTTGTCGTGCGACGCGCCTCCGGTATTCGTTGCCATCGGTGCGTTACCTGTCGTCCCTGCTGGTTTCTGGACGGGCGGACGGCCCCGGTCGACAGCGGTGAGCTGCTGCGTCTGGGCGTCGTCCAGGCTCCCGAGGGAGGTCCGGGCACCGCCGGCCGTCTCGTCGTTGACCGTTCGGCGGGTGCGGAACCAGGCGGATTCCAACTCCCGGAAGATCGGCAGTTCCATCGTCTCGTCCGCGTACCGCTGCCGGTCGCGGACCTCCGGGGCCGGCGCGGGCTGCCCGGCCGGCGGATCGCCCGCCGAGCGCGGCAGGCGGGGCAGCTCGGTGGTCATGTCGAGCGCTGCGGCGAGCCGCTCGGGCACGGGCGGGGTGGGCACCTCCCGCTCCGTCCCGGCCACCGGCGGCCAGACCGGCGGGGCGGGTGTGGGCGGGGCCGGTCGGGCCGGCGGTGCGGAGACCGGCGGGGCCGGCATCGGCGGACCGGAAACCGGCGGACCTGAAACCGGCGGACCGGAGACGGGCGGACCGGAGACCGGCGGGGCCGACACCGGGGGTGGGACCGACGGGTAGCCGGTCCGCGCCTCCGGGTAGGTCGGGAGCTGTCGCGGCACGACCGGCGGCTGGCCGGTTGCGGCCGACTCCTCGTCGCCGGTCGCGCGCCGCTGCGGCAGCGCGTCCGTCTGCTGTCCGTTGGCCGGGCGGGGCGTGAAGGCGTCCCCGCCGGACCGGACGTCCGCACCGGTCAGGTCGGACCAGGCGGGCAGCGACCGGGCGCCGCCCAGCGTACCGTTGCGCGGCCCCGGCTCGAAGGGCCGTCCGCCGAGGGTGACCTGGTTGCCCGAGCCGCCCGGACGGGGTGCCGCAGGCGACGGGGCGTTACCCAGCGCCGGCAGCGTGCCGACGGTGGGCAGCGGGGTGGCCGGAGCGGGGCCGGACGCGGGCAGCCCCGGCTGCTGCACCCGACCGGAGAGCGCCCGCGGCACCAGGACCGAGGTGGGCAGGTCGACCTCGGCGACCGTGCCCCGCTCGGTGCCCGGTCGCAGCTCGACGCGGACCCCGTGCCGGGCGGCCAGCCGGGCGACCACGACCAGGCCCATCATCCGGGAGACCGCGACGTCCACCTGCGGTGGCGTGGCGAGGCGCTCGTTGAGGTCGGCGATCTGCTCGGCGCTGATCCCGATGCCCCGGTCCTCGACGTAGAGCGACGCGCGGTCGCCGACCCGACGGGCCTCGACCATGACCTGCGAGTCCGGCGGCGAAAACGCGGTGGCGTTGTCGAACAGCTCGGCGACCAGGTGGACCAGGTCGTTGACCGCGTGCGCGGCGACCTCGAGGTCCCGGTCGATCACACCGAACTCGATCCGGGTGTAGTGCTCGACCTCGGACTGGGCGGCCCGGAGCACGTCGATCAGGGCGGCCGGCTGCCGCTGCACCCGAGTGGAGTCCGCACCGGCGAGGACCAGCAGGTTCTCGTCGTTACGACGCATCCGGGTGGCCAGGTGGTCGAGCTGGAACAGCTCAGCCAGCCGGTCCGGGTCCTCCTCGCCGCGTTCCAACCGGTCGAGGTGACCGATCAGCCGGTCGACCAGGATCTGGGACCGGCGGGCCAGGTTGACGAACATGGTCGCGACGGAGGCGCGGAGCGCGGCCTGCTCGGCCGCCGTCCGGACCGCCTCCAGGTGGACGGCGTTGAACGCCTCGGTGACCTGACCGAACTCGTCCTTGCTGCGCACCGGGAGCGGCTCGGCGATCTGGTTGGCGAGCTGCATCGGGGTGAGCTGGCCGGTGACCTTCGGGTCCCGCAGCCGGGCCACCGCCTGGGGTAGGCCGTACTGGGCGATGGAGAGCGCACCCTGTCGGAGGTCACGTAGGGAGCGGGCCATCGACCGGGCGACCAGGTAGGCGAAGAAGATCGCCAGCAGCAGCATGCTGAGCAGCAGACCGGTCTCCAGGAAGACCCGGCGCTGCACGTCGGAGCGGAGCTGGTCGGCGAGCCGGATCACGTCACCGTCCAGCTCGGCCTCGACCGTCCGGATCAGCTCGGCGTTGGCGACCATCGCGGCGTCCCACTCGTTCGCCCCGAACGGCGCGCCGGCCATGCTCTCGGTGGTGTTGCCGTTGATCCAGCCGAGGTAGTTCTCGACCTGCCGCTGGTCCGAACCGGCCACGGTCTGCTGGTACAGCTCGGACTCGTCCTGGTTGGCGACCGCCTGGAAACTCTGCAGGGCCTGCTGCTGACCGGTGCCGGTGGCGATGTAGTCGGTGCGCAGCACCGGGCTCATCGAGCCCTGGATCAGCGCCCGGTGCACCACGACCCGGCGGACCGAGAGGAACTCCTTGGCGCGGGCGCTCGCGGCCACGGCGCGCATCCGCTCGCTCAGGTCGGTGTCCCCGGCGAGCTGGCTGGCCGAGTCCCGGATGTCCAGCAGGTCGTTGATCAGACCCTCGTAGGACCGGGCGGCGTCGGTCAGCGGCAGCCGGTTGTTGAAGACCTGGCTGCGGGTGCCGGGGAGGTCCGCCAGACTCTGGTCGATCCGGTCGAGGACCTTCTCGAAGTTGTTCGGGAGCCCGTCGATCTCGGCCCGCTGCCGGGAGTACGGCCCCCGTGCCCGGTCGACCTGCTGGTGCACCTCGGTGTAGGCCTTGTTGTACTGCTCCCGGGTCTGCGCGTTCGCTCCGAGCAGCAGCACCGCGGCAGCCCGTTCGTCCTGGAGGGTGTCGACCAGCTCACCGGAGTAACCGGTGAGGTTCGCCAGGTCGCCGGCGCGGTTGGCGCTGTTGAGCGTGTCCAGGTGGTCGATCAGACCATTGGTACCGACGACCACTGTGGCGATGGTCGGCACGATCATGATGAGGCCGAGCTTCGACCAGATCGGCATGTCGCGGAGCCGACCAGCCGGTCGGCGCATTCGCGACAGGAAGGAGCCCGCCGTCTTTGGCCGTTTGCTCACGTCACCGCCCTCTTGATCCCAGCGTCCGCCGCGTTGCTCCGGGCAACGCCCAGCGACCGACCCGGCGGGTCGGACCTCCGAGATTCCATCACGCCGCCTCTCAAAGAGAAAGCCCAGGCTGTCCCTCGCCCGGGGTGTGATGAGATGTTGAGACACTTTGATCGCAGCCCGTCTGGCCGGAGTCACCTACCGTAATGAAAACCCCGCACCGTGTCGTCCTGCTCGCCGGCCCTTCAGGCTCCGGAAAGTCCTACATTGCACACCGAACCGGACTTCCCGTGCTCTGCCTGGACGATTTTTACAAGAACGGCGACGACCCTACGTTGCCACGTCGGCACGACCGAATCGACTGGGATTCGCCGCACGCCTGGGATGCCGGCTTTGCCGTGGAAACCATTACTCGACTGGCTCGTGACGGCAAGGCCGAAGTGCCGGTTTATGCAATCGGCGAAGACCGTCGGGTCGCCACCCGGACATTCGACCTCGCCGGATCGCCATTCTTCGTCGCCGAAGGGATTTTCGCCGCCGAGATCGTCGCCGAGTGCCGGGAACGGGGTCTGCTCGCCGGCGCCTATGCCCTTCGCCGGCCACGTGGTGCGACATTCGTCCGCCGGCTGACCCGGGACCTGGTGGAACAGCGCAAGGCACCCCGGGTGCTCCTCCGGCGCGGCCTGACGCTGCTGCGCGAGGAACCGGCCGTGCTGCGCCGGCAGACCGGCCTGGGCGCGGAGGCGGCGCGGGCCCGGGAGGTGCTCCGCCGGGTGGCCGCGCTGCTCGCCGGCCACCCGCGCCGATCCTGATCCCGCTACGGTCACCCGCGCCGGGCCCGCCCGGCGGCCGACCCCGGTCCCGGTCCGGCCACGGGGCCGGGCGGGCTCAGGAGAGCAGCTTCGCGTACGCCGGCTTGATCACGTCGTCGATGATCCGCAGTCGTTCGTCGAACGGGATGAAGGCGCTCTTCATCGCGTTGATGGTGAACCACTGGAGTTCCTTCCAGCCGTAGCCGAAGGCGTCCACCAGCAGCGCCATCTCCCGCGACATCGAGGTGCCGCTCATCAACCGGTTGTCGGTGTTGACGGTCGCCCGAAACCGCAGGTCGCGCAGGAGGCCGATCGGGTGCTGGGCGATCGACGGGGCAGCCCCGGTCTGCACGTTGGAGGACGGGCACAGCTCCAGCGGAATCCGCTTGTCCCGCACGTACGCGGCCAGCCGGCCGAGCTGCGGGCCGTCGTCGCCGAGAGTGATGTCGTCGACGATCCGCACCCCGTGCCCGAGGCGGTCCGCGCCGCACCACTGGATCGCCTGCCAGATCGAGGGCAGACCGAACGCCTCGCCGGCATGGATGGTGAAGTGGAAGTTCTCCCGCTGGAGGTACTCGAAGGCGTCCAGGTGCCGGGTGGGCGGGAAGCCGGCCTCGGCGCCGGCGATGTCGAACCCGACCACACCGGTGTCCCGGTGCCGGACGGCCAACTCGGCGATCTCCTGTGACCGCGCGGCGTGCCGCATCGCGGTCAGCAGGGTGCCGACCCGGATCGGGTTGCCGGCGCGGGCGGCCAGTTCACTGCCCTCGGCGAAGCCGGCCAGCACCGCCTCGACCACCTGGTCCAGGGTGAGGTCCTGCTCCAGGTGCTGTTCGGGGGCGAAGCGCACCTCGGCGTAGACCACCCCGTCGGCGGCCAGGTCCAGGGCGCACTCCCGGGCCACCCGGGTCAACGCCGGGGCGGTCTGCATGACCGCCACCGTGTGGGCGAAGGTCTCCAGGTAGCGCTCCAGCGAGCCGGAGTTCGCCGCCTCGACGAACCACCGGCCCAGCGCCTCCGGGTCGGTGCTGGGCAACTCGTGTCCCAACTGCGCGGCCAGTTCGATGATCGTGCTCGGCCGCAGCCCACCGTCCAGGTGGTCGTGGAGCAGCGCCTTGGGCGCCTGGACGATTTCTTGGTATCCGATTGCCACCATGACCCGACTCTAGTGGTCGGTGCCCACGGCATCGCGCCGAGCACACCGGCCGCCCGCCGCAGAGGTCGACCCGGTCGTCCACCGCCCGGATCGCCTGCGTAAACCCGGCCCGAGCGCACCGTCGCTTTCCAAAGAGTAATCGACAGCCTACGATGGGTTGCGCTTCGAAGTGATGATTCACATCCATGATCGACGATGCCTGGTTCCGCTGGCGACCGCCCTGACCATCGGGCAACTGCCGCCGGGCGCTTCCTGGACCCGTCGGACGGGTGCCACGCAGGTTCGCCAGTTTTGTTGCGCCGCCTGGTGGCGGCGACGGGGGAGGTAGAAGTGTCGGAATCCGTGCTCGAAGCCGCGTTCGCCACACCGCAGTCGACCCGGGAGAGTCTGATCGGGGCCTTCACGCCACGGATCTCGGAACTGCCGACCACCGGGTCGAGCTTCTTCATCCACCTCAGCGAGCTCTGTCCGGTCGCCTGCCTGCACTGCATGTACTCCTCGGACCTGCAACGCAAGTCGGCGAAGGACTCGTTGTCCCGGGACGAGTTGCCCAACGCGATCCGCCTCATCAACGAGTCACGGTCCCAGAAGCTCAACATCACCGGCGGCGGGGAGCCGTTCCTCAAATTCAACAGCATCCTGCGGCTGCTCACCGAGGTGACCACACCGAAGATCGACATCGTCACCGCCGGCTACTGGGGCAAGGAGCCGACCCGGGCGAAGACGCTCATCCGCCGACTCGACGCCGCCCTGGCGGACAACCCGACCGGGCCCGAGGTCATACTGCGGCTGAGCCTGGACCGCTACCACCTCGAGGCACCCCGACCGGTACTGCTGGAGCACTACGGCAACGTCGCTCGGGCGTGGGCCGAGCAGCGGCCCGGCTTCGGGCTCGGCTTCCGCAGCATCGAGCCGGACTGGGACATCGTCGACCGGCAGATCGCCGAGGAACTCGGGGCCCGGCTCGTCGATGTCAACGACTGGAACCGCAAGCTCGTCCTCCCCGACGGCCGAGAAATACCGATCACGTTCAACGTGTTCCGCCGCAGCGGCAAGGCCAGCGAGCTGGCGGAGGGCCACCACGACACGTCCCGCTCCATCCACGAGTACTACGGCCCGTTCGAGACCGGCAGCAGACGGCTCTCCCTGGCCACCACGGTCAACGACGCCATTCGCGGCAGCTACGCCGCGAGTCCGGGGGTGGCCGTCACGCTGAACTCGGACGGCACCTTCTGGATCTTCTGCGGCACGGCGCCGGACCGGCGGTTGCTGCTCGGCCAGGAGAGCTTCGCCGAGGCGGTCGCCACCTTCTTCCAGGACCCGATCACCCATCTGCTCGTGGAGGAGGGGGTGTGGTCCCTGTCCGACCTGGTGATCGAACTGGACAAGGAGGTACACGCCTCGGCGATGGCGAAGAACGACGTCGCGTCGCTGGTCGAGGACCTGCTCGCCGCCGAGGACGTCCGACTCGCGGTGACTCTGGTGGCCACCCGGAAGCTCCTGGCCGAAGGTCGGGCCACCCTGGACGGGTCACACCCGCTCGGTGCGGTGTTGGCCGCCCCGGACCGGGACCTGCTCGCCGAATGCCGGGCGCTCATCGCCGAACGTCGGGCCCGGCGATGATGCCGGCGGTGGAGATCGCCGACCCGGATCACCTGTACGCGTGGATCCAGCGGGCCCGCCGGCCGAGTGGCGAGATCCGGCGTCGCACCACCGAGGTGGGGGCCCTGCTCGCCCGGCACACGCGCGACGCCGTACGGACCTGGTCCGGTCCGGACAGCCGGGTGCTCGCCGTGGTCATCCTGCGGGGTGGCGCGCTGCTCTACCCCGGTTTCGTCGCCGAGTTCGAGGACGCCGACTTCTGTTTCGTCGGCATGAGCCGGGACGGCCGGATGCGGTCCGTCCGGGCCGACTACATGACCCCCATTCCGCAGGACGACTACGACGTGGTCATCTACCTGGACGGGGTGTGCGCCACCGGCGGTACCCTGCTGGAGACCCGGCGACTGGTCCAGAAGGAATGCGACGGCGGGTACGAGGTGGCAGCGGTGATCAGCAGTTCCGCGTCAGCGACCACCCTGCTGCGCGAGGCCGGGGTGGCCGTCATCGGGTTGAGCCTGTACGAGTCGCTCGAGGGTGACCTTGTCCTGCCCGACCTCGGTGAACTGGATGCCGGTGACCTGTTGAGCGGTGTCGGGTTCCCGGGCCGGCAGGAGGAGCCGGAGCGGTGAGCCTCCCACGCTCGACGAGCGACCGGCCGATGCCGGTCGGCCGGGCACCCGACCGGGAGGCCGACGGGCTGTTGCTGGCCGGCCCGCGGTTGGCCAGCGGCGAGGTGGTCGACGTGCTGTTGGGCGGCGGGCGGATCGCCGTCGTCCGGCCGGCGGGCAGCCCGGTTGCCGATGGGGTACCACGGCTCGACCTCTCGGGTCATCTACTGCTGCCGGCTCCGGCCGAACCGCACTCGCACTTCGACAAGGTGCTCACCGGTACGGTGCTGCGCAACCGGGCCGGTGACCTGCGCGGCGCGGTCGACGCCTGGTACGCGTACCGGCGCTCGGTGTCCCGGGCGGACGTCCGCGAACGGGCGCTGCGCGCGGCGTACGAGTTACTGGGGAACGGGGCCACCGCGATCCGCACCCACGTGGACGTCGGTGTCGCCACCGGGCTGCGGATGCTGGAGGCACTGCTCGAGGTGCGCGACGAACTCGCCGGACAGGTGGAGCTTCAGGTCGTCGCCATGGTCGACCACCCCGTGTCCGGCCCCGACGGCGCGGGCAACCGGGCGGTGCTGATCGAGGCGGTACGGTCGGGTGCCGACGTGATCGGGGCGGCGCCCTACCGTGACCCGGACCCGCCCGGCTGCCTGCGGCTGCTGCTCGACGTGGCGGCGGATTCCGGTCGACCGGTGGACCTGCACACCGACGAGACACTGGACCCGGCTGTCGACACCCTGAGCGAGTTGGCCGAGCTGGTGTCGGCCACCGGCTTCCGGCCGGCCGTCACCGCCAGCCACTGCGTCAGCCTGGGCGTACGCGGGGAGACGGCCGCCCGCGCGGTGGTCGCCCGGGTCGCCGCCGCCGGAATCGGTGTGATCACCTGCCCGTCCACCAACCTCTTCCTCCAGGGCCGCGAGCACGGGCACTCCGTGCCGCGCGGCCTGACCGCGATCAGGGCGCTGCGGGCCGCCGGGGTGGCCGTCGCCGGTGCTGGCGACAACATGCGGGACCCGTTCAACCCGGTCGGTCGGGGTGATCCACTGGAGACGGCGTCGCTGCTGGTCACCGCAGGGCACCTGGACCCGGCGGAGGCCTACGACGCGGTCAGCGCCCAGGCCCGTACGGTGATGGGTCTGCCGGCCGTACGGATCGAGGCGGGTGCGCCGGCCGAGTTGCTGGCGATCCGGGCGCAATCGTTGACCGAGGCGATCGCAGCGTCCACCATGGACCGGATGGTGATTCATCGGGGCAGGCTGGTCAGCCGGACACGGGTGGAACGCACGTTCTCGCCGCCACTGGTGGTGGCGACCCGGCGATGACGGCCACGACGTCCACCGGCCCGGTGCTCCGGACCAACTGGAGCCAGGTGCTGCTGACCTATCTCGCCGGGGTGCTGGCAGCGGCCGCCCTCGGCAAGATCGGCCCGGTCTTCGGGCCGATCCAGTCTGATCTCGGCCTCTCGCTGTCCGCCGTCGGCTGGGCGGCGTCCGCCATGACCGGCATCGCGGCGGTGCTGGGTCTGGTCGGTGGCGTGTGGACCGACCGGCTGGGCGACCGGCGCAGCCTGTTGGTCGGGCTGGTCCTGCTCGCCGTCACCGGTGCCGCCGGGTCACTCGCCTGGGACGCGACCAGCCTGCTCGCCTCCCGGCTGTTCGAGGGCGCCGGATACCTGCTGGTCGTGGTCGCGGCTCCAGCTCTGATCATGCGGCTGACCGCCGGCGCCGACCGGGTGACCGCGCTCTCGCTGTGGGGGACGTTCATCCCGGTCGGGTTGGCCGTCGGCTCGGGTGCCGGCGGGGTCGCCGCCGGTAGCGGCTGGCGGTTCTGGTTCCTGCTGCTCGGCGCGGGCGTCGCGGCGGTCGCGGCGCTGGCAGCGGTCCGGCTCCCCGGCCCCGGCCGGTACGCCGACCGGGCGGGACCGGTCGACGGAGGAGCGGACCTGCCGGTCGGGAAGTCGGACGGCCACACCGGCGTTCCGGCCGCCCGGCCCCGGATCCGGGCGGCCGTGCTGGTCCGGGTACTGGCGCTCTCCGCCGGGTTCGGCGCGGTGTCGATGATCAGTGTGGCGGTGCTGACCCTGCTGCCCACGTTCCTGTCCACCGACACGGGCCTGGGGTCGTCGACAGCCGGGCTGGCCGTCGCCCTGGTCTCGCTGGTCAGCGTGCCCGGCGGGATCCTCGCCGGTTGGTTGTTACGCCGCCTGGCCGGGATCCCGGTGCTCGGCCCGCTGGCCCTCACCATGCCGGTCCTGGCCCTCGGGATCTTCAGCGGAGCCCGGAGTCCCGCCCTGGCCATCGGAGCCGCCGCCGGGCTGCTGTTCGTCAACGGGATCCTGGTGGCGGTGGCTTTCGCCACCGTGCCGCAGGTGGTCGACGGTGCGGATCAGCTCGGCATGGGCAACGGGCTCCTGGTGCAGTTGGGCAGTTGCGGGTCACTGCTCGGGCCGCCCCTCTTCGCCGGCACGGTGGACCGGTTCGGCTGGGGGCCGGTGCCGGTCGTGGTCGGCGTCGCCGCCGTCCTCGGCCTGGCCCTGTTCCTCATCGCCCACCGGTCTCCGGCGCCCCGGCGGTGAACAGCCCGCAGAGCTGGTCGAAGGTGGGACGGTCGGCGGCGGCCAGCAGTGGCAGGGCGTTGCCACCGGTGACCCGGTACGGGGTGCCGTCAGCGGCACCGGCGCAGCCACCGGCCCGCTCGTACAGGAACAGCCCGGCCGCGTGGTCCCACGGTTTCTCCCAGCTCACCGCGAGCGCGTCGGCCCGGCCGGTGACCAGGTCGAGATAGCTGTGACCGATCCCGTCGCAGGGGACGACGGTCGCGCCGAGTCCGGCGAGCCGGTCGACCACCAACTGGTCGACCGGGGTGTGGTAGCGCGGATCGGTATTGACCACCCGCAGCCCCGGCCACCCGGCACCGGCGGGGACAGTGACCGGCCGGCCGTCCAGCCAGGCGCCACCCGCCGACCCCGCCGAAGCGGTGGCCATCGTCCCGCTGACCGGAGCGTAGACCCAGGACGCCACGGTCCGCCCGGCCACGGAGAGGGCCACCATGGTGCTGAACCGGGTGCCACCGGCGACGAACCCAGCCGTACCGTCGACGGGGTCGATGATCCACACCGGCGCCGGCCCGCCGAGCGCAGCCAGCACGGCCGGATCGCGGGCGACCGCCTCCTCGCCGACGGCGGTGGAGCCGGGGAGCAACCGGACCAGTTCCTCGGTGAGCCGCTGCTCGGTCAGCGTGTCGGCGACGGTCACCAGGTCTCCGGGGGCCTTCTCCGCGACGCTGGCGGCGTCCAGCCGGCGGAACCGGGTCATCACCACCTCGTCGACGACCCGCCTGACCAACTGACCCACTGCGGTGAACCGGGCGAGATCCAGCATCGCCCGATGTTAGTGGTCGGCTCCGCCTCCGGCTGACCCGCTCAGCGTCGCCGGCCGATGACCCTAGGCTGACCGGGTGCACCCCGACCTGCTCCCCCACCTCCGCTGCCCGGTCTGCGGCCAGCCGCTGCACCAGGCCGACGCGGCACCGCCACGGGCCCTGCGCTGCCCGGCCGGGCACAGCTTCGACATCGCCCGCCAGGGTTACGTCAACCTGCTCACGGGCCGGGCACCGCACCTCGGCGACACCACCGAGATGATCGCCGCCAGGGAGGAGTTCCTGGCCGCCGGGCACTACGACCCGATCTCGGCGGCGCTCGCCACCGCGGCCATGCGGGCGGTGCCGCGTCGTGTCCGGCCCGGCGACGGTGTGGGCGAACCGGTGGCGTACCCGGATCTGGTGGTGGACGCCGGAGCCGGCACCGGCCGGCACCTCGCCGCAGTGCTCGACGCCGTGCCGACCGCCGTCGGCCTGGCGCTGGACGTCTCGAAGCCCGCCCTACGCCGGGCGGCTCGGGCACATCCCCGGGCCGGCGCGGCCGTCTGCGACACCTGGGGCCGGTTGCCGCTGGCCGATGCCACGGTCGCGGTCCTGGTCAACGTCTTCGCCCCGCGCAACGGGCCGGAGTTCCGTCGGGTGCTCCGGCCGGACGGCGCCCTGCTCGTGGTGACACCGACCGCCGAACACCTGGTCGAGCTGGTGGACCGGCTGGGGCTGTTGCGGGTCGACCCGGCCAAGGGCGCCCGGGTGGCCGACAGCCTCGCGGGACACTTCGAACCGGCCGGGCAGCGCACCCACCGGCACCGGCTTCAGCTGGCCCGGAAGGAGGTGCGGACCCTGGTCGGTATGGGACCGAGCGCCTGGCACACCGACCCGGCCCGGCTCACCGCGCGGATCGCCGCCCTGCCCGAGCCGGTCACGGTGACCGCCGCCGTGCGGCTCGCCCGCTACCGCCCGACCTGACCGCCCGGCCCGCCACCCGGCCGTCCCGGGTCGGCGGGCCGAAACCGGCCGCCCCGGGTGGCGGCGCAGGCCGGAGGTCTCGGGCGGCGCGGGCCTCAGGTGGAGAGGTCGACCTCTTCCCAGCCGGGGGGCGGGTCGTGGTACGGGCCGCGCAGCACCACGGCCCACTCCAACGCCCAGCGGCGCTGACCGATCGCGTGCGAGTCGATCACCCCCGGCAGCGGCAGCCCCTGCCGCTCCGACTCCAGGTACGCCCAGTCCAGGCAGTAGTGCAGGTCGAGCAGGGCCGCCGCGTCGGCGGGATGCTGCGGGGCGACGAGCAGCCGTCCCCGCCACCCGTCGAAGGTCTCGCCACCGGCGATGTTCGGCAGTTTCGCGACCAGGTCCTCGTCGACCGGCAGGGACGGGTCGAGCTGTCGGGTCAGGCCGAGCACCCAGGTCAGCGCGAAGAGGGCGTCGTGGTGCAGCACGAACGAGCGGTGGTCACCCCGGCCGGCGGTGACGAAGTCCCACTCCGGCGGGGTGACCGAGTCCACCAGTCGCGAGGTGAGCAGCCAGGCCATCGCGGCCTCGGTCGACATGCCGAAACAGCGGGCCAGGATGAGGTGCAGCACGGCGATCCGCGCCTCGACCTCGCTGGCCGGACGCAGCTCGATCTCGTCCCCCGGCTCCCACACCAGCGGGAAGTTCCCCGGCGGCAGGGGCAGCCCGAGCCGGCCCAGTTCGTCGAGGCTCGCCTCGCGGACGGCTCCCGGATCGGGTGCGGGTACGGCGGTCACCTCGGCCCGCCCGTCTCAGGCGATCCGCTCGATCACCAGCGGCGTCGCCGGCGGCGCGGTCGGGGTGATCCGGACCGCCTCCGCCGCCTCCGCCAGGGCGGCCGGGATCCGGCCGGCGTCCTCGGCACGTAGCTCGTAGAGGGGTTCACCGGCCCGGACCGGGTCACCGGGGCGCTTGTGCAGCACCACCCCGGCCGGGACGCTGACCGGGTCCTCCTTACGGGCCCGGCCCGCGCCGAGCCGCCACGCGGCCACCCCGATCGCGTACGCGTCGACGGCGGTCACGAAGCCGTCGGCGTCGGCGCGGACCACCTCGACCTCGTCGGCCTTCGGCATCGGGGCGTCCGGGTCACCGCCCTGCGCCCGGACCATCGCGCGCCAGGCGTCCATCGCCCGGCCGTCGGCGAGCGCGGCGGCCGGGTCGGCGTCCGGCAGCCCGGCGGCGTCGAGCATCTCCCGGGCCAGGGCGAGGGTCAGCTCGACCACGTCGGCGGGGCCGCCCCCGGCGAGCACCTCCACCGACTCGGTCACCTCGACCGCGTTGCCGACGGCCAGGCCGAGCGGGGTGGCCATGTCGGTGAGCAGGGCGACCGTCCGGACGCCGTGCGCCCCGCCCAGTTCGACCATGGTGCGGGCCAGCTCCCGGGCCTGGTCGACGGACTTCATGAACGCGCCGGAACCGACCTTCACGTCGAGCACCAGCGCCCCGGTGCCCTCGGCGATCTTCTTGCTCATGATCGAACTGGCGATCAGCGGGATCGCCTCGACGGTGCCGGTGACGTCGCGCAGCGCGTAGAGCTTACGGTCGGCCGGGGCGAGCCCCTCCCCGGCGGCGCAGACCACCGCACCGACGTCGCGGAGCTGGGCGATGAACTCGTCGTTGGTCAGCGCGGCCCGCCAGCCGGGAATCGACTCCAGCTTGTCGAGGGTGCCGCCGGTGTGCCCGAGACCCCGGCCGGAGAGCTGCGGCACGGCCGCGCCGCAGGCCGCGACGAGCGGGGTCAGCGGCAAGGTGATCTTGTCACCGACACCGCCGGTGGAGTGCTTGTCGACGGTGGGCCGGGCGACGGCGGAGAGGTCCAGCCGCTCGCCGCTGGCGATCATCGCGGCCGTCCAACGGGCGATCTCCGGGGCGGTCATGCCGCGCAGCAGGATCGCCATGGCCAGCGCGGACATCTGCTCGTCGGCCACCTGCCCCCGGGTGTACGCGTCGACCACCCAGTCGATCTGGGCATCGGAGAGCACCCCGCCGTCCCGCTTCGTCCGGATGACGTCGACCGCCGCGAACCCGCTCATCGCTCCCCCTCGCCGGGTTGCCCGGACCAGCGGACCGGGATCTCGTTCGGTGGTTCCCCCTCGCCGGCCCAGTAGATGGTGCCGGTCTCGTCGACCACCACCACCCGGGGCGTGCGGGCGTGCCCCCAGGTGATCGCCGCCGCCGGCTCGTCCCAGGTCGGGCCCTCCTCCAGCACGCCGGTCTCGGCACCCGCGTCGTCCCCGGCCGACCGCTCCCAGTAAGCCGTCCAGACCTGCTGCCCGGCGTCGAGGTCGGGGTGCACGAAGACGGTGCCCCGGCCCCGCCAGGCGGCGAGCCGCTCCGGCACCACCGGCACCGGGGTCTCGCCGACCACCGCCTCCAGATCGGTCACGTCGAACGCGTGCGGCAGCAGTTCGGCCATCCGCAGCGGACCGCCCTTCGCCTCGATCAGGCACTCCGGGCCGCCGTGCTCCCAGAGCAGCTGCCGGCACCGGCCGCACGGCATCAGCGGTTCGCCCGTGGCGTCCACGCAGGAGAGGGCGACCAGCCGACCGCCGCCGGAGGAGTGCAGCGCGGAGACCACCCCGCACTCGGCGCAGAGCACCACGCCGTACGCGGCGTTCTCGACGTTGCAGCCGACCACCACCCGCCCGTCGTCGACCAGGGCGGCGGCCCCGACCGGGAACCGCGAGTAGGGCACGTAGGCGTGCCGCATGACCTCGGTGGCGGCCCTGCGTAGCCGCTCCCAGTCGATGTCCATGCCGTGGATTCTGCCGTACCCGCCAGGTGACCTGCGGATGGGTGCGATCCACCCGGCCGCCCTCGCCGTGGTGGCCCGATGATGACCAGACGGTTGGCCCTTTCCTGACGATGTGCCCGTCAACCGCTACTCAGGAGGAACCGTGAAGAGAATGCTCAGCGCGCTCGCGCTGCTGGCGGCGCTGGTGGTGCCGGTCGGCCTGGCGTCGAGCCCCGCCGCGGCGACCACCCCGGCCGCACCCGCCCCGGCCGCACCCGCCCCGGACCAGCTGACGCTGGCCGAGATGGTCACCGAGAACAGCACCTACATCCCGGAGGTGACGCTGGCCGCCACCGGCTGTGGCTCGTCGTGCGACTACAAGAACCCGGCCACGTACAAGATCTACACCAGCGGCTGCTCGACCTGCTACTACTACTGCAACGACGACGCACGGGACCAGCTCAAGGTCATCGACCCGGTGAACTCGATCATCCTGCGCTACAGCCCGCGCTGCCGGACGGCGTGGGCGAAGACCACCTACTCCAACATCTCCTACATCAAGGCGGAGAGCCGTTACCTCAGTGGCACGCACCGCGCCACGGTCACCGAGGACGTCGGCAACTACACCGTCATGCTGAACGACGCCGACCTGCAGGCCCGCGCGTGTGTCCAGCCCACCGGCCCGTACGGCCTGGCCTGCACCGGCTGGTACTGACCGACGGACGGCGGCACGGCCCCGGCGTCCCGACCACCCATGGGTGGTGGGGCCGGCCCGGGGCGGGGCCGGGATCGGTAAGAGCCCGGGAGCGGGACAAAA
>NZ_JBEZZN010000015.1:0-142547 GCF_040639195.1 Micromonospora sp. NPDC023956
TCCAACTCCCCATACGACACCTCAACCCCACCCACCCGCACCGCCACCGCACCCGGCACCCGCCGCACCTGCTCCTCAAACAACCCATGCAACAAGCCACCGGAAGCGAGGGCCGGCACTCCGTCGGAAACCGACGTCGACGGATCGGGAACAGGCTGCCGGCCGTCGTCGCCGAATTCCGCGTCAATGGTGTTGAATTCGTTCATCAGCAGGAGTCCTCACAGACGTCTCGAAGACACGAGGGTTTGGTATCGGCGCATACGCCAGCCAGCCCCGGAACGGATGACGGAAACGGGGGCGCCCACCGGCGTGGACAATCACCGGAAGCCCGGTCAGGGCCGACTCTACGACACCGGATCGCGGCGTAGAAACGAACGGACCGGGCGTTCGACCGCGCCGCGCGGGCAGTCGTACGACCGGCCCTGCCAGATCGGACGACGCCAATTCGGCGGCGAACCGGGACGAGCGGCTCCACCCGCCGCGGGCAGAAGCCGCCACCCCGGATGTCGCCGCGACGACCACCCGGTTCGGCGGCGGATGCCGTGCCGGCCGCACCCGGGGTGACCGGGTCCGGCCGGCACGCTCTCCGGCGGGGCGGGGTCCGGGTTCAGATCTCCTCGAAGGTCATGCCGGCGGTGACGATCCGGGCGACGGTGACGGCGAGCGGACCGGCGTGCGCGCCCCGCAGGAGTGAGAAGTGGCTGCCCGGCACCTGCTCGGTGACGAGGCCCGGCAGCAGGTCGCCCCAGTGGTCACCGGCCGGCAGCAGCTCCCGGCGGTCACCGTCGCCGTCGCGGGCCCGCAGCAGGTGCACCGGCTCGTCGAGCGGCGCGGGCTCGTACGCCAGATAGGCCCGCCGGTTCGCCTCGACGGCCCGGCGCAGCCGGTCGAACTCACCGGACAGGTCGCCGACGTCCGAGGCGTCGATGCCCTCCGCCGCGAAGACGTCCAGCTCGGCGATCGACCGGCGGACCCGCTCCCGCGCGACCGGGGACGCGACGGCAGCCGGCGGCGGCGCCGTGTCGAGCAGTACGGTGGCGGCGACGTCCACCCCGCGCTCCCGCCACTGCCGGGTCATCTCCAGCGCCACGCAGCCCCCCATCGACCAGCCGACCACACCGACCGGGCTGAGACCGCGCACCGGGTCGACCTCGGCGACGTACCGACGGGCCAGCTCCTCGACGGCGTATCCGGGCAGGTCCGGATCGGGCGACTCCAGGGCGTAGACCGAGAACTCGTCGCCGAACGCGGCGGCCAGCTCCCGGAACGGAAGCGCCGACCCGCCGGACCCGTGCACCAGGACGACGACCGGGTGACCCGGGTGGGGTGCCAGCGGCACCAGGCTGCTCTGCCGGGGGCCGGCGGTGGTGATGCGTTCGGCGAGCTGCCGGACGGTCGGCGCGGCGAACACGTCGGCCACCGCCGGCCGGACGCCGAGCAGCCGACCGCAGGCGGCGATCAGCTTGAAGATCAGCAGGGAGTGACCGCCGCACTCGAAGAAGTTGTCCGTCGCGCCGACCTCGGTCCGGCCCAGCACCTCGGCGAAGACGCCGGCGAGGGTCACCTCCGTCGCGCCCGTCGGCGGCACCAGCGCACGCCCGGCGGTCTCGGCGCCGGACGGCCCGGACCAGCCCCGCAGCAGCGCGGCGTGGTCGGTCTTGCCGTTGACGCTCACCGGGATCCCGTCCACGGCGACGATCCAGTCCGGCACCATGTGGGCGGGCAGCAGCCGCGCCGCGTGCCGACGCAGCTCGGCGGCGTCGGCTCCGGTGCCCGGAGCGGGCACCACGAAGGCGACCAGCCCGCTGCGACCGGGCTGGTCCACGGCGAGCACGCTGCACTCGTCGACCCCGTCGTGTTCGGCCAGGACGCTCTCCACCTCGGCGAGTTCGATCCGCATGCCCCGCACCTTCACCTGCCGCCCGATCCGGCCCAGGTGCTCGAGGACGCCGTCCGGCCGGTACCGGCAGATGTCGCCGGTGCGGTACATCCGCGCGCCGGGCGGCCCGTACGGGTCCGGGAGGAAACGTTCGGCGGTCAGGTCGGCGCGGCGGTGGTAGCCGTGGGCCAGCCCCACCTCGGCGGCGAGGTACGCCTCGCCCGGCACCCCGATCGGCAGCACGTCGAGGTGCTCGCCGAGGACGTAGAGACGGAAGTTCTCCGCCGGCCGGCCGAGCGGGACGACGGGCGCGCCCGGCTCCCGGGGCACCACCATGTCCGTCGCGCAGCCGGTCTCGGTGGGGCCGTAGCCGTTGACCAGGTCGGCGTCGAGCCGGGCGTGGCAGCTGTCGCGCAGCCGGGGGGTGACCGGCTCGCCGCCGGAGAGCACGTACCGCAGCGAGCGGCCGGCCCCCTCGGGCAGCTCGTCGAGGAAGACCTGCAACAGGGTGGGAATGAGGTACACGGTGGTCACCCGGTACCGGTCGATCAGCGCGGCGAGCTGGTGCACGTCGCGGTGCGCCTCGGGCGGGGCGACGACCAGCCGGGCACCGGCGTAGAGCGGCCAGAACACCTCCCACAGCGACACGTCGAAGCCGTACGAGGTCTTGAACAACCCGGCGTCGCCCGCCCGGTACGGGTAGCGGCGCTGCATCCACAGCAGGTCGGCGACCGCGCCGTCCACCGGGCAGACGACCGCCTTGGGACGCCCCGTCGAGCCGGAGGTGTAGAGCAGGTGGGAGGCGTGGCCCGGCGGTCGCACCGCGGTGACGTCGGATGCCGGCTCGTCCGCCCAGCGGTCGGCCTCCACGTCGAGCGTGACGACCTGCCAGGAGCCGGCGGGGACCCGGTCCCGGCAGGCGCGGTCGGTGAGGACCACGGTGGGCGCGGTGTCCGCGAGCATGAACGCGAGCCGGGCGTCCGGATGCTCGGGGTCCAGCGGCACGTAGGCCGCCCCGGACTTGGCCACCGCGTAGATCGCGGTGACCATGGTGAAGCCACGGGCCAGGCAGAGCGCGACGCGGGAGTGGGCGTCCACGCCCTGCCGGCGCAGGAAGTGGGCGAGGCGGTTGGCCCGCGCGTTGAGCCCGGCGTACGTCAGCTCGCCCTCCGGCCCCTCCAGCGCGACCGCGTCCGGGGTACGTCGCACCTGCTCCTCGAAGGGCTCCGCCAGGGTGCGGTACCGGTGCTCCGGACGCCGGTACGGGTTCAGCTCGCCCAGGATGCGGTCGGCCTCGGCCGGGGAGACCAGCGGCACCCGGCCGACCGGGGCGTCCGGGTCGGCGGTGACCGCCGCCAGCACCTGAAGCCAGACCTGCCGGAACCGGTCGAGGGTGTCCCGGTCGAACAGGTCGGCCGCGCACTCGACCATGCCGTCGAGCCCGTTGGACGACTCGGTGAGCGAGAACGTGAGGTCCCACTTCGCGGCGCCGTAGTCGAAGAGGCTGAAGGGAACGATCTCGGCGCCGGGCAGGTGCAGCTCCTCGGCCGTCTGCATGCCGAAGTAGGTCTGGAAGACCGGATGGACGCCGAGATCGCGCGGCACACCGAGCCGGGCGACGATCTCGTCGTACGGCAGGGCCTGGTGGTCCTGGGCCTCCAGCACGGTCCGGTGCACGTCGCGGACGACGTCCCGGAAGGTACCGGTCGGCAGGAGCGCGGTCCGCAGCGCGACGGCCTTGACGAAACAGCCGACCAGGTCCTCCGTCACGGGATGGTCCCGACCGGCCAGGGCGGTGCCGACGATCAGGTCCCGCTGCCCGGTCAGCCGCAACAGCATCACCTTGTACGCGGCGAGCATCACCACGAAGAGGGTGGTGCCCTCCCGGTCGGCCAGTTGCCGCGCAGCGTCGGCCGTCCCCGTGGGGACGGCGACCGGGAGGGCGTGCCCGAGCCGGCTGGACACCGCCGGCCGGGGCCGGTCCTTGGGCAGGTCCAGCACGGGTAGCTCCCCGCCGAGCTTGGCCGTCCAGTAGCCGACCTCCCGGGCCAGCCGCCGCTCGTCCACGGTGGAGCCCTGCCAGGCGGCGTAGTCCAGGTAACCCACCCGTCCGGCGGGCGGCAGCGTCCCCCCGGACAGCACCGTGGTCAGCTCGCGCAGCAGGATCGTCCAGGACCAGTTGTCGGTGATCAGGTGGTGCACCACCATGACCAGCACCGCCCCGCCCGCCGGCAGCCGGATCGCCGAGAAGCGGAACAGCGGCCGCTCGTCGGGACGGATCAGCTCCCGGGCGCACCGGTTGGCGATCACCTCGGCCCGCCGGTCCGCCTCGACGGGGTCCAGACCGGTCAGGTCGTACCAGGTCACCTCCGGGTCGAAGGGCCCCTCGTCGATCTGGACGGGGGCCCCGCCGGTGTCGGTGATCCGCACGCGCAGCGCATCGTGCCGCTCGACGAGGGTCCGCAGCGCGACGGCCAGCCGCTCCTGCTCCGGTGCGGTGCGCAGGTGCACGGTGTCGAAGATGTTGTACTCGGCGCTGGCCGGGTAGAGCCGGGCGAGGAACCAGATGCGGGCCTGTGCCGCCGTCAGCGCGACCGGGGTGCCCGGGGCGACCCGGGGGATCGACCAGTTCGCGCCGTCGTCGACCTTGCGGCTGAGCAACCGACGGATCAGTTCGTCCTGTGCGGTACCGAGGTTGGTCACGGTCGTCACCTCTCCATCTGGTCGAGCAGCTTGGCGGCGTCCTCCTCGGACATCGCGGCCACCAGGTCGGTCAGGGAGCGCTGGATGGTCGCCGCCATGTGCCGGACGGTCGGCTCGGCGAAGAACTGCCGGACGGTGACCCGCACCCCGAAGGTGGCGTTGACCCGGTTGAGCACCTGGAGGGCGCGCAGGGAGTTGCCGCCGATGGCGAAGAAGTCGTCGGTACGGCCGACCCGCTCCACACCGAGCACCGACTGCCACAGTCCGCTCAGTTCGGTCTCCACCGCCGTGCGCGGATCGTCGCCGGTGACCCGGGCGGTGCGGTCCGCGCTGGTGGGCGCGGGCAGCGCGCGCCGGTCCAGCTTGCCGGAGTGGCCCAGCGGGAGCGCCGCGAGCGCGACGTAGACGGCGGGCAGCATGTACCCGGGCAGGAGGCGCTCCGCGTGCGCGGCCAGCTCGGCCACCGCGACGTCGCCCACCACGTACGCGACGAGCTGGTTGACGCCGTCGTCGTCCGGACGGGCCACCACGGCGCAGTCGGCCACCCCCGGGTGCCGGCCGAGGACCGCCTCCACCTCGCCGACCTCCACCCGGCAGCCCCGGATCTTGGTCTGGTCGTCCACCCGCCCCAGGTAGTGCAGGATTCCGTGCTCGTCGACAGCGGCCAGGTCACCGGTGCGGTAGAGCCGCTCCCCCGGCGTCACCGGGTACGGGTGGGGTACGAACCGTTCGGCGGTGAGCGCGGGACGGCCGTGGTAGCCCCGGGCCAGGCCGCCCACCCCGGCGACGCAGAGTTCGCCGGGAACACCGACCGGGACCGGCCGGAGCGCCCGGTCGAGCACAAGAAGACGGTAGATGCCGAGCGGGCGACCCAGCGGCACCCGGTCGCCCCCGTCGTGTCCCCGGCCCTCCCAACCGGCGACCTCGGAGGTCTCCGTCTGCCCGTACAGGTTGTGCAGCTCGGCGGTGAAGTGGCCGGCGAAGCGCTCCAGCAGCCGGGTGCCCACCGCCTCGCCGGAGAGCTGCACCCAGCGCAGGTCCGGGTACGTCCGTTCCGGCGCACTGTCGAGATAGGCGCCGAGCATCGAGGGCACGAAGTGGCCGAACACGGTCCGCTCGGCGGTGAGCAGCCCGGCGAGGTGCGCCACGTCGGCCTCGAGGCCCGGGTCGGCCATGGCGACGGTGGCCCCGGCGGCCAGCGGGCCGAAGATCTCCCAGATGGCCACGTCGAAGATGAGCGGCGTCTTGTGCACCACCCGGTCGCCGGGCGCCAACCGGTACCGCCGGGCCAGCCACTCGAGGCGACCGGCGGCACAGCGGTGGTCGAGGACCACGCCCTTCGGGGTGCCGGTCGAGCCGGACGTGTAGTAGACGTACGCGGCCCGGTCGAGCGAGCGGGGCACCGGCGGGGGCCGCTCGGCCTCCCCGTCCGACGGGACCACCGTCGTCGGCACCGGCACGGCGGCGAGCCGGTCGAGGAGGTGGGGCTGGGTGAGGACCGTCCGCAGCCCGGCGTCCGTGGCGACGGTGGCCAGCCGCTGCGCCGGGGCGCGAGCGTCCAGCGGTACGAACGCGGCCCCGGCCTTCAGGGTCGCCAGCACCGCCACGGCCAGGTCGACCGAGCGGTCCACCAGGACGCCGACGGTGTGTTCGGGACCGATACCGGCCCCGGCCAGCCGGTGGGCCAGCGCGTTCGCCCGTCGGTCCAGCTCGCGGTACCGGATGGTGGTGCCCCCGCACTCGACCGCGACGGCCTCGGGCCACCGGGCCGCCGCCGCCTCGAACGGCTCGTGGATCGGCTCCAGGTCGGGGTAGACGGCGTAGCCGCTGTTGACCCGCGCGGCCAGTGCGGCGTGCCTGCCGGCGGGGAGCAGCAGCAGCTCGTCGATCCGGGTCGCCGGCCGGTGCACCGCGTCGGCCAGCAGGGTGCGGTACGCGGCCAGGAAGCGCTCGGCCGCCGCTGCGGTGAGGGCGCCGTCCGCGTACTCCAGTTCGCAGCGGAAACCGTCGTCGGCCGGGGTGACCACCAGGGCCAGGTCGACGCCGGGCACCCGGCGGTGGACGGTCACCTCCTCGACGTCCGGCCCACCGGGATCGGCCGGGTGAGCCGGGTCGGCACTCGGCGCACTGGCGTCGGCCGGGCGGGCCGGGTGGGCGTCCGGGGCGGCGGCTCCGTCGGGGGCGGCGCGCAGGACGAAGGCGGCCCGGACCACGCCCGGTCGGCCGACCGCCTCCGCCACCTCGGCGCGGGGCAGCTGCCGGTGGGCCAGCGCGTCCGCCAGCGTCGCGGCCGTGCGGTCCAGCAGGTCGGTGAAGGCCTGCTCCGGGCTGACCACGGCCCGCACGGCCAGGGTCGGGTCGGACGGGCCGACGACGTCCGGGACGCGGCCGGCCCGATCGCCGTCCGGCAGTCCGACGAGGAACCGCTCGGCGCCGGAGTACCGGTGCAGGGTGGCGACGAAGGCGGCCAACAGGACGGCACGCTCGGCGAGGTCGCCGCTGCCCGCCGGGCGACCGGACCGGGCCACGGCCAGGGCCCGGGCCGTCCGGCGGACCTCCGCGGCCACCGGAGCGGCGACCACGCCGGAGGTGGCCGGCGCGTCGGCGGGGCGGGGCTCGCCGACGAGCCGCAGGTCCTCCGGCGCGTCGGCGAGGCTGTCCCACCGGGTGAGGTCCAGGTTCCCCCGGATCCGGACGGCGGGGGTGACCGGGAGATCGACGCCGTCGGGCGACGGCGGAGCAGGGTGCTGGAGCACGTGAGGTTCCTTTCGCCAGGCGCGGGGGCGGCGGGCAGGCCGGGCCCCACGGCGCCGGTCAGCGTGGACGGATGGTGACGGGTAGCGACGCCAGGCCGCAGACGATGTGCGACGGGATCCGCCGGGGCGTCCCGTCGAGGGCGACGCTGCGGGTGCCCCGGAGCAGCTCCTCCACCACGGCGAGGATCATCAGCCGGGCGATCGGCCCGCCGATGCAGGAGTGCACGCCACCACCGAAGGTCAGGTGACGGTTCGGGTGCCGGTCGAGTCGGAACTCGTCCGGCCGGTCGAAGACGGCCTCGTCCCGGTTGACCGAGGGCAGCCACACGCTGACCGCCTGCCCGGCCCGGATCGCCGTGCCCGCGACCGTGGTGTCGGTGGTCGCCGCGCGCATCAGATGGCTGATCGGCGGCCCGAAGCGGAGGAACTCCTCGACCGCCCGCCGGGCGGGCACCGCGCCGGCACGCAGCGCGGCGAACTGGTCGGGGTGCTCCAGCAGGGCCAGCAGGCCGGAACCGGTCACCTGCCGGGTGGTCTCGGTGGCCGCCACGATCAGGTTGTCGCAGGTCAGGATGATCTCGTCGTCGGTGATGTCGAGACCGTCGGCCTGCGCCCGCGCGAAGACCGAGACGACGTCGTCGCCGGGGGCACGCCGGCGCTCGGCCAACGCCTGACCGTAGTACTGGAGGACCTCGAGGTGCGCCTCCTGCGCCGCGGTCCCGTCGATGTCGTCGATGTGGTCGCTGGCGGCGCGCGTCCAGCGACCGACCCGTTCGAGGTCGGCCGCCGGCACGCCGAGCAGGTCCGCGGTGACCGCCAGCGGGAAGGGGGCCATGACGTCGTGGACGAAGTCGCAGGAGCCGGCAGCGGCGGCCCGCCGCACCAGTTCCCCGGCGACCCGCTGCGCGCGCTCCCGCAGTGCGGCCACCGCCCCGGGGCTGAACAGCCCTCTCATCACCTCCCGCAGCACGGTGTGCCGGGGCGGGTCGGTCAGCGTCAGCATCGTCCCCGCGCCCGGGAAGGGGTCGGACAGGTTGGGCCGCAGCACCGTCCCCCGGGTCGAGGTGAACCGCGACCAGTCGGTGAGCACCTCCAGTCCCGCCGCGTGACCGGCGACCGCCCAGAACGGCTCGTGCCCGTCCGGGGTGTGCCAGGAGACGGGACGGTGCCGGCGCAGGTGCGCCCAGACGGCGTGCGGATCACCGTGCGCGTACAGGTGCGGATCCGTGAGCGCGGGCAACGTGTCGGTCACGACGCCTCCTCGGGGACGGGCCGCCGGTGGTCGTCCGGCGGGACGGGCAGCTCCCGCATGCGCGGGATCGGGGACCAGAAGAGGAACAGGACGCTGGCGGCCCCACCGACGACGGCGATCCACATGGTCGGCCGTAGCCCCAGCCAGGTGCCCATGCCGCCGGCCACCAGCGAGCCCAGCGGTCGGGCGCCGTAGTTCACCGCCAGGTGCGCGCCCTGCACCCGGGAGCGCAGGACGTCGGGGGTCAGCGCCTGTTGGATGGAGGTTCCGCTGATGTCGCAGAGCATCAGACCGACGGCGGAGACGAACTCCCCGACGAGCAGCATCGTCACCACCAGCCAGCGGTCACCGGTGGCCAGCGGGGTCAGCACCAGCGCCGCCGGATACAGGAACGAGCCCACGATGAACGTCGCGCCCAGGCCGATCCGGCCGGACGTCCAGGTGGTCACGGCGGACCCGACCAGGGCGCCGACCGCGCCGACGCTGATCACCAGCCCGATCATCCCGGCGGAGAGCCCGAGTTCCCGCGCGGCGAACAGGAACAGCAGGGTGAAGTAGACGGAGTAGAAGAAGTTCAGCCCCGCGCCGGCGACGAACTTGGCCAGCAACGCCGGGGTCCGCCGGACGAACCGCAGCCCCTCCCAGACGTAGCCGCGCGCCTCCGTCGGATCGCCCTCGGGTTCGGTGACGTCGACCGAGCGGAGCAGGACCGCCGAGACGACGAAGGAGAGGGCGTCGAGCAGGATGGTCACCGGGGCGGACACGATCTGCACCAGCACGCCGCCGACGCCCGGACCGGCCACGAGGGCGAAGGAGAAGCTGCCCCGGGTCAGCGAGGTGCCGGCCACGAAGTGCTCCCGGGGCACCATGGCCGGGAAGAGGCTGTACGAGCTGACGTTGAACAGCACCGCCAGGGCGCCGACCAGGAACGCCACCGCGTAGACGTACGGCAGGGTGAGCGCCCCGACGAGGTAGGCGACCGGGACGCTGCCCAGCAGGACCGCACGCGCCAGGTCGGTGGAGATCATGATGCGGCGGCGACGTCCCCGCCGGTCCACCCAGGCCCCGGCGTGCAGGGAGAAGAGCAGCAGCGGCAACGACTCCAGGGTCCACAGCAGACCCATGTCGACGGCGGACGCGTCGAGCGCCAGCACCGCGGTCAGGGGCAGCGCGACCATGGTGACCTGGTCCCCGACGTACGACAGGCTCTGCGCCGTCCAGTAGCGCCGGAAGGAACGGTCGCGCAGGACCACCGGGATCCGTCCGGGCCGGCGGCCGGTCACCGTCGTGGGCCCGTCCACCCCGGTCACGGCTGTTCGGCGGTGGCCGGGCCGTGCCGCAGCGCCGCGTTGGTCTGCTCGACGAGGTGGCGTGGCGTCCGGGCCTGCCGCAGCACCGCGTCCGGCAGCGTGACCCGGTGGACGGTCTCCAGGTGTCCCACCGTCCTGAGCACGGTGAGCGAGTCGTATCCGAGCAGGTCGAACGGGACGTCCCCGGCGTCGTCGCGCGCGGCGGCGGGCCGGTCCCCGCCGGCGTGCTCCGCCAGCAGGTGCAGCAGGTCTTCGAGGGTCAGCTCGGTCATGGCCAGGGGCCCTTTCCGTTCGAGTCACACCACGAGCAGGGTGCAGAACCAGTGCATGCCGGAGGAGACGCCGGCCAGTGCGATCACGTCCCCGTCGGCCAGGTCGCCGTGCCGGGCGAACGCGTCCAGGCAGATCAGGTGGTCGGCTGCGCCGCAGTGCCCGGTCGCCGCCGCGAGCGACGCGTTGGTGCGCTCCGGCGGCACCCCGACCGCGGCGGCGACGGCGGCGATCGACGCCTGGTTGTCGTTGAGGTAGACCAGCCGGGCCACCTCGCTCCGGTCGATCCCGACGCGGCGGCAGGCCCGCTCGACGACCTCGACCACCCGGCCGGTCAGCGCGGTGGCGAACTCGGCGAGCTGCGCCGGCGCGCGCCGGAAGTGGCGGTACACCAGTCCCAGCACGTCGACGTCGGGGTTGCCGACCCCGTCGGGTGGCAGGGGCACCGCGCTGCCGCCGTACTCGACGCGGAAGAAGTCGACGTAGGCCGGGTCGGTGATCTGCTCGGTGGCCAGCCAGCGCAGCCGGGGATGACCACGACGCAGCAGGGCGGCCGACGCGCCGTCGCTGCCCAGGCAGGTGTTGAGCCGCATCCGGTTGCTGTGCGCCTCGCTGACCTGGTTCACCGCGACCAGCAGGACGGTCTCGACGTCGTCGCGGACGGCGAAATGCCCGGCGACCTGTTGGAACCCGGTGACCGCCGAGGCGCAGCCCTGGTTCAGCAGCAGCGTCGGGGCGGTGGTGCCCACCTCCCGGGCGACCGCGGCGGAGACGTCCCACTGGAGGAACTCGGGCACCTCGCTGTTCGCCACCACCAGCAGGTCGACCGCTGACGGGTCGACGCCCGCGTCGGCCAGCGCGGCGGTGGCGGCGCGGGCGGCCAGCCGGGTCGGGGACTGCCCCGGCGGGGACCGGTGGTACGTGTGGTAGCCCCAGTTCAGCACCCGCTCCGGATCCTCGACGTAGCTGGCGGCGGTCTCCGCGACGGAGCAGGGCTCGCCCAGCGCCACCCCCAGCCCCGCCACGCCCACCCCGACGGCGGGCACTACCGCCCCGCCCCGTCGGTCCGGCGGTCCCGGAGGTGGCCGGCGAGGTCGCCGACGGTCCGCAGTCGCAGGTACTCCGTCAGGTCCAGGTGGACGTCGTACTCGCTCTCCACCGCCGCCAGCAGTTGCAGCGCGGCGAGGCTGCCCCACCCGCCCAGCCGGTCGAAGCGGGTGTCGAGGGTGATCTGCTCCTCGGGTACGGCGGAGAACCGGGTGATCAGCTTCCGGAGCGTCGGCAGCACCTCAGACACGTTCCCCACCTTCCGACCTGTCGGTGACGTCCCACGCGGGCGCATCGACGACCTCCACCACCGCGCAGCTGTAGGTGAACCCGCTGCCCATGCCGCACAACGCCACCCGGTCGCCCGGCCCGACCGCGCCGGTCTCGAGCAGGTGGACCAGGCCGGCGGCCGGGTCGCCGGCCCCCAGGTGCCCGACGGTGCGCCCCCACTCCCAGCAGGTGACGGAGTCGTCGATGCCCAGTTCGGTGCGGAAGTCCCGGTCGACCATGGTGAGCCCGACGTTGTCGAAGGCCCACCGGCTGATCCCGGCGGGCCCGGCCACTCCCGCCTCGGCCAACGCCTGCCGGACGCTCTCCCGTTGCCGCTGCGACATCGCCGCGACGAGGTCCAGCAGGCGGTGGCCGTGTTCGGCGAAGAAGGCCGGCCGGTCCGGGAAGACGGACGAGTCGGCGAGGCCGATGTCGGCGAACCGGCCGTCGCCGAGAACCACCGTGGACAGCAGCCGGGCCACTCCGGTGCCCCGGGTGAGCACCAGCGCGGTCCCGCCGTCGCCCAGCACGTTCCCGGCGTCCGCGCGGTACCGGTCGACCCGGGTGAAGCGGTCGGCGGTGGTCACCATCGCCGCCGTGCCGGCCGGCGCGGCGGCGAGGTACGCGGCGGCCAGTTCGATGCCGGTCATGCCACCGTTGGAGGACTGTCGCACCTCGACCGCGCTCGCCACGCCGCCGACGGCGGCACCGTGCACCCGGGACGCCGGGGCGACGTGCGCCGGCCCCTGCGGGCCGATGCCGGCGTGCACCAGCAGCCGGATCCGTTCCGGCGGGACGGCCGCGCGGGTCAGCGCCCGGCGGGCCGCCCGGACGGCCAGGTCGGTGGCGGGGCCGTCGTCGTCGGCCACCGAGACGGCGAGGAAGCCGTCGGCGTCGCGGACAGCGGCGTCGTAGCGGCCCTCGGCCACCGCCGTGGCGGTCTCCTCGCGCCGGCCGAGCGCGCTCGCGCCGCCGGCCACGTAGATGTCGGTCCACCTCATGACTGCTCCTGCCGGCGGGACGTCTCGATGGTCCGGATCCGGTCCCGGTCCGGCTTGCCGGTGGCGGTGCGGGGCAGCGGGCCGTCGGTGATCCGCACCGTCGAGGGGACCGCCGCGGCGGGCAGCCGCCGCGCGCCGAACGTCCGGACGTCCACGTCGGTGAGACCACTGGCGGCGCGTCGCCGGACGACCGCGTGCAGGCTCCGGCCACCCGGCTCCCGGGACACCGCGACGACCACCGCCTCCCGCACGTCGTCGTGGGCGAGCAGGACGTTCTCGACCTCCTGGAGGTTGACCTGCTGACCACGGATCTTCACCTGGAAGTCGTTGCGACCGGAAAGGGTGAGGGTGCCGTCCGGATCCCGGCGGACCAGGTCGCCGGAGCGGAAGTAGCGCCGCCCGTCGGCCCGCTCGGGGTGCGCGACGAACCGTGGTGGCCCGGACGGGTGCAGGTATCCGGACGTCTGGAACGGCGTGTGGACGTACAGTTCGCCGACGCCGGGGCCGGTGACGACCCGTCCCGCGTCGTCGACGAGCAGCGCGCTCACCCCGGGCAGCGGATCACCCAGCGGCAGCGGCCCGGCCGCGTCCCGAGGCAGCCGCACCTCGTGTCGGAAACTGTCGTTGGTCTCGGTGCACCCGTAGACGTTGGTGAGCCGGGCGTTCGGGAAGAGGGCGGGCAGCGCGGCGAGGCAGGCGGGGCGGATGGCGTCCCCGGTGACCACCACCTGGTCCGGGGTGTCCAGTCGGACGCCGTGCGGCCGGGCGGCGTCGACCAGCAGCTCGTAGAGGAGCGGCACCGCCTCGACCACGTGGACCTGCCGGGTGCGCAGCAGGTCGAGCAGGCGGGGGCCGGTGGCGGTGTCCGGGTCGACGAGCACCACCTGTCCCCCGTGGGCCAGCGTCGCCCAGACCTCGAACAGGGACAGGTCGAAGTTCAGCGGCGCGTAGCTGAGCACGCGCCGGCCGGGTCCGACGTCGAACGCCGCGTGCACCCAGTCGACGAACCGGTCGACCGCGCCGGCGCCCAGCGGGACGATCTTCGGGGTGCCGGTGGAGCCGGAGGTGGTGAGCAGGAAGGAGGCAGGATCCGGCGCGGTGGGGCCGGACGGGACGGGTCGGTCCGCCCCGGCGGCGGCTCCGACCAGGGCGGCCCGCTCGGCGTCCCAGTCGGTGTCCGGGGAGATCACCTGGACGCAGCCCGCCTGCCCGAGGAGCGTGCGGAGGGTGGCCGGCGGCAGTCCGGGCCCGGGGACGAAGCAGGTCCGTCCCGCCGCCAGCACCCCCAGGACGAGTCCGACCGCGCGGGCCGACTTGCGGGCCAGGACGGCCACGGGTCCCTGCGGCGCCCCGGCGAGTCCGGCGGCCACGGCCCGCACCGAGTCGACCAGTTCGGCGTAGCTCGTCAGCTGTCCGGCGTCCACCAGGGCCGGCGCGGTCGGGTCCCGGCGGGCCTGCTCGGCCACCCGGGCGACCAGCGGGTTCACCGGGCCACCGCGTAGGCTTGGCCGCCCCGGGGGCTGGCGGCGGCGACCAGCAGGTCGTCCGGGCCGACGCCGGTCGCGCACACCTTGCCCAGGGAGTACGCCTCGACCAGCTCGACCTCGTGTCCCCGGGCCCGCAGGTCGGCCAGCACCCCGGGGTCGAGGCCCGGCTCGAGCACCAGCGACCGGGGCCGGGACCGGCGCGGGCTGAACGACGACGGCACGTGGTCGGTGTGGAAGGTGTTCGCCTCGACCGCCGCCTGCGGGCTCATCCCGAACTCCAGGTGGTTGAGGAGGAACTGCACCGTCCACTGGTCCTGCTGGTCACCGCCCGGGGTGCCGAAGGCCAGGTACGGTCGCCCGTCCCGGAGCACCAGGGTCGGGCTGAGCGTGGTGCGGGGCCGCTTGCCCGGCGCGAGCGAGTTCGGGTGCCCCTCGACCAGCCAGGCCATCTGTCCCCGGGTGCCGAGGGGGAAACCCAGGCCGGGCACCACCGGGGAACTCTTCAGCCAGCCGCCGCTGGGCGTCGCCGCGACCAGGTTCCCCTCCCGGTCGACGGCGGTGAGGCAGCAGGTGTCGCCGCTGGCCTCGGTCAGCCTCACCACCGCCGGGATCCCGCTGTCGAGCTGCCGCAGCCACCCGGGCCGGTCGCGGGGGCTCTCCCCGGTGACCGGCGGCGGCGTCCAGCCGGGCCGGCCGAGCGGCGCGCCCGGATTCAGCTCCGCCGAGGCCTCCGGGGTGACCAGCGCCCGGCGGGCGGCGGTGTACTCGTCCGCGAGCAGGGCCGCCAGCGGTACGTCGGTGAAGTCCGGGTCGCCGTACCACGCCTCCCGGTCGGCGAACGCCAGTTTCGCCGCCTCGGTGACGGTGTGCACGTGCGCCGCGCTACCGAATCCCGCGTCGGCGAAGCCGGTCCCCGCGAGCAGGGCGAGTTGCTGGAGGAAGACCGGGCCCTGCGACCACGGACCGGGTTTGCAGACGGTGTACCCCCGGTAGTCGAACGTCACGGGCTCCTCGACGGTGGCCCGCCAGCCGGCCAGGTCCGCGCCGGTCAGCAGGGCGCGGTGCCGCTCGCCGGTGGCGTCGAGCATCTCGGCGCGGGCGGCGAAGTCGTCCACGGCCTCGGCGACGAAGCCCTCGTAGAAGGCCCGCTCGGCAGCGTCCAACTGCCGCTCCCGGTCACCGGTGCCCGCCCTCGCCTCGGCGAGGAGACGGCGGAACGTCCGGGCCAGCGCCGGGTTGCGCAGCCGCGCCCCGGGCCGGGGAGCAGCCCCGTCGACCAGGTACGTCCGCCCCGACTCGGCCCACTCGTCGCGGAACAGCGGGGCGAGCGCGTCGATCATCCGGGCTGCCGCCGGCAGCAGCGGATACCCGGACTCGGCGTACCAGATCGCCGGTTCGAGGACGTCGGCGAGGTGGAGCCGACCGTGTTCGCGCAGCAGCCGGAGCCAGGCCCCGAAGGCTCCCGGCACGCACGCCGCGAGCAGTCCGGAGCCGGGGATCGCGGTGAGCCCGAGGGCCCGGAACCGGTCGATCGTGGCGGCCTGCGGCATCGGGCCCTGCCCGCAGATGACCCGCACCCCGCCCAGCCGGGCGTCGTGCAGCATGATCGGCACGTCTCCGGCGGGGCCGTTGAGATGCGGCTCGACGACCTGGAGGACGAAGGCGGTGGCGACCGCCGCGTCGAAGGCGTTGCCGCCCCGGTCGAACATGGCCATCCCGGCCTGCGAGGCGAGCCAGTGGGTGGAGGCGACGGCACCGTACGTGCCGCGTACCTCTGGTCGGTGCAACATGCTCATCCCTCCACCGGGCCGGAGCCCGGAACAGCGAGTTCCCCACGGTCCACCGGCGCCACCCGGCCGGAGACCGACGCCCCCGAGACCCGGCCGGCGGCCACGGTGACGGTGCAGTCCAGTCGGCCCTGTGGGGCGGTGCCGGCGCCCTGCTCGATCCGGTAGGTGTGGGTGCCGTCGACCACGGGCAGTTCCTTCGCGGCGACCAGCCACGCCCCCAGGCCGAGCGCGACCGGCGCGCAGGCCGGGTCCTCCGGCATCCCGTACCCGGGGGCGAAGAGGCGGGCCTCGGCCCGGCGGGCCGCCCGGTCCCAGCTGAGGACCAGCACGTCGGGCAGGTTGCCCGCGCACATCAGGGCCAGGTCCGGCCGGGCCCGGCGGACGGCGTCGGGGTGGACGGGCAGGTAGTGGAAGAGCGGGCCGAAGCCGGCCGTGCGGGCCGGGCCGGCCGCCAGGTCGGCGGGGTCGAGCCCGACGGCGGCGACCAGCAGGGCCCGGTCGACCGGCGCGCCGGGCAGCGGGGCGGCGGCGGTGATGGTGCCCCCGCCGGGGGTGACGGTGACCGGCAGCAGTCGGGTGCCGCACTGCTGCACCAACCGTCCGGACGGCAGGACACCCAGCCGGTGCAGGGTCACCGCCGTCCCGAGCGCGGAGTGCCCGCCGTACGGTGACTCCCCGGCCGGGGTGAACACCCGCACCCGGTAGTCGGCTCCGGCCATGGTGGGCGGCAGCACGAACGTGGTCTCCGGCGTGCCGAACCGGCGGGCGAGCACGTGCATCGCCCCGGTCGGCAACCCGTCGGCGTGGGGTACCACGGTCAGCGGGCTGCCGGTGGACGCTCCGGTGGCGAACATGCCCACCCGTTCGTAGCGGATCACGCGGCCCCCTCCGGGCGTCCGGGCAGACTGCCGGCGATCTGCTCGAAGACGTCCATCCGCGCCCGGTACGGAAACTGTGACCGCGGCCAGTGCACGACCAGGTCGGTGAAGCCCAGGCCGGCGAACGTCGCCGCCGCGTCCTGGAACGCGGCCACCGAGTCGAGCACCCCGCCGACCGACGCGCCGGTGAGCAGGAGCCGGTCGATCGTCGCCGGGTCCCGGCCCACCTCGGCGCACGCCCGTTCCATCGCGTCGAGCTGCCGCCGGAGCACCGGAACGGTACGGGGGAAGGGCTCCGGGTCGAACCCGTTGGCGACCCCGGAGGTGACCCAGGTGTCGGCGAACCGCGCCGCCAGGCGCATGCCGGCCGGCCCGGCGGCGGCGACGGCCAGCGGGATCCGGGGCCGCTGCACGCAGGCCGGGGTGAGCACGAGGTCGCGGCAGTGGTAGTGCTCGCCCGCGTACCCGACCCGTTCCCCCCGCAGCAGCCGGTCGGTCAGCTCGACGAACTCGGCGAACCGGGTGGCGCGGCCACCGGCTCCCGGCGTCCCGGTCAGCACGTCGGAGTCGTAGCCACCGGCGCCCACCGCGCAGACGACCCGCCCGGCGGAGATGTCGTCCAGGGTCATCAGCTCCTTGGCGAAGGTGGCGGGGTGCCGCAGACCCGGGTTGGCGACCAGCGCGCCGAGCCGGATGCGCGAGGTGGCCACCGCCGCCGCGGCGAGCGTCGGCACGACGCCGAACCACGGTTCGTCCCGCAGCCACCGCCAGCTCAGGTGGTCGTACGTCCACGCGTGGTCGAAGCCCAACTCCTCGGCGCGCCGCCAGCGGGCGCGCGCCTCGGGCCAGTGGTGTTCGGGGAGGATCACGACGCCGTACCGCATCTACGCCCCGTCCGGTCGGCCGGCCGGGTGGGGTCGGCGCAGGTCACCGGGGCGCGCCGGCGCGCCGGGCAGCCGCGTCGCGCTGCCGGCGACCTGGAAGCAGATCTCGGTGAAGTCCCGCTCGCACCCACGTACCGCGACCGTGCGCAGCTCCGCCGGGCCGCTGCCGGGCTCCTCGTCGGCCTGCGGGTACAGCCCGTTCGTCGCGACGTCCTGGGTCACCGCGACCAGCCGGCGCAGCAGCTGGGCGACGACGTCGTGCCGGGACACCGGGGCCCGCTGGGTGAGGAAGTAGTTGTCGTAGAGCAGGTGCAGCAGGCGCACGTCCTGTGAGCCGCGGACCTCGGACCGGCGCAGCAGCGACCGCCCGTCGGGCACGAGCTTGGCCGCCACCCCCTCGTGCACCGTCTCGTGCAGCTCGATCGCCTCGCGCAGCTCCCCCGCGTCGGCCGACCCGGTCAGCAGCGGTCGCCGGCCCCGGAACAGGTCCCGGACACTGCGGTAGTCGGGGGCCCAGCCACCGCTGAAGCTGGGATGCCGCAGCTGCATGCTCGGCCGGATGGTCCGCTCGTACGTGTCGCGCGGGCAGGAGCCGGTGTACAGCAGCATCGCGCAGTAGCCGCGCACGTACCGGGTGAGCGGGTCCAGCGCCAGGACCGGATCGATCCGCCGGTCGCTGGCCGCCTCGACCAGCTGTGTCATCAACCGCCAGATCACGAAGGTGACCTGGTGCCCGGTGAGCCAGCGGAACCAGTACAGCTCGTCGCCGGGTCCGGCCGCCGGGGTCCGCTCCGACGGGCCGTACGCGGTGGGGCGGAGGATCCGCCGGCACGCCTCGGCGTAGTCCGGCCCCCACCGCGTCGGGTCCCCGGCCGGGTCCTCGTCGCGGGTGGCGGGGTCGGGCAGGGTCAACGGCTCCAGGCCGTACGGGAAGCCACCGAAGCTCCACCGTCCGCCGGTCGGCAGCTCGCGGAGGACCAGGACCGTGTCCGTCGTCATCGGGCCTCACCCGGCACGTGGGTGAACTCCCACTCCAGCCCGTTGACGTCGTAGACGTAGAGGCTGCGCACCCCGTCGTCGTCGGCCACCACGTCGGTGGGGGGCTCCGGGAGCGCGAACGTGTACCGGCCCGAACGGAACAGCCCGATCCACCGTTCCCGGAGGGTGTCCAGTTCCTCCGGGTGGTCCACCGCCAGGCACACGTGCTGGAACTGGGTGAGGCTCTCCCCCGGCGCGGGCGCCGGACGTCCCTTCCGCTCGAACAGGTGCAGCCGGACGTCGCCGACGGCGACCTCGGTCAGCCGGGTGATGCCGGGCAACCGGCTGCGGGTCAGCGCGGAGAAGGTCTCCAGCGACCAGGCCGGTCGGGCCCCGAGGAAGTCCGCGTACCAGGACAGGGTGTTGTCCAGGTCGTTGGTCTGGACACCGACGTGGTGGAACCGTGGCACCGGTGCCGGGGGTGGGGTGTGGGCCATGCCGGTCACTCGTCCCGCTCGAGCATGTGGTGCTTGTGGAGTTCCGCCATCCGGTCGACGATCTCCGGCCGGCCGCTGCGCCGGGCGATCTCCCGGGCGGCCCGCCACACGAAGTCCGGACCGCCGTCGCGGCGGAAGTTCTTCTTGATCAGGATCCCGAACAGCTCGGGCAGGTTGTCCAGGTCGACGACCTCCGCCAGCCGCAGCACCGCCGCGTACTCCTGGTCGGTGAGGGCGGGCCGGGCGATCGTGTTGCCGGCCGGGATGCCGGGCCGCGTCGTCACGTCGGCGCGCAGCAGGCGGTACGGGTCGGGCACACCGGCGAAGTCGAGGATGACGTGCATGCGCCGGAAGTCCGAGAGCACCCCGGCGCTGTGCATCCGGGTGACGTCCAGGCACCAGACCTCACCGGACTTCATCCGGTAGACGGTCCCGTCCTCCAGGAAGAGACAGTCCTCGTTGGTGGCCAGGGGCACGTGCAGTCGGTGGGTGGCCCGCTGTTCCTCGGGCACCTCGGTGAACTCCACGTAGTCCCGGTGCGGCATGAGCACCGTCTCGGACATCACCGCGAGCCGGGCGAAGAGCAGGTGCTCGGTGTCGAAGGTGCGCTCGATCAGCTCGGTGACGTACGGCAGGCGTTCGCCGTAGGGGGTGGGGCGCGACGGCCGGGACGGGTCGTAGTGGGCGATCACCCCGTCGCCGACCTCGCCGCCGTGGGTCCAGAGCATGCAGCTGCTCCACGGTCGGCCGATGGAGAACTCGATGTACGGCTCGGAGAACCGGAAGTCCCGGGTGGCGGCGAGGTCCGTCCGCAGCCGCTCCTGGTCGATGTCCACCCGTCCGATCAACTGCGTCTGCATCTCATCCCTCTTCCGTCATGAACCTGCGGAGGCTGGCGGGCCGCATGTCCACCCAGAGGGTGTCGATGCGGTCCAGACACGCCTGTCGGGACTGGGGTTCGCCGACGACGTCCCAGCCGACCGGCACGGGACTGTCCGCGTGCCAGATCGAGTACTGCTCCTCGTGGTTGCGCACGACGACGAACTGGTCGTCGGCGACCTCGTGGTCCGAGGCGGTGCTCATGGTCAACTCCTGGGGGCGAGCGGTCGGACGGGTTCGGCGGCCAGCGGCCAGGACCCGTCGTCGCGGGTCAGGTCGAGGCCGACGACGTACTGGATGAAGCCGCGTTCGCCGGCCTCCGTGCGGCGGGCCAGTTCCCGGGCGGCGCGCAACCGGTCCGGCTCGGCGCGGTCCTGGGAGAGCTTGAACCGGCCCACCAACTCGTCGATCTCGATCTCGAAGCCGATGATGTGCCGGACCAACCGGTCGATCCGCGGGTCGCCCGGGGCCAGCAGACTCTCCGGTTCGGAGCGGTCGGCGATGTCACAGAGCCCCCGGACGAGCGTCGTCCGGTCCCGCACCGGGCGGACCGCGCCGCGCACCTGCACGCTCATCGAGTTCCAGGTGGGCAGCGGGTCGTTCGGGAAGAGCTTCGGCGAGATGTACGAGTTGGGGCCCTGGAACAGCGCGAGCATCCGCCGACCGTCGATCAGGTCGGCGTGCGGGTTGGCCCGGTCCAGGTGTCCGAAGAGGACCCCGTGCGCGCCACGGGTGCGGTCCAGGATCAGCGGGACCTGGGTGACCACCGGTTCGCCGTCAGGCAGCACCGAGACGAGTGCGGCGAACCGGAACCGCTCGATCAGCGCGAACAGCTTCTCCCGGTCGTGCTCCAGGTAGTGACCGGGCGGGTACGCGGTCCGGGGGACCCGCGCCCGGACGTCGTCGAGGATCTCCCCGGCCCGGAACGGGATGTACGACAACAGGGTGTCGCCGAGGCCGAACGCGGACTCGGCGACCCCCTGCACGTACAGGCCGCCGGTGACCTCCGGGCCGGTGCGCACCCGGTGTTCCCGGGTCACCACCGGTGCGCCCGCGTCGTCGCGGACGAGGTGCGGCAGCAGGTCGGCGAAGATGTCCGGGTCGAGGCTCCGCTCGTACCCCGTGGCCAGCACCACGCCGTCGCAGCGGACGGTTCCGTCCGGCCCGCCGAGCCGGTCGGTGAGGGTCGCGACCAGCGGCGACGCGGTGTCGTCGCCGTCCGGGCGCACCGCGGCGAGCCGGGCGAACCGGTGCATGACGAGCCGCTGCCGCCCGCGCACCGCGTCGAGGTACGCGAGGCCGTACAGCCGGTCGATCAGGTCCTCGCGGACGACGCCGTAGTTGGCATCGCGCCGTTCCCGGACGAGCAGTTCCCGGTGCGGCGCGCCGAGCCGGTGGAAGCGGTCCATCTCGGCCCGACTGAACTGCTCGTTGCCGAAGGGGCTGTTGTCGGTGGGCCGCAGCGCGTAGCCGGGGATGGCCATGTGGACCCGCGCGGCCGGGTACCGGGTCAGCAGGTACTCGGCGATCTCGCCCGCGCTCTGGCCGGCCCCCGCGACGAGGAACTCGTGGGGCCGGTCGCGGTCGGGGAAGAGCGCGGGGAAGCGGTCGAGGAACGCGCTGGAGTGGACGACCCGGGGACCGGCGGCGAGCGATCCGGTCGGCAGCCGGGGCAGGCCGCCCGGGGCGTACACGACGTTGCGGGCCAGAAGCGAGGTCCGACGGCCGGTGGCGAGGTCCTCCCCCGTCACCCGCAGGAGCGACATCCGGCCGGTGCCGGTCGGCGCGACGGGCGTCACGCGGGTGACCGCGACGCCGTAGCTGACCTGGTCGGTGAAGTCCTCGGCCACCCACTTCAGGTAGTCGTCGTACTCCAGCCGGGTGGGTCGGAACTCGTTGAGGTTGACGAAGTGCTCCAGGCGGCCCCGGGCCCTGGTGTACTGGAGGAACGTGTAGCGGCTGGCCGGGTCCCGGAGGGACACCAGATCCTTGAGGAACGAGATCTGCATCCGCGCGCCGTCGAGCATCATGCCGGGGTGCCAGCGCACGGTGGAGTGCCGTTCGAGAAAGTGGCACGTCAGGCCGGGAAACTGTTCTCTGGCACAGACGGCGAGCCCCAGGTTGGACGGGCCGAAGCCGACCCCGAGAACGTCGACGACGGATTCTTCACGTTCGACCGGAATACCGTTGACGGCGGTTTCATCATTGCGCACACGGACTCCCGTGACAGTCATGGCCCACCCTTTGTGTAGGCGGGTTGTCCAGCTGCGCCCACGATTCCCCGAATAGGGCGTGAGCGGCGGTCGGCGAGTTCCGTCGGAGATTAACGTGGTCGATCGAATCGAGCCAGCCCGAGCCGTGACCGCACGAACACGCGAACGGTGGACGACCGACGAGAACGGGACGGCACCGGCCGGATCGGCGCGGCACCGTCCCGTTCCGTCCGGTCAGGCCCCGATGTTCGTCCGAGCCTCCAGGCTTTCCGCCAGCTCGTACCAGGCGTTGCCGTTACGGCGGGCCAGCTCGGCGATCGCCTGGGCACAGTGCGCGGGCACGTTGCCGGCGTGGTTACGCCAGTGCTGGAGGCCGGCGGTGTAGCTGTCGAGCCAGCGGAGCAGGGCACGACCGCCGTCGGTGAACCGCAGCGACGGGTCCCGGCGCAGGCTCTGCAGCATTCCGGGCGAGTCCATCGTGGTCAGCACCGAGGTGTACTCGGCGTCGTTGCGCCGCGCCGAGCGGGCCGGTCGGGTCGTCCGGTCCACCCGGTCGGTCGACCGCTGGCGCGCGGGCACCGGATCCGCGCCGTCCCGCAGCCGGTTGCGCACGTCCAGGGCGGTGGACGGGGACACCCCGGCGGCAGCGGCGATCTCCCGGATCGGGGCGTCCGGCCGCTCCTCCAGCAGTCTGCTGGCCAGCAGGCGGCCCGCTGCGGCACTGAGCGGACGTACCCGGCCGTCCCGGCCGATCCGGACCGCCGTGTTCGACCGCCCGGACCGGTCGGTCGAACGCTGCCGGACGGCGGCCACCGTGGTGGCGCCGAGACCGGTCACCGCGGCGATCCTCCGGTCCGACCAGTCCGGCCGGCTGGCCAGGATGCGCACCGCGGCGGCGGTCCGGTCGGCCAGCGACAGCGGCAGCCCGTGGGCGACGTTGGTTTCGACGGCGACGATGAACGCCTCTTCCTGGTCGCCGTCGAAGAACAGCACGGAAATTTCCGCGTCACCGCGCAGGACCGCCGCCCGCAAACGGTGCATGCCGTCAATGACCCGCATGGTGGGGCGGTGCACGACAATTGGTGGAAGTGCCGCCCCTGATTCGGCTAGCATTCGGGCGTGTTCCTCGTTCTCGCCGGCCAGTCGCGGCGAGTCCGCCCTTAGCAGGGCAGCAACGGGCACCCGGTCCACCGCTATTCGGTCCGCCATTGGACGGCGGTGTGGAGGGACGATGCCCGGATCGATGTAGCGCATGGTGAATCCTTCCCCCGTGGGTGCGGACCGCAGGGCGGACACGCACCGTCTTACCTTCTCGGCGTTACCGCGCGAGCGCGATCCGGGTCGGGTTCTGGTGTGGATGTCGAATCCGCGTGACGTGTCGCCCGCGCCGACGGTGCTCCGCCGGACCGGCACCGCGTACATCCGCGTGCCGCTGGACGGACGCGCCACCGGCGCCGGGCCGTGCGCCGTCGCCGCTACGGGCCGGCTGACACGCCGTTTCTCACCGCGCACACGTCAGATCGCCTCCCCGTTACGATCACGAATCGCAAGGGCAGGGTAACCAACAGCCCGGCCGACCAACAGATCGATCTTCGCCACCTCGGCTCGTCCAGCGCGAATACCGACATCTCACACGGCGCGGGCATCTGGTGTGGACGACCGGCCGGTGGGGGCGTGCCGGAGCCCTCGCGTCCCGGCACACCCCCACCGTCCCTGACGGATCGACCAGCACCGGGTCAGTAGTGCGACGAGCCCGCCCCGTCCAGTCGGTGCGCCTCGTCACCGAGCAGCGCCGGCGAGAACACGCACACCAGCCGCAGATCCGCCTCCGGCCCCGCCACCAGGAAGTGTGAGTCGTGCTGGTCGAGGGCGTACAGGGTGCCCGGCGCCAACGGGTAGGACCGGCCGCGCATGTCGATGACCTCGCCCGAACCCTCGATGCAGTAGCAGGCTTCGAGGTGGTTGCGGTACTCCAGCAGGGACTTCGTCCCGGCTCGGACGATGGTGTCGGTGACCGTGTAGCCGAGACCGTCGTCGGCCAGCAGGAAGCGCCGGCTCACGCCGTTACCCCACTCCACGGCTTTCACGGTGTCGAGAGTCCTGAAGATCATCCCAGAGCCCCGCTTTCGGATGTCGGAGATTTCGTCGGGTGGGCCAGGTCGACGCCGGGTTGGTGGCGCGACCGCCCGGATGGCCGGCGTCAGCACACCCACACCCCTGCCGGTGGTCGTCGTGGGTGCCGACGACGCGGGTGGACGGGGTGCGCGACGACGACGGGCGGCGGAGGGCACGCCGACGCGGTGACCGTGGTCGCCCCGGACCCGACCCGTTCTTCGACCGACGCCCGGAACGAACGGGTCGTCGACCGCCGGTCACGCCGGGTCCGCATCCGGCATCCGGCAACCGGCGGCGTCACGATAACCGCCCCGGTCGGACCCGACAATTGATCACGTCGTACACGGGGTCGTCAGCCGTTGCCGGACCTTCCGGCACGTGGTCTACTGGCCGGTTGGCCAGCGTCCCGGGCAGCTGTCCGACGGACCCGTTCCCGAGCGGCCCCGGGATGGTCGTCCGGGCACCGCCCGCCGGGTCAGTGGGCGTCCGGGCACCGCCCGCCGGGTCAGCGGTCGTCCGGGACGAGACGCCCCGCCGCGATCCGGTCCGGCTGGCCGGTCTTGGCGATCAGGCTCGCCACGTGCTTCTCCACGGTGCGGGCGGACAGGTGCAGCCGGTCGGCGATCTCCCGGTTGCTGAGCCGACCGGCGAGCAGGAGGAGCACCTCGTACTCCCGGGGTGTCACGCCGGCGGCCCGCAGCACGCCGGGGATCTCCTCGACGCCGGCCCGGCGCTGCAACGGGCGGGAGCCGGCCCGGCGCAGCAGGCTCCGGCAGGCGGCGGCGACGGCCGGCACGTCGGTGCGGTGGAAGTGGTCCTCGGCGGTCCGCAGCCACTCGACCGGTTCGCCCCACCCGTCGGTCAGTGCGGCCTCGGCGACCAGGCGGAGGCCGAGGTGCCGGGCCACCGGGTACGGCGCGGCGACCCGCACCGCCTCCCGAACCGCGTCCGTCGCCTCGGCCGCGCGGCCCGCGCGGCCGAGGCGCACCGCCTCGGCGAGCAGCCGGAACTGCTGGTTCCAGCGGAGCCGGCCGGGCAGGTCCGCGGCCGGCGGGGCGGACGGGTCGTCGACCTCGGTCAGCGCCCGCACCAGCAGGTCCAGGCCGTGCCGGCCGGCGATCGGGCAGACCGTGGGGTGGTCCCGGTCGGCCCGAGCCGCCCGGCGGGACTCGTGCCAGGCCCGGGCCCGGTCCTCCCGCAGCAGGGCGGCGAAGAGCCGGGTCAGCCCGTGCGTCCAGGAGGCGTACCGGTCGGCGTCGCCGCCGTGCCGGCGGAACCCCACGAGCGCGTCGGTCATCGCCCGGTGCCGCCCCTGGTGCGCGGCGGCCGTGGCGCGCAGGAGCAGGGCGTGTCGGGCGAGGCGCGGCAGCCGGTGCCGGGTGGCGGCGGCGAGCATCCGCTCGGTGAGCAGGTCGGCGGCGGTGAACCGCCCCTGGAGGACGGCGTGCAGGGCGAGCCGCGTCTCCGCCTCGTGGCGGGCGTGCAGCGCGCCCATGCGGGCCGCCGTTCGGTGCGCCCGCTCCAGCCGGTCCAGGTCCCCGGTGCGCAGGGCGTCGTCGTCGCCGAGCCGGACCAGGGAGTGGACCTCCCAGACCGGGACGTGCTGGCGGACCGCCACCGACCAGGCTCGGTGCAGGTGGTCGGTGGCCTCGGCCGGGTCCCGGGAGCGGGTCAGCTCGCCGAGGAGGAGGCCGGCCCGCCAGGCGACGGCCGGCAGACCGGCGGCACGGGCGACCCTCTCGACCCGCCGGGCGGCGGCCTCGGCGCGGGCGGCCCCGTCCGGTCCGCCGCTGCGGGCCGTCAGATGGGCGGCGACGACGTCGAGCGGGGCGGTCTCCGACTCGGTGGCGTCGGGGCCGAGCAGTGCGCGGGCGAGGTCGACGTGACGCAGCGCGTCACCGGTCCGGCCGGCACCGGTCGCCGTCCAGGCCAGCTCGGTGTGCAGGCTGCTCCGGTGGCGCGGGTCGAGCCGGTCGGCGAGGTCGTCGAGCGCGGCGGCGTGCCCGAGCGCGTGGTCGACCGCCCCGGCCTCGGTCTGCGCCCGGATCAGGGACTCCAGTACGGCCGCGCGGTCGGCGACGTCCGCGTCGACGAGCAGGCCGCTGGCCCGGTCGAGCAGTTCCACGGCCTCCTCGGCGGCGCCCCGGTCGACAGCGCGTCGCCCCGCCTCGGCGAGGAGGCGGCCGGCGGCGGCCGGGTCGCCGGCCCGGAGCCACAGGTCGGCGGCTGCCCGGCCGTGTGGACCGGGTAGTCCCGGGTGGACGGCCGTCACCGCGTCGGCGGCCCGCCGGGCCAGCCGACGCCGCTCGGCCAGGTCCAGGCGGGCGAGCAGCGCCGTGCCGACCAGCGGGTGGACGAAGCGGTAGCGGTCCGGCTCCGGGCCGTCCGGTCGGACGAACCGGGCGACCGTCGCGTCACCCAGGTCGCCGTACAGCTCCCGTTCGGGTCGACCGCTGGCCTGGGCCAGCACGGCCAGCGGGAAGACCGGGCCGAGGGTCGCCGCCAGCAACAGCGCCTCCCGCCGGCGCGGATCGAGGCGGTCGACCGGGCGGGTCAGGCAGGGCAGCGCCACCAGGGCGTCGACGCGGGCGCGCCCGACCCGCCATCCGGTAGGAGTCGGCCGCAGCACACCGGCGTCGACCAGTTCGCCGAGGGCGTCCTCGGCGACCCCCGGATTGCCTCCGCTGCCCGCCCAGAGCAGGTCGATCGCGGGCTGCGGCAGCTCGTCGGGATGGGTGTCCAGCCGGGCGCCGGCGAGCCGGCGCAGGTCGTCCGGGTCGAGTGGGCCGAGGGTGACGAGGCGGCAGGCGCCCCGCCGGGCTGCGGCGCGGACCAGGTCCAGCGCCGGTCCCGCCTCGGCGCGGAGCGTACCGAGCAGGGTGGTCGGCTGCCGGTTGACGTTGTCGACGAGGTAGTCGAGCACGGCCAGCGTCCCGCCGTCGGCGTCGTGCAGGTCCTCCAGGACGAGCAGGCAGCCCCGGTCACGGCCGGCCAGCCCGGTGAGGCGCAGTACCCCCTCGGCGAGGGCCAGCAGGTCGTGGTCGGCGGGTTGCGTCCGGGGCGGTTCGACGACGGCCCAGTCCGGCACCAGCCGGGCCAGCGCCGACCGGTACGGCCCGAGCGCGGCGAGGTCGTCGGGTTCCAGGGCACCGGTCACCGAGATCAGCGCCTCGCGCAGCGGTCGCAGCGGCATCGCCGGACCGACCACGCCGCAGCGGCCGTGCAGCACCCGCGTCCCGACGGCGGACGCGAGGTCACGGGCCACGGCGGCCAGCCGGGACTTGCCGATGCCCGGTCCGCCGACCAGGAACACCGCTTGACCGTCCCCGTCGCGGGTGGCGGTCAGGATCCGGGCCAGGGTGCGCAGCTCGTCGGTGCGGCCCACGAGTCGTGTCACCCCCACCGACATGGATAGAAACATATCAATCTTGCGGGGGGTGGGTCCACGGCTACCGACGGGCAACCCGTCCGGCGCGGACCGGATGCCGGGGGCGCCCGTGTACCGGCGGTGGGTGGTGACCACCCAGATTGTCCCTGCCGGGGACGAACCGGCCGGCGCCCGCCGCGACGCCGGCCACCAGCGACTCCGGCGGCCCACCGACCGATTCCGGCACCACACCGCCCGCCCCGGCCGCACGGGCGCGGCGGAAGGGGTCGGAATATGGGTGACCGGCTGCCCTGCCACCGCCCCCGAACAGCGATGAAGCTCACGGGCAGGACGTAGCGACCGCCCACCGGTCCCCACGATCCGGACCGGCTCGATCGACCCAAGGGGGCGGACCTCGGTGACCGGAAACCCACCCGATCGGCGGCCCCGGGTCCCGGTCCGCCCGTACCCTACCGCCGCACCGGACCGGCGGACGGACGGTGACCACGACGGACCGGCCCGCCGGACCGGTGCCACGCGGAGGCGGACATGAGCCTGTTGCGACCGGACGACCTCGACGCCGACGAGGTGGCCTACCGGATCTTCCAGGTCAGTCGGGACCGGGATCCCTGGCGCGTCGAGGACGTGCTGCGGGAGGGGCGGTTCAGTGACGACCCGGCGCGCGCCGAACGCGCGTGGCGGGTGGCGTCCCGGGGCTACTACGCCGAGCAGGCGGGACTGGTCGCCGCGGCCACCCTCGCGGCGGAGACCGACGACGCCCCGCTGCGCTTCAGCCTCGCCCTCGCCACCGCCGACGAGGCCCGGCACGCCGATGCCTTCTACCGGTACGCGAAGGCGGTCGGCGGGGAACCGGAGCCCTGCCGCGAGGTCCTGCAACCCCTCGACGACGGGCTGGCCGCCCTGCCCTACCTGGGGCGGGCCCTGGTGCACACCCTGCTGGAGGGGCTGGCCGCCGACGAGTTCATCCTCCTCGGCGAGGTCTTCGCGGGCGACCCGCTCGGCCGGCTGTACCACCACGTGCGCCGGGACGAGATCCGGCACATCGCCATCGGCCTCAACTTCCTGGCCCGGGAGACCCGCACCCCACGGGGTCGGGAGGTCTGGGCCGAACACGCCCGCGAGTGGCACGACGTCGGCATCGGCCTCACCGGTCTGGAGGAGGTCGCCGACGCGCTGGCCACCCACACCGGCCGGGAGCCCGCCGGGGTGCGGGCCTGGTTCCTCCGGCGGCACCGGGCCCGGCTCGCCGCCGCCGGAATCCCCATCGAGATCGAAGGAGGGAGGTGATCCCGATGAAGATCACCGTCGTCAAGGTGAAGGCGTCGACCCACGGCGTCGTCAAGCACTCCATCCAGACCCGGCACGTCGCGCCGGCAGTCAGGTAGCGGGCGGAGTCCGAGGAAGGGAGGTGATTCCGATGAAGATCACTGTCGTCAAGGTGAAGGCGCCGACCCACGGCGTCTGCAAGTACCTGGTGCCGCTGAACCGGCCCCAGACCGAGTCGCAGAAGTGACGCAGGGGGCCCGGGTGGAAGCCGGCCCACCCGGGCCCACCCGCAACCGGTGTGAGAAAGGGGACGATGACGTGTCCGTTTGCCTCGTCGCGATGCCGTGGCAGTCGCTGGAGTCACCCTCACTGCCGCTCGGCCTGCTCCGCGCCGCGGTGACCCGGGCCGGCCTGCCCACCCCGGACACGTACCACGCGAACCTGCGGTGGGCGGAGTTCCTGATGGCCCGCACCGACGACGAGCTGGGCCCCCGGGAGTACACGGCGGTCGCCGAGGAGGGCCTCTTCGACGGGTTGGGCGACTGGGTCTTCACCGGCGTCCTGCACGACGACCCCGACTTCGGCGTGGAGACGTTGCAGGTGTACGCGGGGGAAGGTGGTCTGGACATCGGGCCGGTCACCCGGATGCGCACGCACGCCGCGGACTTCGTCGAGCTGGTGACCGACGAGGTGCTGGCGCGCGGACCCCGGATCGTCGGCTTCAGCACCACCTTCATGCAGAACGTCCCGAGCCTGGCGGTGGCCCGACGGATCAAGGCCCGCGACCCGGGCGTCACGATCGTCTTCGGCGGCGGCAACTGCGACGGGCCGATGGGCGTCGCCCTGCACCGCAACTACCCCTTCGTCGACCTCGTGCTCCGGGGCGAGGGAGAGAAGTCGTTCCCGGCCCTGCTGCGCGTGCTGGCCGACGGGGCCACCCCGGAGACCCTGCGCACCGTCCCCGGGCTCTGCTGGCGGGACGACACCGGGGTGGCGCACCAGAACCCGCAGTCGTCGCCGCTGCCGATGCCGCAGGTGCCGGTCCCCGACTTCGACGACTGGTTCGCCCGGCTGGAGGCGTCCCCGGTCAACGTGCACGTCGAGCCGAAGCTCGTGTTGGAGACCGCGCGGGGCTGCTGGTGGGGCGAGAAGCACCACTGCACCTTCTGCGGCCTGAACGGCACGCTGATGACCTTCCGGGCGAAGAACCCGGACGCGGTGATCCGGGAGATCGGCGAGCTGACCGGCCGGCACCGCACCCTCGACGTGATCATGGTCGACAACATCATCGCCAACACCTTCTTCACCACGGTGCTGCCCCGGCTCGCCGAGCTGGACTGGGACCTGCGCCTGCACTACGAGGTCAAGTCGAACCTGAAGCCCGCCGAGATCGACATCTTCCGGGCCGCCCGGGTCAGTCACGTCCAGCCCGGCATCGAGAGTCTGGTGTCGCCGGTACTCAAGATCATGGACAAGGGCGTGGCCGGGACGCGCAACGTGCGGACCCTGCGCGACTGCGAGTCCGCCGGCCTCACCGTCACCTGGAACTGGCTCTACGGCTTCCCGGAGGAACGCGCCGAGGACTACGCCCCGGTGCTGCGGCAGCTCCCGGCGCTGATGCACCTGCAACCGCCGGCCGGGGCGTCCCGGATCCTGCTGGAGCGCTTCAGCCCGTACTTCGAGAATCCGGCGCTGGGCTTCCCGCACCGCCACACGGCCCGGGCCTACCGGCACGTGTACGACCTGCCCGAGGAGGACCTGCACGACATGGTCTACCTCTTCGACACCGACCCGGTCGGCATCTCCGACACCGAGGCGAAGGAACTGGGCGACCTGCTCTCCGCGTGGATCGCCGGATACCCGGACAGCACCCTCCTGCGGATCGACGAGCCGGACGCGACCGTCTTCGAGGACCGTCGGGTCGGGTGGCCGGTCACCGACCACCGGATCACCGACCCCCTGCACCGGGCGGTGTACCGGGCGACGGAGCCGGGCCGGTCGCTGGCCGCCCTGCACCGCGAGGTCTCCGCCGGGGGCTTCACCGTCGCCGAGGAGGACGTGCGCGAGATCCTCGCCGGGTTCGCCGACCGGGGGCTGGTCTTCGTCGAGAACGGGCACTGGATCGGCCTCGCCACCAGCGCCATACCGATCAAGGTTGGGTGACCATGTTGACCTCCGACCTGCCCGCCACCGGAGCCGACGCGCCCCGGAACCTCCCGCCGGTCACCCCGGAGCTCACCTACCGCACCGTCGACGCGGACACCGTGTTCCACTTCGGGCGGTCCCCGGCCGAGGACCTGGACCTGCTGCGCTACCTGCGTGAGGTCACCAGCCACGCGGTACGGCTGCGGTGGCGGCTCGCCGGGCGGCCGTGCTTCCCGCTGCACACCCACGTGCACCTGGTGGCCCCCTCGGGCGGGGTGGACGCGGACTCCGCCGCCCACGCCGCCGCCTGGACCGCCGGCTACCGGTACGGCAGCTTCTTCTACCGGCGCGGCCCCGGCTTCGTGGCGATCAAGGACGTCCGGCCGGAGAGCGAGGACGCCCGGCTGACCATCGACGAGGGCGCCGAGCACTTCCTCGCCATGGCCGAGGCGCGCACCGTGGACGACCTGGCCCCGCAGGCCCGGGACCTGGTCGACACGGTCGCCGAGGCCGGGCTGCTGCTCCGGGTCGACCAGCGCCTGCTGGTCCTGCCCTACCGCCTGCGGCACTGGCCGGTGCCGTACCTGGCCGTCTGAGCGCCGGCCGCGTACCCGTCGTCCACCGGGAAGGAGCAGCGTGGTGCGTGCCACGGACCAGGTCCCCGACTACCCGTTCCTCGGCTACGCGGAGCTGCGCCTCGATCCCCGGCTGGCCGAGGCGCGGCGTACCGGCACGCTGACCCGGGTCCGGCTGCCGTACGAGGGCGAGGCGTGGTTGGCCACCCGCTACCGCGACGTCCGCAGGGTGCTGACCGACCCCCGGTTCAGCCGGGCCGCGGCGATGGAGCCGGACGTGCCCCGGCAGACCCCGGACCCGCCCTTCGTCAGCACCATCATGGACGTCGACCGGCCGGAACACGGACGGCTGCGCCGGCTGGTGGCGGTGGCGTTCACCGAACGACGCATCGAAGGGCTGCGACCGTACGTGCGGGCGGTGGCCCACGGGCTCCTCGACGACATGCTCCGGCAGGGGCCGCCGACGGACCTGACCCGGGCCCTCGCGCTGCCGCTGCCGATGACCGTGATCTGCCGGACGCTGGGCGTGCCGTTGGCCGACCGGGACGAGTTCCGCCGGTGGACCGAGTCCCTCGTCGCGCTGCGCAGGATCACCGCTGAGGAGTTCCGCGTGGTGGTCGACGCGCTGGAGGCGTACCTGCGGGACCTGATCCGCCAGCGCCGTGGGCAGCCCACCGACGACCTGCTCAGCGCCCTGGTCCAGGCCCGGGACGAGGGCAGCCGCCTGACCGAGGAGGAGCTGCTCTCCTTCGGGGTGACCCTGCTGGCCGCCGGGTTCGAGACCACCGCCAGCCACATCGCCAGTTCGACGTACCTGCTGCTGACCCGGCCCGGACTCTGGTCGGGCCTCGACACCGGTCCGGACCGGATGGCCGGCACGGTCGAGGAGCTGCTGCGGTTCGTCCCGCTCAACGGCGGCACCGGGCTGGCCCGGGTGGCCCTCGAGGACGTGGAGTTCGACGGGGTGACCGTGCGCGCGGGTGAGGCGGTCTTCGTCTCCACCATCTCGGCGAACCGCGACGGGGAGGCGTTCCCGGACGCCGACACGTTCCGGCCGGACCGGGATCCGGAACCGCACCTGGCCTTCGGCTGGGGGCCGCACCGCTGCCTGGGTGCCCGACTGGCCACGATGGAGCTGCACGAGGCGCTGGTCGCGCTCCGGGAACGGGTGCCGGGCCTCCGGTTGGCGGTGCCGGCCGGTAGCGTGGGCTGGAAGACCGGCACCATCCTGCGCGGGCCCCGCGAGTTGCCGGTCACCTGGTGACCGGGTCCGCCGCCGCCTCGGGAGGTCCGTTGCGTCCCGGCCCGACGACCCCCTCCCCCGGCGGGTCGGCCCTGCGACCGCTGGTGCTCGCGCAGCTCATCAGCCTCACCGGCACCCACGTCACCGCGCTGGCGCTGCCCACCCTGGCCATCCTGCTGCTCGACGCCGGGCCGGTCGCGGCGGCGTTGATCTTCGCTCTGGAGTACGGCGCCCGGGGGCTCACCGCGCCGCTGGTCGGCGTCCTCATCGACAGCGTGCGCTCACCCCGCCGCCTGCTGGTCGCCAACGACCTGCTGCACGCGCTCGTGGTGGCGTCGGTGCCGGCGATGTACCTGCTCGACGTGCTCTCCCTGCCGTACCTGGTGGTGGTCGCCGCGTGCTCCGGGATCCTGTCCGGGGTCACCGACATCTCGATCAACGCGGTGCTGCCCCGGCTGGTGCCCGCCGACCGGCTGGTAGGCGCGAACGCCTCCCTCGCCGGGGCCCGCGCCGCCGGCCAGATCGCCGGACCGGCCGTCGGTGGACTGCTCGTGCAGGCCCTCGGCGCCGCCCTCGCCATCGCCGTCGACACGGTGAGCTACCTCGCCTCGGCGGTCGTGTTCAGCCGGCTGCGCGGGGCCGACCGCAGTGCCCCCGCAGAACCGGCGGTCACCACGCCGGTGCCCCGGCGGGTCGCGCTCCGCCGCTCCGCGGCCGACCTGCGCACCGCCCTGCGGGAGGGCCTGGGCACCTTCCGGGAGATCCCGCTGCTGGGCCGGCTGGCCCTCGCCACCGCCGCGCTGAACGTCGGCGGGGCCGGGCTCGGCGCCCTCTACACCCTCTACGCCTACCGCACCCTGGGGCTGAGCCCGTTCCAGGTCGGGGCCCTGTGGGGGGTGAACAGCGCGGCGGCGCTCGCCGCCGTGGCCACCGCCCGACGGGTGCTCGGCCGGTTCGGGCTGGACCGCTCGATCGCCCTGTTCGCCCCGGTCGCGGCGGGCTCGCTGCTGCTCATCCCGGCCGCGTCACTCGCCGCCCCGCTGCTGCTCTTCGTGATCTACGAACTGATCTTCGGGTACTGCGCGACGGTCTGGTCGGTGGCGTCGGCCACCCTCCAGCAACGGCTGGTGCCGGCCGAACGGCTCGGCCGGGTCATCGCGTTCAGCCGGACGGTGTCCATCCTGGCCGTTCCGGTGGGGGCGCTCGTCGGTGGCGTCGCCGCCGACGTCTGGGGGCTGCCGGGGACCCTCACCGGCTTCGCCCTGGTCGCCCTCGCCGGCACGGCCACCGTCACCGGGACGATCCGCCGGGAGCGGCACCGGAACGACCCGGCCGCCGCCGTCGACACCGACGCGCGGGCACCCTGGTCCGGACCGGTGACCGGGGAGGCGCCCCGCTGATCAGCTCGTGGCCGCGCCCAGCAGGGCCAGGGCAGCGGCGATCAGCAGGGTCACGCCGGCACCCACCCCCGTCGTCGCGCTCAGCGGCAGCTTCCACCGGCGGGCGACCAGCCACGCGGCCAGCGCCACCACGACCATCACCACCGCGAGCACCCGCAGCGCCGGACTCCGCAGGACCGGGGCCATCGGCCAGAAGTGCACCCCGACCACGAGGCAGACCCACGTCGGGAAGAGGTGGGCCTGCTTCCGGAGCGCCAACGCCAGCACGCCGAACGCGGCGACGCCGAACTCGATCCCGACGATCACCCCGTACCGCTTCATGGCCCCCGGTTCGCTCAACGCCGACCCGGTCGACCAGTGCAGGACCGCGAGCACCCCGCCGGTGACGGCGACCGCGAGGCTCAACACCGCCCCGGCGATCAACGGACGCACCAGGGCCCTCGGCGGCCTCTCCTGCGCCCAACCGAACCAGGACGACGCGAAGGCACCGAAGATCAGCGCGGTCATCGCGTGGTCGCGCGCAAACTGCATTCGGACCTCGTTCGGCTCGGAGTGGGTCCCCACCGTGCCACACCCACCGCCTGACCTGGTCAGCAGGGCCGCGAACGTCTCCCGGTAACCGGGGCGACACAGCCCGGCGAGGAACGGGCGGAGGGACCGGGAGTCGCCCGCTCAGCGCTCGCCCTGGTGGGCGCGCAGCGCGGCCCGGAGCCGGTCGACCAGTTCCCCGCACTCGGCGCGGGACAGGGTCAGCGGTGGCATCAACGGCAGGAAACCCGGTGCGTAGCTGGTCAACAGCCCGTGGTCGCGGCAGGTCAGCCGGAACCGGTTGACCTCCGCGACCGACCAGGGCGTGCCGTCGTCGTGGGCCAGCCCCAACCCCAGCATCATCCCCTCGCCCACCACCGGGCCGATCCCCGGTTCACCGGCCAGCGATCCGGTGATCAGCTCGACGAGGTGCCGACCGGTCTCCCGTACCCCCGCCAGGAACCCCTCGGCGGTGAGCACGTCCAGCACGGCGAGGCCGGCGGCCATCCCGATCGGGTGCCCGTCGGTGGTGGAGCCGTTCGGGAAGCCGAGCCGCAGCGGCGGGTCGGCGAGCGCGTCGAAGATCGGCGTGCCCACCACGAGCGCGGCCAGCGGAAAGTAGCCGGCGCTCAGCCCCTTGCCGAGCACGACCATGTCCGGGGCGACCGGGAGCCGTTCGCTCACCGTCATGGTCCCGGTGCGCCCGGCCCCGGTGGTCACCTCGTCCACGACGACGTGGACGTCCCGGGCCCGGCACTCGGTGATCAGCGACGCCAGGAAGGGCAGCGAGACGGCCCCGATGTCGCTGCCGAGCACCGGCTCCACGATGACCGCGGTGACCCGGTCCACGCCGATCTCCTCGACGAGCGCCAGGATCTCCGGCAGCGCCGGCCCCGTGACGTGCCGGACGTACCCGTCCAGCGGGGCCGACCAGTCGTGCAGGATCGGCTCGCCGGTCAACGCGGTGGCCAGCGGACCGGTGCCGTGGTAGCCGTTGTGGACGGCGACGACGTACCGCCGGTCCGGCTGCCCGGTCATCCGACGGTGGAAGCGGGAGAGCATCGCCGCCGACTCGGTCATCTGGCTGCCGGTGTTGCCGAACCGGACGTGCCGCAGCGGCGCCGGCATCAGCGCGGCGAGACGGGCGGCGTACTCGACGGCCACCACGGGTGGGTGCTCGTACCGCATCACGGTGCCCGAGGGGAGCGTGTCCAGCTGCCGCCGCATCGCCTCCTTCACCGGCTCGCAGGAGTGGCCCAGGGTCAGGTTCCACATGGACGACCGGGCGTCGAGGTAGCGGCGTCCGGCCGCGTCGGTGACGTGGTTGCCGGCGCCGGAGACCAGGAACAGTCCCGGGTCCGCGTCCCGGAAGAAGTCCGTCATCGGCGACAGGCCGTGCCACACCGCGTAGTCCGCGGGAAATTCCGACGTCATCTGATTCCTCCCAGTTGTGCCGCCCCGGTGGGCCGCCGTGCGGTCGACGTCGGTCAGTGCGCGCCGGCGGCGGACGGTCCACCGGTGCCCGCGTACCGCCGGCGGGTGAGGGCGAGGGCCGCCCCGACCACGTCGTCCACCGTGGGCAGCAGGGGCGCCAGCAGCACGGGGCTGGCGGGTGCGGGCACCGCCGCGCCGGCGACGACGGCCAGCCGGTCCGGTTCGACCGCACCCACCTGGACCAGGTGCAGGCCGAGATCGCACAGCAGGGACGAGGTGCGCGGTTCCTCGTCCACCAGCACCACCGGACCCGCCCCGGCCACCAGCCCGGCCGTGCCGTCCCGGTCCAGCGGCGCGGCGGTACGCAGGTCGACCACCTGGCAGCGCAGTCCGTGGTCGGCGAGCCGACGGGCGGCGCGCAGACAGAGCGCGACCGTGTTGCCGATGCCCACCAGGGTCAGGTCCCGTCCGGCCAGCGCCCGACCGGCCACGCCGAACGGCAGGGCCGCCGGGGTGTCCTCCGGTTCGGGCAGGTCCGCCCAGTCCGGCGTGTACAGGCGGGGTGACTCGAGCACCACGACCGGATCGGGGTGCCGCAGCGCGGTGCTGAGCAGCCCGGCCGCCGTGTTGGGCGAGCTGGGAACGGCGACGACCAGGCCGGGGATCTGGCTGAGCATCGAGTGGGCGCTGTGCTCGTGCTGGGCGCCCAGGTGCTCGTCGCCCCGGGTGAGTCCCCGGATCACCAGCGGTACGGAGAACTGCCCGTCGGACATGTACCGCCACTTGGTTGCCTGGTTGACCAGTGGGTCGAACGCGGTGAACAGGAAGGCCACCCGGGCGATGCTGACCAGCACGCGCCGCCCGACCAGCGCCATCCCGACGGCCATGCCGACCATCGCGTTCTCCGCGATCGGCAGCCGGACCATCCGGTCGGCCCCGAACAGCTCGATCAGGTCGGGTTGCTGGTAGGTGCAGAACATGTGCAGGTCGGGTTGTTCGGTCAGCGCCGCCCGCACGGCCGCACCCACCGGATGCCGCCGGGTCACCGGGCCACCGCCACCGGTCCGGTGGTGACCTGCCCGGCCGCCGCCACCGGTCCGGTGGTGACCTGCTTGGCGGCCGTGGCCGGGTCCGGTGGTGGGGCGGCGAGGGCGGCGGCGAAGGTTTCGTCGACCTCCCGCACCGTCTCCTCGCGGCACCGGTCCCGCCAGGCGTCGGTCAGGTCGGCGCGGGCGGCGGCGATGTCGAGCGGATCGCGGGCCCGCCAGTAGGCGACCTCGTCGGCCGGCCGGTACTCGGCGGGCCGGGCCGCGCCGACCTGGGCGTGGTAGTGCCGCAGGTAGGTGCGGGCCACCAGCACCTGGGGACGGCGCTCACGCCGGCACCGGTCCAGCAGGCTCCCGGCGGCGCGGTGGACCGCCTCGACGTCGTTGCCGTCGACCTCGAGGTGGTCGATGCCGAGTCCGGCCACCAGCTCCGTCGGACTCCGGTGCCGGACGAGGTCGCTGCGGGTCTGGTCCTGCCAGCCGTTGTCCTCGCAGACCAGCACGAGGGGCAGGCCGAGGGTGGCCGCGATGGAGAGGGTCTCGAAGCTGACGCCGGTGCCGAGCGCGCCGTCACCGCAGAAGACCACGGTGGCCCGGCCGGCGGCGGCGGACTTCTCCGCCATCGCCACCCCGGCGGCGATGGCGAGCTGGCTGCCGACGATCGAGCTGGCGCCGAGGAAGTGGCGGGTCCGGTCGGCCAGGTGCATCGAGCCGCCCTTGCCCCCGCAGAGGCCACCGGAGCGGCCGAGGATCTCCCGGACGATCCCGTCCAGCGGGAGGCCGGCGGCGACCGCGTGCCCGTGGCAGCGGTAGAAGCTGACCACCCACTCGTCCGGGCGGCGAGCCGCGAGGACACCGACCGCGACCGCCTCCTGCCCGGTGTACGGATGCACGAAGCCGACGATCTCGTCCCGGTTGGCGGACTCGATGATCCTCTCCTCGAGGATCCGGATCCGGATCATCGTCCGGTACGCCGCTGTCACCTGCACAACCGTTCCCGCCTTCGCCGGACCGTCGGGTTTCCCCGGGTGGTGGAGCCTTCTCGGCGTGGATCTGCAATCCTGCCATGACAGTGACGCATGTCAATAGAGATCGTCGTCCGGCCGGGAGCGGCGGGGTCCGATCGTCACGGAACTGTCATCGATCCGCGCGGTGGCCGCCAATCCCCGGCGGCAGGGTGGGACGCGGCGGCACCACCGGCGTGGCGCCGGACGACCGGGACCGTCACCCGCGACGGCCGGCGACTCCCGTTCCGACCCGGGGTGCGCGGCGGTGCCCGCGCCTCGACCCGCCAGGAGGGAACGACCCGATGACCGTGGTGTCCGAAGAGCGGCTGATGACCCTGACCTGCGACACCTGTGGCGAATCCACCACCGGGCTGGCCTGCGTGCTGCCCGACGCCGAAGTCGTCTGGACGCTGGTGACCGACCTCGGCTGGAGCGGCTCGCCGTTCGCCTCCGGGCCGCACCGCTGTCCGCACTGCAGCCTGCTGCCCGGGGCCGAGGAGCGGACCGGGTGCGACGCCCACGGTCCCGGCGGCGTCCTGGGCATCGACCACGTCGAGGACGTCACCGTCGTCACCTCCGTCGGTGACGTCGACCTGGACACCGGCGACACCCTCCGCGCCGCCCTGCACCACGCCGCCGACATGGGCGGCGACGTGGTGGTGGACCTGGGCAGGGTGCACCTCCTCGACTCCACCGGCCTGGGCCTGCTGGTCCGGGCGCAACGGGAGGCCCGCGAACGGGGCGCCACGCTCTGCCTCGCCGCCCCGTCGGCGTTCGTCCGCACCGTCCTGCGGACCATGCGGCTGGACGCCGTCATCCCGACCTTCGCCAGCCGGGACGAGGCAGTGGCCCACCTGGCCGGCCACCGGACCACCACCCCCACGGGGCGGGCGGCGGTGCCGGGCGGGCACCCCTGACCCCGTCCGCCGGCAGCGCCCCCGCCCCTCCCCACCGCACCCGCCCGCAAGGAGTCGTCCCATGGTCCTGCCCTGGCCGTTGCCCGACGAGAACGCCCACCCCTTCGAGCCGTTCCCGACGCCGCCGACCGACGACGACACCCGCCTCGCCGTCGCGGTGACACGACGGCTCCTCGGCAACCGGCTCACCCGCCGCCAGCGGATCACCGTCGAGGTGCAGAACCGGGTGGTCATCCTCGCCGGCACCGTGGAGACCCCGGACGTCCGGTTCACCGCCGGGGAACTCGCCTGGGGCGCGGCCGGTGTGGCCGACGTCTGCAACGCCCTCCGGCTCGCCAACCGGCACCGACCGCGACGCTGACCGTGCCGCCGGGGCGGCCGGATGGGCGGCTCGCGTCCGCGGTGACCGGACCGGACGGGGTGGTGGGTCACGCCCGCCCGCGGCCGGGCCGGGGTCACCCCCCGAAGGACGTCCCGGCACCCCGGCGTCGGCGGCGCAGCAGCACGACGGCCAGGAGCGCCCCGAGCAGCAGCACGCCGGCACCCGCCAGCTCCGGCCACCGGGATCCCCGGGACGCGCCCGCGTCGGGGACCGCGACGACGGCCGGGGCGGTGGGCGGACTGCCGGTCGGCGTGGCGCCGGGCACCGGCTCGCCCGGGTCGACCAGCCGGCCGACCGTGCCGTCCCGGGGCAGCGAGAACCCCCAGTCGAGCAGCGCGGCCCCCTGCTGCCAGCCCCGCAGCGGCCGGGGCTCGGCCCCGAGCAGCGTCACCACGAGCCGTCGACCGTCCCGCTCGGCCGCCCCGACGTAGGTGTGCCGGGCCAGGTCGGTGAAGCCGGTCTTGCCGCCGAGCGCCCCGGGGTACCGGGCGACGAGCGGGTTCTCGTTCTGGATCTCGAAGCCCCGCGCCAGCCGTCCCTGGGCCGGCACCAGGGCCCGTGGGGTGAGCGCGTAGCGCCGGAACGTGGGGTCGGCGAAGCAGACCCGGGCGATCAGCGCCAGGTCGTACGCGCTGGTGAACTGGCCGGGGCCGTCCAGGCCGGACGGGGTCACCGCGTGTGTCTGGTACGCCCCGAGCCGGTGGGCCCGCTCGTTCATCGCGCGCACCCCGCCGGCCGCGCCCTGCCCGCCGCCACCGAGCCGGGCGAGCACGTTCGCGGCGTCGTTGCCGGACTGGAGCAGCAGCCCGAGCCAGAGCAGCTCCACCGGATAACGGCCCCCCTCGACCAGCCCGACGGCGGAACTGCCCGGCTCGATGTCGAGGTCGGCGCGGGTCACCGTGACCACCTGCTGCGGGTCGAGGGCGGGCAGCAGCGTCGCCGCCAGCAGCAGCTTCTGCACGCTCGCCGGGGTGGCCGGCTCGTGCGGGCCGCACCCGCCCAGCACCGCCCCGGTGTCCAGGTCGGCGACCAGCCAGGAGGTTGCGGTCAGCGCCGGTGGCGGCGCCGCCCCGGGCGGTACGACCAGCCCGGGAGTGGCCAGCGCCGCCCCGCCGACGGCCCGCTCGGCCGGGGCGACCGGCGGCGGTGCCGGGCGGGGCGGGCGGGAGACCGCCGGGGCGGGCTGCCGCGGGCAGGGCGGCCCGGCGGCGGGTGGCAGCGGGCTGCCGACCCCGACCGGCCGTCCGGTGACGGCCGGCACGGGAGCCGATCCGGCGGCGGGTACCGGCGTCGGCGCGGCGACGCCGAGGACGAGGGCCCCGACGACGGCCGCCGCGCCCCGCCGCGCTGATCCGGTCATGACGTAGCAGGTTAACCACCCATCGGTGCCCGAGGGCGGTTACTCGCCGGCCGACCGCGCGCCGGTCGCCGGGGCCGGTGGCCTCGGCGGACGCCACCGGTCGATCGGTTATGTTGGCCGCGCTGGTGGGCGTGGACGAGAGGAGCGGACGATGCGCGGGGACCTTTCCCGTCGGGCGGCCGAGGAACGGGACGCGGCCGACCCCCTGGCCGGGCTACGTGACCGCTTCGTGATCACCGACCCGGACCTGGTCTACCTCGACGGCAACTCCCTGGGACGGCTCCCGGCGGCGACCCCGGAGGCCCTGGACCGGCTGCTCCGGCAGGACTGGGGAACGGAGCTGGTCCGCTCCTGGTCGACCTGGATCGACTGGGGTCGCCGGCTCGGTGACCGGCTCGCCGCGCACGTGCTCGGCGCGCGTCCCGGCGAGGTGGTGGTCTCCGACTCGACCTCGGTGAACCTCTACAAGCTCGCCGCCGCCGCCCTGGACGCCCGGCCCGGCCGGGGCGTCGTCCTGGTCGACGCCGAGGAGTTCCCCACCGACCGCTACCTCCTCCAGGGGCTGGCCGCGCAGCGCGGCCTCACCGTCCGGACCCTCGCCTCCGACCTGGACGAGGGGCTCAGCCCGGCCGACGTACGCCACGCCCTGAACGACCAGGTGGCGCTGGTGGTGCTCTCGGCGGTCTCCTACCGCTCCGGCACCCTGCTCGACCTGGCCGCGGTGACCGAGGCGGCCCGCGAGGCCGGGGCGTACGTGCTGTGGGACCTGTCGCACGCGGCCGGGTCGGTGCCGGTCGAGCTGGCCGCCGCCGGCGCGGACCTCGCCGTCGGCTGCACCTACAAGTACCTCAACGGCGGGCCGGGCGCGCCGGCCTTCCTCTACGTCCGGCGGGAGCTCCAGGCCGAGCTGCGCCAGCCGATCTGGGGCTGGTTCGGCCAGCGCGACCAGTTCCGGATGGGGCCGGAGTACGACCCCGCCCCGGACCTCGACCGGTTCCTGGTGGGCACCCCGCCGATCCTGTCGCTGGCCGCTCTCGACCCGGCGCTCGACGTGTTCGCCGAGGCGGGCATCGACCGGGTCCGCGCCAAGGGCGTCGGCCTGGGCGAGCTGATGGTCGACCTCGCCGACGCCTGGCTCACCCCGCTCGGTTTCACGCTGGCCTCGCCGCGTGACCCGCACCGGCGGGGCAGCCACATCTGCCTGGCCCACCCGGACGCGCTACGGATCTCCCGGGCCCTGATCAGCGAGGCGAAGGTGGTGGGTGACTTCCGGGTGCCGGACCGGTTGCGGCTCGGCCCCGCCCCCCTCTACACCCGCTACGTCGACGTGTGGGACGGCCTGGCGCGGCTGCGCGACCTGGTGGCGAGCGGCGGGCACGAACGCCTCCCGGTGGAGACCCCACGGGTCACCTGACCTGCGACGACACCCCAGCACCCGAGCCGCCCGGCGTCCGCGCCGGGCGGTTCACGTATGTCCGCACGGGCCCGGACTGACTTTTGTCATGAGTACCCATGCGCTGCGCATCCGGCGTCATGACTAAGCGCACTGGAGCCGACACCGTCCCGTCCACAAGACTCAGTACATCGCCGGCGACGAGGACCGGCCCGGGACGCGGAGGGAGGCCAGACAGTGGACGAGCGCTACGACAGCTTCTGCGTGACGGACCGGATGTTCTACGACTCCCTCGGCACCGCCACCGACGGGCACACCTTCGCCACCGGGCGCCCCGCCCCGGCCGGCTGGACGTCCGAGGCGACCAGCGACTGGATGAACTACGCCCCGGAGGGCAACTCGCTGCCCCCGCAGGGCTGGAAGATCCACGTCTCGGCCGGCGTCGAGAACGCCGAGCGGGTGCTCGACGCGGTCTGGTCGTACTGCGTACCGCGTGGTCTGGCGTTCAAGTTCCTCCGCAGCCCGCGCATCGTGCTGCTGCGCAACTCCAAGTACGCCTACCGCGCCGGGAGCGGCAAGTTCGTCACCATCTACCCCCGGGACGAGGCGGAACTGGAGCTCGCCTGCAAGGAGCTGGACGAGCTGCTCGCCGGCGAAACCGGTCCGTACATCCTCAGCGATCTGCGCTACGGCGCCGGACCGGTGTACGTCCGCTACGGCGGCTTCGCCGCCCGCTACTGTCTCACCCCGGACGGGCAGACCGTCCCGGCGATCGCCGACGACACCGGCACGCTGGTGCCGGACCGGCGTGACCCGGTCTTCCACGTCCCGTCCTGGGTCACCCTGCCCGACTTCCTCGCCCCCCACCTGGCCGCCCGGAACGCGACCAGCACCAACGAGGTGCCGTACCGGATCGAGAAGGTCATCCACTTCTCCAACGGTGGCGGTCTCTACGTGGGGCGGGACACCCGCACCGACACGACCGTGGTGCTCAAGGAGGCCCGCCCGCTGGCCGGCCTGGACTCCGACGGCGCCGACGCGGTCACCCGGCTGGAGCGGGAGGCGGCGATGCTGCGCCGGCTCGCCGACCTGCCGCAGTTGCCCCGGCTGCACGACGAGTTCACCCTCGGCGACCACCGCTTCCTCGCACTGGAGTTCATCGAGGGCCGGTCGCTGAACAAGGTGCTGGCCAACCGGCACCCGCTGGTCGACGCGGACGCCACCGCCGACGACCGGGCGACGTACGTCCGGTGGGCACAGGACGTCTACGCCCAGGTCGAGACGGCGGTGCAGGCGATCCACGATCGGGGCGTCGTCTACGGCGACCTGCACATGTCCAACATCATGGTGCGGCCGGACGACCGGATCGCGCTGGTCGACTTCGAGGTTGCCGCCGCCGATGACGACAACCACCGTCCGGGGCTGCGTAACCAGGGCTTCGCCGCGCCCCGCAACGTCAGGGGCAAGGCCGCCGACCGGTACGCCCTGGCCTGCCTCCGCCTGGCGCTGTTCCTCCCGTTGACCCAACTGATCCGGCTCTCCCCCGCGAAGGCCGCGCACCTGGCCGAGGTCGTCGCGGAGCACTTCCCGGTTCCCCGGTCCTTCTTCGACCCGGCGGTCGCCGAGATCACCGACGCGTTCGCCGCGGAGGGCGCTGGCACCGGCACCACGGTTCCGTCCGGCGCGGGCTCCGATTCCGCACCGGCCGTCAGGCCGGTACCGGATCTGGCCGCTGACGACTGGCCGACGCTGCGGGACCACCTCGCCACGGCGATCCTCGCCAGCGCCACCCCCGAACGCGACGACCGGCTCTTCCCGGGGGACATCGAGCAGTTCCGCTGCGGCGGACTCAATCTCGCGCACGGCGCGGCCGGGGTGCTGCACGCCCTGGCGCAGACCGGGGCGGGCCGCTGGCCGGAACACGAGGAGTGGCTGGTCCGGCGGGCGACGAACCCGACGTCCGGGACCCGGCTGGGCTTCTACGACGGACTGCACGGCGTCGCGTACGCGCTGGAGCGGCTGGGGCGTCGGCAGGACGCGCTGGACGTGATCGAGATCTGCCTCCGGGAGTCCTGGGACCGGCTGGACCACAGCCTGCTCAGCGGACTGTCGGGAGTGGCGCTCAACCTGGCCGACCTGGCTGGACGCACCGGCGAGTCCGGCTTGCGCGACGCCGCGTGGCGGGTCGCCGAGCGGGTGGTCGACCGGCTCGCCGACGACCCCGGGCCGGACATCAGCGGCGGCGCGCACCCGTTCGCCGGGCTGCTGCGCGGTCGGAGTGGACCGGCGCTGATGCTGGTACGCCTGCACGAGCTGACCGGGGACGCGACGCTGCTGGAGCACGCCGCCACGGCGTTGCGTCAGGACCTGCGTCGGTGCGTGGTACGCCCGAACGGCGCGCTGGAGGTCAACGAGGGCTGGCGGACCATGCCCTACCTCGGGCAGGGCGGCGTCGGCGTGGGGCTGGTCCTCGACCAGTACCTCGCTCACCGGCACGACGACGGGTTCGCCCGGGCGAGTGCCGCGGCCTACCGGGCGGCCCGCTCCCCGATGTACGCGCAGAGCGGCCTCTTCGCGGGTCGGGCCGGGATCATCGCCTACCTCGCGGCGACCGCCCGGACGCCCGAACAGCGACAGGAACTCGACGCGCAGCTACGCCGGCTGGCCTGGCACGCCATGCCGTACGGGGGCGGAACGGCCTTCCCCGGCGAGAAGCTGCTGCGGCTCTCGATGGACCTCGGCACCGGCACCGCCGGGGTGCTGTTCGCCCTGGGCGCGGCGCGGCACGACGAGCCGCTGACGCTGCCCTTCCTCGCGCCGCTGGCCGGCGCACCCGAACTCCCCTCAACCACGGGGGCGAGCTTGACCACCGAGACCCCAGGAGGAGGTGAATTGACATGACGCTTCTGGACCTTCAGGGCATGGAGACGGCCGACCGTACCCACGGCGACCCCAGTGGGCTGAGCCTGCTCCTCTGCGAGGGCAGCTCGCTGTCCGTCACGAGCTGCGACTGATAGCTCACCAAGCGAGCCCCGGGCGGGTAGACGTACCCGCCCGGGGCGCACGCGTGTCGGGAGGACGAATGGGGACGCGGTCGGCCGGGGACCGGCTGGTGCGCCGGTCGGTGCGGTACGGCGGACGGTGGACCGTCACGCTGGTCGCCGTCGCGCTGCTCGGCGCGGCCGCCGAACTCCTCCTCCCGGCGGCCCTCGGCGCGGCCGTCGACGCCGCGCTCGGCGACGGCCCCCACTGGTGGACGCTGGTCGCCTGCGCGCTGGTGGCGGTACTGATCGTCACCAACACCCTGGGCGACCTGGCCACCGGGTACGGCGCGTCCCGTGCCACCGCCCGACTCCGCGCCCACCTGCTGCGCCACCTGTTCCGCCTGGACGTCCGACAGGCCCGCCGACACCAGGTGGGCGATCTGGTCGGTCGGCTGGTCGGTCAGGCGGCCGACGCCGGGCAGGCCGGCAACGCGGTGGTCCTCGGCGCGATGGCGGTGATCCCCCCGCTGGGCAGCGTGGTCGCGCTCGTCCTCCTGGAACCGGTGCTCGGCGTGACCCTGCTCGCCGGGCTGATCCTGTTGGCCGTGCTGCTGCGTGCCTTCGTCACCGACGCCTCCACCGTGATCACCGCCTACCAGCGGGTCCTCGGCACGATCGCCGGCCGCCTGCTGGAGTCGATGGGCGGGGCGCGCACGGTCGCCGCCGCCGCTACCGCCGACCGGGAAGCCGCCCGGATCCTCGAACCCCTGCCCGAGCTGGGCGAACACGGCCGGCGCAGCTGGGAGCTGCTGGCCCGCGCGGGCGCCCGGACCGCCACCGTGGCGCCGCTGCTGAACCTGGCCGTGATCGCCGTCGGCGGGTACGGGCTGACCGCCGGCTGGCTCACCCCCGGCGAACTGGTCGCCGCCGTCCGGTACGCGGCCCTCGGCGCCGGACTCGGCGCGGCGGTGGCCGCCCTGAACCGGCTGGTCCGCGTCCGCGCCGGGGCACTGCGTCTCGCCGAGATGACCGACCTGCCGGTCACACCGGCCGGCGACCTGCCCCTACCCCCCGGTCGGGGCGTGCTGACCCTGCGCGGGGTCACGGTCCACCGCGACGACGGCCCCCCGATTCTGGACCGGGTCGACCTGACCGTGCCAGCCGGCGGCACGGTCGCCGTGGTGGGTGTCTCCGGTTCCGGAAAGTCCACGCTCGCGGCGGTGGCCGGTCGGCTGCACGACCCGGACGCCGGTGAGGTGCTGCTGGACGGGGTGCCGCTGCACCGGGTCGCCCCGGCGGCGTTGCGTCGCGCGGTCGGGTACGCCTTCGAACGACCGGTGCTGGTCGGCGCGACCGTGCACGAGGCGGTCGCCCTGGCCCTGCCCCCGGACGCGGCTACCCCGCCGGCGCAGGGCCCGGCCACCGCCCCGGTGCTCGCCGCGACCCGCGCCGCGGCGGTGGACGACTGCGTCGGTCGTCTGCCGGAGGGTTTCCGCACCCCGCTGACCCGGGCTCCGCTCTCCGGCGGCGAGGCGCAGCGGCTGGGACTGGCCCGCGCGCTGACCGCCGAGCGGCTGCTCGTCCTCGACGACGCCACGTCCAGCCTGGACACCGCCACCGAGCACCGGATCGCCCGCGCGGTGGCCGGGCGGGCCGGTGACCGGACCCGGTTGGTGGTCACCCACCGGGTCGCGACGGCGGCGACCGCCGATCTCGTCGCCTGGCTCGACGGCGGCCGGTTGCGGGCGCTCGCGCCGCACCGTCAGCTCTGGTCGGACCGGGCCTACCGGGCGGTCTTCGAGGCCGGGAGCGGTGCGCGGTGAACCCCTCCCCCACCGGCGACGCCGGGGAGCGACCAACGGACGGAACGCACCGGCAGCCCGCCGGCGTGGTCCGGGAGACCCGCCGGGCACTGCACGCCCGGCGGCGGGAACTCGGCCGGCTGGCCGGCTGGTCGGCCGCCGAGTCGCTGCCGGCGCTGCTCTCCGGCTATCTGGTCGCCGGGGCGGTGGACCAGGGTTTCCTGGCCGGCCGGTTCGGCACCGGCCTGGCTTGGCTCGGGGTGCTGGCGCTGGCCGTGCTGGTCGGCGCGGCGGCCACCGGCCGGGTGTACCGGGCGCTCGGTGCGGTGGTCGAGCCGTTCCGTGACGACCTGGCCGCCCGGGTGGTGCGGGGCGCGCTGCACACGGCGACCACCGGTGCCGCCCGGCCGGAGAGCGCGGCGGTGGCCCGGCTCACCCAGCAGGTGGAGGTGGTCCGGGACGCCTTCGGCGGCCTGCTGATGGTGGTCCGTGGGTTCCTCTTCGCCGCCGCTTCGGCACTGCTCGGCCTGGTCGCGCTGGCTCCGCTGGTCGCCGCCCTGGTCGCCGCGCCGATGCTGGCCGGGCTGGCCGTCTTCGCCGCCGGGTTGCCGGCGATGGTCGCCCACCAACGCTGCTACGTCCGGACCGGTGAGGCGCTCGGTGAGGCCGCGGCGACCGCGCTGGCCGGGCACCGGGACGTGCTCGCCTGCGGCGCGCAGGACCGGGTCGTCGCCGAGGTGGGGACCCGGATCGCCGCGCAGGCCGCGGCCGAGCGGACGGTGGCCCGGATGACCGCGCTGCGCAGCCTCAGCCTCGGCCTGGGTGGCTGGGCGCCGCTGGCGGTGCTGATGCTCGCCGCGTCCTGGCTGGTGGAGCGGGGGGTGACCGCGGGGGCGGTGCTCGGCGCGCTGGTCTACGTCTCGACCGGGCTGCAACCGGCCCTGCGCTCCCTGGTGCAGGGGGTGGGCGGCGGCGGCCTGCGGTACGTGGTGACGCTGGAGCGGATCCTGCGGACCAGCCCGCCCGATCCCGCCGGGCACACCCCGGTGCCACCCCCGCCGCTGCCCGCCGCCGGAGAACCCGTACCGACCGCCGGGCCACCGGGTCGACGACCGGGACCGGACGATTCGCCGGATCCACCGCCGGACGGCACCCCCGCGCTGCGCGTCCACCGGCTGACCTTCCGGTACGGTCCGCGCGCCCGCCCCGTGCTCGCGGACTTCTCGCTCACCCTCGCCCCCGGCGAGCACCTCGCGGTGGTCGGGCCGAGCGGGGCGGGCAAGTCCACTCTCGCGGCCCTGGCCTCCGGGCTGGTACGCCCCGAGGCCGGTCAGGTGGAGATCGCCGGCACACCGGTCGACGCGGTCGCCCTCGACCGGCTCGCCCGGTCGCGGGTGCTGGTGCCCCAGGAGGCGTACGTCTTCAGCGGCACCCTCGCGGCCAACCTCCGCTACCTGTGTCCGGACGCCGACGACGCCGCCCTGGTCGCGGCCCTGTCCGCACTCGGCGCCCGGCCCCTGGCCGACCGGCTGGGCGGGCTGGACGCGCCGGTGGTGCCGACGGCGCTCTCCGCCGGGGAACGGCAGGTGATCGCGGCGGTACGGGCCTGGCTGGCCCCGGCCCCGCTGGCCATCCTGGACGAGGCCACCTGTCACCTGGATCCGGCGGCCGAGGCCCTGGTCGAGGAGGCCTTCGCCCGGCGGCCCGGCACCCTGGTCGTGATCGCCCACCGGATCACGTCCGCGCTGCGGGCGGACCGGGTGCTGGTGCTCGACGGGGATCAGCCGATGCTCGGCGAGCACCGGGAACTGCTCGCCCGCTCCGCGACGTACCGGGAGCTGGTGGGGTACTGGGACGACCTGTCCACCGCGCCGCCGCAGGCCGGGTCGCCGGCACGCAGCGGTCCGGCGTGAGGGAAGCCCTCCGGTTCGCGGATCTCGCCGACACCGTGTGAGCTTTCGCCACCGGCCCCGGTGACCCGCACCGGGTCCGGGCCCCGGCCGTAGCCGGCCGGGGCCCGGGTCACTCAGATCCAGCCGGCGTCCCGGGCGACGCGGACCGCCTCCACCCGGGTACGCGCGCCCGCCTTCCGGGCGATCCGGCCGAGATGGTTGCGCACCGTGCCCGGTGAGAGGCCCAGCGAGCCGGCCACCTCCGCGACCGTGGCCCCCGACGCGGTCAGTTCCAGGACCTCGGTCTCCCGTCCGGTGAGCGGACTGGTGGCGGTGAGCGCGGCGAGGACCAGTTCCGCGTCGACCACCGTCTCCCCCCGGGCGAGCCGGCGGACACCGTCGACCACCCGGTGCGGTGAGATGTCGTTGGCGAGGACGCCGACCGTCCGTCCGCCGGACAGCACGTGGTGCAACCCCCGGACCCGACGCCGGTCGGCCAGCACCAGCATCGGGCACGGTCCGGCGGTGCCGGCCCCGTCCTCGATCAGGTCGAGGTCGACCACCGCCACGTCGGGCAACTTCGTCCAGAGCATGGGTTGGATCTCGTCACCGCGATCCACCTCGGCCACCACGCTGATGTCCGGCTCGGCGGCGAGCACCAGAGCCAACGCACCGCGGATCAGCGTGCCGTCGAGGGCAAGCAAGGTACGGATCACGAACTTCCTCCCGAATTGGACACCAACCGGAAAGCATGAAGAGTTAACGTCCCATCACGCGAATGTAACGTCCGTACGACATGACGAACCCCCGCCCACGTAAAGGAAGCGTTAACAGGTTCCCCCGGACGGATTCCCGTCCCTCCCAAATGGACAATACCCAATCAGACGTTCGGCCGGTACCGTCACCTGGTCGGATGAGTTCCACGATGACCGATGCGGCCGGAAAGTCCTTTGCACGGGACTGGCCGGACGTTTAACATCCGCTTCCCGCACGTGCCCTCGCCGCACACGCCGTGGCGAGCGCACTCCTGCCGATCGACGGCAACCTCGCTGGTGGGATCGGCGGGCGACCCACCAGCGGGGCCGACTAGAGCCACCCCTCACGCTGGGCGCGGCGGATCGCCTCCACCCGGTTACGGGAGCCGGTCTTGCGCAGGATCGCCGACAGATGGTTGCGCACCGTCCCGTGCGCCAGGTACAGCCGCCGGGCGGTTTCCTTCAGCGGTAACCCCTCGGCGGCGGCACGCAGGACGTCCAGTTCCCTGGGGGTGAACGGACTCTTCGGGGGTCTCAGCACCGCCACCGCCGCCGTCGGGTCGATGACCCGCTCCCCGGCGGCGAGCAACCGGACCATCCGGATCAGCTCCTCCAGTGGCCCGTCCTTGCCGATGAACCCCCGCGCTCCGGCGGACACCGCCGCCTCCAGCACGGCCGGATTCCACCGGTAGCTCATCGCGAGGACCGCCGCCTTCGGCGCCTGGACGCCGATCTCCTCGATCGCCCGGACCAACCCGGGCGACTCGGCCGAATCCGGCACCACGTCGAGCACGACGACGTCCGGCTGGTTACGCCGCACCGCCGCGGGCACCTCGCCCACGTCCGCGACCGCCGCCACGATCTCCATGTCCTTCTCGTGGGACAGCGCGGCACAGAGCGCACCACGCAACAGTCCCATTTCCTCCACCACGACAACGCGGATCACCACGTACTCTCCGTTCTCGGGTACGCGTCGCGACGGCCACCCGGCCGACTCCCGGAAGGGGAGGGCGGGGCCGATGCGCACGCGAAAGGGGTACGGCCCTCGGGCTCCCGCACGTCCAGCCGGACGGGGAAGCCCACGCGACCCGTCGTCGACGTGAACGGCTCCGGGAGCCGGGGCGGACGACGGGAGGGGCGTACTCAGCCGGGGCGGGCGGCCACCGTGGGAGAGCGACCCCGGGCGGGTGCCGGCGGGAGCTCCGCGAGGACGTCCCGCTCGGAGCGGTCCGGGCCGGACGTCGTCGGCGGCAGGGCCACACCGGTTCGGGAGCCGCTGTCGGTGCCGACCCGGTCGTCGCCGGGCGCCAGCGGAACCTCGGACGAGTCGCCGGACGCCGAACCGGAGTCGAGGACCGGCGCGGCCGGCACGGACCGTCGGCCGGGAACGGCCGGGTCCCCGGGGCGCCCCGGTCCGCCGCCCCGGGCCACGCCCGGCGCCGACGTCCCTCCATTGTGGACCATGGGGGGCTGGACCTGCGGATTCGCGACCGGCGGATCCACGGCCGACGGTTGATCCGTGACCGGCGGTTGATCGGTCGGGCTCTCGGGGAGGGGCGTCATCACCGGCGCGGCCGGTGGTGACGATCCCGGCGGGAGCAGCGGACAGTGCCCACCGCCGGGCAGGTCCAGGATCGGTGCGAGCACCCCACCGACCACGTCGGTGAGCAGGCCGACGATCGGCCGCACCACACCGTCCCGCACGCCGTCGACCGCGCCGACCAGCCGAGGCGGCAGCGGAGTCCGGCCGGGCGGCGGGACGGCGTCCGGCGCGGGAGGCACGGCGGGGGCCTCCACCGGACCGGCCGGCCCGTCGTCAGGTACGGGCCGGGGTGGCGCGGTCGGGCGCGACGGCCTCGGTGTCGCGGCCCCGGGCGGGGGCGCGGCCTCGTCCGGGGTACCCGGCGGAGGGGATGCCGGGGGTCGCACCGGCACGGCGGGTGGCACCACGGCCGGCACGGCGGGCGGGGCCGGAGCCGGCGGAGCGGGACGGGACGGGACGATCTGCTCGACGATCCCCGGCACCAGGGGTGCCGGCCGGGGCCGCGCTCCGGCATCCCGGTCCGCCGGACGGAACGGCGGCGTCGCCCGGGTGGCCGCCGACGTCAGGGCCGGTCGGGTCGGCACCACGGAGGACGGGCTCCGGTGACTCGGGGCGGGTCGTACCGTCGACAGCGGCGCCTCGGTCGACGCGACGGCGCGCTCCCGCAACGGCATGACCAGCGGATCGCCGGGCGCGGATTGCCCCACGGCGGCGTCGGAAGGTCCGGGGTGTCCACCCGCCACTGCGGTGTCGGCCTGCGCCGGCGAGGCGGCGATCGCCACCGCCAGCAGGACGGCGCCGACCCCGGTCACGACGAGGACGGCCGCGCGGGCGAGCCGGATCCACCCTGCCGACCCGGACAGGGCGGTACGCCCCGGAGTCGGGGCCGAGGGGGAGGCGATCGCGGCACGGCGCAACGGAGGACGACCCTTCCGGCGGGAACGTCCGCACATCGTAGCCTCGTGTTCGGACGATCGCCCACAGCGATGCGGGAGGTGACGGAAAACCGACCGCCACCTCCCGCCGGACGCCGAGTACGGGTAATGGGCCACTCCGATCGGGGCGGTCCGGACGTCCCCGGCCACGCGCCGGGGACGTCCGGACCGCCGCTCAGTCGGCGGGCGTGATCCGCACGGCGGCCTTGAGGGTCGCCGCGATGCCGGCCTCCGACGCCGCCTTGTCGATCCCGAGGCGGGTGAGGACCCCGTCGCCGTCCTCCTGCTCGAGGAGGGCGAGCAGGATGTGCTCGGTGCCGATGTAGTTGTGCCCCAGCCGCAGGGCCTCCCGGAAGGTCAGCTCCAGCGCCTTCTTCCCCTCGGCGTTGTACGGGATCAGGTCCGGCACGTCCGGCACCGCCGCCGGCAGCACGGCGGCCACCGCCGCCCGGACCGCCTCCAGGGTGATCCCCTGCGCGACGATCACCCTGGCCGCTATCGCCTCCGGTTCGGCGAGCAGCCCGAGGACCAGGTGCTCCGGGCCGATCTGCGGGTTGCCGGCGGCGTGCGCCTCGTTGTGCGAGGCCGCCACCACGTTGCGGGCCCGGGGGGTGAACCGGTTGAAGCCTTCACTCGGGTCCATCGGAGTGTCGCCCCCCTTCGACACGAAGCGCTTCTGGGCGGCCTGCTTGCTGACGCCCATGCTCCGGCCGATCTCGGTCCAGGAGGCCCCCGACCGCCGGGCCTGGTCGACGAAGTGGCCGATCAGGTGGTCGGCGACCTCGCCCAGGTGGTCGGCGGCGACGACCGCGCTGGCGAGCTGGTCGAGGGTGTCGGTGTGTACGCGCTTGATCGCCTCGATCAGGTCGTCGAGGCGTACCTGGGGGTCCATCGGGACAGGATTCGTCATACGTCAACCATAGGTTGACGATCTCCAAAAGTCAACCTGAGGTTGACGATCCATGGGGGTCGCTGGCCCCCGTCGGGTACGCGCGGATCGCGGCCGGCTCGACGGCGGCCCAGACCCGCTGACCGCCGGTGAGCCGCAGTCGGGCGACGGCGGCCGGGGGGACGTCGGCGGCCACCGGGAGCGGACCGGTCAGGCGTACCCGGAGGTTGTCGCCGTGACGCTCGACGCCGGCGACCGTGGCCACCCAGGTGTTGTCCCCGCCCTCCCCCGGCCGGTGGGGGTGCAGCGCGACCGCCGACGGCGGGAAGGCGACGAAGGTGTCCCCCTCGCTCAAGACGGTGGTGACCAGCGTCAGCCCGTCCGCCAGCCGGACCCGGTTGCCGGTGGCCCGGCCACGATGCAGGTTGAGCCCGACCAGCCGGGCCACGTAGTCGGTGCGGGGACGGGCGGCGACGGTGGCCGCGTCCCCCTCCTGCACGACGCGTCCCGCCTCGACCACGACCAACCGGTCGGCGAGCACCAGGGCGTCCAGCGGATCATGGGTGACCAGCAGGGTCGCCCCCGGATGCGCGGCCAGGTGCCGCTGGAGTTCGCTCCGGGTGTCCAGCCGGGTCCGGGCGTCGAGCGCGGCGAGCGGCTCGTCGAGCAGCAGCAGCGCCGGCCGGGCCGCCAGCGCGCGGGCCAGCGCGACCCGCTGCGCCTGCCCACCGGAGAGTTCCCGGGGTCGGCGGGCGGCGTGGTCGCCCAGGCCGACCCGGTCGAGCCACTGCCGGGCCTGCGCGCGGGCCGCCCGCCGGTCGAGCCCCTGCCGACGGGGCCCGAACGCCACGTTCTCCACCGCGCTCAGGTGCGGAAAGAGCAGATAGTCCTGGAACACCACGCCCACCCGACGGTGCTCCGGCGGAACCCACGACCGGTCGGTGGGACGGTCGAGATCCCGACCGTCGACGGTGACGTGCCCGGCGGTCAGTGGTTGCAGACCGGCGAGGACGCGCAGGGCGGTGGTCTTGCCGGCCCCGTTCGGACCGAGCAGGGCGACCACCTCGCCGGGGGCGACCTGCAACCGCACGTCGAGCCGGAACGCGCCCCGGTCGACGACGAGGTGGGCGGCCAGGCCGCCGGTCACCGGAGCGCCCAACGGTCGCGCAGCGCGGCGAGGATGGTGACCGAGACGACCAGCAGCACCAGACTCAGCACGATCGCCGCCTCCAGGTCGGTTTCCAGCGCCAGGTAGACCGCCAACGGCATGGTCTGCGTGGTGCCCGGGAAGTTGCCGGCGAAGGTGATCGTCGCCCCGAACTCGCCGAGGGCGCGCGCCCAGCAGAGCACCGCTCCGGCGGTCACCCCGGGTGCCACCAGCGGCAGGGTGACCCGGGTGAAGGCGGTCCAGCGACCGGCACCCAGTGTCGCGGCGGCCTCCTCGAAGCGACGGTCCGCGCCGCGCAGCGCCCCTTCCACCGCGACGACCAGGAAGGGCATCGCCACGAAGGCCTCGGCGAGCACCACCCCGGCGGTGGTGAACGGCAGCGTCACGCCGAACGTCTCGTCCAGCCAGCCGCCGAGCAGACCCCGCCGCCCGAAGACCAGCAGCAACGCCACCCCGCCCACCACCGGAGGAAGCACCATCGGCACGGTGACCAGGGCCCGGACCATCCGACGCCCGGGGAACTCGACCCGCGCCAGCAGCCAGGCCAGCGGCACGCCGAGTACCAGGCAGAGCAGCGTGGCCAGGGTCGCCGACACCAGGGAGAGCCGCAGGGCGGTGAGCACGCCGGGCTCGGCGAGCCGGCCCGGCAGATCCGTCCAGGGCGCCCGGAGCAGCAGTCCGACCAGCGGCAGCACCAGCAGGAGCAGGCCGAGAGCGGCCGGCGCGAGCAGCACGAGCGGCACCGGCGACCGGGCGGCCCGAGGGGTATGGGACCGCATCGGCGCTACGGGGACGCGAGGCCGGCGGCGGTGAGGGCCGCGCGGCCCCGCTCGGATCGGACGTGGTCGACGAAGGCCCGCGCCCCGGAGCGGTTCGGCGCGTCGGCGAGCACGACGATCGGGTAGTCGTTGACCGCACGGGCCGACTCGGGGAACTCGACGCCCTGCACGTCGTCGGCGCCCCGGACGTCGCTGCGGTAGACCAGGGCGGCGTCCACCTCGCCGAGGGTGACCTTGGCCAGCGCGCCCCGGACGTCCTGTTCGAGGGTGACCGGGGTGAGGGCCACCCCGGCGGCGTCGAGTGCGGTGCGCGCTGCCGCGCCGCAGGGCACCTGCGCGGCGCAGAGGGCGACCTTCGTCCCGGGCCTCGTCAGGTCGGCCAGCCCGGCGACCCCGGCCGGGTTGCCCTTCGGCACCGCGATGACCAACTGGTTGCGGGCGAACACGACCGACGGGCCGTCCCCGTTGCCCGCCTCGATGACGGCCCGCATCGGGGCGGGCGCGGCCGAGGCGAACACGTCGGCCGGGGCGCCCTGGTTGATCTGGGTGGCGAGGGCGGAACTGCCGGCGAAGGTCAGGCGTACCCGGGTGCCCGGCCGGTCCGCCTCGAGCTCCCGGGCGATCGTGGCGAACGCGTCGGTCAGGGACGCCGCCGCCAGGACGGTGACGCTCTCCCCCGCCCCGTCGGCGGCGCCACCGCCGCCACATCCGGCCAGCACCGCCGACGCGACCGCAGCGGCCAGGACGCCACGTACCCTCACGCTCCCGCCCTCCCCCGCGCCGCCGACGGACGCTCCACCACGACCGTGGTCGACTTGATCACCGCCACCGCCACCGCGCCGACCCGCAGGTCGAGCTCGTCCACGGCCTCCCGGCTCATCAGCGACACGACCCGGAACGGGCCGGCCTGGATGTCGACCTGCGCCATCACCGCGTCCCGGGTCACGGCGGTGACGATGCCCCGCAGCCGGTTGCGCGCCGAGGAGAACTCCGCGCGGTCGTCGGGCGCGGCGGCCTGGGCCCGGACGTACGCGGCCAACTCGACCCCGTCGATCACACGGTGGCCGTGCGTGTCCCGCCCGGCCGGCAGCCGGCCCCCGTCCACCCAGCGGCGTACGGTGTCGGCGCTCACCCCGAGCAGCTCGGCGGCCTCACCGATCCGGTAACTCGTCACCGGGACACTGTAGGACCCCGCAGCTGCCGGCCGGCATGCCCCTCTCCCCTGGCGGAAGGCAGGAGCAGGGCGGTGCACACCTGGCAGATGCGAGGGCTCTCAGCGCCGGCCGGCACCAGGGCCGCCCGGCGTCAGTCGAGGCAGAACTCGTTGCCCTCGATGTCCTGCATCACGAGGCACGACTCGTTCTCCTCGTCGGCAGTCAGTAGTCGCACGCGTACCGCGCCGAGGGCGACCAGTCGCGCGCATTCGGCCTCGAGCGCGGCCAGGCGCTCCTCACCCACGAGCCCGGTGCCGACCCGCACGTCGAGGTGCACCCGGTTCTTGACGACCTTGCCCTCGGGGACACGCTGGAAGAACAGTCGCGGGCCCACCCCTGAGGGATCGACGCAGGCGAACCACGAACCCTGCCGCTCGGGTGGCATCGCGCGCTCGACGTCGTCCCAGATGGCGAACCCCTTCGGCGGCGGCGGTACGACGTACCCCAACACCTCGCACCAGAAGCGGGCGACCCGCTCGGGCTCTGTGCAGTCGAAGGTGACCTGGATCTGCTTGACCGATGCCATCGGTCCACCGTAGAGCTCGGGTCGCTCGTCGTCTCCAGGGTTTCGCCCCTGGCTCGGTGGTGGCGGCGGCCGGGGCGCCGAACCTGCTTCAGGCGGGCGGCTTGGACGGTGCGACGTTGCGGAACCGCTCGTGCGCCGACTGTCTGCTGACGCCGAGGGCGTTCCCGATCTCGGCCCAGGAGAGCCCGGCCTCCCGCGCCGCCACCACGGCCCGTTCGATCAGCTGTCGTTGCCAGCGTTCCACCTCGGCGAGGATGCCGAGGGCCTGCAACGGCCAGGCGGTGGCCAGGTCGGCGACGTTGTCCCGGAGGGTGTCGGAGCGGCCGAGCAGCCAGCCGGGCGGCGTCGCGGCCAGGATCGGCCTGACGTGCCCGCTCCACTCGGAGGTGGCCATCCAGCGCCCCTCCTCGGCGGCCGGGTAGTCGCTGGTGCCGAGCCAGCCACAACTGCACCGGGCGCGGTAGCCGACCGCACCCGCCGGCGGCGGGGCGTCCGTGCTGAGCGTCCCGTCCGGCAGCCGGAACCCGATCAGGTTGGCGTGGCCCGGAACCATTTCCTCCGACATCCCGTAAGCATATTGCCGTCAGGATTCCCTGACGCTCATCGTCAGGGTAACCTGACAATGATGTCCGGGCTGCGGTCCGGTCCCGACACTCCGGAGGAGAGCGCATGTCCGTGGTCAGCGGCACCGTGGCGGCGGGTTACGAGCCGGTCCGGGAGGCGTTCCTGGCGAACTTCGACACGCGCGCCGAGATCGGCGCGGCCGTCAGCGTCTACCGGCACGGCCGGGAGGTGGTCCGGCTGTGGGGCGGGATCGCCGATCCCACCACCGGCCGCGCCTGGCGGGAGGACACCCTCCAGGTCGTCTACTCGACCACCAAGAGCGTGCCGGCGGCCTGCGCCCACCTGCTTGCCCAGCGCGGGCAACTCGACCTGGACGCACCCGTCGCCGGGTACTGGCCGGAGTTCGCGGCGGCCGGCAAGGGCAGCATCCCGGTCCGCTGGCTCCTCACCCACCAGGCGGGACTGCCGGTGCTCGATCGTCCGGTCCCGCTGGCGGAGGCGCTGACCTGGGAGCCCGTCGTCGCCGCGCTGGCCGCCCAGGCACCCGCCTGGCAGCCGGGCACGGCGCACGGCTACCACGGGCTCACCTACGGCTGGCTGGTCGGCGAGGTGGTCCGTCGCGTCTCCGGCCGCAGCCTCGGCACGTACGTCGCCGACGAGATCGCCAAGCCCCTCGGCCTGGACCTCTGGGTCGGCCTGCCCGCCGCCGAGGCGCACCGGGTCGCCCGGACCGTCGAGCAGCCGGCCGCCCCGCCCCCCACCGCCGAGGCGGTGCCGGAGGCGCTGCGGGCGGCACTCGCCGCGTACACCGATCCGACCTCGTTGGTGGTCCGCTCGACGATGGTGACCGACCCGCCGCTCGACCTGGCCGACCCCCGTACCTGGGCGGCGGAGATTCCCGCGGTCAACGGCATCTGCACCGCCTCGTCACTGGCCCGGTTCTACGCGAGCCTGATCGGCGACGTCGACGGCATCCGGACCCTCGACGCGACCACCCTCGCCGCCGCCACCCGCGAACAGGCCAGCGGAATCGACCGGGTGCTGATGACGCCGACCCGGCTGGCGCTCGGCTTCGGCCTGCCGCTACCGGACCAGCCCTGGTGGTCGCCCACCGCCTTCGGCTTCGCCGGCTACGGCGGCTCGCTCGGCTACGCCGATCCGGCCAGCGGCATCGCCTTCGGGTACGTCATGAACGGGCTCCGCGTCACGGCGGACCCGGACCCCCGTACCACCAGCCTGGTCGAGGCAGTGCGGACGGCTCTGGCCCGCCAACCAGCCTGATGCCGGTGGTGTCGCCCGCACCGATGTCACAGATGTCGGTGCCACGTCACGGCTCTCCGCATCGAGCCGGACCATGCACGCGTGACCGACGGGTAATTCACTGGCTGACAGTGCGGCGGATTGTTAGCGTGCCCGCAGATCCGTGACCCGGCATCCAGGAGGTGAGACCCGTGAACGCAGTTCGCACGTGGTGCTCCCTCCCGTCACGGACGGGCGGCTGAGGTAACCGTCGCCGGGAGCGCCCACCAGGACGGCACTCCCGAAAGGCACCAAACCATGCATTCTGTACGTTTCACTGCGGAAACCTCGTCCGACGGTGTCGTCGAACGCGACTTCCTCGTGGGCGAGATCCCGGGTGCGCTGTGGGCACCCGCATCCGGCGGCGACCATGCCCCGATCGTGCTCCTGGGGCACAACGGCGGCATGCACAAGAAGGCACCGGGACTCCGGGCCCGCGCCCTGCACACCGCAGCCACCTGGGGTTTCAACGTCGTCGCGATCGACGCGCCGGGGCACGGCGACCGCCCGCGTACGGACGAGGACGAGCAGGCCCGTACGGAGATCCGGGCAGCCGTGACGGCGGGTGACACCCCGCGGTTCGCGGCGGCCAGCATCCGCTTCACCGCCTCGCTCGCGGAACGGGCCGTGGCGGAATGGCAGGCGACGCTGGACGCCCTCCAGGCGTTGCCGCAGATCGGCCCGGCCGCGCCGGTCGGCTACGGCGGGGGCATCTCGATGGGCACGGCGATCGGGGTGCGGCTGACCGCAGCCGAGCCCCGGATCACCGCCGCGATCTTCGGCGGCGGGTTCTTCGTGGACGAAACGGTGATCATGGCCGCGCGGCAGATCACCGTGCCGGTCCAGTTCCTGCTGCCGTGGGACGACGAGTACGCCGACCGGACGTCCGGGCTCGCGTTGTTCGACGCGTTCGCCTCGGCGGAAAAGACGTTGCACGCGGAGCCGGGCGACCACCGCAGCGTCCGGTGGGTCGGCGTGGACGACACGTTCCTGTCCCGCCACCTCTGCCGGGCCTGACCTGACCGGTACCGGCGTCCGGCCCGAAGCCGGTCGCCGGTACCGGCGACCAACGCGGGCGAGCGGGTGCAGGCGGCAGCCCGCTCTGTCCGCCGTCCCGTGGCCGTCGACCCGATGCCTGGTAACACCCATCGGGCGCGGCGAGAATGACAGACGCCTCCGGCATGATCGCTTCTCGTGGCGAACTACACGGAACTCCTGGCACGCATCGCTGACCGGGCACGCGACGACGAGTCGACGTCGGCGCTCACCGCCGGTCTACCGACTCCGCTGTCCCCACGCACGATCGACAGCGTCGAGGAGCGACTGGGGTTCACGCTGCACCCGCTCCTCGCGGCGGTCTACCGGGAGGTCGCGAACGGTGGCTTCGGTCCTGACTACCAGCTCCTCAGCCTGACCGACGGCCCGACCTCCGAGCAGGCCGTCGAGTGCTACCTCCAGGCTCGGGCCAGCCGCGCCGGCACCGAGTGGGCCTGGCCGGAAGGGGTGCTTCCGATCCTGACCTGGGGCTGCGGCATGTACGCGTGCGTCGACTGCCGAAGCGACCAGGGAACGGTCCTCCTCTTCGAACCCAACCCGGGAGATCCCGATGCGGCCTGGTGGATCGACTCGCCCAGCCTGGCAGCCTGGTTCGAGCACTACGTCAACGACACGGGCTGGTGGGTCAGGGCCGAGGAGGGTGAGGACCTCGACGAGATGCCGTCCTGGCCGGAAGCACAGGAACGGGCGGCCTCCTGACTGCCGAAGCTGGGCCCCTGCGAAGAACCGGATACCGGCTCGTACCCCGCGGCTCGGTTCGCTCACCCGTCGGATGTGGTCGGCTCGACTGCCGCACTCCGTTGCGGTGCGTCCCGGCCCGCCGGTCGGTGGCGGATCTCGGCCGGTGCGATCCGGTCCGCCTCTTCACCGACGGTGGCCTGGGTCACGCCGTCTCCTACTTGTGCGTCAGCCATCACCCGCCGGCTCTGTACCGGCTGGCTGCCACCTCGGACCGTACACCCGGGTCCGAGCACACGTGGCATCCGGACGCCTACACTGGGTGGTCGTTCCCCGTGCCGCTAGGCCGCAGCCAGGATCCGGGCCAGCTCTGCCGGCCGCGTCACCATCGGCCAGTGTCCGGAATCGATGTCGACCAGGTCGACATGCTTGGCCCGGGTCAGCTCGGGTACGTCGCCCGCGGCGATCCACTCCCGCGCCTGGGCCGGGGTGAACTCGGGGCACACCAGCACGACAGGTACGTCGAACCGCCGCTCGTCCGTCAGTCGTACGACGCCCCTGGCCACGCCCTCGGGAACCGGGATCGCGGCCGCCTCGAGCGCCCGCCGCGCCTGCTCGTCCAGGTCGATCGCGTCCGCACCGTCGAAGGGGCCCCAACCCGGGAACGGCATGACGCCGTCGGTGATCTCGAAGAAGTCCGCGTACGGCTGCCCGTCACCCGACGGGAAGCCGCCGATCAGCACCACCTTCGCGACTCGCTCGGGCCGCGCGTCGGCTGCCATCCAGGCCAGGGTGCAGGCTGCGGAGTGCCCCACCACCACCGACCTGTCGGGCCCCGCGTCCACGGCGGCGAGCACCGCGGTCACCTGGTCGGCCAGCGTCGCCGAGGTGTTCCCGTCACCCTGGCCCGGCAGGGTCACCGGCACCCCGTTGCGGCCCTTCTTCTCCAGCTCGGACGTGACGCCGGCCCATACCGACCCGTCGAGCCACAGCCCACCCAGAAGCACGATCTGTTCTGCACTCATCGGCTCAACCTAGCGGCAATTCCGGACGTTCTACTGCCGGTACGCTGACCGTTGTGGCAACCGGTCCGAGCCCCACCGCGCGGGCCCTGCGCGCGCTCGAGATCCTGCAGACACGTCCCGGCACGACGGCCGACCAGCTCGCCTCGCTCCTGGGTGTGACGGAACGGGCCGCCCGGCGCTACATCGGCATCCTTCGCGAGGCGGGCATCCCGGTCGAGTCGGTGCGCGGGCCGTACGGGGGCTACCGGCTGCGCCGCGGCACCCGGCTACCGCCGATCGTCTTCACCCAGGAACAGGCCCTCGGCCTGGTCATGGCCGTACTCGACGGGCAGCCGACCGCCATCGACGCCGACGACCTGGTCGGCTCGGCGCTCAGCAAGGTCATCCGGGCGCTCCCCGAGAGCGTCGGACGGCAGGCATCGGCGCTACAGGCCTACGCCTCGGCCACCCCCGACCGGCAGTCGGCCCGCCCCGACCCCGCCACCACGAGCGCCCTGGTCGCCGCCGTCGCCGACCGACGCCGTGTCGAGGTCACCTACCGGGGCGGGAGCGGTGAGGAGTGGACCGCCGACGTGGATCCGTGGGCGGTCGTGGTGCGGCACGGACGCTGGTACCTGCTGTGCCACTCGCACCGCGCGGACGCCATCCGCACGTACCGGATCGACCGGGTCCGGAGCGTACGGCAGACCCCGCACGGCTTCACGCCGCCCGACGACCTGGATCCCGTCGCCGCGCTCGAGGAGAATCTGGGCGTGGGCTGGAAGTACCCCACCCGCGTGGTGTTCCACGCGCCATGGGAGAAGGTGGCGCCCTGGATCCGGCCGCCGATGGGCCGCCTCCAGCCGGACGGGGACCGTTGCGTCCTGGTCGGCAGCACCGGAAACCCCGCGATGTACGCGCAGGAGTGGCTGGCCACCGTCCCGTTCGACTTCTCGGTGGAGGAAGGCCCCGAACTGAGGGCCGCCGTGGCGACGGTCGCGGCCCGGTTCGGCGCGGCGCTCCCGCCGTCGGCCGGACCCCGGCCCGGGGGAGCAGCCTAGGGTCGCCGGACCGCCCACCCGCGCCGTCGGTGGAAGGTCAGCCGGTGGCCGCCGGTGCGGGGTGCACGGTACGGGCGAACGCGGCGACCTCGCCGATCACCGTGATGGCCGGCGGACGCAGCCGGTGCGCGGCGGCGACGTCGGCGATCTCGTCCAGCCGGCCGGTGAGCACCCGCTGGGCGGCGGTGCCGCCGTTCTCGATGCTGGCCGCCGGGGTGGCCGGGTCCAGGCCGTGCCCGATCAGCGCGGCGGTCACGTCGGGCAGGGTCTGCACCGCCATCAGCAGCACGATCGTGGTGTTGGCGCGGGCCACCCCGGCCCAGTCGACGGTGCTGCCCGGGTCCCCCGGGGGCAGGTGGGCGGAGACGACGGTGAAGCCCTGGGTCAGCCCCCGGTGGGTCACCGGCACCCCGGCCAACTCCGGTACGGAGATGGAGCTGGAGATGCCGGGCACCACCTCGACCGGGACGCCCGCCGCCTGGCAGGCCTGGACCTCCTCCATGCCCCGGCCGAAGACGAAGGAGTCACCGCCCTTGAGCCGGACGACCCGGTGGCCGGCGCGGGCCTCCTCGACGAGGATCTCGTTGATCCGCTCCTGCGGGACGAACGCTCCCCGGGGCACCTTGGACACGTCGATCACCCGCACGCCGGCCCGCAGCTCGCGCAGCAGCGCGTGCGGCACCAGGCGGTCGGCGACCACGACGTCGGCCTCGGCGAGCCGGTCGAGCCCGCGTCGGGTCATCAGGTCGGGGTCACCGGGGCCGGCGCCGACCAGGGTCACCCGGCCGGTGACCGGGGCGTCCGGGGTGGGCGCGGACGCCGCCGGCACGGGCGCCGGGAGCACGGTGTCCTCGGCGGGGCGGCGCGGCGCCGGGATCGGGGTGCCGGTGCGGCGCCGGTGTGCGGCGGCGGCGAACCGGGCGGCCAGCCGGGGGTGACCGGCCCAGTGCACGTGCAGGTAGGAGGCGTGCACGTGGCCGTCGGGGCCGGCGACGAAGCCGTCGGTGGCGTGGTTGGTGGTGCCGTGGGCGACCGACGGGCGGGGCCGGAACCGCCAGGCGTGGGCCGGCTCACCGGCCGGGTCGACCCGGGTGCGGTGGAACTCGTGCCCGGTGACCAGGTCGTCGGCGTCGGTCAGGACGCTGGTGGTGACCGCGCGGGCCTCCCGGTAGCCGAGGACGAGCCGGTCGGTCATCCGGGCGGTGGCGTCGAGCACCCCGGCCATGGGTGCGCCGTCGAGTTCCCGGGCGAGGTAGAGCAGGCCGGCGCACTCGGCCACCACGGGCAGTCCGGCGGCGACGCCGGCCGCCACCGCCTCGCGCATCGGCTGGTTGGCGGAGAGGTCGGCGGCGTACACCTCGGGGAAACCGCCGCCCAGGTAGAGCCCGGCGCAGTCGGCGGGCAGCGCCTCGTCGCGCAGCGGGTCGACGGTCGCCAGGCGCAGGCCGGCGGCGGAGAGCAGTTCGTCGGTCTCGGCGTACCGGAAGGTGAACGCCGCCCCGGACGCGACCGCGACGGTCGCGTCGGCGGTGAACCCGCCGAGTTCGGCGACCGGGTCCCAGGCCGGGCCGGTGCGGGCGGGCGCGCGGCGGGCGACGGCGAGCACCGCGTCGAGGTCGACCCCGGCGGCGACGTGCGCGGCGAGCGCGTCCACGGTACGGCGGGCCGCGGCGGCCCGTTCGGCGACCGGGACCAGCCCGAGGTGCCGGCTGGGGGTGTCCAGGGCGGCGTCGCGGCGCAGCGCGCCGAGCACCGGCACGCCGGTGGAGACGAGGGCCTCCCGGATCTCCGCCTCGTGGGTGGCGGAGCCGACCTTGTTCAGGATGACCCCGGCGACGGTGAGCCGGGGGTCGAAGGTGGCGAAGCCGTGCACCAGCGCGGCGATGCTGCGGGACGTGCCGGAGACGTCGACCACGAGCAGCACCGGAGTGCCGGTGAGCTGGGCGACGTGGGCGGTGGAGGCGAAGCCGGCCCGGCCGACGGCCCCGTCCAGCAGGCCCATCACGCCCTCGATGACCACGACGTCGGCGGGCGCGCCCACCGTGGCGCCGTGCAGCAGGAGCGGCACGATCCGCTGCTCGCCCTGGAGGAACGGGTCGAGGTTGCGGCCCCGCCGGCCGGTGGCCAGCTCGTGGTAGCCGGGGTCGATGTAGTCCGGGCCCACCTTGTGACCGCTGACCGTCAGGCCCCGCTGCCGTAGGGCCGCCATCAGGCCGGTGGCGACGGTCGTCTTGCCCTGCCCGGAGGCCGGGGCGGCGACCAGGATCCGGGGCGGCGCGGTCACCATTCGATCCCCCGCTGACCCTTCTGGCCCGCGTCCATCGGGTGCTTGATCTTGGTCATCTCGGTGACCAGGTCGGCGGCGTCGACGAGACGCGGATCCGCGTCCCGGCCGGTGATGACGACGTGCTGCCGGCCGGGACGCTCCGCGAGGGTGGCCACCACGTCGTCGACGTCGACCCAGCCCCACTTCATCGGGTAGGTGAACTCGTCGAGCACGTAGAGGTCGTGTTCGGCGGCGGCGAGCCGACGCTTGATCTCGGCCCAGCCCTCGGCGGCCTGCGCGGCGTGGTCGGCCTCGGTGCCCTGGGTACGGCTCCAGCTCCAGCCGGCGCCCATCTTGTACCAGGACACCGGCCCGCCCTGGCCGGTCTCCTCGTGCACCCGGCCGAGGGTGGTGAGGGCGTTCTCCTCCCCCACCGTCCACTTGGCGCTCTTGACGAACTGGAACACGGCGATCGACCAGCCCTGGTTCCAGCCGCGCAGGGCCAGCCCGAACGCGGCGGTGGACTTGCCCTTCATCGCGCCGGTGTGGACGATCAGCAGCGGCCGGTTGCGCCGCTGCCGGGTGGTGAGACCGTCCTCGGGGACGGCGACCGGTTGACCCTGTGGCATCAGGCTGCCCCGCTTCCGTGTCGGACGGCGGTGCGGGACCGCACCGCCTGGGTGAGGGTGGGCGCGGCGACGTCCTCCAGCGGCAGGTGCTCGGCGGCCAGCGTGGCGGCGAGTTCGGCGGCCAGGTGCATCCGGATGCGGCCCTGTTCGCAGTCGACCACCACGGCGGGCACACCGTCGGCGGCCAGCAGCCGGGCGCTGCGCATGGCGCGTGACAGCGCCTCCGGCCCGGCGGTGGCCCGCCCGTCGGTCACCACCACGAGCAGCGGCCGGCGGCGCGGGTCGCGGATCGCCTCGACGCGCAGCACCTCGCGGGCGCGCAGCAGCCCCTCCGCCAGCGGGGTCCGCCCACCGGTCGGCAGGGCCTCCAGCCGGGCGGCGGCGACGTCCACGCTGGAGGTGGGGGGCAGGGTCAGTTCCGCGTCGGCGGCCCGGAAGGTGACCAGGCCCACCTTGTCGCGCCGCTGGTAGGCGTCGAGCAGCAGGGAGAGCACCGCCGCCTTCACCGCGCCGATGCGCTGCCGCGCCCCCATCGAGCCGGAGGCGTCCACGCAGAACAGGATCAGGTTGCTCTCCCGGCCCTGCCGGACCGGCAGGCGGACGTCCCCGGGCCGGACCAGGATGCCGGGGCCGCGACGGCCCCGGGCCCGCTGGTGCGGCGCGGCGGCCCGCAGCGTCGCCACCAGGTGCGGGCGACCGGAGGCGGGACCGTTGGGGCGTACCGTGCCGACGGTCCGGCCGACGGAGGTGACGGCGGCGGAGCGACGCCCGGCGGTGCCGGCGCCGGTGCCGGCCACGGTCAACAGTCGGGCCCGGTACGGCGCACCGGCCGGCGTGGGCGACGCCTCCCCGGCCGGGCCGGAGCCGGACGGCTCCCCGCCGGCGCGCTGCCCGTCCGGTGGGGCCTGCCCGTCGGAGGTGGAGTCGTCCGGGGCGCCCGCTCCCCCGGGGCCACCGGGGTCCTCGGGGCCGTCCGGGTCCTCCGGTCCGCCCGGCCCGTCGGGGCCCTGCGGCGGTTCCGGGTCCTCCGGCGGCGGGGGCGGCTCGTCCAGGCCGGCCTCGTGCAGCGCCCGTTCGAGTTCGGCCTCGTCCTGCTGGGGCGGGTCGAACGGGTTGCGGCGCCGCCGGTGCGGCAACGCCAGTCGCGCCGCCACCCGCACGTCGCCGACCTGCACGTCGGTGCGCCCGCACCAGGCGGCGTGGGCCATCGCGGTCCGGGCGATGACCAGGTCGGCGCGCATTCCGTCGACCTCGGCGGCGGCGCAGAGCGCGGCGATGCGCAGCACCGTGTCGTCGTCGAGTTCGACCTTGGGCAGCAGCGTCCGGGCCTGGGCGACCCGCTCGCCGAGGGCGGCGTCGGCGTCGGCGTAGCGGGCGGCGAAGGCCTCCGGGTCGGCCTCGTATGCCAGCCGCCGTCGCATCACCTCGGCCCGTACCTGCGGGTCCCGGCTGGCGGCGACCTCGACGGTCAGGCCGAACCGGTCGAGCAGCTGCGGCCGCAGCTCGCCCTCCTCGGGGTTCATCGTGCCGACCAGGACGAACCGGGCCGCGTGCGTCACCGACACGCCCTCCCGCTCCACCGTGGCGCGGCCCATCGCCGCCGCGTCGAGCAGCACGTCGACCAGGTGGTCGTGCAGCAGGTTGACCTCGTCGACGTAGAGCAGGCCCCGGTGCGCACCGGCCAGCAGGCCGGGGTCGTAGGCGGTGACGCCCTCGCTGAGGGCGCGTTCCAGGTGCAGCGCGCCGAGCACGCGGTCCTCGCTGGCACCGACCGGCAGCTCCACCAGCCGGGCGGGCCGCACCTCGGCGGTCACCGGCTCGGGGTGCGGGCCGTCCGGACAGCGCGGGTCGGGCGCGGCCGGGTCGCAGGAGAACCGGCAGCCCGCCACCACCTCGACCGGGGGCAGCAGCGCCGTCAACGCCCGGACGGCAGTCGACTTGGCGGTGCCCTTCTCGCCCCGGACCAGCACCCCGCCGATTCCCGGCGAGACGGCACAGAGACTGAGAGCCAACGCCATGTCGTCCATCCCGACGACGGCGGAGAACGGGTACGACCGCACGGTCACACCTTTCACCTCGCACGGGTCTCCTCGCCCGCGACCGGTCAACGACTGCGCCGCCGGGCGGTGTGCGCCGGTGACACGTGACGGCGACATGAGTGTCTGGCTCCCCGCCCGGCGCCCGGCCGGACGGGTCACAGTGGCGGGACCGCCCCGGATTCGTCGACCCTCCGGGCCGACCCACCGGTGTTCCTCACCGCGCCGTCGTCGCAGATGATGTCACATCCACCCCCACCACGACAGGTGCCGATCATGCTCGGCTACCTTCGACCGCGTGAGCCTCTCGACATCCGTGGACCAGGTCACCGTGGTCGGCGTCGGCGCCGACGGCTGGACCGGCCTCGGCGCGGCCGGCCGGCGGGCGGTGACGGACGCCCAGGTGGTCGTCGGCGGTCGACGCCACCTGGACCTGCTGCCCGAATCGGTCCGGGCCGACCGGGTGCCCTGGCCGACGCCGCTGCTGCCCGCCCTGCCCGGCCTGCTCGCCGCCCACGCCGACCGGCGGATCTGCGTCCTGGCCAGTGGTGACCCGATGTGGTACGGCATCGGCACCCACCTGGTAGGACTACTCGGACCGGACCGGGTGCACACCGTGCCGCACCCCTCGGCGGTCTCCCTGGCCTGCGCCCGGCTGGGCTGGCCGGTGGAGCGCGTCACGGTGCTCAGCGCCGTCGCCCGGGACCTGGACCGCATCCGGCGTGACCTCGTCCCGGGGCGGCTGCTGCTGGTGCTCAGCAACGACGCGCACACCCCGGCCGCGCTGGCCCGGACGCTGACCGACGCCGGGTACGGGCCCAGCGAACTGACCGTCCTGGCCGCGCTGGGCGCGGAGCGGGAACAGCGCACCACCGGTACCGCCGGGGAGTGGACGGCACCGCCCGGTGACCCGCTCAACGTGGTCGCCGTCCGGGTGGTCGCCGCCGACGGGACGCGGATCCTCTCCACGGTGCCGGGGCTGCCCGACGACGCCTTCGACCACGACGGGGCGCTGACCAAGCGGGAGGCACGGGCGCTCGCCCTGTCCCGCCTCGCGCCCACCGGTGGCGAGCTGCTCTGGGACGTCGGCGCCGGCTGCGGCAGCATCGGCGTGGAGTGGCTGCGCGCCGACCCGGCCTCGGCCGCGATCGCGGTGGAGAGCCGTCCGGAACGGGCCGCCCGGATCGCCGCCAACGCCCGTACGCTCGGAGTGCCGCACCTGCGGATCGTGCAGGGCAGGGCACCGGAGGCCCTGGCCGACCTGCCCACCCCGGACGCGGTCTTCGTCGGCGGCGGGCTCAGCGCGCCGGGGCTCTTCGACGTCGTGTGGGAGGCGCTGCGTCCCGGCGGCCGGCTGGTCGCGCACGCGGTCACCCTGGAGGGCGAACGGGAACTCGGCGAACGGGCCGCCCGCCTCGGCGGTGACCTGACCCGGCTGGCGGTGGACCGGGCCGCGCCGCTGGGCGGATTCACCGGCTGGAAACCGGCCCGGCCCCTGGTGCAATGGGCGGTGGTACGACCGTGACCGTGTACTTCATCGGCGCCGGACCGGGCGCCGCCGACCTGATCACCGTCCGGGGGCAGCGGATCCTGGCCCGCGCCCGGGTCTGCCTCTACGCGGGCAGCCTGGTCCCGGACGAGCTGCTCGCCGTCTGTCCGGCCGGGGCGCGGCTGGTGGACACCGCCGAGCTGACCCTGGACGAGATCGTCGCGCAGATGACCTCGGCGCACGCCGCCGGGGAGGACGTCGCCCGCCTCTGCTCCGGTGACCCGGCGGTGTTCAGCGCGGTGGCCGAGCAGGTCCGCCGGCTCGACGCGGCCGGTGTGCCGTACGAGATCGTGCCGGGCGTGCCGTCGTACGCCGCGGCGGCGGCGTCGCTGGGCCGGGAGCTGACCGTGCCGACGGTCGGGCAGACGGTGATCCTCACCCGCACCCAGGCCCGGTCCACGCCGATGCCGGCCGGGGAGGAGCTGGCCGAACTCGGTCGCAGCCGGGCCACCCTGGTGCTGCACCTGGCGGTCGCCCGGACCCGGGAGCTGGCCGCCCAGCTCGCCGTGCACTACGGCGAGGACTGCCCGGTCGCGGTGGTGGCGAACGCCAGCCGCCCGAACGAGGTGGTCCTGCGCGGCACCCTGGCCGACATCGGCGGCACGGTCGAGCAGGCCGGGATACGCCGGACCGCCGTGATCATCGTCGGTCGGGTGCTGGCCGCCGACGCCTTCCCGGACAGCTACCTCTACTCCCCCGACCGGGACCGGGCGGCGAAGCGTCGCCCGCCTGCGGCACACTGAGCGCCGTGCGGACCATCCTGATCATCGGTATCGGCGCGGGCGACCCGGGCCAGCTCACCCTGGCCGCGGCGGAGGCCCTGGCCCGGACGGATGTCTTCTTCGTCCTCGACAAGGGCGCGGAGAAGCACGACCTGATCGCCCTGCGGCAGGAGCTGATGCGGCGCTTCGCCCGGGACGACCACCGGGTGGTGGAGGTCCGCGACCCGGACCGGGACCGCACCGCCGAGGGGTACGTCCGGGCGGTGGACGACTGGCGTCGGGACCGGGCCGACCTGCTGGAGACGGCGATGGCCGAGCACCTCGCCGACGGGGGCACCGGAGCGTTCCTGGTCTGGGGCGATCCGGCCCTCTACGACAGCACCCTCGCCGTGGTCGAGGAGATCGAGGCCCGGGGGAAGCTCGACGTCGACCACGTCGTCATCCCCGGGGTGAGCAGCGTGTCGACGCTGGCCGCCCGGCACCGGATCGGGCTCAACCGGGTCGGCCGGCCGTTCCTGGTGACCACCGGCCGGCGGATCGCCGACGGACTGCCGCCGGACGTGGACGACATCGTGGTGATGCTCGACGCGCACTGCACCTTCACCCGGCACGTCGGCGAGGACCTCGACATCTACTGGGGGGCGTACCTCGGCACCGCCGACGAGATCCTGGCCGCCGGGCCGTTGGCCGAGGTGGCGCAGGAGATCGTCGAGACGCGGCGGGCGGCCCGCGAGCGCAAGGGCTGGATCATGGACACCTACCTGCTGCGCCGGCGTGACCGGGTCACCGACGGCTGACCGACGGCACGGGCGCGTCGGCCGGAGCGCGCCGCCGGGCCCGCCGGGAGTCCCCGGCGGGCCCGACCAGCGCGTCAGTCGCCCAGGCGGGCGGCCTCCCGGTCGCGCCACGCCGTCGCGAACCGGATCCGGCCGCTGGTCTTGAGCAGCGACCCCTCGTAGATCCGGGCCCCGACGAACACCATCGCCACCGCGCTGACCGCGAGGAGCGCCAGCGACACGAACGGCTCCCAGCCGGCGGCGTCACCGGTGAACAGCCGCACCGGCATCGCGGTCGGCGAGGAGAGCGGCAGGTACGACAGGATCGTCATGACGGTCGGGTTGTCCTGGAGGAACACCACGGCCATGAACGGCAGCATCACGACCATCTGCACCGGCGTCGACGCGCCACCGATGTCCTCCTGCCGGCTGACCACCGCCCCGACGGCGGCCCACAGCGCGGCCAGCATCACGAACCCGACCACGAAGAACGGCAGGAACCAGCCGATCGCCGGGCCGAGCAGCGAGACCACGTCGCCCGGCGCGCCGCCGAGCGACGCCCCGAGGTACGCGACGACCGCGATCAGCGCGATCTGCCCGAAGGCCAGTACCGTCCCGCCGATCACCTTGCCGGCCAGCAGTGCCCGGACCGGCACCGCCGCCACCAGGATCTCCACGATCCGGGTCTGCTTCTCCTCGGTGACGCTCTGCGCGATCTGCAACCCGAACGTCAGCGACGTGATGAAGAAGACGAACGCGAACGCGTACGGGACGAGGAAGGCGAGCACCGGGTCGACCGCGTTCGGGTCGAGCAGTTCGACGGCCGGGCGTGCGCTGAGCGCGTCGACCACCTCCGACGGTTCGTCGTCCATCGCCAGCACCCGGGGGCCGGCGACCACCGCCGCGTCGACGTCACCCGCGCGCACCAGCCGCTCGGCCTCCGCGTCGTCGCCGACCGTACGGACCTCGAGACCGGCGTCGGCCAGGGCGGTGGCGGCGGGGCCCTGGACCACGGCCACCGACGACGGGCCGCCGCCGAAGATCCCCGGCAGGACCGTCGCGGCAGCCGCGATCATCAGGAAGACGATGGTGCTCCAGATGAACGTCTTGTCGCGTAGCTTGACCCGGATCTCCCGGGCCGCGACGAGGCGGACGGCGTCGTACGTGGTCATCGCGTGACCTCCCGGAAGATCTCCGCCAGGGACGGGGTGAGGGGACGGAACGCACGCACCGGACCGCGGTCGAGCGCCGTGCGCAGCACCGACTGGTCGTCGGTGCCGGCGGCCAGGTCGAAGACGGCGTGCGCGCCATCGAGGTCGACCACGGTGACGCCCGGCTGGTCGCGCAGCCAGCCGGCGTCGCCGTCGACCCGGATCTCGTACCGGGGCAGGGCGTACTCCCGGCGCAGGTGCTCGCGGGCGCCGGCGGCCCGGATCGCGCCGTCGGCGATGATGACCAGGTCGTCGCAGAGCCGCTCGACCACCTCGAGCTGGTGGCTGGAGAACAGCACCGAGACGCCGCGCTCGGTGCGCTCGCGCAGCACCGCCAGCACCGTGTCGACGGCCAGCGGGTCGAGACCGGAGAACGGCTCGTCCAGCACCAGCAGGTCCGGTTCGTGCACCAGCGCGGCGGCGATCTGCGCGCGCTGCTGGTTGCCCAGCGACAGCTTCTCCAACGTGTCGTCGGCCCGCTCGCCGAGACCGAGGCGGGTGAGGAGGACGTCGGCGTTGGCGGCGACCGCGTCCGCGCCGAGCCCGTGCAGCCGGCCCAGGTAGATCAGCTGCTCACGGACGGACATCTTCGGGTAGAGCCCGCGCTCCTCCGGCATGTAGCCGAAGCGACGCCGGACGTCACGGGTCAGTGGCGCGCCACCCCAGGTCACCGTGCCGGAGTCGGCCGCGAGGGCGCCCAGGATGATCCGCATCGTGGTCGTCTTCCCCGCGCCGTTGGCGCCCACGAAGCCGGTGAGCCGGCCCGGCGCCACGTCGAAGGTGACGTCCCTGAGCACCCGCCGGTCCCCGAAGTCGCGGTTCACCGCCTCGAGCTGCAAGAGCGAAGTCATGTCCACCAGGCTAGGCAGGACCGACCCCGGCAACGTCCGTCGCGCGATCGACCGTCGAGGTCCGTCGCGCGGTGGATGATCAGCGGCCGGGAGTGACGACCCGGTGCTCGTAGGCGTACACGACCGCCTGGGTCCGGTCGCGCAGCCGCAGCTTGGCCAGTACCCGACTGACGTGGGTCTTCACGGTCGCCTCACCGAGGAAGAGCGCCGCCGCGATCTCCGCGTTGGTGGCGCCGCCGGCGAGCAGCACCAGCACCTCGTGCTCCCTCGGGGTCAGCTCGGCCAGCCGGGCGCCGTCGGTACGGCCGCTCCCCGCCGTACCGCCCGGCCTGGCGAAGGTGGCGATGACCCGGCGGGTGATCTCGGGCGCGAGCAGCGCGTCGCCCCGGGCCACCACCCGCACCGCGTCGATCAGCTCCTCCGGCGTGCCGTTCTTGAGCAGGAAGCCGCTGGCACCGGCCTGGAGCGCGGCGAACAGGTAGTCGTCCCGGTCGAAGGTGGTGAGGATCAGCACGGCGGGTCCGGCGTCCGCCGCGACGATCTGCCGGGTCGCCTCCAGCCCGTCCACGCCGGGCATCTCGACGTCCATCAACACCACGTCGGGGCGCTGGCGGGCGGCCAGGTCGACCGCCTGCCGCCCGTCGGACGCCTCGCCGACCACCTCGACGTCGTCCTCCGTCTCGAGGATGACCCGGAACCCCGTCCGGACCAGGTGGTGGTCGTCGGCCAGCAGTACCCGGATCACGCTCACGCCGGCACCCGCACCAGGGGGAACCGGGCCCGGACCCGGAAGCCGCCGCCGGGGCGCGCGCCGGCCGTCACCGCGCCGTCGTGGGCGGTGACCCGCTCCCGCATGCCGATCAGGCCGAGCCCGACACCGGCGGTGGCCCCCGGCGGCGCGCCGCGTCCGTTGTCGGCCACGTCGACCTCCAGTTCGGTGGCGTGGTAGCGGACCCGCACGTCGACCTCCGTGGCGCTCGCGTGCTTCAGCGTGTTGGTGATGGCCTCCTGGACGATCCGGTACGCGGCCTGGGACAGCGACTCCGGCAGGGGCACCGGCTGACCGTACACGCCGAACCGGGCGTCGAGACCGGCGTCCCGGGCGTTGGCCACGAGTTCCTCGACCCGGTCGACCCCCGCGCCGCCCGGCCGCTCGTCCGGGCCGCTGGCCCGCAGCAGGTTGAGCATCCGGCGCAGCTCGTCGACGGCGGTCCGGGCGCTCTGCTCGACCGCCGCGAGCGCGGTGCGCGCCTTGTCCGGGTCCTTGTCCATCACCCGCCGGGTGGCCGAGGCCTGCACGCCCATCACCGACACGTGGTGGGCCACCACGTCGTGCAGCTCACGCGCGATGCGTACCCGTTCACCCATGACCGCGACCTGCGCGGCGTCGGCCTGCGACCGGCGCAGCTGGTCGGTCTGCACCTCCAGCTGGTGCTGCCGGCGTGCCGACGTCCACGCGGTGTCACCGAACAGGTACGCGAAGCCGAAGAAGAACACGTTGATCAGCACACTGTTGACCATGACCGCGAGCAGTGGCTCCAGTGGGCCGCTCGCCTCGGAGAACGCGTCCGGTGGGATGTCGGCCACCGTCAGCGCGGCGGACAGGGCGAGCCAGCCGAACATCGCGGCGATGATGCCGATCCGCACCCGACGGGCCCGCACCCGGTCGGCGCCCCAGGCACCGGCCGTGTACACGGCCGCGTAGAGCGCGCCGTTGGAGACCTGCTGCTCGGGCGACTGGCGGAACTGGGCCGCGATGAACGCCACCGAGATCACGATCGCCACGGCGGCCGGCCAGCGCCGGCGCACGACCAGCGGCAGCGTGCAGGCCAGCGTCCAGAACACCTGCTCCGGCCAGGCCGGCGGACGACCGAGGACGAACTGCCCCGCGCTGTTGGCCAGCGTGAGGTTGAGCAGCGCCACCGCCGCCACCGCCACGCCCACCAGGACGTCGGTACGCCGCTGGTCGGGCGACGGGCCGGGCCGCCGCCACGACGACGTCGGATCCACCTTCATGCCGCGACGATGGCACATCGTGCCGGTCGACGGCGAACGGCCGGACTTTCGGACGCCCTGGTGACCCGACATCCGGCGCGGCAGGGGCCGGACGGCCCGATAGCGTCGGGCCGGTGCACACCCCTTCCGACCCCACCACCCTGACCTCGGGCGAGCGCGCCGTCGACGCGCGGGTCCGCGCGGTCCTGGCCCGGCTGCCCCGGCGCGGGCCGTCCGCCTGGCTGACCGAGTTCCTGGCCTTCGGACTGAAGCAGGCCTGGGCATGCGTGTTCGGCGGAGCGATGTTGGCGGTCATCCTGGCGGCGCGTCTGTGGTACCCGGAGGACACCGCGTTCGCCCGCAACGACGTGCTGACCCTCGCGGCGGTCGCCATCCAGGTCGCGATGGTGACCGGACGCCTGGAAACCCTGCGCGAGCTGCGGGTGGTGGTCCTGTTCCACCTCGTCGGCACGATCATGGAGCTGTTCAAGACCTCCGTCGGGTCGTGGTCCTACCCGCCCGACGGCGTCCTGCGGATCGGTGCCGTGCCCCTCTTCACCGGTTTCATGTACGCCGCGGTCGGCTCCTACCTGGTCCGCGTCCACCGCCTGTTCGACCTGCGGTTCGTCCGCTATCCGAGGCGGTGGGTGACGGCCGTCCTGGCCGGGGCGATCTACCTCAACTTCTTCACCAACCACTACGTCCGGGACGCCCGGTGGCTGCTCATCGCCGTCGTCGTGCTCGTGTTCGGGCGCTGCGTCATGCAGTTCCGCATCTTCCGGTTCCGGTGGCGCATGCCGCTGCTGCTGGCCTTCCTCCTCGTCGCCTTCTTCATCTGGCTCGCGGAGAACATCGCCACCTGGTCGAACGCCTGGCTCTACCCCGGCCAGCTGGACGGTTGGCAACCCGTCTCAGCGGCGAAGCTCGCGTCCTGGTTCCTCCTCATGATCATCTCGGTCGTCCTGGTCACCTGGATCTCCCCGCCGGAGCCCCCCGACGACCGGAGCCCGCAGCGCCCGGCCGACGTGACCGCCGCCGGCCGGCGGGACCCCACCACGGGTGCCCCGGTCCGGAACGACTGACGGAGTCGGGGCTCCGGCGGCGAGGCGTCACGGTTCGATCGGGCGGACCCGCTCGCGGTACCGCTCCTGGAGCGCCGCGTTGTGCGCGTCGCCGTGGGAGAGGTTCGCCGAGATGTGGACCGGCAGATCGAGGCCCCGGTCCAGAAGCCGGCGGCAGACCAGCTCGGTCAGCATCTGGGCGACGAACACCCCGGTGAGCGACGACACCGCCCCGATCCGGACTCCCGGACTGATCTCCAGCGCCGCGTCGCCGGCAGGGGCGAGGTTGTCGATCACCACGTCCGCCAGGTCGGCCAGGTGCGGTCCCCCGGTCGCCCGCGCCCCGGCGGAACGGGTGTGGGTCAGCGAGGTGACGGCGATGATCGGGTGCGCCCGGTCACGGGCCAGCGTCGCCATCTCGACCACGGCGGCGTTGATGCCGGAGTTGGACACGATCAGGAAGGGGTCGTGGGCGGCGGGCGCGGCGAGCGCGTAGATCCGCTCGGCCAGGCCGGACTCACGCTCGTACGTCGGGTCGAGGATCGGCCCCGGGTCGGCGCCGCCGAACATCACGAGGTCCTTGACCGCCAGCATGCTGACGGGGGCGAGGCCACCGGCACGCGCCGCGAGTTCGAGGGTGACGATCCGCGAGTGACCGGTCCCGAAGGCCTGGAGCACCCCACCGGCGGCGATCGAGTCGGCGACGAGCGTGGCCGCCGACTCGATCGCCGCGAGCTGGGTGGCAAGGATCTGGTCGAGTGCGGTCCGGGCGATGGCGGCGTAGGCGGGTTCAGGCACGGTTCCTCCTGGAACGGTCACGGTCGCGGGCGGCCTCGAGGGCCGCCTCGACGGCGGTTTCGACGACGATCTCGCCGCTGCCGGCGCTGACCGGGCTGGCGAAGGTTTCGTAGCAGGGCGGGGTGTCGCGGGCGGGCAGGTAGCCGAGGTAGCCGTTCGTGTAGCCGAGGACCACGACCTCATCCGCGCGGGCACGGATCGCCTCCCCCAACTCCAGGAACAGTTCGCCGGGCACGCCGACGACCGTGACGCCGTCGAGGTCGACCGCCGCGACCTCGACCTCGTACGGTTCGCTGCGCTGGCGGGCGGCCTGTTCCCGCGCGATCCGCAGCCCCTGGTGCAGGACCTGGCGGATACGCCCGTCCCGGACCTGCGGAATCTGGTACGCGGACGCGTCGAGTTCCGCCGGCTGTTTGGGCCGCAGGCGCACGCTGCGCGAAACCGGTGGCCGCACCGGGGCCGCCGGGCCGCCGTCGACGGGTGACGACGGTGGCACGAGCCGGTCGGCCACCCGGGCCCCGAGCCGGTCCACCTCGGGTGGTCCGTGGCCCTGGCGGGTGTGCCGGGTACTGATGTCGCCGGCGGCACCGGTGGCGACGACCACCCACCGGTCGGGCGCGGACAACGCTCGACGGATCCCCCCGGTCAGATCCGCGCTCACGTGGTTGTTGGCGGCGGGGAGGATGGTCGGGTGGACCGGAGAGACCACGACCAGGCCGACCACGTCGGTGCCCACGGTGACCCCGATCGTGTCGACGGGGATGTCCATCGGCGGCGAGTCCACGACGTTGCGGCGGCTCGCGAGCCCGGAGACCAGGGTGCGGGTGGCGGCGAGCCGGGCTGACCGCTCGGTCGCCACGGCCTGACGCGTGGCCGCGAGCGACGCGGCCACGAGCCGGTCACCGACGTGCCGTGGAGTGACCCCGCCACCGGGGGCGCAACCCGCCTCCGGGCTCGCGTGGGTGTGCGTGGCCGCGACCCAGCAGGACGGCACCCCGACGCCCCGCAGGGCGGCCCGGATCCGCTCGACGACGTCCGCGTTCACACAGATCAGGTCCACGACCACCAGCGCGAACCGGTGACCGTCGTCGGCGAAGGTCACCACGTGCACCTCGAGCGGGTCGAGCACGTCCTGGACTCCCTGGGAGCGGTCGACGTAGCCACCCATCGGTTCGCCGGGCACGACCGCGAGGCACGCCGTGCCGTGTCCGACCCTCATGCGGCACCGCCGAGACTCTGGGGTGCCAGCAGGCGGGCGTAGGGCCCGGCGCCGTCCAGCAGCATGGGCCCGCCGTCGAGCGGCTCGGCCCGGGGGGCGACCAGCGGCAGCCCCCGGGCGGCGAGTTCCGCCGACAGCGCCCGGTGCAGGACGTTCCCCGGGGCCAGGAGCCGCCCGCTGTACGACACCCGGCGCTCCGCCCCGTCGAGGCGGAGTCGCGCGGTCGCCGCCTGCGCCGCGTCCGCGAGGTCGGTCGCCGCCCCGGCGCAGATCCGGCCGGCCACCGGGTCGGCACGGTCGGCGGCGGCGAGGACCTCGAGGGCGAAGGCCGCGGTCCGGGGAACCAGGTCCGGGTCCCGGTAGTAGCGCTGGAGCGCCGCCAGATCGCTGCCACCGAGCGCCGCCACGAGGCGGTCGACCAGCTCGGTTCCCGGCCCGATGCGGTCGTACGCGGCTGCGGCGGCGCGCATCCCGGCCAGCCCGATCGCGTACGCGCTGCCCCGGTCGCCGAGATGCGGGCCCCAGCCGTCCAGCCGGGCGTGGGCGCCGTCCGCGGCCACCGCCAGGACCGTCGTCCCGGTGCCGACGCACAGGACCACACCGGCACCGCCGAGCACGCCGGCGTGGGCGAGGACGCTGTCCTCCACGACCACGGCCGGACCACCGAGGAGGGCGGTGAGCGCGTGGGCGAGGCGTCGACGCTCGGCGTCCTCGCCCGGTATGCCGGTCAGCCCGGCGACCACACCCGTCACCCGGTCGGGGAGGGCGATGGTGGCCGCGGCGTCGCGGACAGCGGTCAGGATCCGGTCGACACCGTCCTCGTGGGGCTGGTAGGAGAAGCCGGGCCCGACCCCGAGCTGACGGCCCACGGGCGTGCGCAGCAGCATTCTGAGCTGCGACTTCCCGCCGTCGATGGTGATCGTCACGGTCATCGGGACATCCCGGCGGTCAGGCCCGCGACGATCTGCCGGGTGGCCAGCGCGAACACCACGGCCAGCGGGACCAGCGCGATCACCAGCCCGGCGAACAGGGTGCCGCGATCGGCGGCGAACTCGCCGAAGAACCGGGTCAGCCCGACGGGGATGGTGTACTTCTCGCTGCTGCGCAGCAGCACCAGCGGATAGAAGAAGTCGTTCCAGGTCGGCGCGAACTGGAAGACGGTCACCACCGCGAGCGCCGGGCGCATCAGGGGCAGCACGATCGACACGAACAGGCGCCCCTCGTGCGCGCCGTCGATCCGCGCCGCCTCCTCCAGTTCCCCGGGGAGCCCGCGCATGAAGCCCATGATCACGAAGACGGAGAACGGGACCCCGCTCGCCGCGTAGAGCAGCACCAACCCGATCCGGCTGTCGATCAGGTTCATCGACTGGAACATGTAGAACACCGGCAGCAGGCCGAGCTTCGCCGGGATCATCAGGCCCGACAGGAAGAACGCCGCCAGCAGGGCACGCCCCCGGAACCGCCACCGGGCCAGGGCGTAGGCGGCCAGCGCCGACACGCTGACGCACAGCACCACCGAGGCGGCCGTGACGGCAAGGGAGTTGAGGAAGTACGTCGAGATGGACGCGGTTTCCCAGGCCCGGGTGTAGTTGCTCACGTCGAACGAGCTGGGCAGCCCGACCGGCGCGCGGAGGATCTCCGCGTTGGACCGGAACGAGCCGATCAGCACCAGCAGCAGCGGGCCGAAGGCGACTGCCGCGTACGCCCAGAGCACGACCTGGACGCCGATGCTCCGGGTCAGCGACCGGGGGCGGGTGGCCCCCGGGGGCGGGGAGCCGCCGGTGGCCGGCGACGTGCGACGAGGGGTGGTCAGCAGGGCACTCACGTGACCTCCCGGCGGCGGAGCACCCGCTCCAGGGCGACGGAGATCCCGAAGATGAGCACGAAGATGAGCATGGCCAACGCCGAGGACTCTCCGATCGCGTTGCTGCCGCCCTGGAAGGCGGTCCGGTAGTAGAGCAGGCCCAGCACGTCCATGGCGCCACCGGGTCCGCCGTCGGATCCGCCCAGCGCGTAGACGAGGTCGAAGATGTTGAAGCAGCCGATGAAGGTCAGCACGGTGATCACCCCGACCGCCGGCATCAGCAGCGGGAACCGGACGCTCCAGAAGGTCCGGGTGGCCGACGCGCCGTCCATGGCGGCCGCCTCCTCCAGCTCGCGCGGCACACCGGCCAGGGCTGCGCCGAAGATGAGCATCGGCCCGCCGACCCACTGCCAGGCGTTGACCAGGATCAGCACCGGCAGCGCGGTGTCCGGCTCACCGAGCCACGGACGCGCCCACGAGTCCAGGCCGACCGCCCTGAGCGCGACGTTGATCGGGCCGAAGGTGGGGCTGAGCAGGAGCGACCAGATGTAGCCGACGATCAGCGGGCTGATCAGGTAGGGCAGCGAGAAGAGGGTCTGGAACAACCGCTTCCCCCGCGGGCTGCGGTGCAGGAGCACCGCCAGGCCCAGCCCGACGGTGTTCTGGATGACCATGGTGCCGACGAAGAAGAGCACGTTGTGCCCGAGCGCGGCGGAGATCTGGTCGCTGAGCGGATAGCGGGTGAGGATCTCCTGGTAGTTGCCGATCCCGACGAACTCCCCCTGGCGGGTGCCCTCCCAGCGGAAGAACCCGTAGTAGAAGGCGGTGAGCAGGGGCACCACGAGGAAGAGCCCGTAGAGGACGAAGGCCGGCAGGCAGAACGCCGCGATCCACCCCGGTGCGGTCCGTCCCGCCTGACGGCGTCGCCGCCGGGCGGGACGGAGGGTCAGCTCCTGGGCTTGAACCACTGGTCGACCCCTCGCTGGATGTGACCGGCCGCGTCGGCGGCGGTACGTCGCCCGAGCAGGTAGTCGGAGAACGCCGCCGAGGCGAGGTCCCACGCGGTCGGCGTTCCACCGGAGAAGTACGCGTAGGTGACGTACGGGCTCGGGTTCTCCTGGTACGTCCGCAGCGCCTGGGCCAGGAGGTCGTCCTTCGGCTGGACGCCGGGCACCGCCGAGATCTGCCGCAGCTCGTCGGAGTACGCCCGGCCGAACTCCTCCGACGCCATCCACCGCACCAGGTCCAGCGCCGCCTCGCGCTTGGCGGACTTCGCCGAGACCCCGAACGACCCGTCGACGTAGCCGGGGACGAGGGTCTTGTCGACCGGCGCGCCGGGGGCGGGCGGCACGTTGAAGATGCCCATCTTCAGGTCGGGGTTGGCCTTCTGGAACACGGCGAGCTCCCAGATGCCGCCGGGGAACATCGCGGCCCGGCCGGCGGTGAAGAGCGCCTGCGCGTCGGCGTAGCTCACCCCGGACGACTGCGGCGCCCAGTACTTGTCGGTGCTCTTCCAGGTCTCGAGCGACGTCACCCAGGGCCCGTCGGTGAACTTCGCCCCGCCGGTGAGCATCTTGTCGAGGTAGTCAGGGCCGCCGTACGTGGTGGCCCCGAAGATCTCGTGCTGGATCGGCAGCATCCAGGTGTCGGTGACCGTGCTCGCCAGCGGGATGACCTTGGCGGCCTTGAGCTTGTCGAACGCCGCGATCATGTCCGCCCAGGTGGTAGGGGCGGTGATGCCGTTGTCCTGGAAGAGCTTCTGGTTGTAGATCACGTGCAGGGTCTGGAGCGCGAACGGGACGCCGTAGACCTTCTTGTCGCTCTCGCTCCGGGCGCCGTCGAGGACCGGTTCCGGGAAGGTGCCCAACTCCTTGACGTCGTCGAGGGGCACCAGGCCGCCGGCGGCGACCAGCGGCTGTAGCAGGCCGTAGGAGCGCAGCTGTGCCACGTCCGGTCCGTTGGCGTCGGTCAGCCCCGTCTTGAGGATCGTGTCGTACTCGGTGTTCTTGTAGGGGACGTACTCGACCGTCACGCCGGGGTTGGCGTCCTCGTAGATCTGGAAGATCTTGTTGTAGGCGGCGACGTCCTCCTGCCGCCATCCCCAGACCTTCAGGTTGACGGCCTCGTCGCCGTCCCCGCTGCCGGGTGCGCACGCAGCGAGGCTGACGGTGAGCATCGCCGCCGCCCCCCACACACCGTATTTCCTGGTCATCACGTCTCCGATCGTCGTTGCGACCACCCCGTCGGACCGGCGGGGAGCTCGACTGTAATACTGGTATAGACCAGAGGTCAACGGGTCGTTCGACCTCCCCCAAGGTGCGACGCGCTGCCCGTACGATGGCGTCAAAAGCGGGAAGGGAGAACGGACTCGTGCCAAGGACGCGCCACGAGCCGAGCGACGGAGCGCTCGAATCGTTGCTGGCGGAGCAGAACCGCGGCAAGGGCAAACACATCACCGACGTGCTCACCGCCCTGGTCCTGGACTCACGAGACGGCGCGCTGCTCCCCTCCGAACGGGTCCTCGCCGAGCGGTTCGCGGTGGCCCGGATGACCGTCCGGGGCGCCATCGACGCGCTGGAGAGCAAGGGGATGGTGCGGCGGGTGCCCGGACGCGGCACCTTCGTGCAGCACCCGACCCTGACCCACTCGGAGATCTTCCGCTCCTTCAGCGAGGACATGCGGATCCGCGGCATGACACCGGGCGCCAAGAGCTACCGTGGCCGCACCCGCCCGGCCACCCGCACCGTCGCCGCCAACCTCGACATCGCTGCGGGCGACCCGACCCACTACATCGAGCGGATCCGCACCGCCGACGGGATCCCGATGGCCCTGGAACGGACCAACCTCGCCGCCGCGCGCTTCCCCACCCTGCTCGACGTGCTGGGGCGCGACGACTCGCTCTACGACGTCCTGGGCCGCGTCTTCGGTGTGCGACTCGAATCCGCCCGGCAGATCGTCACCATCGCGCGGTTGACCGCCACCGAGGCGAAGCGCCTCGAGGTCGCCGAGGAGACCCCGGCCTTCCTGATCGAGCGCATCTCCGTCGACAACATGGGCAAGGTCGTAGAGTACGGGCGGTCGCTCTACCGTGGCGATCGCTACGCCATCCAGATGCACGTCAGCCCCCCGGCGCAGGGCGGCTGACGCGCATCCGGCGGGTGTGGCTACCGCAGTCCGGCGAAGTAGTGCTTCTGGATCTCGGCCGCCGTCAGCGCGCGATCGTAGACCGCCGCCTCGTCGAGGTCGCCCTGGAGCCGCTGGAAGCTGTCGTCCCCACGGCCACCGAGTTTGATGCTCGCCGTGCCGCTGCCCGGGGCGACCGTCGTCGCGACGCTGTTGTCCGCGACGCCGTCGAGGTACACGGTCAGTCGCGCCCCGTCGAACACGGCAGCGACGTGGTGCCACCTGTCCGGCGTCAACCGGGTGTGGCCGGTCACGACGCCGTGTCCCTTGCCGGGAGCGCCGAGCGTCCAGGCCTGCAGGACACCGTTCTCCGCCCGGAGGACGTACCCGTTGGTCGCCGGCGTGTGGTAGCTCTCGATGATCGCCTGTCCCGGCGTGGGCACGAGCAGGTCGAGCTTGACCCACGCCTCCAAGGTGAACGGCCCCTCGAGGTTGGTCCGTGGGCCCCGGGGCACGTCGACGTAGCCGTCCCCGAGGTCGGCCGCGCTGTCGCCGGTAAGCACGCCCTCGACACCGGGCTCAGCGCCTCGGTAGGTGCCGTCGCGCCCGTCGGTGGCACTGTCGACGGCGGTCCGGGAACCAGCCGGGTCGCCCAGCCTCCAGTAGCCGGCCGGGTCGGCCCCGGCCACGAACTCCGGGTAGCTGCCGTCGCCCACGACGATCGGCACCGACACGTTCACCGGCGCCGCGCCGTCCTTCTGGAACGTCACCGTCACCTGGTGACGGTCCTCGGCGGCGTCGGCCGGGACGGTGACGGCGACCGGCACGCTGGTGACGATGGTCCGCCCGTCCGGTCGCGCGCGGAGCACCTGCGTCGCCGGGGTGACCTTCCAGCCGTCCGGGCCACTGGCGGTGACCCGGCCACTCACCCCGTCCTCGGCGAACACCTCGAGCGCGACCTGGAACCGCTTGGTCTTCCCGGGTGCGACGAGTGCACCCGACGGCTCGGCCGAGAGCCGGCCCCGGAGCACGTCGGAGTAGTGCGGGACGATCTCGTACACGCGCGGCGCGACGCTGCCGGGCGTCCACTGGATGCGTACCGCGCTGGCCGCCAGGTTCTTGGCGGGCACCTTGGTGAACCCCTCGGCGAGCGGCCCGAGGTTCACCCAACCGCCGTCGACGAGTGCCTGGATCATGCCGTCCGCCGGGGCGGTCGCGTCCTGCACCACCGTCACCGCCGACAGCCGGTGCGGCTTGGTGATCGGGACCGTGACGGCGTCACCGGCCTGCGGTGCGCCGGCGGCGACGTACGCCGTGTCGTCCCGGCGGTCGGTGAGCAGCCCCAGCCCGGATCCGGCGGCGGCGGCCGGCGCTCCGGTGGGGGCGCCGAGGTCACCGAACCAGCGGTCGCCGACGTACGCGTCGTTCTGGGCCGCCGCGAAGCTGAGCAGGTCGTCGACCGGCCCGGGACTGATCTGGTGCCACGTGCGGTCGAGGATGCCACGGGCGGCTGCCTGGTCGCGCCGGGCCAGCCAGGCGGCTTCGCTGGCACCCTTGTCCTGGGCCCGGAGGATGCGGACGGCCGCCCGCCCGGCCTGACCGGTCACGCCGACCCGGTCCAGCCAGGGCCCGATCTGCTGGAGCAGGAGCGGGTTGTCGAGCTTCGCCCGGAGCGCGGCGGGAAGGTCCTCGAGGCGGCGCAGCTCACGGTCGACCCGGTCGAGCTGGGCGTTCACCGGTCGACCCGCCCGGTAGTCGGCGATCAGACGGTTGACCAGCGCGGCGAACTCCGGCCGGGCGCTCGGGTCCAGGACGCTGGCGCGGTTGTTGTCGGCGAAGAGCCGCAGTTCCTCGTACGCGTCGCCGCCGAGGTGTTGCAGCGTGCGCGTCCACGAGCGGTCCGCGTCGTAGGCCCCCGGGTTCCAGGCGTAGTCGGCCTGGGTGCCTTGGGGGATCTGCGAGGCCTCCTGGAAGGTGACGAGCCCGTTGAAGGAGATGCCGATGACCTTGTCCGCCATGTTGGCGTCGCGGTTCTCCAGCGGGCCCAGGAGCAGCCGGTTGGGGCTGTAGTCGTTGACCGGGTAGTTGTCCCAGAGCATGATCCGGTGCCGCGACCACACGTCCTGGGCGGCCCGGAGGTCCGCCTCGGTGATGCTTGCCGGGACCACGGCCGGTCCCGTCCAGTAGAGGTCGACGTCGGTACTCAGCAGCTCGTCGAAGCGGTTGGTGTACGCCGTCTTCGTCGTGCCCCAGTACTCCGTCGGTACGGTCACCATGCGGCTGGCCCCGGGGCGCTTCTCGATGAACTCCTTCTGCACGAGGTTGGTCACCTCGGCCTGGGCCACCGCGAGCGGCGACGCGTCTCCCCCGTAGGCGTCCCGGTCCTCCTGGCAGGCGAAGTTGCCCGACACGTCGTCCCAGGCGATGACGTAGCTGCGGACGCCGATCTCCCACATCTGGTCGAAGCGGGCCAGCAGCTTGGCCCGGTCGGTCCCGCGCACGTGGCAGATCCCCTTGCTGGGCGCCATCGGCGCCTCCGGTGAGATCCGGTACACGAAGTCGACGTGGCGGGACTTCGCCAGGTCGACGATCTCCTTCAACCGGGCCAGTTCCGCCGCCTCGTACAGCGAGTCCCAGTTCGAACCGGTGCGCAGGTCGTCCGCCGGCCCGTAGAAGAACTGGTTCATCTTGTGCCGGGCCAGGAACTCGATCTGCGAGCGCCGGTCCTCCTGCGACCACACCGGGCCGTAGAAGGACTCCATGCCACCGCGGATCTTGTACCCCGGCCAGTCGCGGATCTGCACGCCGTCGACGACCACCCGGGAGCCCTGCCGTTCGAGCAGTTGCCGGAGCGACTGGACGGCATAGAACGTGCCGGTGGCGTCCTTCCCGGACAGCACGATCCGCTGTCGGCCGCGTCCGTCGCGACCGGCGGCCAGCACGTACCCCTCACCGGGCAGCGCTTCCGGGCCGGTGACGCCGAGGGCGCGCAGCGCGTCCGCGCTCACCGGAGTTTCCCCCGGTCCGCCCAGAACGATCATCGGGCCGCGCGTCGACAGGTCGCTGTCGCCGACGACCCGGGCGGTGACGCCGTGTTCGGAGAGCAGTTCCACCAGCGACGTCCGCGCCGCCGGGTCGGCGGCTGCGCCCGCCACGACGTCGACGGCACCGGACAGCACCACGTTTCCCGGACGGGAGTCGATCTCCTGCGGCACCGGGAGGATCCGGGCCGCGCCGGTGGGAGCCGGTCGCTCGGCACCGGCCGGTAGTGGGCTCAGCACACCTGCGACGAGCGTGACCGAGACGGCGAACATGACAGTGCGGTGACGACGACCGCGAAAAGAGCGTGCCAGTAACACGCGACCTCCACTTGTCGGTCCAAATCAGTGTCTTCCGCCGGTGAGGTGCCGGCGCGGAACGCGGTGCTGTGACCACCGCGGATGACTGACCGGTACGGGACCCGCCGATCCGGTCGGGTCAGCAGGGGCACGGATCGGCCATCGGGCCCGGGGGCCTGGTGGGGTTCTGAGGCATGGTCTATGCCAGTAACGAGAATCCCTTCCGCGCCTGGTTACGTCAAGACCATCCGGACGACGCCGAGGTTTCCGGGGACGCCCGACGCACCGACGACACCCCGTGGCGGAACCCTGTTTCCGCTGGTCAGTGACGCAGAACAGGGATCGACCAGGCGGCGGAGATACCGGTCTAGACCTAATTTGTGTTCTGAAGCTCGGTCAGCCTCGCTGCCAGCGAACTTGCACTCCTGCGGAGGTCGTCCGTTCCTCAACGGAACTCGACCACCCGCCGGGGCGACCTACCGTAGGCGCACGGAGCCGGTCGGTGAACCCCTCAGGAGAGGAGACGCGATGAGCGGTGGACCGGATCGTGGCGGCGGGCGGATGCTCGACGCACAGCCACGGACACCCGTGAAGCCCACGGGGGACGCCGCACGGACCGTCCTGGACCGGACCCTCGGGGGACTCGACATCCATGGGCACCCGGTACACCGTCACCGGCCGGGCGGGGGCCACCCCGGGTCACCTCGGCGGTACCGACCCCGCTGTCGCCGGGGGCGTCCGGACGACCGCCGGCCACCGGTGACGAGCAGGGCCCCGTCCTACGGTTGCGGTAGGACGGGGCCCTTCGGCACGACCTCAGAAGTCGTCGGGGGTGCGGATCCGGTCGCGGATCCAGGTACCGGCCGGCTTCAGGCGGCTGGTGCCGCCGAACTGACCACTGCCGCAGGTGCCGGTGGTGAAGACGGCACCGGAGCGGAAGTCGTCGGAAAAGTTCCAGTTCGTCCAGCTGATCTTCTTGCTGGCCATCAGGTCGAGGTACCGCTGGGACATGGTGAAGTTGTTCGCGCCGTCACCGGTGTACTCCTGGGTGCCGAACTCGGTGACGAAGAGCGGCAGCCGGTCGGCGGCCTGCGCGAAGGTGTTGTAGTACAGGTCGCCGTGCGAGGCGGCGTAGAAGTGGAAGACGTACATCAGGTTGCCGCCGGCCACCGGGTTGGCCGCGATGGTGTCGACCCCGCCCCCGCTGCCGGAGACGCCGAGCGAGGACCAGTCGGGGGTGCCGACGAGGACCACGGCCTCCGGGTCACGGCTGCGGATCACCGGGATGACCTGCTCGGCGTAGCTCTTGATGGCGCTCCAGGAGACGCCGTTGGGCTCGTTGGCGATCTCGTACAGCACGTTGACCTTGTCCTTGTGCCGCTCGGCGATCTCGGCGAAGAAGGTGCGTGCCCGGGTCAGGTTGTGGTTCGGGTCACCGGGGCTGAGCATGTGCCAGTCGACGATGGCGTACATGCCCCGGGCGGTGGCCAGCTCGATGTAGTTGTGCACCATGTCGGTGTAGCGGCGGGGGTCGGTCTCGTAACCGCCCTCCTGGATGTACATCGAGATCCGCAGGACGTCGGCGTTCCACTCCCGGGCGAGCACGTCCAGCGAGGCGGGGGTGGCGCAGTTGGCGTACCACTGGATGCCGTGCGTGCTCATGCCGCGCAACTGGACCGCCTTGCCGTTGCGGTTGCAGAGCTGCCGACCGCAGACCCGGAGCTGGCCGTTGGCCGCGACCGGGGTGCCGACGGTCGGCGGCGGCGTGGTGGGCGGGGCGGTGGTGGGCGGGGCGGTGGTGGACGGCGGCGGCGTGGTCGGTGCGGTGCCGCCGGCACAGGGCTGACCGTTGAGGGTGCAGCCGATCGGGGCACCGGAGCCGTTGCCGACGAAGCCGAAGGTCACCGAGGTGCCCGGGGCGACCGTACCGTTCCACGACCGGTTGGTGAAGGTGTGGTGCTGTCCGCTGCTGGTCAACAGCGCGTCCCAGTACGAGCCGACGGTGGTGCCGGCGGGCAGGTCGAACTCCAGGCGCCAGGAGGTGATCGTGCTGGCGCCGGAGTTGGTGATCGTGTAACGACCCTCCCACCCGGCGCCCCAGTCGTTGACCTTGGTGAAACTCGCGGTCGGTGTCGCTGCCGCTCCGGCGGTGTGGGAGACGGCGAGCGGCACCAGCGCCACCGCCGCGATGAGGCCGGCCACCAGGATCGGTCTGCCGCGAAGTCGCACGAGCCACCTCCAGGATCGATGACGGTATTTATTGTCATCGAACTATAAAGAAGGTTAAGTGTTACTGCAACGCCGGGACCTGGCACGACCCTCCGACACCACCGGGCGGTGGGTCAGACGACGAGGGTCGGGTTGTAGTACCCGAGCCAGAGCGAGAGGTCGATGACCCGCTCCAGGCGCAGCCGGTGGCCCCACCCGAGCCGCTCCGGCGGCACCTCCAGCGCCGGCCGGATGCCCTCGATGTCCACGATCTCCCGCAGGGCGCTGTGCGGGTCCTTCAACGCGTCGGTCGCCTGCTGCTGGACCCCCCGGTTGTAGCGGATGTCGTGGGTGGAGGGGTAGTGGTTCTTCAGCCGGTCCAGCACCGACTGGGGCACGATGCCCTGGGCGACCGAACGCAGCAGGCTCTTCTCCCGTCCGTCGTACGTCTTCATCGCCCAGGGTGCGTTGAAGACGTAGTCGACGAGCCGGTGGTCGCAGTAGGGCACCCGGACCTCCAGACCCACCGCCATGCTGAGCCGGTCCTTGCGGTGCAGCAGCTGCCGCAGCCAACGGGTGAGGCTCAGGTGCAGCAGTTCGCGGATCCGCCGCTCCTGCGGCGACTCCCCGTCGCACACCGGGACCGCCGCGAGGGCGTCCCGGTAGGTGTCCGCCTGGAACTCACGCAGCCGCAGCTTGGCGGAGAGGTCCGGGTGCAGCGGCATGGCCTGCCGGTCGTTGGTGACCAGCAGCCAGGGGAAGGTGTCGGCGGCGATCGCCTCCGGCGAGTGGAACCAGGGGTACCCGCCGAAGACCTCGTCGGCCGCCTCTCCGGAGAGCGCGACGGTGGAGGTCCGCCTGATCTCGCCGAAGAGCACGTAGAGCGAGGTGTCCATGTCGCCGACGCCGATCGGCGAGTCTCGGGCGACCACGACGGCCTGCCGGTTCGCCGGGTCGAGGAGGCGGTCGGGGTCGAGCAGGATCGTGTGGTGGTCCGAGCCGATGAACTCGCCCGCCTCGCGGGCGAACGGCGCGTCCGGGCTGGAGCGCAGGACGTCGGCGGTGAACTGCTCCTGCTGGTCGTGGTAGTCCACGGCGAACGATCGGATGCGCTCCCCGGGGCCCTCCCGGTGCCGGATCTCGCGGTTCAGCAGCGCGGTCAGCACGGTGGAGTCCAGCCCGCCGGAGAGCAGCGTGCACCGGGGTACGTCCGCCTCGAGCTGCCGGTGGGCGCTGTCGACGAGCAGGTGCCGGACGTTCTCCAGGGTGGTCGGCAGGTCGTCGGTGTGCGGCCGGGCCTCAAGCTGCCAGTACGTCCGCTCGGTCAGGCCGGAGCGGTCGAACCGGACCACCGACCCCGGCAGCACCTCCCGGATGCCCGACCAGACCGACGGGCCGGTGTTGAACAGCAGGCTGTACGCCTCGCGGATGCCGTCCAGGTCCACCCGGGGTTCGACCTCCGGGTGGGCGAGGATCGCCTTCGGCTCGGAGCCGAACAGCACCCCGCCGGCGGCCTGGCTGTAGTACAGCGGCTTGATGCCCAGCCGGTCCCGCACCAGGATGAGCGCCTGGCGGCGCTGGTCCCACACGGCGAAGGCGTACATGCCGTTGAGCCGGTGCACCATCTCCTCGCCCCATTCGAGGTAGGCGCGGAGCACCACCTCGGTGTCGCTCTGGGTGTGGAAGGGGTGGCCGAGACGACGCAACTCATCCCGCAGCTCCACGAAGTTGTAGACCTCACCGCTGTAGGTGAGTACCACCTCGGCGCCGGCCCTCTCAGCCACCATCGGCTGCTGTCCGCCGACGATGTCGATCACGGCGAGGCGCCGGTGGCCGATGGCGGCATGCGCACCGAGCCAGCGCCCGCCCGCGTCCGGGCCCCGAGGGGTCATGGTGGCGACCATCGCCTCGATGACCTGGTGCTCCGACCGCAGGTCGCGGTCGAAGGAAACCCAGCCGGTGATTCCGCACATGTCGTCCCTCCGCTTTCGGCGCGGCCCGGCACCCCGGGCAACCACATGGGACCGTGTCCCACGGGCATCGCAGGCCGGCCACGTGGGATAGAAGGTAATCCCTATCGGCTTTGCAGGCATTAAGTCGATCTCCGACCGCCTGCTTCCCGCCGGCGCGCCGGACCCGAGGGGGCCGCCGGACCGGGGCGACGCGGACCGGCCACCGAACTGCATAGACGGGCATCTTTGCTGCTTCCGCCGGGGACGACCGGGCAAGAAGCGTCCCGCCGGCCCGCCCGACGGGGCGGGGGGCGAGACGGCGATCGGTCCGTACTGCGGCAATTTCGTGTTGCGGGAAATTGTCCGGGAACCATTCGGGCCGCCCCGGCGACCGGGCGCCCGGGGCGGCGACGACCGCCGCAGTCAGGCCACCAGCGACGGGCGCGACGAGGCGACCGGGCGGGTTCCACTCGGCACCCACGCACAGGAATTGACAGCTGTAACATCTTTTCCGGGAACCGGAGAATGCCGCGGAGCGACCAGTAGCTTATGGAGTTCGACGCGGAAGACGCTTCTGGCCGGGCCGGGAACCATTCCGGGGCGACCGCCCCGAGGCGCGACAGGTGGTTGCTCGTCTACGCCGCCGGCGCGGTGGTGTTCGTCGCGATGCTCGAGACCAGCATCGTCAACGTGGCGCTGCCGGCGATCCGGGACGACCTCGGCGGTGACCCGGCGACCACCCAGTGGACGGTCCTGGCGTACCTGCTGCCGGTGGTGGCCCTGGTGCTGCCCGCCGGCCGCTGGCTGGACCGGGTGGGCAAGCGGGCCGCCCTCGTCGCGTCGGTGGGTGGCTTCGCGGTGGCCAGCGCCGCGGCCGGGCTCGCCCCGGGCGTCGGGTTCCTCGTGGCGGCCCGGGTGGCCCAGGGCACCTGCGCCGCGGTGATGTTCGCCCTGATGCCGGTGCTGGCCACCATCGCGGTCCGGCCCGAGGCACGCGGCCGGGCGATGAGCGTGCTGGCCACGCTCGGACCGCTCGGTGCGGTCGCGGGCCCACCCCTCGGCGGGCTGCTGCTCGGCGCGGCCGGCTGGCGGCCGGTCTTCTTCGCGGTGGTCCCGGTCGCCGTCGCGATCGTCCTGGTCGGGCTCCTCGCCATGCCCGACGACGGTCCGCTCCGGGTCCCCGACCGCCGGTGGCTCACCGAGGCGGCGCTGACGGCGCTGGGACTCGGGGTGCTCCTGGTGGCGCTGACCAGGACGGCGGAGGACGGCCCGGAGTGGCTCCTGCTGGTGCTCCCCGCCGCGGTGGTCCTCGGGGTCTGGTGGCGGATGCCGGAGAGCCGCCCCGTGTTGACCCTGCTGCGCGTGCCCGGTGTCCGCGCCGGTCACGTCGCCATCCTGCTGCTCGCCCTCGGCTTCGCGGTGATGCAGTTCCTCCTGCCGTTCCACCTGGTCGACGTGGTCGGTGTCAGCACGGAGACCACCGGCCTGACCATGCTCGCCTTCGCCGCCGGAATGGGCCTGGCCGGTCCGGTCGGCGGAGTGCTGGCCGACCGGTGGGGCGCGGGGCGAACCGGTGCGCTCGGCGCGGTCGTGGTGACCGTGGGCCTGTTGCTGGTCCAACCGCTGCCGTCCGGGTGGGAGCCGCTCGACGTGGCCTGGCGACTCGCCCTGGCCGGTGTCGGGATGGGCCTGTACGGCGGGCCGGTTCAGGCCATGGTGATGACCGCCGCACCGCACGGCCTGACCGCGACGACCGGCGGGACCGTCCAACTCGCCCGGAACCTGGGATTCGCCCTCGGCCCGGCCGTCGCCACCGCCGCCTGGGCCGCCGACGGTTACTCCGTCACCGGCATGCGGGCCGCGCTGGCCGCCGGGGTCCTGGCCGCCGCCCTCGGTGCGCTCGCGCTGGTCGGACACGGCCGGCGCGCGCGGCACGGGCGACCGGCCGGGACGGCCCCGGCCCGTCCGACGGTGCCCGGCCGGGAGGCCGCCCGCTGACCGTCCTGCGGCGCTCCCGAGCGTCGGATCCGCCTTCGGCGTGCCGTACTCGTCGCGCACGCAGACGGGTGGCCGGCGACTGCCGGGCCGGTGTTGGCCCACCGCCCGGTCCGCGCACACCGCACCGAACCGGCACCCCCGGCGGCGGGTGGAACGGAGTCTCCGGGCCGCAGAACCCACCGCGTCCGCACTTTCGAACTTGACGGCATTTCCCGCTATGCCGGCAGCGCGGAAAAACAACCCCGCACACCCCGATAACGGGGGAAAAACCCCGACCCTGCCGGCACCGTCGGGCACTGCCTGCATAAACGCCTGGAATTGGCCGCTCGACAACGCTTACCGATCATTCCATGACACTCGACCGCATGGCGGGTGCCGACATCGGGTGAACGGTCAGTCCCGTTGACGGGACGGCCACTTTAGCCGCTCCGGCCGAGCGGTCCCGCGGTACGAGCGGTCACCCGTCGACTGCGGCCCCGCGCAGCGGGGAGCCGGTGGCGCCGCAGGGACCACCCGGCGCGGGCCGGTTGACGACATCGACGACATGCAACAGCGGTCGGGAAACATGCACGTCACGCCCCCGTGCGCGGCTCGACACCATGAACAATTCATCGAGAATCGCGATACCCGACGTCGGGAAAAATCCGCCGCGCTAGCACTCTTTCGATGCTCGCGTCAATTCCGCAGCCGACAGATGTAGCCTCTGACCGCCGCAATTTGTCATTGATAGCCTTCGTCGGCACTCCCCACCGTCCACTTCGGACGGTTCCCCGGTCGTCTCCTCATCGGAGGTCAGTACATGGTCCCCACCGGACCTGCGCGCCGTCGCGCCACAAGACTCGCCCTCGCCGGGCTGACCGCGCTCGCGGTCGTCCTCGGCACCCAGGCTCCCGTCCTCGCCCGGCCGTCGACCGCACCGGCCCAGCCGCCCGCGGTCCCCGGCTTCGGTCAGGTGGCGAACCCGAAGCAGGCCATCCCCAAGCCGCTGCCCAACCGGTCCGGCACCGTCAAGGTCACCGGGCTCAAGAAGGACGCCCGCAGTGGCGGCGTCGGCACCCAGGCGATCAACGACAAGGTCGCGCTCCGGGCACTGGTCGTGGCCACCAACACGTCGGACTTCGGCGTGCCGGCGATCACCACCACCCTCGACCGGGTGGGTGCCAAGTACGACGTCTTCTACAGCGCCACCCAGGCGCTCACCGCCGCCGCGCTGGTCGACTCCAACGGCGTCGGCAAGTACAACGCGATCCTGCTCACCAGCGGCACGCTGCTCTACGAGTCGGGCGGCAACTACCTGGCGGGCTTCACCGACTCGGAGTGGAACCTGCTCTGGGCCTACGAGCGCAACTTCGAGGTCCGGCAGGTCGCCCTCTACACCAGCTACGGCACCTGGCCGGAGGACTACTGCCTCACCTCCAACGGTGAGAGCGGAGTCGGCGAGACGCCCCTGCCCGTCTCGCTGACCACCGCCGGCGCCGGCGTCTTCGACTACCTCAACAGCGCCGCCCAGATCCCGGTGACCGGTTCGTACGTCTACCGCAACTCGATCAGGAGCGGGTGCAGCGCCGACGCGCTGATGACGAACGGTTCCGACGTCCTCGCCGTGCGCAGCACGTCCTTCGACGGCCGGGAGCGCATCGCGCTGACCTTCACCTCGAACCAGTACCTGCTCCACACCGACCTGCTGGTCTACGGCCTGTTCCGGTGGGCCACCAAGGGTCTGCACTTCGGTGAGCAGAAGCACCACCTCAACGTGGACCTCGACGACTGGTTCAGCCCGTCGGCCCACTACAAGGACGACGGCACCGTCGAGTACTCCCCCGGCTTCCGGCTCAGCGGCCACGACACGGTCAACCTCGACGCGCAGCAGACCGCGCTGCGCACCGCGTACCCGCTGGCGTCCGGGTTCACCTTCACCATCCCCTACAACGGCTTCGGTATCGACCCGTTCGCCGGCGACACGTGCAGCCCCAACGGTGGCCCGAACACGCTGACCGCCACCTCGAAGTGCCTCAAAAACAACTTCCGGTGGACCAACCACACGTACAGCCACCCGGCGCTGAACACCACGGACTACACCACCACGTACAACGAGATCGCGGACAACCGGACCGCGGGCGCGGCGATCGGGCTGAACGCCCCGAACAACGTGCTGAAGACCCCCGAGTACTCCGGCCTCGGTGTCTACAACGCCACCCCGAGCAACCCCGGCGCTCCGCTCACCGACTTCGGCCTGACCGCCTCCAACCCCGACCTGATCGAGGCGGCGGCGGACCTCGGCATCGACACGGTGGCCGGCAACATGTCCTTCGCCAGCCACGTCCCGGCGAACTTCAACACGGCCAAGGCGCACCCGATGGACCCGAGCATCGCGGTGGTGCCGTGCTGGCCGACGAACATCGCCTACTTCACCACCGCCGGCTCGGAGCAGGCGCACTTCTACAACTCGCTCTACGGCCCGAACGGCGCCTTCCCCTACTGGCCCACCGACCGCACCTACGCCCAGGTCCTGGACCTGGAGGCCACGGTCGGGATGCAGCACGTCGCGGCCGGCTCGATCTACGCGCACACCTTCCACGTCGCCAACGTGCGGGACTACGACTCCGGCAAGACGCTGGTCACCGACTGGGTCAAGGAGGTGCTGACCAAGTACACCGCCCTCTACTCGGTGCCGCTGCTGAACTCGTCGTGGGCGCAGATCGCCACGTACACCCAGGCGCGTACGGCGCACTTCGCCGCGCTCACCGCCGGGGCGTCGGCGGTCTACGACCGGACCACCGGTGAGATCACGGTGACCTCGCCGGCCGCCGGTTCGCTCCAGCTCGGTGGCGTGACCACGACCACCACGGGCGCCGTCTCGTACGGCACCGACGTCACCGTGCCGGTGACGCTGGCGGCGAGCACCCCGGTGACGTTCAACGCCGCTCCCCGTCCGTAGCACCAGGGCAGACGAAAGAACAGTGAAGCAGAAGTGAACGGGAGCGCTCGGTGAGGATCGCACTGGTGTCGGAGGGCACCTACCCCTACGCGATGGGCGGCGTGAGCATCTGGTGCGAGCAGCTCATCCGGGGGATGCCGGACTACCGGTGGGAGGTCGTGGCGCTCACCGTGGACGGCACCGAGAAACCGGTGTTCGACCGACCGGAGAACCTGGACCGGGTGCACTCGATCCCGTTGTGGGGCGGACGGCCGTCGGGCCGCCGCCCCCAGCGGGGGGTGCTGGTCCCCACCGGGCGCCCCGGCGCGGGGTTCATCGAGTCCTACGAGGTGTTCCTGCGGGCGCTGGTCACCCCGCTGGAGTCCACCCGTTCCCAGGCGGGCGCGGTCAACCGGAGCACCTTCCTGCTCGCGTTGCGCGGCATGTTCGAGTACGCCGCCGACGGCGGCGACCTGGACGCGGGCCTGCTCTCCAACCAGGCCCTGGGGATGATGCTGGACGCCTGGCGCACCCTGCGGGTCGACGAGACCGGACCCGCGCTCACCGTCGCCGACGCGCTGGAGGCGGCGTGGCTCATCGCGCACATGCTGCGTCCGCTGAGCGCACCGCCGGTGCGGGCCGACATCGTGCACTCCTCGATGAACGGCCTGGCCATGCTCGTCGGGATGACGGCCAGCTGGGCGCACGGCACCCCGCTGGTCCTCTCCGAACACGGCATCTACCTGCGGGAGCGGTACATCTCCTACCTGCACGACGCGGCCCCGCACGCGGTGCGGGTGCTGGTGCTGAGCTTCTTCCGCTCCCTGGCCGGCGCGGCCTACCTGATCAGCAGCGCGCTGGCGCCGCACTCCCAGTACAACCGGCGCTGGCAGCTGCACAACGGCGGCGACCCCGACCGGATGTGGACCATGTACAACGGCGTCGACCCGGACGACTTCCCCCCGGCGGCCGGTGAGCCGGACGTGCCGACCATCTCGTTCATGGGCCGGATCGACCCGCTGAAGGACCTGCACACCCTGATCCGGGCGTTCGCCCTGGTCCGGGCGGAGATCCCGACGGCCCGACTGCGCATCTTCGGCGGCACGCCCGCCGCCAACAAGGTCTACCACGCCAGCTGCGAGGCCCTGATCGACGAGTTGGGGCTGACCGGGCACGCCGTCCTGGAGGGCCGGGTCGGCAACGCGGTCGAGGCGTACCACGCCGGCAACCTGGTGGCGTTGACCAGCATCTCCGAGGGCTTCCCCTACACGGTGGTGGAGGCGATGGCGTGCGGGCGGCCCACCGTTTGCACCAACGTCGGCGGGGTCGCCGAGGCGGTCGGGGACACCGGCTTCGTCGTCGCGCCCCGGGACGTCGCCGCCGTCGCCGACGCCTGCGTACGGCTGCTGCGCGACCGGGAGCTGCGGCTGCGGCTCGGCGCGGTGGCCCGCACCCGGGTGCTGGAGAAGTTCACGCTGCAACGGTCGTTGCAGGCGTACCGCGACATCTACGAGCGCCTCGCCGCGCCCCGGACCGGGTCGACGCCGCCGCGACACCTGCGCGGCCAGGCCCAGGGCCGGGTCACCGTGCCGAACCGGCGGATCCCACCGGGGGTGGCGGCCGTCCCGGTCCGGGTGCCCCAGCCGCGCGCACCGCAGGAGCAGGGCGGGGTCAACCCGCCGTACGTGCCGCGCCGTGACCCGGGCCCGGCCACCTGGCCGGCCTCCCCGCCCGGCGGTGGACTCCTCGGCGGCGGCGCCGCGGCCGGCACGCCGGGGCTGGCCGGCGGAGCCCGATGAGCCCCGAGCGCGACCCCGACGCCACCGACCCGCTGCACAAGGCGGTCGGCACCATCACCGCGACGGTGGACGAGCCCGAACGCACCATCCTGCTGCCCAGGATCTCCACCGACCCGGTCGACGAGCTGGTCGAACGGGTCCGGCCCCAGCTGGGCCGGGCGGTCGACGCGCTCCAGGTCGCTGCCGCGCTGGAGGCCGCCGGGCACACCGACCGGGGCGCCCAGGTCGAGTACGGCTACTCCGACGTCTTCGTCCTCGCCGCCGAGGTGTACAAGCGGTTGGGGCCGCTCTCCCCCGTCGACGAGGCGACCGGCGCGGCGACGGCCGGGGCCGGCCGGCGGGACGGTCTGCGACCGGTCTGGCACGGTCCGCTCTACCTGCTGCCGAGTGCCACCTTCCCGGCCGTGCTGGCGGTCGTGGGACGGCCGGGTCTGGTCCTCGGGCTGGTCGTCGCCGGGACGGTGGGCTGGGTGTTCTCCGGGGTGACCGCGTACGCGGCGTTCCGGCTGCTCGGGTCGGGTCGGCCGCGCTCGGCGGCCCGGCTGCTGCAAACGGCCGCCCTGGTCGGGACGCTGCTCGGCGTGCCGCTCGGCCTGACGGTGCTGCCGCACGGTGGTCTGCCGCTGGCCGTGATGATGGTCTGCCAGCTCGCGTACCAGATGGCCAGCACGCTGCTGGTCTTCTACCGGCGCGAGTGGTGGCTGGCCGCGACGCAGCTGCCGGCCTTCCTGCTCGGCACGATGTACCTGCTGGTGGGCGGGACGACGGCCCGGCGATGGGCGGTGGCCGCTGCGGCGCTCGGCGTGCTGGCCGCGTTCGTCGCCGCCCTGCACGCCACCCGCGCCGCCGCCCGGGTCGAGGAACCGCCCGCCCGGGACCCGCTGCTGCCCGACTCGACCACGCTGGTCGGGGTGGCCGGCTACGGGCTCTGCTCGGCGGTGCTGCTGTTCCACGCGCAGATGCCGTACCTGCTGGACCGGCTGGACATCGCGGCGGCGGCCGCGCCGCTGCTGGTGTCGATGGGGTTCGTGGAGTGGCGGACCAGCCGGTTCCGGGGGAACGCGGTAGCGCTGACCCGGCGGGCGCGCCGCCCGGAGGAGTTCGCCGCGGTGCTCTGGCGGGCGATCGGCCGGGACGTGGCGGCCTGTCTCGCCGTGGCGGCGGTGCCCGGGGCGGTGCTGCTGGCCGTTCTCGCCCACGCGGGGATGCTCTCGCCCGCCGGGACGGTGATGACGCTGGCGCACGTCGCGCTGGCCGGCGCCTACTACCTGGCCTTCCTGCTGGCCGGGCGGGGGCGGTACGGCTGGCTGTGCCTGTCCATGGTCGTGGTGGTCGCCCTGCACGTCGGGGTCGGCGGCCTGCTCGGTGTCGCGCCCCTGCTCGGCCAGGACGGGTCCGCGCTCGCCGACACCTCGCTCCACCTGGGCGGCGTGCTGCTGCTCCAGGTGTTGTTCGCGCTCGGTCTCCTGCCGGTGATCGGGCAGGTCCGGCACTACCGGTAGTTCGCTCGAGACCTTTGGGGAGGTCCGGATGCACGCGGTGATCCTTGCCGGCGGTAAAGGGGTGCGCTTGCGGCCGTATACGACGGCGCTGCCCAAACCTTTGATGCCGATCGGTGACAGCCACTCGATCCTGCAGATCGTGCTCGACCAGCTCGCGTCGCGCGGGTTCACCTCGGTGACGCTGGCGATCAACCATCTCGGCCCGCTGATCCGGGCGTTCGTCGGGGACGGCCGTCCCTGGGGGCTGACCATCGACTACGTCGAGGAGGACCGGCCACTGTCCACGGTCGGCCCGCTGTTCGCGCTCAAGGACCGGCTGCCCGACGAGTTCCTGGTGATGAACGGAGACGTGCTCACCGACCTGGACTACGCCGACCTGCTGCGTACCCACACCCTCTCCGGGGCGGCGCTGACCCTGGCCACGTCGGAACGGGTGCACCGGATCGACTTCGGGGTGCTGGACGTGGACGCCGGGCGGATCGTCGGGTTCCGGGAGAAACCGTCGCTGCGCTATCCGGTCAGCATGGGCGTGTACGGCATGTCACGGAAGACCCTCGCGCCGTACCCGTCGGGGTTGTCCCTCGGTTTCGACCAGTTGGTGCTGGACCTGCTCGCCGCCGGTGAGGCCCCGGCCACGTACCCGTTCGACGGGTTCTGGCTGGACATCGGCCGGCCCGAGGACTACGACGAGGCGAACCGGTCGTTCCCGCAGCTCAAGCCGATCCTGTTGCCCGCCCGGCCGGGACCGGTGGAGCCGGCCGCCGCGCCGCTGGGACCGGTCGCGACGCCGCTGGGGCCGGGTGCCGGCACCGTCGAGGCGGTGGTCGGACCGGTGGAACCGGTCGCCGTCGACCGGGTGGGCATCGTGTCGTCCGGGGAGCGGGCGTGACGCGGGTCCTGCTGTTCGGGGCGTCCGGCTTCATCGGCGGCCACGCCCGGGCCGCACTGACGGCGGACCCCCGGGTCAGCGAGGTGATCTGTCCCGGCCGAACCACCGTCGACCTGCTCGACGGCACGTCGGAGGCGCTCGCCGCGCTGCTGCGTGCGACCGCCCCGGACGCGGTCGTCTGCTGCGTGGGCGCGCTCACCGGGTCCGCCGCCCAGCTGGTCACCGCGAACACGCTGGTCGCGGCGAACCTGTTGGCGGCGGCCGGCGCGGCGGCACCGGACGCCCGGCTGGTCCGGCTCGGGTCCGCCGGGGAGTACGGCGTCGTGCCGGCGGGGTCCTCGGTGGCCGAGGACGACCCGGCGCTGCCGCTCAGCGCGTACGGGGTGAGCCACCTCGCCGGAACCCGGCTCTTCCAGCTCGCCGGCGAGTCCGGGGAGGCCGACGCGGTGTCGCTGCGGGTGTTCAACCCGATCGGCCCCGGCATGTCCCAGGAGAACCTGCTCGGCCGGGCGGCGGCCCGGATCCGCGCTGCGCTCGCCGACGACGCTCCCGAGATCACCCTGGGGTCGCTGGCGGCGTACCGGGACTTCGTGGACGTGCGCGACCTGGCCGCGCTGATCGTCGCCGCCGTGCTCGCGCCCCGGCTGCCGCACCGGGTCTACAACGCGGGCAGCGGCCGGGCGGTCACCGCGCGGGAGGCGGTCGGGCTGCTGGCCGCCACGGCCGGCTACCACGGCGGGATCCGGGAGGTCGGCACCGGGCCGCAGCGCTCGACGGCGGTCGACTGGATCCGGGCCGACGTCGACCGGGCCGGCCGCGACCTGGGCTGGTCGCCGGTGCGCGACCTGGCGACGTCGGTCACCGACGTCTGGCACGCCGGGGAGGCCCGGTGAGCCGGCGGTCCCCGGACGGGCGGCGGCGACGGTTCGTGGCCGCCGGCGTCGCGGTGACGGTGCTGGCCGTCGCCGGGTGGGCGCTGCTCGGCCGCCGGCCGGCGACCACCGGCCCCGGCGGCACCGGCGCCGCGCCCAACCGGTCCGGGCCCATCACCCACTGGGCGTACCAGCTCCAGGGGTACGCCGACGGCCGGCTCGACGCGCTGGCCCGTGGCCCGTGGCAGCTCGCGGTGGTCGACCTGGCCCGGGACGGGCACACCGGATACTTCACGGCCGCGGAGGTCGGCGCGCTGCGCCGCAGCGGCAAGCAGGTGCTGGCGTACTTCGAGATCGGCAGCATCGAGGACTTCCGTCCCGAGTACCCGGTCCTGCGGCGCGACGCCCCGGACCTGGTGGCGAACCCGTGGCCGGCCTGGCCCGGCGAGCACTTCGTCCGCTACTGGGACGGACGCTGGTGGGACCGGGTCGTCCGGCCCCGGGTCGACCGGGCGCTGCGCGCCGGCTTCGACGGGGTCTACCTGGACACCCCCCTGGCCTACGAGGAGATCGCCCTCGATGCCGCGCAGGGCCGTGACCGGGCGCGGTTGGCCGCCGAGATGGCCGCCCTGATCGTCCGGATCAGCGAGTACGCCAAGGCCCGGCGGCCGGGTTTCCTGATCGTCCCGCAGAACTCCCCCGAGCTGCGCGAACAGCCGGGTTACCCGGGGGCCGTCGACGGCATCGCGATGGAGGAACTCTTCTACCTCGCCACCGACGAGCCGTGCACCCGTGACTGGTGCGCGGAGAACCTGGCGCACACCCGGGCGCTGCGTGACGCCGGCACGTTCGTGCTCGCCGTCGACTACGCCGTACGGCCCGAGCACGTCCGGACAGCCTGCGACCGGTACCGCGCGGAGCGGTTCGCCGGCACGGTCACCGTCCGGGACCTCGACCGGCTCACCGCCCCCTGCGGCTGAGCCCCGCCGTCGCGGGGCGCCCCGCGACCGGAGGTCCGGGCCCCGGGCCTCCCCCGACGTACCACCCACCGCACTCGGAAATCTGAAAGGACAGGACGAATGAGCACAAAGATCGGAGTCGTCGGCCTCGGCTACGTGGGGCTCACGCTCACCGCCGCCCTCGCGGAGAAGGGCTTCACGGTGTACGGCGCGGACGTGTCACCGGCGGTCCTGGCGTCACTGTCCCGGGGCCGGCCGCACATCTTCGAGCCGGGCGTCGAGGACATCTTCGCCGCCCGGATCGGCCGGAACATCCACGTGGACACCGAACTGCCGCGCGACACCGTCGACGTGGCGGTGATCAGCGTGTCGACGCCGGTCGACGACGTGACCCGCCGCCCGAACCTGGCGAACCTGGCCGCCGCCGCCCGTGCGGTCGCCGCCAGCTGCCGGCCGGACACCCTGGTCGTGGTCCGCAGCACGGTGCCGGTCGGCGCCAGCCGCCGGGTGGTGCTGCCGGAGCTGCGGGCCGCGTGGGGTGACCGGGTCCGGCTGGTGATGGCGCCGGAGCGGACCATCCAGGGTCAGGCGCTGCGCGAACTGGTCGAGCTGCCGCAGGTGGTCGGCGGCCTGGACGCGGAGAGCCTCGCCGCCGGGATCGCGTTCTTCGAGGGACTGGCCCAGAAGATCGTCCCGGTGTCCGGGCTGGAGACCGCCGAACTGGTCAAGCTCTCCAACAACTGCCACACCGACCTGATCTACTCCTTCGGCAACGAGATCGCGCTGATCGCGGAGCGGCACGGCCTCGACCCGCTCGAGGTGATCAGGGCGACGAACGTCGACTACCCGCGCCCGGACCTCGCCAAGCCCGGGTATGTCGGTGGCGGCTGCCTCTCCAAGGACCCGTACATCATGATCGACAGCGCCGGTGACCGACGGCCGTTCCTGGTGGGCAAGGCCCGCCAGCTCAACGAGTACCTGCCGATCCACGTCGCCGAGACGGTCGTGCGGATGCTGACCGAGGCGCGTGGCAGCAGCATCGGCACCCGGCTGGCGGTGCTCGGCTGGGCGTACAAGGGATGGCCCCCCACCGACGACATGCGCGGCACCCCGATCGCCACCATGATGCGGGTCTTCTCCGCCGCCGGGGTGACCGTCCTCGGCCACGACCCGATGGTCACCGACGACGTGATCCGGCAGTACGGGGGCGAGCCGATCGGTCTGGACAAGGCGTTCACCGACGCCGACGCGGTCCTGATCATCAACGACCACCCGGACTACCGGGCGATCCCGGTCCCGGAGGCGTTCGGCGGGCTCCGGCCGGCGTTCGTCTACGACTCGTGGCGGGTGCTCGACGGCGACGCGGTCACCGCCGCCGGGGTCCGCTACGCGGGCCTGGGCTACCTGCCACCCGCGCCCGCCGCGCCGTCGGCGTCCGCTCCGGCCGGAGAGGTGGCGTCGGCATGAGGGTGCTCCTGCTCGGCGGGGCCGGCTTCATCGGCCTGCACCTCGCCCGCCGCCTGGTGACCGACGGCCACCAGGTGACCATCGTGGACGACTTCTCCCGGGGGCGCGACGACGCCGACCTCGACCGCCTGCGTGCCGACCCGGCGGTACAGGTGGTCTCCGGGGACCTGACCGCCCCGGCCACCTGGGCCGCCCTGCCGACCGGCTGGGACCAGATCTACCTGCTCGCCGCGGTGGTCGGCGTCCGCAACGTGGAGCAGGACCCGGCCCGGGTGGTCCGGGTCAACACCCTCTCCGCGCTGCACCTGCTCGACTGGGTCGCTCCGGGCGAGCGGGTCTTCTTCGCCTCCACCAGCGAGGTCTACGCCGGGGGTGTGACCTCCGGGGTGGTACCGGTGCCGACGCCGGAGACCGTGCCGACGATGATCTCCGACATCACCGCGCCCCGGTTCGCGTACGCGGCCAGCAAGCTGCTCGGTGAGGCCGCGTTCCTGCACACCGCGCGGGCCCGGGGTTTCGACACGGTGGTGGGCCGTTTCCACAACGTGTACGGCCCCCGGATGGGCGCCGACCACGTCGTCCCGGAGATGTCCCTGCGCGCCCTGCGGGGTGCGGACCCGTTCCCGGTGCCCGGCGCCGACCAGTACCGGGCGTTCTGCCACGTCGACGACGCGGTCGAGGCCATGCTGCGGCTGATGGCCGCCCCGGCCGCCGCCGGCCAGATCGTGCACATCGGCAACGACCGCGAGGAGACCAACATCGGCGACCTCGCCAAGCTGGTCCTGCGGGTGGCCGGGGTCAGCCCCGCGATCGAGGCGTCGGCGGCGCCGTCCGGATCGGTCAGCCGGCGCTGCCCGGACCTGTCCCGGCTGCGCGAGCTGACCGGCTACGAGCCGACGGTCAGCCTCGAGGAGGGGGTCCGGACCACCTTCGCCTGGTACCGGGAGCACGGATGGTCGTGATGCAGCGACGTCCGATCTGCTTCTACTACGGCGACGGCCGGCTGGAGGAGCTCACCGGGTACCTGCGGGTGGTCCTCCAGCCGGACTTCTACCAGCCCGCCGAGCTGAGCTACCTCGCCGACCAGGGGGTGCAGACCCTCGGTTACCTGTCGCTGTCGGAGGACCAGGGTCCGCCCGCGCCCTGGCAGCGGCAGGAACGCAACCCGGACTGGGGTGGCGCGTTCGTCCAGGTCGGCCACCCGCTCTGGGTGGCGCACGTGGTCGGCGCGGCGAAGGACGCGATCGCCCGCGGGTTCGCCGGGCTCTTCCTGGACACGCTCAACGTCGAGCTGACCTACCCGGAGGACGTCCCGCACCTGATCACCCTCGTGGCCGCGGTACGGGAGGAGGCCCAGCCGGCGTACCTGCTCGCCAACCGGGGCTTCGGCATGCTGCCCCGGTTGGCCGAGATCGTCGACGGGATCGTCTTCGAGTCGTTCTCGGCCCGCTGGACCGACCAGGGCTACGCCCCCTGGCCGCCCGACGTGCTGGAGTTCCACGCCCAGATCGCCGAGCAACTGCTCCAGCTGGAACTGGACCTGTACAGCCTCGACTACGCCGACAGCCCGGGGCTGACCGACTTCGCCGAGCGCCGGGCCCGGCAGTTCGGGCTCCAGTCCTTCGTCAGCGATCGCGCCCTGTCCCGTGCCTGACCGCCCGCCCCCGCCGGGTCGGGGCCGGATCGTCCGCCCCGCGCTACCGCGCGGGCGGCTCCGGCCCGGCGGGGGCGGGTACCGCCGAAGGCCGCAACGGCCGCTTCGGCCCCGGCTACGCTCGGCGGATGAGCGGTCACACCGCCGGCGTCACCAGGAACCCCACGGTGGGTCTGGTGGTCCACCCCAGCAGGGCGGTGGGCGACTCGGTCGCGACGATTCTCGACTGGGCCCGTACCCACGCGGTCCGGGTCGTCGCACGCGACCAGGACCGCGACCGGATCGCCCAGGAGGTCGAGACGGTACCGGACCACCGGTTCGTCGCCCAGGTCGACGCGGTCGTCGCCCTCGGCGGTGACGGCACCATGCTCGGTGCGATGCGGCTGGTCGTCGAGCACCCGGTACCGGTGCTCGGCGTCAACCACGGCCACCTCGGTTTCCTCGTCGAGATCACTCCCGACGCCCTGGAGCAGGCGTTGGCCCGCATGGTCGGTGGCGACTTCACCGTCGAGTCGCACAGCTGTCTGGTCGCCGACCGCGCCGACGGTGAGCCGTTACGGACCTGCTCCGGCTTCAACGACATCGTGCTGGCCCAGCAGCGCCGGACCGGGACCGTCTCGATCGACCTCACCGTCAACGACCAGCCGTACGGCTACTACCGGTGCGACGCGCTGGTCGTCGCCACGCCCAGCGGCTCCACCGCGTACAACTACGCCGCCGGGGGCCCGGTCGTCTCGCCGTCGACCCGGACGATGGTGATCACGCCGGTGGCGCCGATGGCGGGCATCGGCCGGTCCGTCGTGCTCGGCGCCGACGACCGGGTGTCGTTGCGGATCGCCACGGACGGTCCGCCGGTCGACGTCGACGTCGACGGCACGCCGTCGGGCGAGCTGCGCCCCGGTCGGGCGCTGACCGTCCGTCGACGGGAGGATGCCGGCCGGGTGGTCCGTTTCTCGGCCAGCCGGCACGCCAAGCGGAGCCAGCTCAAACTCAGCCTGCTCGACCTGCCGATGCGTCGTGACCAGCTCCTGGAGCTGATCCCCGAGAATCTCCGTCCCCCCGGGCCCGGTCCCGAAGCGAAGTGACGCACGGTGGCGGTACGGTATGTGCCGAACGCGGGCGGCGGATCGTCGCCCCGTCCCGGGTCCGACCGGCCCGGTGCCTGCCGGTCGCGCCACGGGGAGTCAGCATGTCGCAGGTGTCGACCAGCCCGGCCATCACCCCGGCACGGTCGCCCGCCCGCGCGGCGGGGTGGTCCGCCTGGCGGGTCGTGGTCGGCTTCGGGATGGTCAGTCTGACCGCCGACATGGTCTACGAGGGCGCCCGGTCGATCACCGGTCCCCTGCTGGGCGCCCTGGGCGCGTCGGCGCTGGTCGTCGGGCTGGTGTCCGGGGCCGGCGAGGCCATGTCGCTGCTGCTGCGGCTGGCCTCCGGGCCGTTGGCCGACCGCACCGGCCGGTACTGGTCGCTGACGCTGGTCGGGTACGCGTTGACCGCCGTCTGCGTCCCCCTGCTGGCCGTGACGCCCTTCCTCGGCGGAGCCGGTCTGGCGGTCGCCGCCGGGTTGATCCTCGCCGAACGGGCCGGCAAGGCCGTGCGCAGCCCGGCCAAGTCGGCGTTGCTGGCGCAGGCCGCCGGCGCGGTCGGTCGGGGTCGTGGGTTCGCGGTCCACAAGGCGCTGGACCAGCTCGGCGCGTTCGCCGGGCCGCTACTGGTCGCGGCGGTCCTGGCCGCCACCGGCGTGCTCTGGCCGGCCCTGGCCCTCCTCGCCGTCCCCGGGGCGCTGGCCGTCGGGCTGCTGCTCCGGATCCGGCGGCGGGTGCCCGACCCGGCCGTCTTCGAGAGCGCACCCGCCGCGTCCGCCCGATCAGCCCCGTCCCCGCCGACCGGCGAGGTCGGGTCGAACGCCCCCGCCGCGTCCGCCCGACCAGCTGCCGGCAGCCCTTCGTCGGGCGCGCTGGGCCGCTGGGTCGGCGCCGACCTGCCCCGTCGCTTCCTCCTGTTCGCTGCGGCAGCCGGGGCCGCCACCGCCGGGCTGGTCACCTTCGGGATCATCTCGTTCCACGCCAGCCGGACCGGCCTGGTCACCGCCGCCGGGATCCCCCTGCTGTACGCCGCCGCGATGGCCGCCGCCGCGGTGGCCGCCCTGGTCAGCGGCCAGCTGTACGACCGGTGGCACGCGCGGGTGCTGTTCGCCCTGCCCCTGCTCGGTGCCGCCGTGCCGGCGCTGGCGCTCTCCGGCAGTCTCGTCGCCGTCGTGGCGGGGGCCCTGCTCTGGGGGGCCGCCGTCGGCGTGCAGGACTCCACCGTCAAGGCCCTGGTGGCCGACCTCGTCCCGGCTCCCCGCCGGGCCACCGCCTACGGCGTCTTCGCCGCCGTCCAGGGCGGCGCGGCGCTGGCCGGTGGCGGCCTGGTCGGTGTGCTGTACACCCGCTCGCTGGCGGTACTGGTCATCGCGCTCGGCGCGACCCAGCTCGTCGCGCTGGGCCTGCTCGCGGTCAGCCTCGCCGGCCGTCGACCGACCGCCACGCGGTAGCCGGCGTCCGCGCCGGACGCCGGCCCCACGGCGACTAGCAGATGGGCACGCCCGGTAGCTGCGCGGCCGGGTGGTCGATGTAGATGTTGGTCATGTAGCCGTTCTGGTCGCGCAGCCGGGCCCACCAGTTGTTGGTGTAGCCGTCGGCGCTGACCGTGTCACCCTGCTTCTGGCAGAGCACGTACACCAGGGTGGGGCCGGGCAGGGTGGTGACCACCGGCGCCGCGAGTCGCACGTCGCTGCGGACCCGGATGCCGGATCCCCAGGTCCAGAAGGCGGTACCGCCACCGCCGCCGCAGCCGTTGTCGCTGGTCAGGTACCGCTGGTGGTAACCGCCCGGGTACGGCGCGAGCGAGGCCCCGTTGATCACGATGTTCTGGCCGACGCCGTTGAAGAGCTGCTCGTAGTGGATGTGCGCGCCGGAGGAGTTGCCGGTGCTGCCGGTGGTGCCGATCTGCTGCCCCTGGTTGACCCACGCGCCGCTGGCGACGGAGAACCCGGCGAGGTGGAAGTAGTACGTCTTCCAGCCGCCACCGTGGTCGATGACGATGTAGTTGCCGGCGCCGCTGGCCTGGTAGTGGCGGGTGGCGGTGCCGGCGGCGGAGGCGAGCACCGGGGTGCCGGCGGTGCCGCCACCGTCGGCACGGACGAAGTCGAGGGCCAGGCGGACCTCGGCGCTGTGGTGGCTGAAGGTCCACCGCTGCCCGCAGGGGTAGGGCGCCTTGAACAGCGGGGCCGCCTGGGCGGGGGTGGCGACGACGAGGGTGGCGGCCAGGGCGGTGGCGAGGGCGGCCAGGAGCGTGGCGACGTACCTGATTGATCGCACGGTTCATCCTTGAGGCTCGGGATAGAACATTGTCGATGCGCGCGCAGTACCGGAATCGTAGACACGCAATCGATCAATGTAAATATTCGTCTCGAGCCGGCGCCCTCCGGTAGCTTTCCTGCGGCCACCACCCCGGGCCGCCGCCCGCCGCGCTCAGGACGACGACGGGCGCGACATCGCCTCCCGCAGCTCGCGCTTGCGGACCTTGTGACTCGGTCCGAGCGGCAGACTGTCGACGTACCGGACCAGCCGGGGGTACTTGTGCCGCCCCAGACGCTGCCGGCACCACTCGACGAGTTCCCGCTCACCCGGGGGCGGCGGCCCGGTCGGGTCGGGCACCACCACCGCGCAGACCTCCTCGCCGTGCACCGGGTCGGGCAGGCCGACCACCGCCACCTGGCCGACCGCCGGGTGCCGGGCCAGCACCTCCTCCACCTCCCGGGGGTAGACGTTGAACCCACCCCGGATGATCACGTCCTTGGTCCGGTCGACGATGGTGACGAACCCCTCGGCGTCCTTGCGGCCCAGGTCGCCGCTGCGGAACCAGCCGTCCACCACGGCCCGCGCGGTGGCCTCCGGCTGGCCGAGGTAACCGGCGAAGACGTTGTGCCCCCGGATGACGATCTCGCCGAGTTCCCCCGTGGGCAGCAGTTCGATGCGGTCGTCCAGCTCGGCGCGGGCGATCTCCACCTCGACGCCCCAGACCGGGTGCCCGACCGTGCCGGGTCGGGTGCCGAAGGCCGGCTGGTTGGTGGTGGCCGTCGGCGAGGTCTCCGAGAGGCCGTACCCCTCGAAGACGGTGGTGTCGAAGGCGGCGTGGAAGCGTTCCAGCACGGCCACCGGCAGCGACGCCCCGCCGGAGATGCACAGTCGCAGCCGGGGCAGCGTGTCGCGGTCCCGGGCCGCGTCGAGCAGCGCGACGTACATGGTGGGCACGCCGTGGAAGACGTCGACCCCCTCGCGCAGCATGAGGTCGACCGCCGCCGGACCGGTGAAACGGCTGAGCAGCACCAGGGTCCCGCCGACCCGGAAGGTGCCGTTCATCGCCACGGTCTGCCCGAAGCTGTGGAACAGCGGCAGGCAGCCGAGCACCACGTCGGTGCCGCGCGCGTCGTTGGCGTCGAAGACGTTGACCGTCGCGTTCATGACCAGGTTGAGGTGCGTGAGCAGGGCACCCTTCGGGGCACCGGTCGTGCCGCTGGTGTAGAGGACCACCGCGGTGTCCTCGGCCGACCGGGTCAGGTACGACGGCACCGGCTCCCGTGCCGCGTCGACGTCCTCCAGTCGTGGCGCGTCGGTCACGGCGGACGCCGGGCCGACCGTCACCACCGGGATACCGGCGACGGCCGCCGCCGCCCGCCCGGTCGGGAGCTGCGAGGTGTGGCAGACCAGCAGCGTCGCGCCACTGTCGCGCAGCACGTAGCCCATCTCGTCGGGGGTCATCAGCAGGTGCACCGGCACGAGCACCGCCCCGGCGGCGAGGGCGCCGTAGTACACCCGGGGGAAGTCGACCACGTTCGGGGCGAGCAGGGCCACCGTGTCGCCGGGCGCCACGCCCAGTCCGCGCAGCGCGGCGGCGTAGCAGCGGGCCTCCAACCACAGCTCGGCGTACGTCACCCGGACGTCGCCGTCGACCACGGCGACCGTGTCGGGGTGCCGGCGGGCGGCCTCGGCCAGCACCATGGCCAACGACAGGGCGGTCACCGCGACGCACCGGTGTAGAGGCGGCTGACCGTCTCGGCGACGCAGACCGGCTTGCCGCCCGCGTCGCTGTGCACGGTGACCGAGGCGACCAGCTGCACCCCGCCCTCGACCGGGGACACCTCGACGATGGTGGCGCTGGCCCGTACCGCGCCGCCCACCCGCAGCGGGGCCGGGAAGCGGACCCGGTTGAGCCCGTAGTTGACGCCCATCCGCAGCCCGTCCACCCGGTACAGGCCGGTGACCAGCGCCGGCAGCAGGGCGAGGGTGAGGTAGCCGTGCGCGATCGTGCCGCCGAACGGCCCGGCCGCCGCCCGCTCGGCGTCCACGTGGATCCACTGGTGGTCGTCGGTGGCGTCGGCGAACAGGTCCACCCGGCGCTGGTCGACCGGCGTCCAGGGGCCCGGCCCGATGGTCTCCCCCACGGCGGCGGCCAGGTCGTCGGTGTCGGTGAAGATCCTCATGCCAGGTGACCGCCGATCTTCGTGTAGCCGCGCAGCAGGTCGCGGGAGATGATCAGTCGTTGCATCTCGTCGGTCCCCTCGAAGATCCGGTAGAGCCGTACCTGCCGGTACCAGCGTTCGATCGGCAGCTCGCGGGTGTAGCCCATGCCGCCGTGGATCTGGAGCGCCCGGTCCACCACCCGGTTGACCATCCCGGCGCCGTAGAGCTTGCCCATCGAGGAGGCGTGCCGGGGGTCCATCCCCTGATCGACCGTCCAGGCGGAGCGCAGCACCAGCCAGCGGGCCGCCTCGAGTTCGGTCTCCGAGTCGGCGATCATCCACTGGATGGCCTGGTTGGTGCCGATCTTCGCGCCGAAGGTCTCCCGGGTGTTGGCGTGCTCGATCGCCATCTGGAGCACCCGTTCGGCGATGCCGATCGCGTGCGAGGGGATGGTGTAGCGGCCCTTGCCGATCCACTGCATGCCCAGGTCGAAGCCCTGTCCGACCTCGCCGAGGACGTTGCGGTGCGGCACCCGTACGCCGTCGAAGATCAACGACGCCGGCCCGCCCTCCCCCATGGTCTGGATGAACTCGGAACGCCAGCCCATCGTCCGGTCCACCAGGAAGGCGGTCGCACCGCCGTGGCGGGCGCCCTTCTCCGGGTCGGTGACCGCGACGACGATGGCGAAGTCGGCGTCGTTGCCGTTGGTGATGAAGGTCTTCTCGCCGTCGAGGATCCAGTCGTCGCCGTCCCGGCGGGCGCGGAACCGGATGTTCGCCGCATCCGAGCCGGCGCCGGGCTCGGTGATCGCGAAGCAGGAGATCCGCTCCCCCTCGATGGTGGGGACGAGGAACTCCGCCTTCTGGTCGGCGGTGGCGTGGAACAGGATGTTGTCGGCCTCGCCGCCGAAGCGGAACGGCACGAAGGTGCGGCCCAGCTCGGTCCAGATCAGCGACTGGGTGACGGCGGGCAGGTCCATGCCGCCGTACTCCTCGGGGGTGGCCAGCCCCCAGAAGCCGAACGCGCGCGCCTTGAGTTGCAACTCGCGCAGCTCGGCGCGGTCCAGTCCGGGACGGTGCGCCCGTTCCCGGCGCAGCACCTCCTGTTCCAGCGGCACGACCTCCCGGGTGATGAAGTCACGGGCCGTGTCACGGATGGCCCGCTCCTCGTCGGAAAGCGCGAAGTCCATGTCCCCTCCGGGTGTTCGGTGAGCGTGGGGCGGGTCAGCGGGCCCCGCCGTCGACGACGGCGATCCGGTCGGCGAGTCTGGTCACGGGTGTCCCCCTGGGGTCTAGAAGGCGTTGACGCCGGTGAGCGCCCGTCCGATGAGGAGTTGCTGGATCTGGCTGGTGCCCTCGTAGAGGGTGGCCACGCGGGCGTCGCGCAGGTACTTGCCGACCGGGTACTCGTCGACGTAGCCGTACCCGCCGAAGACCTGGACGGCGTCGTTGGCCGCGCGGACGGCGGCCTCGCTGGCGAACAGCTTGGCCATCGACGCCTCGGTGGCGAACGGCTCACCCCGCTCGATCAGGTCGGCCACCCGCCAGACCAGCAGCCGCGCGGCGGCGGTGTCCACCGCGATCCGGGCGAGCAGCTGCTGCACGAGTTGGTGGCCGGCGATGGGCTTGCCGAACTGGGTGCGCTGGCCGGCGTAGTCGACGGCGGCGTCCAGGCAGCCCTGGGCGATCCCGACACAGCCGGCGGCGACCGACATCCGCCCCTTGGCCAGGGTGGCCAGCGCCAGCCGGAAGCCCCGGCCCTCGTCGCCGAGGCGGGCGGAGTCGGGCACCCGGACGTCGTCGAGGACGAGCTCCGCGGTGGCCTGCCCGCGCAGGCCGAGCTTGCCGTGGATCTCCCGGCGGGAGAACCCGACCGCGTCGGTGGGCACCAGGAAGGCGGTGATGCCCCGGTGCCCGTCGCCGCCGGTCCGGGCGAACACCAACGCGACGTCGGCGGTGGTGCCGTTGGTGATGAAGACCTTCCGACCGGTGAGCAGCCAGTCGGTGCCGTCGCGGGTGGCCCGGGTGGTCAGCGCGGCGGCGTCCGAGCCGCTGCCCGGTTCGGTCAGCGCGAAGCAGCCGAGGGCGTCACCGGCGCAGAGGCGGGGCAGCCACTCGGCCCGCTGGGCCGGGGTGCCGTGTCTGGCGATCGTCGTCGCGACCAGACCGAGGGAGACCGAGACGATCCCACGTACCGAGGAGTCACCGCGCCCCAGCTCCTCCAGGACGAGGCAGTAGGAGAGGTGGTCGCCGCCGGAGCCGCCGTGTTCCTCGGCGACGGTGAGACCGAGGAAGCCCAGCTCGCCGAGGCGGCGGACGATCACCGGGTCGACCGCCTCGCGGCGGTCCCACGCGGCGGCGTGTGGCGTCACCTCGCGTGCGACGAAGTCGGCGGCGAGCCGGCGGACGGCCGCCTGCTCGACGGAGAGGTGAAGGTCCATGGACAATCAAACTAGCGGTGCAAGTTTAATTGGTCCAGACCCGGTTGTGGCAGAGTTCTGCGCGGATCACCGGAGTACGCGTCACCGAGCGGAGGAGATAGCCGATGCCCCGGCCACGACAGCCACTGCTCAGCCGGGAGCGGATCGTCGAGGCCGCCGCCGCGCTGATCGACTCCGACGGCCTGGCGGGGTTCTCCACCCGCCGACTCGCCGCCGAACTCGGCGTCCGTGGCCCGTCGCTGTACAACCACTTCGCCACCAAGGACGAGATCCTCGACGCGGTCGCCGACAGCATCACCGGGCAGGTGGACGTGTCGTTCTTCGGCGCCCTCGACTGGCGCGAGGCGCTGCGCCGGTGGGGCCACTCGTACCGGGCGGCCCTGGCCGCCCACCCGCACATCGTGCCGTACCTCGCGCAGGGTCCCGGACGTCGTCCGGCCGCCCTCGCCATGGCCGACGCCGTCTACGGCGGACTCGTCGACGCGGGCTGGCCCCCGGCCCGAGCCACCCACGTCGGGGCGCTCATGCGGTACTTCGTCGCCGGGTCGGCCCTGGGCTCGTTCGCCCGGGGCTTCGTCGAGGACGCGGGACTGTACGCCGAGCAGTACCCCCACCTCACCCAGGCCCACCGACTCGCCGAACACCAGCAACGGGTCGACGAGGGCGCCTTCGCCCTGGGCCTGGACGCGCTCATCGACGGCCTGGCCCACACCTACGAGCGGACCATCGGTCCGTTGCCGCCCCTCCCGCCGGCCGCCGACACGCACTAGAGTCCAAACTTGCACTGCTAGTTTGCGACGTACGTGAGGGGCTCCATGGATCTCGCACGGACCGACTTCTACCTCGACGGCCACTGGGTCACCGCCTCCTCCGGAGAGACGATCCCGGTACACAACCCGGCGACCGAGGAGGTCGTCGCGACCGTACCGGCCGGCACCGCGGCCGACGTCGACCGGGCCGTGGCCGCCGCACGGGCCGCGTTCGACGGCTGGGCCACCGCCGCGCCGGCCGACCGGGCGGCCTGCCTGGGCCGGCTGCACGCGACGCTGACCGCCCGCGTCGACGACATCGCCCGGACCGTCGCCCTGGAGCTGGGCACCCCGCTGAAGGTGGCCACCCGGGTGCAGGCCGGGCTCCCCCTCACCGTGCTGCACGGCTACGTCGACCTGGCCGCACAGCCACCCGCCGAGCAGACCGTCGGGAACTCGCTGGTCGTCCGGGAACCGGTCGGCGTGGTCGGTGCGATCACCCCGTGGAACTACCCGCTGCATCAGGTCATGGCCAAGCTCGCGCCGGCACTCGCCGCCGGCTGCCCGGTGGTCCTCAAGCCGAGCGAGCTGACCCCGCTCACGGCGTACCTGCTCTTCGACGCGATCGACGCGGCCGGTTTCCCGCCCGGGGTGGTCAACCTGGTCACCGGCACCGGGCCGGTGGTCGGTGAGGCCATCGCCGCCCACCCGGACGTCGACCTGGTCTCGTTCACCGGTTCCACCGCCACCGGCCGGCGGATCTCCCACCTGGCCGCCGACCGGATCGCCCGGGTCGCGCTGGAACTCGGGGGCAAGTCGGCGAACGTGATCCTCGACGACGCCGACCTGCCCGGCGCCGTGAAGGTGGGCGTCGCCAACGCCTTCCTCAACTCCGGGCAGACCTGCACCGCCTGGACCCGGATGCTGGTGCACCGCTCCCGCTACGACGAGGCGGTCGACCTCGCCGCGCAGGCCGCCGCAGGCTACCGGCTGGGCGACCCGTTCGAGCCCGCCACCCGGCTCGGTCCGCTCGTCTCGGCGGACCAACGGCAGCGGGTGCGCGACCACGTCGACCGGGGGCTCGCCGACGGGGGCCGGCTGGTCGCCGGCGGACCGGACGCCCCGGTGCCCGACCGTGGCTGGTTCGTCGCCCCGACGGTGATCGCCGATGTCCACCCGGACAGCGCGCTGGCCCAGGAGGAGGTCTTCGGGCCGGTGCTCGCGATGATCCCGGTCGACGACGACGACCATGCCGTCGCGGTGGCCAACAACTCGCGGTACGGGCTGGCCGGCGCGGTCTGGTCCGGCGACGGGGACCGGGCGCTGCGGGTCGCCCGGCGACTGCGCACCGGTGCGGTCGACATCAACGGCGCGCCCTTCAATCCGCTCGCCCCGTTCGGCGGCTACAAGCAGTCCGGACTCGGCCGGGAGCTGGGCCGTCACGGGCTGGAGGAGTTCTACGAGACGAAGGCGATCCAGCGGTGAGGGCGCTGGTCGCCCGGACCGCCGGGGAACCGCCCCGGGTGGAGGACGTCGAACCGTCGCCCTGCGGCCCCGACGAGGTGCGCGTGGAGATCAGGGCCGCCGGGGTGTGCCACTCCGACCTGTCGATGGTCGACGGCACCCTGTCCCCGCCGTACCCGCTGGTGCTCGGACACGAGGCGGCGGGGGTGGTGGCCGAGGTGGGCGAGCGCGTCGACCGGGTCGCACCCGGTGACCACGTGGTGCTGAACTGGGCGCCGCCGTGCCGCGACTGCTGGTACTGCGGACACGGCGAGCCGTGGCTGTGCGAACGGGCCGGCCAGCCCGCCACCGCCCGGGGGCGCACCCCGGCCGGCGAGCCCCTGCACGTCACCCTCGGCCTGGGCGCCCTCGCCGAGCAGGTGGTGGTGCCCCAGCGGGCGGTGATCCCGGTCCCGGCGGACCTGCCGCTGGAGTCGGCCGCGCTGCTGGGCTGCGCCGTGCTCACCGGCGTGGGCGCGGTCCTGCGTACCGCCCGGGTCGCCCCCGGCGAGGCGGTGGCCGTCATCGGCCTCGGCGGGGTGGGACTGTCGGTGGTCGCCGCAGCCCGAGCGGCCGGCGCCGGCCCGGTGCTCGCCGTCGACGTGTCCCCGGCCAAGGCGGAACTGGCCGCCGCCGTGGGCGCCACCGACTTCCTGCTCGCCGACGACACCGTCAACCGGGAGATCCGGGCCCGTACCGGCGGGCGGGGCGTCGACCACGCCTTCGAGTGCGTCGGGCGCAGTGCCACCATCCGGACCGCCTGGCGGGCCACCCGGCGGGGCGGTCAGGTGACCGTGGTGGGCATGGGCGCCAAGGACGACGTGGTGGGCCTCGGCGCGTTGGACATCTTCCACTCGGCACGGACGCTGCGCTCCTCGGTCTACGGGTCGTCCGATCCGGACCGGGACCTGCCCGTCCTGGCCCGGGCGGTACTGGACGGCACCCTGGACCTCGGCCCGCTGATCACCGACCGGACCACCCTGGACGGCGCGGCGGAGGCGTTCGCCCGGATGGCCCGGGGCGAGGGCGCCCGCACCGTCGTCGTGCCGTAGCCCCGGGGTGTCTCATCCGGGGCGAACGCAGCGTGACCATGCACGGTCGGCACCTACCCTTCACCCGGCAGCCTCTTGACCCTCACACCGTGTCAGGCGGTCCACTCGGAGACCGCGATCGCCGCCAGCTACCAACCGGAGGACATCAGCCCGGTCATCGGACCCCTCTACGACGAACTCTTCCGACGCCTCGACGCGGCCGGCGTCACCTGCACCGGACCCGGGATCGCCTACTACACCGACGAGCCGCAGGGAGCCGGCCGGATCATCGTGCACGCCGCCGTCGAGGTCTCCGCCCCCTGCCAGGACGGTGACCTCCGGGTGTGGAACCTGCCACCCATCGACCATGCGGCGACCATCGTGCACCGGGGCTCGATGGACACGGTCGTCCCGACCGCCCAGACCCTGACCCGCTGGATCGACGGTAACGGGTACCGGGCGACCGGATACCCGCGGGAGGTCACCCTGGAGTGCCCGGCGAACCGCGACGACTGGGTGACCGAACTACAGGCACCGGTGGGTCGCCGCTGACACCCTCACCGGTGCCCCGTCAGAGCACCCGGGCCAGCTGGGTGCGGGAGCGGATGCCGAGCCGGTGGAAGATGTTACGCAGGTGGTGGTCGACGGTACGGGTGGAGAGGAACATCAGGTCGGCGACCTCCCGGTTGGTGGCGCCCTCCGCGACCAGCTGCGCGACCCGCAGCTGCTGACCGGTCAGCAGCCCGGCGGCCGTCGGGTCCGGCCCGCCGACCGACTCCCCGGCGGCCCGCAGCTCGGCGGCGGCCTGCCCGGCCCAGGCGGTCGCGCCGAGGCGGGCGAACGTCTCCCGGGCGTCGTGCAGGTGGCGGCGGGCGTCGCGGGGGCGGCGGCTACGGCGCAGTTCGCGACCGAAGAGGAACTCGGTACGGGCGCGCTCGAACGCACCGTCCCCGGGCGGGTGCCACCGTAATGCGGCCCGGAAGCCCTCCTCCGCCGCCGCGCTGCCCCGGGGGGCGAGCAGCGCGTGGCACCGCGCGGAGAGGGCTCGGCGCGACGGGCTGGCCGTACTGTGGGCCCAGCGGTCGAAGACGGCGAGCGCGGCGACGGCCGCCGGTCGGTGAGTCGACGCGGCGGCGGCCTCCACCAGGTACGGCGTGGCCATCACCTGCACGGTGACCTGTCCGCGCCCGGTGCCGGGGCGGGCCAGGCCCGCCAGCCGCGCGGCGGCGTCCTCGGGCCGCCCGTCGAGCAGGTCGAGCACCGCGAGCGCCCAGCGCGCCAGGGCGTCGGGTCGGCTGCCCGGCGCCGGTTCCTCGCCGATCTCCCGGATCAGCCGCAGACTGCTCGCCCGGTCGGCACGGACGGCGGCCAGCACCGCCAGCATGCCCCGGTGGACGCCGGCCCAGGTGGCCTGGCCGGCGCTCCGGGCGATCCGCAGCCCCTCCCGGGAGCTCTCCGCCGCCGCCTCGTGCCGGCCCAGCCAGTACTCGGCGATCGCGCGCAGCTCCAGTGCCCGGGGCAGGTCGGCGACCTCGCCGCGCGTCCGGGCCAGTCCCACGGCGTGGTCGGCGAGCCGGTGCGCCGGGCCGTCCTCCGCCACCAGCAGGGCCGCCACCGCCCCGCCGGTCAGGGCGGTCGGCGTACGGTCCGCCCCGGTGAGCCGGTCGGCGAGGACGACGGTCCGGCGCAGTGCCGGTCCGGCCGTCTCGTGGTCGCCCCGCAGGGCCGCCGCCATCCCGGCGAGGCGGGCGGTCGCCAGCTCCGTTCCGGGTGACGCCGGGGTGTGGCCCAGCCTCCGGGCCCGCTGCGCCACGTCGGCGTACCGGTACTGGTCACCGGCGAAGCAGACCGCTTCGCCGGCCCGGAGCAGCGCCTGGAGGGCCAGGTCCGGGGCGGCGCCGGCCGCCGCGTCGGCGGCGGCGAGCAGGGCGGTCAACGCGACCGGCGTCCGGCCGCAGCGCAGTTCCATCTCGCCGCGCAGTAGTTCCGCCCGGCCGGTCACGGTGGGGTCCGTCGCGTCGGTGGGCAGGTGCTGGGTCAGCAGCCGGGCCTGGTGTGGGCGGCCCGCCGCCCAGGCGTGGTGGGCCGCGTCCACCAGCCGGGCGGCGGCGCGGGCCCGGTCGCCACCGAGGTCGGCGGCGCGGTGCAGGGCCGCCGATCGGGCGTCCGGGCTGCCCTCGCCCCGGGCCGCCTCCTCCAGCTCCCCCGCCAGGGCGGGATCCGGCCCCTCGGCCGCGGCGGCGAGGTGCAGGGCCCGGCGCAACCGGTGACCGGTGCCGTCGAGCAGGGCGGCGAGCAGCAGGTGGGCCGTCCGCCGCTCGGCGAGGGGTGCCGTGGCGACGACCATCGCGCGGGCCAGCGGGTGTGGGAACGTCACGCCGTGCGCCTCGACGCGGACCAGGCCGGCGGTCTCGGCCGGGGTGAGCGCCTCGATCACCGTCCCGGCGGCACGCGCGGCCCGGACCAGCGTGGCCGCGTTCACCCCGTCGCCGAGGGCGGCGAGCAACAGCAGACGGCGGGTGGCGTCGGGCAAGCGGTTCAGCCGGGCCCGGTAGCCACGGCCGAGGACGCCGTCGGGTGGCGGTGTGTCGGGGAGGTGTTCCTCTCCCCGGCACTGGGCGGGGGTCAGGGCATCGGCCAGGTCCACGAGGGCCTGCGGGTTGCCGGCGGCGATCGTACCGAGGGTGGTGGCGACCGGGTCGGACGCGGCCACCGGCAGCCGGTCGGCGAGGACGGCGCGACTGTCGTGCTCGTCGAGGGGACGGAGCCGCCGGGCGGGGATCCCGCCGGGCGTCGTGTCGACGGCTCCGGTGAGGATGACGACGACCGGCAGGTGGCACAGGCGGCGAGCTACGAACGCCAGTGCCTCGGCGGTCGGTCGGTCCCCGAGGTCGACGTCGTCCATGGTGCACAGCAGCGGACGTTCCCGGGCGACGGCGGCGAGCAGCCCGAGCACGGCCATCGACAGGGTCAGCCGCTGGCCGGCGGGGCAGCCCGCACCGGCCAGGGCCCGCCGCAGCACGCGTCGCTGTGCGGCGGGAAGGGCCCCGGCCCGGTCGCGCACCGGGTCGAGAAGGCGTTGCAGTCCGGCGTAGGGCAGTGCCGCCTCGTCGGTGAGCCCGGTTCCGGCGAGGATCGTGCGGTCACCGGCGTGCCGGTGTGCGTAGCCGAGCAGGGCGGTCCGGCCGGACCCCGGCTCACCCTGGAGCAGCAGCGCTCCCCCACCGGCACCGCCGAGCAGGTCGCGGATCGCCCGGCGCTCGTCGTCCCGACCCCGCAGCACGGTTATTTGCACTGACGATGCAGCAACCATGCATTTAGTGTTACCTATCGGTAACGCGATGGAAAGAGGCGACGGTCATCGGCGCGCCGCGTCGGCCAGCAGGGCAGCCACCGTACGGGCCATCGCCGCGCGGGCCTGGTCGACACCGAGCCCGAGTCCGTCGCGCAGCATCGACCAGGCCGGCCACATGCTCGCCGCCACCAGGGCGTGCACCACCTGGTCCCGCCCCGGACCGGCCTGGGCCAACTCGGTGGCGAAGAGCTGCTCGACCTCCTCGCGGACCCGGTCGATGTGCTTGAGGCGGTTGCGGCGCAGCTGCTCGGAGACCGGCTCACGCATCTGCGCGGCCCGCGCCGACGGGGCGATGAGCTGGAGCAGCCGGGCCCGCTGCCGGCAGAACGCGTCGACCCGTTTGGCCAACGGCAGCGTGGGCGGAATCGGCCGGTAGGCGGCGTCCTGCTGCCGGAGGACCTCCTCACCACTGGCCTCGAAGAGGGTCTCCATGTCCTTGAAGTTGGTCCAGAGGGTCCGCAGGGAGATGCCGGCCCGCTCGGCGATGCGCTCCCCGGTCGGGCGCAGGTCGCCCTCGGAGATGAGCGCCAGGTGCGCCTCGACGATGGCCGCCCGGGTGCGTTCCGCGCGGGCGGTTCGCCCGTCGACCCGCCCCGGTGCCTCGGCCCTGCCCATCGTGCTCTCTCCTCCGTCGCCGCCGATCGTCCGCGAGTCTAGACGGGCGTCTCCGCAGGGTCCCGGGGCTGGTGGCGGCGTAGTTCCCGGCGGGCCAGCGACTGCCGGTGCACCTCGTCCGGCCCGTCGGCCAGGCGCAGGGCGCGGGCCCGGGTCCAGAGGCGCGCGAGCGGGGTGTCCTGACTGACCCCGGCCGCGCCGTGGGCCTGGATGGCCCGGTCGATGATCCACTCGACGGTCTCCGGCACCACGATCTTGATCGCCTGGATCTCGGTGTGCGCCTGCCGGTTGCCGACCGTGTCCATCAGCCAGGCGGTCTTCAACACGAGCAGCCGGGCCTGTTCGAGGCGGACCCGGGACTCCGCGATCCAGTCCCGGACGACGCCCTGCCCGGCCAACGGCCCGCCGAAGGCGTGCCGGTCGACGACCCGCCGGCACATCAGTTCGAGCGCCCGCTCGGCCATGCCGACCAGGCGCATGCAGTGGTGGATCCGGCCGGGGCCGAGCCGGGCCTGCGAGATGGCGAAACCGGAGCCCTCCTCGCCGACCAGGTTGCCGACCGGCACCCGGACGTCCACGAAGTCGATCTCGGCGTGCCCGCCGTGGTCGCTGTCGTCGTACCCGAAGGTCCGCATGCCCCGCCGGACGCTGACCCCCGGGGTGTCCCGTGGCACGAGGATCTGGCTGTGCTGCCGGTGCCGGGGGGCGGTCGGGTCCGTCCGGCCCATCACCACGAACAGTTCACAGCGCGGGTCCATCGCCCCGGTGACGAACCACTTGCGGCCGTTGATCACGTACTCGTCGCCGACGCGTTCGATCCGGGTGGCGATGTTGGTGGCGTCGGACGAGGCCACCGCCGGCTCGGTCATCGCGAACGCCGACCGGATCCGGGCCTCCAGCAGCGGGGTGAGCCAGCGTTCGCGCTGCTCCGCCGTGCCGAACTCGGCCAGCAGCTCCATGTTGCCGGTGTCCGGGGCCGCGCAGTTGAGCGCCACCGGGGCCAGGCTCGGGGACCGGCCGGTGATCTCGGCGAGCGGGGCGTACCGGAGGTTGGTCAGGCCCGCGCCGTGCTCGCCGGGGAGGAAGAGGTTCCACAGGCCGCGTCGGCGGGCCTCGGCCTGGAGGTCGGCGACGACCGGCGGGACGCTCCACGGGTCGGTGCGGTCGCGGGCCTGCCGCTCGAAGACCGGTTCGGCCGGGTACACCCGCTCGGTCATGAAGTCGGTCAGGCGTTCCCGCAGCCGTTCGGTCGTCTCGTCGTAGCCGAAGTCCATCAGCGCCTCCGTATCCTGGTCAGGCCCTGGGCGACCAGCGGTGGCACCCGCGCGCCCACGTCGCCGAACCCGCTGCCCACGGTCTGCCCGTGCACCCAGCGGTAGTGCACGCCCTCGAGGATCACCGCGAGCTTGAACGCGGCGAAGGCGAGATACCAGTCGAGGCCGTCGATCCGCCGGCCACTGCGGTCGGCGTACCGGTCGGCGAGGTCGTCGTCCCCGGGCCGCCCGGCCAGGTCCGCACGGCCGGCGTAGACCAGGAAGAGCGCCAGGTCGGTGAGCGGATCACCCAGGGTGGACATCTCCCAGTCGAGGACCGCCCGCACCGCGCGGTCGCCACCGACGAGGACGTTGTCCAGCCGGAAGTCGCCGTGCAGGATCACCCCGGCCCGGCTCTCGGGAACGGCCGCCGCGAGCCGGTCGTGCAGCTCCTCGATGCCGGGCAGGTCCCGGCTCCGGGACGCGTCGAGCTGGCGTTTCCACCGCCGCACCTGCCGGCCGGCGAAGCCGTCGGGGCGACCGAAGTCGGCCAGTCCCACCCCGGCCGGGTCGACCGCGTGCAGCTCGGCCAGGACGTCCACCAGGGACAGGAACAGCTCCCGGACGCCCGCCGGCCCCCAGTCGGCCAGCTCCGCCGGCTCCCGGTACGCCCGCCCCGGCACATGGCTCATCAGATAGAAGGGTGCGCCGAGGACCGCCGGGTCCGGGCAGAGGTGCACCGTCTCCGGCACCGGCACGGCCGTCGGGGCGAGCGCCCGGAGGACCCGGTACTCGCGGCCCATGTCGTGCGCGGTGGCCAGCACGTGACCCAGGGGCGGACGGCGTACCACCCACCGGGACCGGCCGTCGGTGACCGCGTAGGTCAGGTTGGAGCGTCCGCCGGCCAGCAGCTCGCCGTGCAGGTCCCCGGCGCGCAGGCCCGGCACGGCCCGGTCGAGGTGATCGGCGAGCCGGCACAGGTCCAGTCCGGGCAGCTCACCCATGCCGACCCCGCTCCGCGTCGCGCTGGGTCCGGTTCATCGCCCGCAGCCAGCGGTCCGGGTCCTCGGCCCGGCGGGCGTACCAGCCGGCGACCTGCGGGTGCGGCAGCACCAGGAAGCGGTCGTCGGCCAGCGCCTCGACGACGCACTCGGCCACCTGCTCGGGCGTGACCGCCGTGTCGTCCAGCAGGGCGGCGCTCAGCCCGTCGGCGTCGGCCAGCATCGGGGTGCGGACCCCCTGCGGGCAGAGGGCCTGGACGGTGACGCCCCGGTGGGCGTAGCTGGCCCGCAGCCACTCGGCGAAGCCCACGGCCGCGTGCTTGGTCACCGAGTAGGGCGCGTTGCCGAGCAGGGTGAGCAGGCCCGCCGCGGAGGCGGTGACCAGCAGCCGGCCCCGGCCGGCGGCGAGCCAGTGCGGCAGCAACGCGCGGGCGGCGTAGACGTGGGACAGCACGTTCACCCGCCAGGCGCGCTCCCACGTCTCGTCGGCGGCGTCCGGACCGCCGCCGGAGGCCACGCCGGCGTTGGCGCAGAACAGGTCGATCGCGCCGAACCGGCCCCGGGCGGCGTCCACCAGGGCGGCCACCCCGGCGGGATCGGCCACGTCGGCGGGGTGGGCGTGCCCGCCGATCCGGGCCGCCACCGCCCGCGCCGCCGGGCCGTCGACGTCGTTGACCACCACCCGCGCGCCGACGGCGGCGAACCGGGTGGCCAGCGCCGCGCCGATGCCGGACCCCGCGCCGGTCACCACCACGGTCGCCCCGGGCAGCGCCAGGCCGGTCACCCCGTCGTCCGGCCGGCGAGGGTGAGGCCACCGTCGAGGACGAGCGTCTGCCCGGTGATCCAGGCCGCCTCGTCGGAGGCGAGGAAGGCGACCGCCGCCGCGACGTCGCCGGGTTCGCCGAGGCGCCCCAGCGGGTACGCCCCGGCGACCTCGTCCTCCCGGTCCGCGTAGAGGGCCGCCGCGAACCGGGTCCGCACCACGGCGGGGGCGACCGCGTTGACGCGTACCGTCGGGGCGAGTTCGACGGCCAGGCAGGCGGTGAGGTGGTCGACGGCGGCCTTGCTCACGCCGTAGAAGGCGATGCCGGACGACGCGGTGCGCCCGGCGATCGAGGAGACGTTGACGACGCAGCCGCCGCGTGCGGCCATCCCGGCGGCGCAGACCTCCTGCACCCAGCCGAGGGTGCCGAGCAGGTTGACGTCGAGGATCTTGCGCGCGGCGGCCAGGTCGAGCGTGGCCAGGGGCCCGTGGACGGGGTTGACGCCGACGTTGTTGACCAGGATGTCGACCGGCCCGAACGCCTCGGTGACCCGGTGGACGGCCTCGGCCCGGTGGGCGGGGTCGTCGGCACGGCCGGGCACGCCCACGGCGTGCGCCGGCCCGCCCAGGGCGGCGACCGCCTCGGCCAGCGCCTCCGGGTGCCGGGCGGTGACGCCCACCCGGGCCCCGTCGGCGACCAACCGCCGGGCGACGGCCAGCCCGATGCCCCGGCTGGCCCCGGTGACGATGGCGACCCGCCCCGCGAGCGCTGCTGAATTTGCATTCACAGTGCAGATACTATGAGCGGGGCGGGTCACGCGTCAACGCCTGTCAGGAGGGCACACCGTTGGCCGGGGGCGTCACCGGCGGCGCGGTGTACTCCTTGACCGGTCCGTCACCCTCGTCGGTCTCGTACGTCGGGCCGAAGTAGCTCTGCACTCCCCCGGTCACCCGGTTCAGCCGCTGCCCGCCGTAACCGGAGTGGTCGGAGTCGGAGAAGCGCAACGGGGCCAGCCCGGGGCCCTGGAAGCCGCCCTTGGTGACGGCGGCGAGCAGCGACTCGCGGGTGAGGTCCTTGCCGGCGGCGAGGAGCACCTGCACGAAGAGGTAGCCGACCGCCATGCCGTAGACGGTGTTGCCGTCGAACGGCGCGTCCGCGTTGTGCGCCTTGTTGACCTTGGTGAAGAGCTGGATCCACGGGTTCGCGGCGTCGTTCTGCATCGGCAGGTAGTTGGCGCCGATCATGCCCTCCAGCAGCGGCGCGGCGGCGCCGAGCTGCTTGGCCAGGGTCGGGTGGTCGCCGCCGACGTTGGAGACCAGCCACTGCGCGGTGAAGTCGAGCCGCTTGGCCGTGCCGATGGCCAGCGCGGTGAACCCGGGCACGGTGGCCAGGACGACCACCTGGCAGCCGGCGGCCTTGAACGCGCCGATCTGGGGGGCGACGTTGGGGTTGCTGGTGACGTACGTCTGCCGGACGGCGACCGCCTCCGCACCGAGCACCTTCTCCACGCCGACCAGGCTGTCCCGGCCGAAGTCGTCGTCCTGCCCGAGGAAGCAGACCTTCCGGCCGGGCAGCTCGGTCTTGATGTGGTGGGCCAGGATCTTGCCCTCCACCGTGTAGTCGGTGTTGAACCCGAAGGTGCCCGGGTACTTGTCCGGCTGGTCCCAGCTGCGGCTGCCGGAGGCGACGAAGAGGTCGGGCACCCGGTTGCTCTTGAGGAAGTCGAGCACGCCGCTGTGGGTGGGCGTGCCGAGCCCGTTCAGGACGGCGAAGACCTTGTCCTGGAGGACCAGCTGCCGGACCACCTGCTGGGTGTTCGCCGGGTTGTAGCCGTCGTCCATCACCTTGTAGGTGATCTTCCGGCCGTGTACGCCGCCGTTGGCGTTGACGTAGTCGAAGTAGGCCTTGGTGGCCGGAGCGATCTTGGAGTAGCCGGCCGCGGCGGGACCGGTCAGCGGCATGTGGGTGCCGACCACGATCTCGGTGTCGGTGACTCCGGGCACCGACGCGCGGTCGGAGCCGGAGCCGCCGTCACCGCAACCGGTGGCGGCCACGAGCAGGCTCATGGAGGTGGCGATCGCGAGACCGCATCGGGTGATGCGTCGCATCAGGGCACCGACCTTTCCTTGGTCCGGTTCGGGTGAACGGGTGGTGGGGTGAGGCGTCGGTCGCCGACCGGCGACGACCGCCGGGACGCCGACCGGTTCAGGACCGTCGGGACGGCCAGCCGGCGCGCAGCGGCCGGACCAGGCGGGACAGCAGACCCTGCACCCCGCCGGGCGCGGCGATCATGACGACGACCAGCGTGATCCCGAAGATCGCCAGCGGGAGGTTGCCCTCCAGCCGCTGGGCCAGGGCCGGGGAGAGCAAGAGCTGCTCGGTCAGGGTGTGCGTCAGGTCCGGCAGGGCGACCAGCAGCACCGCCCCCCAGAACGCGCCGGCGAGACTGCCCAGGCCGCCGACGACCACGGCCATCAGCAGGAAGAGCGAGAGCGTCAGGGAGAACGCCCCGGGCGACGCGCTCTGGGCCAGCACCGCGAGCAGGGCGCCGCCGAGCCCGGCGCAGGCTGCGCTGACCACGAAGGCGAGCACCTGGGTACGGGCGACGTGGATGCCGGCGAGCCGGGCCGCCACCTCGTCGTCGCGGACCGCCCGGAACGTACGGCCGAACCGGCTGCGGACGAGGTTGCCGAGCAGCAGCAGGGCGAGCAGGCTGGCCGACCCGGCGACCCAGAGCTGCCACCGCTCGTAGGGGAAGTCGAGGCCGAGCGCCGCCGGGGGCGGATCGACCGGGACCGACAGCCCCTGCTCGCCGTTGAACACCCCGTCGAAGGTGACGGTCAGCGCCGGCACCACGACCGCGACGGCCAGGGTGACCCCGGCCAGGTACGGGCCCCGCAACCGGGCCGCGGCCACGCCGACGACGGCGCCGACGGCGACCGTGGTCAGGATGGCCACCCCCAGCGAGACCGGGAGGACCCAGCCGCCGGTGATCCCCCGGTCCAGAAAGGCGGTCTGGCAGAGGGCGACGGTGTAGGCACCGGTGGCCATCAGCGCGCCGTGCCCGAGCGAGAGCTGCCCGTTGAGTCCGGTGAGCACGGTCAGCCCGGCGGTGGCGCAGAAGTAGGCGGCCACGGTGGCGAGCTGGAAGTTGCGGAACGGCTCCAGCTGGTAGCTGACGACCAGCAGGGCCAGCGCGGCGACGGCGGCCCAGGCCAGGTGACGCAGCAGGGTCGCGCCACGGGGCCCACCGGACGGGCGGGCACCGGGGCCGGCCGGCGGGCGTGCCGGTGGGGCCGCGGCCCGGGTGGCGCTCACACCCGCCTCGCGGTGACCGGGGCGAAGAGGCCGCCGGGACGGACCAGCAGCACCGCGAGCAGCAACACGAGCACCGCCAGGGAGGTGAGGTCGCCGCCGGCGTAGCCGCTGACGTACGACAGCAGCAGGCCGACGGCGAGACCGCCGATGACCGCCCCGGGCGGGCTGTCCAGCCCGCCGACCACGGCGGCGGTGAACGCCGAGACGAAGACCAGGTCCATCGCGTGCGGGTGCAGACCCAGCTCGGTGGGGATGACCAGCATGCCGGCCAGGGCGCCGACGCCGGAGGCGAGCGCCCAGCCGAGGGTGAGCATCCCGCCCACGTTCACCCCGAGCAGGCGGGAGACCTCGGGGGCGAAGGCCGCCGCCCGCATCCGGAGGCCGACCGCGGTGCGGGTGAAGGTCCAGGCGAGCGCGACGACCACCACCGCGACCGCCACGAACACGAACAGGTCGTACGGCGAGAGCACGGCGAGACCGCCGACGGTCAGCGCGCCACGGCTGAACGGTGTCCCGACCGGACGGAACTCGTTGCCGTAGACCATGCCGAGGACCGCCTGGATCAGCAGGACCAGTCCGAGCGCGACGATCACCGGGTTGAGCGGGGACCGGTGGTCGACGAACCGCATGACGGCCACGTCGACGAGCGCGCCGAGGAGCAGCCCGGCGACCAGTGCGGCCAGGAAGCCCAGCCAGTAGGACCCGGTGGCCGTGGAGACGCTGTAGGCCACGTAGGCGGCGGCCACGGCCATCGCCCCCTGGGCGAAGTTCACGATCCGGGCGGCCCGCCAGATCAGCACCAGGGCCAGCGCGAACGCGGCGTAGACCGCGCCTCTCGACAGGCCGTCGAGGGTGAGGAAGAGGAAGCGGTCCAACGGTCCTCCCTCCGGGGGACGCAAACGGGTCAGAATCCGAGGTAGGCGTGCCGCAGTTCGGCGTCGTCACGCAGCCGGGCGGCCGGCGCGGTGGTGACGACCCGGCCGAGGGCCATCACGACCCCCTGGTCGGCGACGGAGAGCGCGCTGCGCACGTTCTGCTCGACCAGCAGCACGGTCAGTCCGGTGTCGTCGCGCAACCGGCGCAGCAGCGTCATGATCTGGGCGACCACCCGGGGCGCCAGACCGAGGGACGGCTCGTCCAGCAGGAGCAGCCGGGGACGGCCGACCAGCGCCCGGCCGAGGGCGAGCATCTGCCGCTCCCCACCGGAGAGCTGGTGGCCGAGGTGACGCCGTCGCCGTGCCAGGGGCTCGAAGAGCTGGTAGACCTCGTCGAGGGCACGGGCGGCGTCGGCGCGGTCCCGGCGCCACAGCCCACCGAGACGCAGGTTCTCGTCCACGGTCAGCTCGCCGACCACGCCCCGTCCCTCCGGCACGTGCGCCATGCCGCGCCGGACGAGCTGTTCCACCGGAACGCCCCGCAGGTCCTCGCCGGCCAGGGTGACCCGGCCGTCGGTGGGGCGGAGCATGCCGGAGAGGGTGCGCAGCAGGGTGGTCTTGCCGGCGCCGTTGGCCCCGACCACGGCGGCGATGGTGCCGGGCGCCACGGTGAGATCGACCGCGTGCAGCACCGGCGCGGCTCCGTAGCCGGCGACCAGGCCACGGACCGCGAGCAGGGTGTCGGTGGTCATGTCGCCGCCCCGTCCACGGCCGCGCCGAGGTACGCGTCGGTGACCGCCGGGTCGTCGCGGACCTGCTCCGGGGTGCCGGTGGCGATGACCCGGCCGAAGTCGAGCACGGTCACCTCGTCGCAGACCGACATCACCAGGTCCATGTGGTGCTCGACCAGCAGCACCGCGCAGGGGTCCGGGTCGCGGCGGGGCAGCCGCCGGATCAGCTCCGCCAGCTCGGCGATGTCCTCGCCACCCAGGCCCCCGGCGGGTTCGTCGAGCAGGAGCAGCCGGGGCCGGGCGGCGAGCGCGCGGGCCAGCGCGACCCGCTGGCGTACGGCGAAGGGCAGGGTCGCCGGTGCGGCGTCGGCGTGCCCGGCGATGCCCAACTCGTCGAGGACGTCGAGGGCGTGCCCGCGCAGCCGGCGCTCGTCACGGTCGCTGCGCGGCAGGCCGAACAGGGCCGACAGGAAGCCGGCGCGGGCGGTGTGCGTGGCGCCGGCCATCACGTTCTCCAGCACGGTGAGGCCGGCGAAGAGCCCGGTGCCCTGGAGGGTGCGGGCGATGCCGAGCCGGGTCAGGCGGTGCGGTCGCGGACTCAGCGGCCGACCGTCGAGGGTCAGCGAGCCGGCCTCCGGTGCCACGAAACCGCAGATCACGTTGAACAGGGTGGTCTTGCCGGCACCGTTGGGGCCGATCACGCCGAGCACCCCGGCGGCGGGCACCCGGAGCGAGACGTCGTCGAGGGCGGTGAGGCCGCCGAAGCGCACCCTGACCTGGTGCAGTGCGAGCCCTTGCTCCATCACCCATCCCTCGGGTCGGCGAGGCACTATTTACACGCGGAGTGTACTTTTCTCACGCTCCTCGTCAACACCTTCGATACGTCGTTTTTACCGACCGGAAACGGCTTGCGCGCTCGACCGCGACCGTCTGCCGTCGCACCCGCCGGACGGGTCACGGTCGGGGCGCGTCCGGTGCCGGCGCGGGCAGGTCCACCAGGCCGGCCAGGACCGCCCGGTGCCGGTCGGCGGTGCCGAACGCGACCGCGGTGCTCCTGGCGCGCTTCAGGAACAGGTGCGCCGGGTGTTCCCAGGTGAACCCGATCCCACCGTGCAACTGCACACAGGCCTCGGCGGCGGTCACCGCGACCGTTCCGCAGTACGCCTGGGCCAGCGACGCGGCCAGGGCGGTGTCCGGGTCACCGGTGGCGAGACAGTCGGCGGCGTGCCGGGCCACCGCCCGCGCCTGCGAGACCTCCACCCAGACGTCGGCCAGCCGGTGCTTGACCGCCTGGAACGAGCCGACCGGGCGACCGAACTGGTGCCGGGTCCGCACGTGGGCGACCGTCAGGTCGAGACAGCGCTGGGCCACCCCGACCTGTTCCGAGGCGAGCAGCGCCGCGCCCGCGGTCAGCGCGTCGGTCACCGCCCGGGTGGCCGTCGCGCCGGCGGCGACCCGCCGCGCCGGGGCGGCGGCGAATCCGATGTGGGCCAGGGGACGGGTGGCGTCGAGCGAGACGACCGGTGTCATCCGCACCCCGGGTCCCCGGGCGTCCACCGCGTACAGCCCGTCGCCGGCCGGGACCAGCAGCACGTCGACCGGAAGGGCGTCGGCGACACCGGCCACCGTGCCGGAGAGCACCGGACCGCCGGCCACCGCGACCGGGGCCGGACGCGCGCCGGGCACCGTGGCGAACGGGACCGCCAGCGCCACGGCGCACCGCCCGGTGGCCAGCCGGCCGAGCAGTTCGGCGTCCCCGCAGGAGAGCAGCGCCCGGGTGGCCACCACGGCGCTGCCCAGGAACGGCACCGCCGCGACCGCCCGGCCGAGTTCCTCCAGCACCACCGCCACCTCGCGGAAGCCGGCGCCCGCACCGCCGTACTCCTCGGGCACCGCAAGGCCGGCGACGCCGAGGTCGCCGACCAACCGGGCCCAGAGGACCGGGTCGTACGGTTCGCCGCCGTCCACCCGGGTCAGGGTCCGCTGCCACGGGGCGTGGGTGGTCAGCAGGGCCCGCACGCTGTCCCGCAGCGCCTCCTCGACGTCGTCGTAGAGCAGGTCGGTCATCGGTCCACCCGGGGCTCGGCCGGCAGGCCGAGCACCCGCTCGGCGATGATGGTGCGCAGGATCTCCGACGTCCCGCCCTCGATCGAGTTCCCGCGGGCCCGCAGGTAACGGTAGGCGGCCGTGCGGCCGAGCAGGTCCGGCTCCTCCGGGCGGCGCATCGTCCAGTCGTCGTAGCGCAGCCCCTCGCCGCCGAGCAGGTCCAGCTCCAACCCGCTGATCCGCTGGGCCAGCTCGGCGAAGGTGAGCTTCACCGCCGACCCCTCCGGCCCCGGCTCGCCGGCGGCGAGCTGCTGGCGCAGCCGCAGGGCGGTCAACCGGGCCGCCTCGGCCCGTACCCAGGCGCGCAGGAGGTCGGCGTGCAGGCCGCCGGTACGCAGCTCGGGTCGCTCGCGCCAGGTGCGCGCCAGCAGACCGATCATGCCGCCCTCGCGGGGCAGCGGACGCCCACCGATGGCGACCCGCTCGTTCATCAGGGTGGTCCGGGCGACCCGCCAGCCGTCGCCGACCGCCCCCAGGCGCAGGGTGTCCGGCAGGCGGACGCCGGTGAGGAAGACCTCGTTGAACTCCGCCTCGCCGGTGAGCTGGCGCAGCGGCCGTACCCGTACGCCCGGTGCGGTCATGTCGCAGACGAAGTAGGTCATCCCCCGGTGTTTCGCGACGCCGGGGTCGGTCCGGGCGAGCAGGAGGCCCCACCGCGCGCGGTGGGCCAGCGAGGTCCACACCTTCTGACCGTCGACCACCCAGTCGTCGCCGTCGCGTACCGCGCGGGTGCGCACGGCGGCGAGGTCGGAGCCGGCGTCCGGCTCGCTGAACAGCTGACACCAGACCTGCTCACCGGTCCACAGCGGGCGCAGCCACCGGTGGCACTGCGTCGGGGTGCCGTGCCGCAGCAGGGTCGGCGCCGCCATGCCGAGGCCGATGGCGTTGCGCCGGGGCCGCTCGTCCGGCGCTCCGGCGCGGGCCAGCGCCTCCTCCAGTACCGGCTGGTGGTGGCGGGGCAGGTCCAGTCCGCCGAGCCCGACCGGGTGGTGGACCCAGGCCAGTCCGGCGTCGAACCGGGCGCCGAGGAAGTCGGTCCGCCCGGCGGCCGGGTCGTGTCGCCGGAGGAACTCGGCGACCAGACCGCGCAGCCGGGCGGCGATGTCGTCGGGCATGCCGGTCCTCCGGTCCACTAATTGCACTAGCAATGCAATATAGGCGGCCGTCCGGTCGAACGGAAGGTCACCGGACGACATCGCGCGGGCGCCCCGGCCGGCGGTGCCGGTCCGGGGCGCCCCGATCGGGGTCAGGAGCCGGGGCAGGTGTTGCGGTACTCCTCGACGTCCAGGCCGCTCGGGCCGGGGCAGAGGAACGGCTCGTAGCGGGTGTCGTTGTCGACGAACCGCTTCAGCCAACTCACCATCTGCTTGCCGACCAGCGCGTCGGCCGACTGGGGGAAGAAGTGGCTCTCCCCGTTCAACTCCAGGTACGCCTTCTCGGACGCGGCCGGGATGCTGTTGTAGAACGGCTCCGAGTGCGACGAGACCGGGGCGACGGTGTCGTACTCGCCGCCGATGATCAGCGTGGGCACCCGTACGTTCGACCAGCTCTTGGTGGTGTTCCAGGGCGCGAGCGGAATCGCGGCCTGCAACGACGGACGCGACACGGAGGCTTCGAGGCTGCCCCCGCCGCCCATCGAGTGCCCGGCCACGGCGAGCCGGGTGCCGTCGATCCGGGTCCGGACGGAGCTGCGCTGGACCAGGTAGTCGAGCGCGGCCAGCAACTGCCGGCCACGGCTGTCCGGCTGGTCGAGGGTGCTGTTGGTCTCGATGCCGATGACCACGAAGCCGTGCGAGGCGAGTCGTGGCCCGAGCCAGCTGATGCTGGACCAGTAGGCGGTGAAACCGGGCGAGATGGCGATGGCCCCGAAGGTGCCCTCGCTGGTGCTGGTCGGGTAGTAGATGACCCCGCCGCCGAAGCCGCTGACGCTCAGCGAGGAGACGGTCTGCGAGGCGGTGGTGAAGGGGCCACGACTGGCCTCCAGGCTGGCGGTGGTCGGGTTGGGACCACGCTCGTACGGGTTGTCGGCGGCCTGCGCGCCGGAGCCTGCGGCCAGGACACCTCCGGCGGCCAGGACGACGGCCGCCGTCACGCTGGCAGCGGCACGGACGAGGGAACGGGGGCGGGTGGTGGTGGGTGATCGCACGTCGGGTTCTCCCTGCCGGTAGCGGGTAAATCGACATCTGTCAGTCTTGGGGCAGGATTGACCGGCCCGCATCGGCAAAATCACCGGTCACCACCGTCGGCCGGCATCCACCCCCCGGCCGAACCCGGCGGCTCGGGACCGCCGCGGCCCCCGGCCCGCCGGTCGATCGGGAACCGATGGTTCCGGGCAGCATGACCTACCGTCCAAACCGGACGGACGTCCGGCGGAACCGGTGCAGGTGGACACCGTGGGGCCGGCGCGATCCGCGAGCCGTACGGTCCGACGTGCACTGTCTGCTGTCGTTGTGGAGACAGAAGGGGGAACGTCTTCGGTGTTACGTTCGGGCGCATGCCGAACGAGCTCTTTCCCCGCTGTGGCACCTACGACCGGGACTGGGCGGAGGAACACTCGCTGGGTGAAAACGTGCTGCACTTCGTCGAGTCACTGACTCAGGTGATGGAGTTCCGTCCGGGCATGCGGGTCCTGGACCTCGGCTGTGGCCACGCCATCAGCTCGATCTTCCTGGCCCGGGAGTTCGGCGTCCGGGTGTGGGCGGTCGACTTCGGCGTCGACCCCTCCGCGAACCAGCGGCGGATCGAGGAGTTCGGCTGCGCCGACCTGGTCCAGCCACTGCGCGCGGACGTCCGGGCGCTGCCGCTGCCGCACGGCTTCTTCGACGCGGCGGTGGCCTTCGACTCCTACCGGTACTTCGGGACCGACCAGCGGTTCCTCACCGGGCTGCTGCGGCACCTGCGCCCGGCCGGCCGGCTCGGCATCGTCGACGCCTGCACGAGCCGGGAGATCTCCACCGCCGAGGACCTCCGGCCGGGCCTGCGCCAGGAGTGGCTCGACGGCGGCTGGTACCTGGTGCACTCGATCGAGTGGTGGCGCCGGCACCTGACCCGGAACGGCCTGCTCGAGGTCACCCTGGCCGAGCCGCTGCCCGGCAGCGACGCGATCCGGACCCGGTACCTCGACCGCTTCCGCAGCGATCCGGCGGAGGCGGAGATGGTCACCTTCATGGAGGCCGAGGAGGGCGCGTTCACCGGATCGTTCCGGCTGCTCGCCCACCGGACCACACGTCAGCCCCTGCTGGAGGACGACGGGGAGACGCCGTACTGACCGCCGCCTCCCGGCGGAGCGCCCGTCAGGTCGGCCGGGCCCCGATCGCCCCGTCGACGGTCCGCAGCACGAGGCGCAGCACCTCGTGCCGGGAGGCGCCGGTCTCGGCGAGGTAGGACCAGCCGGCGTACAGCTGGGACCAGATGATGCTCTGCACCCAGCCGGCCGGCAGCTCCGGGTCGATGCTGCCGTCGCGGTGACCGCGCTCGACCAGCGCGGTGAACTCCGGGTCGCACCCCTCCGCTTCGCCGGCGGTGGGGACGGCGCAGAGTTCCGGCTCGCTGAACAGGAGCGACAGCAGGTCACCGAGGTCGAAGTACTCCTGACAGAGCCGGCGTACGGCCGAGGCGCCGGTCCCCTCGGCCGGGCGCGCCTGGGCGGTGGCACGGGCCAGCCGGGCGGCCGCCTCGGTCCCGACCGCGGACAGCAGGTCCGCCCGTTCGGCGAAGTAGCGGTGCAGGGTCGTCCGGCCCACGTCGGCGGCGGCGGCGATGTCGCCGAGGGACGCGGCCGGGTGCCGTCCCAGCACCTCGATCGCCGCGTCGACGATGGCCTGACGGGTCCGGGCCCGACTGCCGGACACCTGCGCGTCTGTCACGGGGGCAAGGATACCAACATGCCTTTCCGGAATACCGTTTGACCGAACTGGAACAAGCGTGTTCCATTCAGGGTATGGAATCATCCGACCGCGCGCTCCCCCGACTGCGCACGCTCATCTCCTTCCTCCTCCCGCACCGGCGGACACTACTGCTCGGGCTGCTGCTCGGGCTCGCCGCGAACGCCGCCGGCCTGGCCACCCCGATGGTCACCAAGTGGGTGCTGGACACCCTCGGCACCGGCGCCTCGATGGCCGGTCCGATCGGCGTCCTGTTCGGCCTCGTCGTCGTCGGTGCCGCGATCGGGCTCTGGCAGTGGCGGCTGCTCGGCGCCCTCGCCGAACACGTCGTGCTCGACGCGCGAACCTCGGTCGTCCGGCACTACTTCCGGGCCCGGATCGGCGAGTTGCACCGCCGGACCACCGGCGAGCTGGTCACCCGGGCGACCTCCGACACGCAACTGCTCCGGGAGGCGTCCGGCAGCGTGGTCGGGCTGGTCAACGCCGGCATCGCCCTGGTCGGCACGCTGGTGCTGATGGGGGTCCTCGACCTGTTCCTGCTGGGCTGCACCATCGTGGCGGTGCTGATGGTCGCGACGGTGATGGGCGTGCTGATGCCCCGGATCGCCGCGGCGCAGGCCGCCGCGCAGGAGTCCATGGGCCGGCTCGGCGGCGCGTTGGAGGGGACGCTGCGGGCGGTCCGCACGGTCAAGGCCAGCCGGGCCGAGGCCCGGGTCACCGACGGTCTCGTCGCGGACGCCCGGCAGGTCGCCCGGCACAGCATCCGGTCGGCGGTGGTCACCGCCTCGGTCTGGACGGTCTCCTGGACCGGCATCCAACTCGCGGTGATCGTGATCCTCGGCGTGGGCGCCTGGCGGGCCCAACGCGACCTGTTGGAGATCTCCAGCCTGATCGCCTTCCTGCTGTACGTGTTCCAGCTGATGGGGCCGATCACCGAGCTGACCCAGAACACCACGGCGTTGCAGGCCGGCATCGCCGCCGCCGGCCGGATCCGCGAGATCGAGACCATCCCCACCGAGCCGGCCGGTCCCGTCGGCACCCCGTCGAGCCACCCTCCGGCCACCGACCCCGACCAGCCGGTGCTGGTGTTCCGGGGGGTCACCGCCCGGTACGGACCGGACGCGCCCCCGGCCGTGCGGGACGTCGACCTGGTCGTCCCGCGACGCGGCCACACCGCCATCGTGGGCCCGTCCGGGGCGGGCAAGACGACCCTCTTCTCCCTGATCCTGCGCTTCCTCGAACCGGAACGGGGCGAGATCCTCCTCGACGGCCACCCGTACGCCGGCTACCGCCACGACGAGGTGCGGGCCCGGCTCGCCTACGTCGAGCAGGAGACGCCGGTGGTGCCGGGGACCATTCGGGACAACATCCGGTTCACCCATCCCGACGCGACGGACGAGGAGATCAAGGCGGTGCTGCGGGCCGTCCGGCTGGACGGGAAGGTCGACTCCCTGCCGGAGGGACTGGACACCCCGCTCTCCTCGACCGAGGTCTCCGGTGGGCAGCGGCAACGCATCGCACTCGCCCGCGCCATGCTGCGCACCCCCGACGTGCTGCTGCTCGACGAGGCCACCGCACAGGTCGACGGCCTGACCGAAGCCGCGTTGCAGGAGTGCATCCGGCAACGGGCGGCCGACGGCGCGGTGGTGACCATCGCACACCGGCTCTCCACGGTGCTCGACGCCGACCGGATCGTGGTGCTCGAGGACGGTCGGGTCCGCGCCGAGGGCACGCACGCCGAGCTGCTGGCCGGCGACGACCTCTACCGCCGGCTGGTCGAGGCGCTGCGCATTGCGGCGCGGGAGGGCGCCGACGGCGATCCGCAGGCAGCCTCGGCTCCCGAACCGGTCGCGGCTTACTGACCCCCGGCGGGCGGCCCTCTCCGGGCGACGCCGGTCGGCACGAGGGGGCACCGGCGGGCGACGCCGGATGGCACGAGGGGGCACTGACGTCGCCCGGTCCGGCGACGGGCGGCCGGCTACGGTCGCCCGGCGCCGGTGCTCAGCGGCGGAGCTGCTCGACGACGGTGAGGAACAGGTAGAGGTTGGGGACGGCGGCGCTGACGACGGCCGGCAGCGCGGGACGGCCCGCCCCCTCCTCGAAGAAGACCTGCCCGTGCACCAGCCGGATCTCGTCGAGGTCGGCCCAGGGACGCGTCCTGTCCTTCACCGACACGGTGTGCCGGTCCACGGCGATGTCACCGAAGGTCAGCCTTTCCCCCGCGTCCAGCCGGGCCAGGGCGGCCGGCAGCTGGGCGGCGGTCGCCCGGCGCTGGATCTCCGGGCCCCACCGCATCGGGTCGACGAAGACCGGTCCCCGGGTGACCGAGGTGACGCCCAGGCGTTGCAGGTGGCGGCCGAGCAGGCCGTGGTGCCCCTGCCCGAGGCTCAGCGCCGTACCGTCGCGGTCGACGAGGGTGTAGACCGCCTCCACCAGCCCGCCGTTGACCCGGGTGTGGTTCTGGAGTACCCGGACCGCGTCCCACCGGTACCCGCGGTCGAACCCGTCGGGTGCGGTGACCCGCAGCCCACCGGTGAACAGGTGGAGTTCCGCGCCCCGCCACCGCCGGCCGAAGACGCTCGTCCGGGCCACGGCGGTCATCACCGGGGCGCCCAGCTCACCGTGCGGTTCGGTCGCCGGTACGTCGGAACGTGCGCTGTCGTCGTTCACCTGGGGCTCCGAAGGTCACTACCGGACGGAGGGGCCGTCCGGTCCGGTACGGTCGCGGCCGTTTCGGCCGGCGTCCGGACCGGTCGCCGGACGTCCGGCACTGTACGCGGTTCGTCCATCGGTCGCGACAGATGCGACACGGGCTCGCGAGGCGGCCGGAGGTCAGCCCCGGGCGGCCCCGGTGGGGACGGGGACGGCGAGGGCCGGGCCGAGCGCCTCGTCGTGGTGGAGGATCGCGGCCTCGATCCGCCGCAGGGCCGGCCCCGGGTCCGCGCCGAGCTGCTCGGCCAGGGTCCGACGGGCCCGCCGGAGCACGGCGAGCGCGTCACCCTGCCGGCCGGCCCGGTAGAGCGCGGTCGCCAGCAGCTCCCACCCCCGCTCCCGCAGGGGCTCCTCGACGACCAGCGCCTCCAGCTCACCGAGCAGGGCGGGGTGGCGTCCCGTCTGGAGCAGGGCCGTCAACCGCAGCTCCAGCGCGGTGACCCGGGCCGCCTCCAGCCGGGCCACCACCGGCAGGACGAAGGGCACGTCGCCGAGGTCGGCGAAGGCGGGCCCCCGCCAGAGCGCCAGCCCGGCGTCGACGGTGGCCGCCGCCTCGGCCGGCCACCCCCGGTCGAGCAGCGCCCCGGCCCGGTCCACCAGCGCGGTGAACCGGTCCGCGTCCACCCGCCCCGGTGGCAGGCGGATCGCGTAACCGGTGCCCTCGCGGACGAGCACGTCGCCCCGGCGGGGCGGATGCTCCGGTTCCAGCGCGCGCCGCAGGCCGGCGACGTACCCGTAGAGCGTCGCGCGACCGGCGACCCGGTCACCCTGGCCCCACACCAGCTCACGCAGCCGTTCCAGGGGCAGCATCCGGCCCCGGGCGACGAGCAGCGCGGCCAGCACCATCCGCTGCCGGCGTCCGCCGAGCGCCACCGGCCGGCCGGCACGCGTCGCCCGGACCGGCCCGAGCACCCGCAGCTCGACCCCGGTCTCCGTACCGGTCACCTGTCCCACCGTCGTCCCCTCCCCCCGCAGGTGCCGGCGGCCAACGGTGCCGACGGATCCCTGTCGATCACAGGAGACGCCCAGGGCCGCCGGGAAGGTTGGGGTCCGACGAGTCGGGTAGCCGACGGTCCGGACGGTTTCCCAGACGGATCCCAGAGCGGGCCGCTTCGCTGTGCACATGAGACGTTTCCGCACGCTCCTCGCCGGGGCGGTGGTGGCGGCTGCCGTCGCCGTCGCCGCGCCCGCCACCGCCGCTCCGAACTGCGACGTCCCCGTGCCGCCGCCGATCTGCAACCCGATCGAGGACCCGCCGCCGCCGGAGGGCAGCGACAAGTCGCCCACCGGGCGGGTCGAGTCGTACGGCTTCGCCAACGGCGCCTTCCACGTCCGGGGCTGGGCCCGGGACGTCAACGGCGGACCGGTCACCATCTGGGTGAACGTGGACGGGCCGTTCGTCGGCGGGTACCCCGCCGGGTCGTGGCACGCCGGACAGGGCGCCAACGTCGGCTTCGACATCACCGTGCCCGCGCCCTCGACCGTCGGCACCCACCAGGTGATGATCACCCTGGTCAACGTGCCCGACGGGACCCAGCCGGAGGCGCCGTACTCGAGCATCCTGAACTACCTGACGTACACGGTGGAGCCGACCCCGCCGGCCGACCTGAGCCTGACGCCCGTCGTCGTCAACAGTCAGGACGCGATCGTCGTGGGCTTCACCGACCTCTCCACCGCCGAGGAGGGCTACTCGATCACCTACGACTGGATGGCCCGGCGGATGAACGACAACGGGCACTGGGTGCTCACCCCCGAGTCCCGCACCGTGCACGTCGGCCCCGGCGCGGGCACCGGCCGGTACAGCCACACGGTGACCGGACTCGTGTCGAACACCTTCTACCGCTTCTACGTCCGTACCAAGGAGAACGGCCGGGTCTCCACGCCGACGACCGGCGGGGTCTCCACCCTGGACTGACAGCGGTCCGGCTGCGACGACCGCCGGCGGTGGCCCCGTGGACCGCAGGGGCCGCCACCGGCACACCGCTCGTCGTCGGAACGGCCCGCCACCGCCGCCCGGACGACGCGGTCCCGCCCCGCCGAACGGTGTCCCCGTCGGCCGACGGGGCCGGCCCGTCCATCCAGGTATGCACACAGGTCGTTGCCGCCGTCTCGATGATCACCTAAGTTGGCACACGATCGCGCCGAGCCGCCCGAGCTCTCCCCGGGTCTGAGCAGACAGCGACCCATCGATCGATCGCGCCGCACGGTGACTGAGGAGCGCACGGTGGCACAGCCCCGCTTTCGAAGAAGACGAACCCTGACGACCCCCTCCCGCCTGACCGCGGTGATCGCCGCGGGCACCCTGCTGCTCGCCGGCACCACCGTGCCCGCCACGGCCGCGCCCACCCGGGCACCGCTGCCGGGCGGCCAGGAAACCCCGGAGCAGCCGAAACCCGACCAGCGGCAGCCCGCGAGCGGGCTGTGGCTGGTGAGACTGGACCAGCCGTCGCTGGTGGCCGCCCGGTCCGCCGCCGCCCCCGCCGGCAGGTTCGACGCCCGGTCCGCAGCGAGCACCTCCTACGTCCGGGACCTGGCGCAGCGCCAGGACGCGCTGGTGGACGAGATCGAGACCACCCTGGGCCGCCCGGTACGGATCGCCCACCGCTACCGGAACGTGGTCAACGGCCTGGCCGTCGCGGTCGACGCGGACGAGGCCCGGCACCTGTCCGACCTGCCCGGCGTGGCAGCGGTCGTCCCCGACGCGACCCTGACCCTGGAGACGGACACCAGCAACGCGCTGATCCGGTCGGACGCGGTCTGGGAGGGGCGGACACCGGAGCAGGTGGCGACCCGTGGTGAGGGCGTCGTCGTCGGCATCCTCGACTCGGGCGTGAACCCCGGGCATCCGTCGTTCGCGGCGGTCGACGGTGACGGATACCGGCACACCAACCCACGCGGTGCGGGCCGCTACGTCGGCGTCTGTGACCCGACCGGCCCGCGCCCCGACCCGATCTGCAACGACAAGCTCATCGGCGCCTGGGCGATGACCGGCACCGACGCCAAGGACGACAACGGTCACGGCAGCCACACCGCCTCGACCGCCGCCGGCAACCGGCACCGGGCCCGGATCACGGTGGGATCGGACACCCACGAGCTGACCGTCTCCGGCGTCGCCCCCCGCGCCAACATCATCTCCTACAAGGTGTGCCTCCAGACGTCCTGCTTCTCGTCGGCCACGATCGCGGCGGTGGACCAGGCGATCACCGACGACGTGGACGTGCTGAACTACTCCATCTCCGGTCGGGACGATCCGTGGAACGACCTCGTCGACCAGGCGTTCCTCGAGGCGTACCAGGCGGGGATCTTCGTCGCCGCGTCCGCCGGCAACAACGGACCGGCCGAACGGACGGTGGCCAAGACCGCGCCGTGGAACGTCTCCGTCGCCGCGGTCAGCCACGAACGGATCGTCGCGCACCGGCTGGACGTGACCGGGCCGGCTCCGGTCCCGCCGGCGCTCACCGGTGTCGCGGCGGTGCTCGGCGAGGGCTCCCCCGCCCCGCCCATCGAGGGTGAGATCCGGTACTCGGGCACCGCCGACCCGGACAACGAACAGGGCTGCGCGGCGTTCCCGCCGGACGTGTTCCGGGGTCGGGTGGCGCTGATCCCCCGGGGCGGCTGCGACTTCTCCGTCAAGGTCCGCAACGCGGCCACCGCCGGTGCCACCGGTGTGGTCGTGCACACCCAGTACGGCGGCCCGCCGATCACCATGGGCGCGCTGACCGGCAGCCCACTGCCCGCCGTCATGGTGAGTCTCGCCGACGGCAAGCGCCTGCGTGACCACCTGGCCGCCGCCTCCGGCCCGGTCAGCGTACGGGTGGGTGCCGGCAGCGAGGTGCTGCGCAACGGGGCGTGGACCGACGTGGTGACCGACTTCAGCTCCCGGGGGCCGAGCCGGTTCGACATGCTCGCGCCCACCGTGGCCGCCCCGGGCCGCAACATCCTCGCCGCCACCGTCGGTACGGCCGGCAACCCGGCCCGGTACGCCTTCATGCAGGGCACCTCCATGGCGTCCCCGCACGTGGCCGGCGCCGGCGCGCTGCTGGCCGCGCTGCACCCGGACTGGTCACCGACCCGGATCCGCTCCGCGCTGGCCGTCACCGCCGACCGGGACGGCGTGGTCAAGGAGGACGGCGTGACGCCGGCCGACCCGTTCGACGTGGGCTCCGGCCGGATCAACCTCGGCCGGGCCGCCCGGACGGGTGTGGTGCTCGACGAGACCGCCGAGAACTTCGCGGCGGCCGACCCCGAGGCGGGCGGTGAGCCGCAGACGCTGAACCTGCCGGCCGTGGTGGAGCACCACTGCCTGAAGGTCTGCACCTTCACCCGTACGGTCTCCAGCGTGGCCACGGTGGCCGCCGCCTACCAGGTGACGGCGCGGGCCGCGGCGGGTGCGCGGGTGTCGGTCGCACCGGCCCGGTTCACCCTGGCCGTCGGTGCCCGGCAGGAACTGACGGTCACCGTGGACGTCACCGGGACGCCGCGCGGCGACTGGCTCTTCGGCGCGGTCGAACTGACCACCGACGCCACCCACGGCGCGGGCGGACCGGAGGTCGCCGACGCGCACTTCCCGGTCGCCGTCCGACCCGCCGCGCCGGAACTCACCGTGGACCCGACCACGCTGCGCAGCAGCCTGGACGTGGCACAGAGCGAGCGGCACACGGTCACCGTCGGCAACGCCGGCGGCGACACGCTCACCTGGCGGGCCACCGGCGACGGCACCGGCTGCGACTGGCCCTCCTGGGTCAGGGTGACACCGGCCCAGGGCACCTTGGCGCCGTTCGGCAACCAGCAGATCGAGGTCACCGTTGACTCGACGGGCCTGGACGACGGCGGTGACTTCCGCGCCGACCTCTGCCTGGCCAGCAACGACCCGAAGCGCCCGTCCGTGCCGATCGCCCTGGAACTGTCGGTCGTGCCGGTGCCCGAGATCGAGGTGGCACCCCGTTCGCTGACCTCGCGGCAGCCGGCCGGGCTGGTCACCACGCGGTCGTTCGCGGTACGCAACGCCGGGCACGGCGTCCTCGACTGGCGGCTCGACGACCCGGACGCCGGTCCGGACGAGCAGCGGGTCCGGCTCCTGCGCGACGGGGTCCTGCTGATCCCCAACTCGGGCAGCGCCACCCGTGGGGTGATGGCCTTCGACCCGCACTCCGGCAAGCTGATCGACCCGCAGTTCGTCCGGCACGTCCCGTGGGACCCGTCGACCAGCCTGTACACGCCGTTCCAGATCGTCGCCAAGCCGGACGGCACCGGGTTCCTCATGTCCGACCAGGTGCAGTCGGTGGTCACCGAGCACGGCCTCGACGGCAGCTTCCACCGGGTGTTCGCCCCGGCCGGGGGCGGGGACGACCCGACGGTCATGGCCAACACCCGGGGGATCGCCCTCTCCCCGCGTGGCACCGTCCTGGTGACGGTCGCCGGCCAGAGCAACGCTCACTCGGTGGTGGAGTTCGACGCCGACGGCACGTACCTGGGCACGTTCATCGCGCCCGGGGCGGACGGGCTCAAGAGCCCGTGGGGGATCACCTTCCGCGCCGACGACGTGCTCGTCTCCGGCAGCGACAGCGACGCCATCCACAGCTTCAGCCGGGACGGCGGGCGCGCCAACCCCCGCTTCTTCGCGGGGCTCAGCTGGCCCGGCCAGATGGTCGAGCAGGCCAACGGCAACGTGCTGGTGGCGAGTTGGGGCAGCGGCTCCACGCCCGGGGTGTGGGAGATGGACCGCGACGGCAAGCTGATCGGCGTCTACACGCCGCCCGGCGGCACCGGCTACCAGGGCGTCCACCCGCTCGGCAACGGCAACATCCTGGTCACCAGCTCCCGCGGCGTGCACGAGATCGACCGGAACGGCCGGCTGGTCGAGGTCGAGAACGACAAGGGCGCGGCCCGGTTCGTCACCCACGTCCGACTGCCCGACCTGCAACCGTGCGTGACCCCGGACGAGGTGCCGTGGCTGTCGGTCGACCGGGCCTCGGCCGGCACCGGGGCCGGACGCAGCACCGAGGTGACGGTGTCGCTGGACAGCACCGGACTGGCCGCCGGCACGTACCGCGCCCAGCTCTGTGTGACCAGCGACGACGCGACGACGCCTCTGGTGACGGTCCCGGTGACGATGGAGGTCACCGACCAGACCTGCGACCGGGTGATCAGGGGCGAGTACCGGGGTCCGCTGCGCACCGGAACGACGGTGACCTGCCTCGCACCGGGCGCCACGGTCTTCGGCCCGGTGACCGTCGGCGCCGGGGGCGGGCTCATCGCGCTCGACGCCGCCGTCTCGGGTCCGGTGAGCGCCACCGGGGCCCGGGTGGTGGAGCTGTCCGGCAGTCGGATCGACGGACCGGTCTCGGTCACCGCCGGCACCGGTCGCGTCGCGATCAGCGGCACGCGGGTGACCGGCCCGGTAAGCCTGGTCGACAACCGCACCGGAACCACTCCGGTGCTGGTCTCCGGCAACCGCATCGAGGGGCCGCTGCGGTGCGTCGGCAACCAGCCCGCGCCGGTGCACGACGGGGTGGCCAACACGGTCAGCGGTCCCCGCTCCGGCCAGTGCGCCGGGCTGTGACCGGGGAACGGAGCTGAGCCGGCCCGTATCTTGATGCCGAGGCTGTCGACGAGCTGGATGCTGCCGCTGCACGGCTGGTAGCGCCGGGCCTGCTGGCAGAGCCA